>CAVTDU010000013.1:0-20091 GCA_963733565.1 uncultured Gammaproteobacteria bacterium
GGTGCAGCCGCTGCCCGCGACTACGGCAGCGTCGTCCGTTTCCGTCAGCAGGAAGAATTCCCGGCCCAGCGCGTTGGTCACGGCGCCGAGCTCGGCCTGGATCCCGTCGAGGCCGTCGTGCAGGCCCCGGGCGATCAGGTCGTCCGCGGTCTCCTCGGCCAGCGTGGCGGCGAGCCGGCGCAGCAGGTTGGACGCGGATCGCCTGGCGGTGTGCCCGTACTTCAGTCGCAGCTCGTGCAGGTGCTCGTTGGCGACGAGCACGCTCGCCGCGACCGACCGCGGGAAGCGCCGGTCGAGCACCAGGAAGCCGACCACCATGGACGGCGACATGCTCTGCGGATGATTGCGCCGAAAGGCATGAAAGCCCGCGGCCGAGCGCAGCAGGGTGTTCCACTGGGCCTCGTCGATCGGCGAACCCACGTCGCTCGGTTGCGGCAGCAGCACCTGGTATTTCACGTCCACGAGTCGCGTCGTCTGGTCGGCGCGCTCGATGGCACGGCCGATCTGGTGGAAGTACCAGGACTCGTCGCGGTAGAGCGTCTCCGCGGTGATGCCGCTGTGGGTCTGGCAGGACTCCTTGATGTAACTGCACAGGCGGTTGAGGTTCTCGATCCGCAGGTCGGCCTTGCGCAGGCGACGGAGGCGATTGTGGAAGCTGTTCAGCTGCACCCACATCTCGGTCGAGATCAGCGGGCGCAGTGCGCGCGCATTCTCGCGCGCCATGCCGATGCTGCTCAGCACCGAGTTCGGGTTCTCGTCGTCCAGGACGTAGAAGTGGATCACCGCGTCGGCGGTCGGCCGGCGGCCCGTATCCCTGAAATTCTGCTCGTCCCCGTACAGCCGCAGCACCGACTCCCAGTCGTGCTCGCCGCGCGCATTGCGGCTGAAGGTCTCGTTGATGTCGAGGATCCGCGCAGTGCTGTTCGACCGCTCGACCTGCCGGGCCAGCCAGAAGATGCACTCGGCGTGCCTTGCGAGAATGCTATTCAAGGACCCAGGTATCCTTTGATCCGCCGCCCTGCGACGAGTTGACGACCAGCGAGCCCTTGCGCAGCGCCACGCGAGTCAGCCCGCCCGGCAGCACCCAGGTCGAGCGGCCGGTGACGGCGAAGGGACGCAGGTCCACGTG
The DNA here is from genome assembly GCA_963733565.1 of uncultured Gammaproteobacteria bacterium. Lineage (GTDB taxonomy): Bacteria > Pseudomonadota > Gammaproteobacteria > Steroidobacterales > Steroidobacteraceae > RPQJ01. Next base: position 1,130 of record CAVTDU010000013.1, read on the forward strand.
CCGTGGCTCGATGCCGCTGCGCGTGACCGTGGGGCACACCGACAACTGCACGACGGGCTGGCTGATGTAATTGGCGGGAGCCGCGCGCAGCCTGCGCCGGAACTCCGCCAGCGCCTTGCGGCTTGCGTGCGGCCCGATCAGGATGCCGTAGCCGCCCGATTCGCCGACCGGCTTGACCACCAGCTCCTCGAGGTGCTGCAGCGTGTACTCGAGGCCCTCGCGTTCCCGGCAGATGTGGGTCTCGACGTTCGGCAGGATCGCCTCCTCGTCGAGGTAGTAGCGGATGATGCGCGGCACGTAGGCGTAGACGGCCTTGTCGTCGGCGATGCCGGTGCCGACGGCGTTCGCCAGCACGACATTGCCCGCGCGGTACGCACGCATCAGGCCGCGCACGCCGAGCATGCTCCTGGGATTGAACGCCTCCGGGTCGAGGAAGTCGTCGTCGATGCGCCGGTAGATCACGTCGACGCGCGCCAGTCCGCCGGTCGTCTTCATGAAGACGCGATCGTCGCGGACGACGAGGTCGCGGCCTTCGACCAGCGGCACGCCCATCTCGCGGGCCAGGAAGACGTGCTCGAAGTACGCGGAGTTGTAGACGCCCGGCGAGAGCAGCACCACCGACGGACCGCTGCCGATGCCTGCCGCAAGCTCCGTGAGCTGCCCGACCAGTCGCTGCCCGTAGTTCGAGACGGACCGCACCCCGATGTTGCGCATCAGGTCGGGAAACGCGCGCTGCGTCAGGTGGCGGTTCTCGACGACGTAGGACACGCCGGACGGCGTGCGCGCGTTGTCCTCGAGAACGTAGAAGCGGCCGTCGCCGCCGCGGACGATGTCCACGCCGCAGATGTTGACGTAGTTGCCGAAAGGGACCTTCAGTCCCTGCATCTGCGGGCGGAAGTTCGCGTTGCCGAGCACGAGCTCGGCGGGCACGATGCCTTCGCGCAGGATCCGCTGCTCGTGATAGACGTCCTCGATGAACCGGTTGAGCGCGGTGACCCGCTGCACGACGCCGCGCTCGATCGTTGCCCACTCGGCCGCGGAGAGGACGCGGGGAATGACGTCGAACGGCAGGATCCGGTCGATCTGCTCGCGGTCGGTGTAGACGGTGAACGTGACGCCGAGATTGAAGAGCTCGTGCTCGGCGGCCTGCGCGCGGCGCCTGAGTTCCGCCAGGCTCAGCCCGTCGATGCGTTCGCGCACCGTCCGGGTGTGCGACGCAGGCAGCTTCGCGGCGCCGAGGAGTTCGCAGTAGAACCCGCCGGGCTCGTAGTCTTCGAGCAGTCCGGCGGGTTTCCAGCTGGTCATGAGCTCGCCTGCCCTGCGGCCCGGGACGGTCCAATCGGAATGACGTCGACCGCCACTTCGATCACGTGCTGGCCTCCGCCGAAGGTTACCCCGTTGATCGGGCTGATGTCCCCGTAGTCCCGGCCCCAGGCCAGCGTCACGTGCTCGTCGCCGGTGGCGATGTCGTTGGTCGGGTCGAGGTCGACCCAGCCCGCATCGGCACACCACACCGAGACCCAGGCATGCGAGGCATCGCTGCCGACGAGCTTCTCCCGGCCCGGCGGCGCGCGTGTGAGCAGATAGCCGCTGACGTAGCGGGCCGGCACCGCGAGCGCACGCAGGCACGCCAGCTCGACGTGGACGAAGTCCTGGCAGACCCCGCGCCGCAGCCTGAATACTTCGTCCACCGGCGTCGAGACGCTGGTGGCGTCGCTGTCGTAGCGGAAATCGCGGTGGATGCGGTGCGTCAGGTCGAGAGCGGCCTCGAGCACCGGCCGGCCCGGCAGGAACGACTGCAGCGCATAGCCCGCGAGGTCGGCCGACGCCCGTGTGTGCGGGGAGTCGATGGCGAACTGCAGCGCGGCGATGCCGTCGCGCGTTCGGCTCTGTTCGAGCTGCCGGAAGATCCGGTCCCAGGGCATCGTCCGCGAAGGTTCCCGGGGCTCCGGCGCCACCACGTCGACCAGCGACCGTGATTCGATCGCGAGCTGCTCGTGCTGCTCCTGGATCGTCAGGAAGGTCAGCGGGTTGCCGAAGTAGTCCTCGGCATCGCTGCGCACCGCCGGGCTCGGCTCGATCGAGAGCTTCGACGAATGCAGGACCTGCAGGTCGTGCCGGCGAGGCACGAGGTGCAGCACGTGGTGCGAGATCGATACAGGCTGGCTGTACCGATAGATCGTGCGGTGACGGACGTCGTAGCGCATGCGGTTCAGCGGGGCGCGCTGCCTGCCGTCGACACCGAATGCACGGCCTCGGCGTGGCTGAAGTAGGTGCGCGTGATGCCCGTCGTCAGCCTGGGCAGGTCTGCCGCGACTCGCCCGAGCAGCGCCTCGAGCTCGGGACGGCCACCCTGCCGGCTGCGGCGGCTCAGGCTCGTGATGTCGGCGAGGCGCAGTTGCGCGAGCAGCTCGTGCACCAGCAGCTGCTCGCTGCTGCCCGCCGGCTTGCCCGGGTCTCGCGGCAGCTTCTCCAGGTGGTCGTCCAGCGCCTCGACCTGGAAGGCCAGCGAGCGCGGGTTCGTCTCGTCGAGCAACAGCAGGTCGAGCACCGGCGCGAGTTGCGGCGTCAGCAGGTAGCGCGACCGGTACGTCATGAAGCTGTCGGCGATGTCGAGCACGAGGATCAGGCTGCCGTCGTCCTCCGGATCGGTCGCCCCGAGCAGGCACCCGAGCAGCGCGGTCGTCTGCATGCCGCGCTCGATGCGCCGTCCCATGTCGAGAAAGTGCCAGCCGAAGCTGCGCGTCATGTTCTCCTTGCCCATGCCGCTGAAGGCGGCCAGGCGCTGGATGCCCTGGTCGAGCTGGCCAAGGATCCCGGCAATCGACACGTGGCGGGCCGCGGCAGCCGGGCTCGGGCGCCTCGCGAAATCCTCGGGCTGCAGGCTGCGCAGGATGCGCCACGAATCGACGGACAGGCGATCGCGGCTCAACGAAGCGGTGCGGCCGAGGTCGCGCAGCGTGCGCCGCAATCCGTAGAGCCGGTCCGCATCGAAGACGAGCTCGCCGAGCTGGCGGTCCAGGGATGTGCGCATCCCCGCGGCGACTTCGCCATCGGCGGACGGCTCGATGCCGGCCTTCGCGAACGTCGCGCGCAGCACGCGATCGATCGCCAGCAGGTCCTCGCTCGGGCGCTCGTCGTCCACCATGCGTGTGACCGAGCTGCGGACCTGGCGCATGATGCCTTCGGCCCGCTCGGCGTAGCGCCCCAGCCAGAACAGGTTGTCGGCGGTACGGCTCGGCAGTTCCCGTCCGGTTCGCCGCAACTCCATGGCGCCCGCGCGGGTGCGTCGCATCGGGCCGGTACGCGCCTGCGAGTCTGACAGGACCCACGTGTCCTTGCCGTCGCCGAACCGGCCGAAATCGAAGGCCTGCCCCGCGTGAGGCGGGCAGAGCCTCGCGAGACCGCCCGGCATCACCACGTAGCCGTCGGGCGATGCGGCGACGAAGACCCGCAACGCGAACGGCACCGGGCGCAGGCCCTGCGGCCCTATCACCGGCGCCGTCGACAGTCGCATCGGTTCGCGCGCGAGGTAAGCGAATCCGCGCCGCGCAATCAGGTCCGCCGGCCCACCGACCCGCCACGCTTCCGCGCCATCGGGATTCTGGGTGCCGGCCTCGCTCGCGCCGCGATAGAAGACGTCCCGTGTTTCAAGCAGGTCGAGATTCCGCAGCACGTAGTCGCGCGCGTCGTCCTGGCCGCACCACCAGGTCGCCAGCGACGGCAACTGCAGTTCTTCGTGCAGCAGGTCACGACAGAGCCCCGGCAGGAACGGCATCAGGCTCTCGGTATCGGCCAGCCCGCTGCCGAGCGCGTTGACGACGCTGACCGTCCCGGCGCGCACGGCCTCGACCAGGCCGGGCACGCCGTGCGGCGAGTCGCTGCGCAGCTCGAGCGGGTCGCACGAGGCGGCCTCGACGCGCCGGATGATCACGTCCACGGGGCGCAGCCCCTCGAGCGTCTTCAGGTACACGCGGTTGTCGCGGACCGTCAGGTCGGCGCCTTCCGCGAGCACGTAGCCCTGGTAGCGCGCGAGGTAGGAATGCGCGAAGTACCCGGGCGCATTGGGTCCTGCCGTCAGCACGATGATGCGAGGCTCGGCCTGGCTGGTCAGCGCGATGTGGCCGTCGTGCACCGACTGAAAGAAGCCCGCCAGCTGCTGCACCCGGTTGGCGGCGAACTCGTCCGGCAGGCAATTTCGCAATGCGATGCGGTTCTCGAGCGCATATCCGCCACCCACCGGGGACTCGCAGCGGTCCTTGAGCACCCACCAGCTGCCGTCGGGCGCGCGCCCGACGTCCGCCGCGTAATAGTGCAGGCGCCGACCGCCGCTCACCTGCACGCCATGACACGGCCGGAGGAACTGCGGGTTGCCCAGCACCAGCGCTGCCGGCAGGCGCCCTTCCAGCATCAGGCGCTGCTCGCCGTAGCAGTCCGCCAGCACGGCATCGAGCAGCCGCGCCCGCTGGATCAGTCCCGCCTCCAGGCGGCGCCAGTCGTCGGCCGAAACGAGCAGCGGCAGCGCATCGAGGTGCCACGGCCGCGCTGTCGCGCCGCCCGCGCCGTAGATGTCGTGCGTGAGGCTGTTCTCGTAGAGGATCCGCTCGACACGCTTCCAGCGTGCATCCATCTCCGCCGGACTCAGGGCGCGCGACGGCTTCGACCAGCTTCCGCCAGTGCGGTCGCAGCTGGCCGTCGGCGGTCTTCATTTCGTCGAAGATCCCCGGCAACGGCTGGTACGCGTCGAACAGCGGCGCGAGCGTCGCATCGGTCGATCTCGGCAGCGGCTCGATCACGGAACTCAAGGCTCGGGCTCCTCGAAGAGTCAGGCAGGCACGCGCCGGAGGTCCAGCGTCAGCGGAAACTCGGGATGGATTTCGTCACGGGGCAGCGCGACCGGACCCGGCGAGTGCCCGAGCTCCGAGAAGCGGGCGAGCCTGCGGCTCTCGGCCTCGAACGAGTTGACCGGAAACGTCTCGTAGTTGCGGCCGCCCGGGTGGGCCACGTGATAGGTGCATCCGCCGAGCGAGCGGCCGGACCACGCGTCGAGGATCTCGATCACCAGCGGCGCGTGCACGGGGATCGTCGGGTGCAGGCAGCGTGAAGGCTGCCAGGCACGGAACCGGACGCCGGCCACCGTCTCGTCGGCGGCATCGGTCGGTCGCAGCGGCACCCGGCGCCCGTTGCACGCGACCACGTGACGCTCGGGATTGACGCCGCGTGCCCGCACCTGCAGCCGCTCGAGCGACGAGTCGACGTAGCGGGCGGTGCCGCCGACGCTCCCTTCCTCGCCGAGCACGTGCCAGGGTTCGAGTGCCTGGCGCAGCTCGAGCTCGACCCCGCCGCGCTCGACGGCGCCGTAGCGCGGGAACCGGAACTCGAAGTGCGGCTCGAACCAGCGATCCTGCAGATCGAAGCCCGCGTCCCGCATGTCGCGCAGCACGTCGCGGAAGTCCTGCCATACGAAGTGCGGCAGCATGAACCGGTCGTGCAGCGCCGTGCCCCAGCGCACCAGGCGCTGCGTGTACGGCGTGCGCCAGAACCGCGCGATCAGCGCCCTCAGCAGCAGCTGCTGCGTCAGGCTCATCTGCGCGTGCGGCGGCATCTCGAACGCGCGGAACTCGACGAGGCCGAGGCGGCCGGTCGGCCCGTCGGGCGAATACAGCTTGTCGATGCAGATCTCGGTGCGGTGCGTGTTGCCGCTCACGTCGATCAGGATGTTGCGCAGCAGCCGGTCGACGACCCACGGCGCGACCGGTCCCGAGGCGGCCGCCTGCTCCATCTGCTGGAACGCGATTTCGAGCTCGTGCAGCTGGTCGTGGCGCCCCTCGTCGATGCGCGGCGCCTGGCTGGTCGGACCGATGAAGAGTCCCGAGAACAGGAACGAGAGCGACGGGTGATTCTGCCAGTACGTGATCAGGCTGCGCAGCAGGTCGGGCCGGCGCAGGAAGGGGCTGTCCGCCGGCGTCGCGCCGCCGACGACGACGTGGTTGCCACCGCCGGTGCCGGTGTGGCGGCCGTCGACCATGAACTTCTGCGCGTCCAGGCGGCTGAGCCGCGCTTCCTCGTACAGCGTCGAGGTGATCGAGACGAGCTCCTGCCAGTCGCGCGCGGGATGCACGTTGACCTCGATGACGCCCGGGTCGGGCGTGACCTTGATGACGTTGAGTCGCTCGTCGGCGGGCGGCGTGTAGCCCTCGACGTGCACCGGCCGCCCGATGCGGGCCGCCGCGTCCTCCACGCAGCCGATCAGTTCGACATAGTCGTTGGCCGTCTCGGTCGGCGGCAGGAACACGCACAGGCGGCCGTCCCGCGGCTCGACCGCGAGCGCGGTGCGCACTACGCCACTGGCCCCGGCTGCCCCGCCCTGCTCCATCACGCGTTGTGGATCGGCGCCCGCCGCACGCCCGGTGTTGCACCGCCAGCTGGTCGTCGTCGCGCGGCCCCGGCCCGGGCATCGGCGCTCGCGGCGCGAACGGGTCCGCCGGCATGAAATACGGGTAGGTCTCCTTCGGCACGTGCGGCAGCGACTCGAGCGGCAGCCGAAAGCCGATCGGCGAATCGCCGGGCACCAGGAACAGCCTGCCGCGTCGCGTCGTCCAGCGCTCGCTGTACCAGGCACGCTGGTGCGGCGCATTCCAGCGCTGCAGTGGCAGCACGTATCCCACCGGCGCGGCGAGCCCACGCTCGAACACGCGGGCCAGGCGCGCGCGCTCCTCCGGATCCTCGAGCTTCGAGTCGAACGGATCGACGTTCTCCGGCAGCCGCTGCTCCCGGGTCAGGTAAGGGACCGGATCCTCGAACGCCGGCACCGGCAGGTCGGGGTCGACGCCGAGCAGTGTCGCCAGCGTCTCGGTGAACCGCTTCGCGTCCTCGAGCGTCGCGTCGCCCTTGCCGTGCTCCTGCGCGATGAGTCGCGCGTCGCGCCAGAGCGGCTGCGCGTCACCGCGCCAGTACAGCGCAAACGCCCAGCGCGGCAGCGACTCGCCCGGATACCACTTGCCCTGGCCGAAGTGCAGCAGGCCGCCCGGCGCGAACCGGTCGCGCAGCCGCCCGATCAACGTGGCCGCCAGTGCGCGCTTGTGGGGCCCGTGCGCAGCGGTGTTCCATTCCGGAGCGTCGACGTCGTCGATGGCGACGAACGTCGGCTCGCCGCCCATCGTCAGCCGCACGTCGCCCTCGGCGAGTTGTTCGTCCACGGACTCGCCCGAGCGCATCGATCGCCGACCATTCGTCCTCGGTGTACGGGTACGTCACGCGCGGCGTTTCGACGATCCGCTCGATGTGCATCGCGAACGAGAACTCGACGTTCCCCGCGTCCGCCATGCCGGTGATCGGCGCGGCGCCGCTCGGGTGCGGAGCGCACGCGAGCGGAATGTGGCCCTCGCCGGCGAGCAGGCCCGAGGTGGCGTCGAGGCCGACCCAGCCCGCACCGGGCAGGTACACCTCGGTCCAGGCGTGCAGGTCGGTGAAGTCCTTGTCGGTGCCGGACGGCCCGTCGAGTGCGGCGACGTCCGGCTTGAGCTGAATCAGGTAACCCGACACGAATCGAGCCGCGAGCCCAAGGCGCCGCAGGATCTGCACGAGCAGCCAGGCAGAGTCGCGGCAGGATCCTTTCCGGCTCGACAGCGTCTCCTCGCAGGTCTGCACGCCCGGCTCCATCCGGATCACGTAGTCGACGTGCTGGTGGAGTTGCCGGTTCAGTTCGACGAGGAAGTTGACCGTTGCGACCGGGCCGCGATCGATCCTTGCCCAGCCACTCCGTCAGCAGGGGACCAGCAGGCTCGAGCTCGAGGTAAGGCTCCAGTTCCTTGGCGATGCGCGGCTCGTAGGCGAACGGGTACTGCTCGGCTTCGGGCTCGAGGAAGAAGTCGAACGGATTGAACACCGCCATTTCGGCGACGAGGTCCACCTGCAGGCGGAACTCGCGGGTCTTCCCGGGAACCACGATGCGGGCGAGGTAATTGCCGAGCGGATCCTGCTGCCAGTTGAGGAAGTGCCCGGCAGGCTCGACGTGCAGCGCGTAGCTCAGGATCCGCGTGCGGGAATGCGGCGCCGGCCGGAGGCGAACAACCTGCGGCCCCAGCGTCGCCAGGCGGTCGTAGCGATAGCGGGTCTCGTGGGTCAGCGCGACGTGGATCGACATGGGCTCAATGTTACGACAATCGAGGGGGCCCCCTCGCTCGCGCTTCGCTACACTCCTTCGTCTGCCTTGTTTCGACGAGGTACCGATGACCGCGCTGCTGCAACTCGTTGTCTGGATGACCGTGCTGACCTGGGTGTCGATCATGGCCGCCGCCTTTCTGCGCAACCGCGAATGGACCGCGGAAGGCATGAAGCTTGGCCTGAGCAATCGCGACAATCTGCCCGACCCCACGCCGCTTGGGGGCCGCGCCGTCCGCGCCGCAAGCAACACCCAGGAGAACTTCATCCTGTTTGTCGCGCTGGCGCTCACGGCACACGCGGTGGGTGCGGACGAACAGGCCACGCTCGGGGCGCAGGTCTTCTTCTGGGCGCGGCTCGTGTACCTGCCTGTCTACTGGGCAGGCATCACCTACGTGCGCAGCCTCGTCTGGGGCGTCGGCACCGTGGGCCTGGCACTGATGGTGTCGGCGATCCTCTAGACAGGATGCTCGCCGGCAATCGGCGTCTGCCTGATGCGGCACCGCGACGGCGCCGGCAGCAGTCGCCTATTGCATGACCTTGTCCAGGACGAGCTGGTACGGCTCCGGCTCGAGTCCGAGATCGCCGCGGAACGGGCGATCGAAGGCGAAGATCATGAAGATGACGAGTCCAATGAACGTCGCCAGCAACGTCACCAGGACGGCGTGCAGGCGCACGTCGGCGACGCTGAAGAAGAACGTTGAGCTCAGGCTGATCGCGGCGCCCGCCAGTACCAGCACCCACAGCACACCGGGCAGCCCGGTGCCGACCACCGCATCGAGCCGCAGGCTCCGCGCCTCGAGCAACTGGTTGTACGCACGAAGCGCCTCCGCGTGGAGGATCTTCTGGCCTTCCGTCGCGGGCTCGAAGGCGGCCATCGAGGACTGCACGCCGTTCAGCATCTCGATGCCCCGCCGGGCGATCTGTCCCTTGCGCTGCGCGGGCCAGGCCGAGTGGATCACGTACTCGGCGTATTCGCGCAGCGACTGCTGCAGCTCTGTACGGGTGGGCTCGGGATAGGTGCTTGCGTCCCGGTACAGCGCGCCCAGTTCGGCCGCTTCCACCGCGACGATGCTCGACGCGTCGGAATACGCTTCGAAAGCGCCGACCGCGATCAACGCCACGGCCAGGCCGTAGAAGACCATCACGCCCTGCACCATGGTCCCGCTGAACTCCGAATCCTCGGGGCGGATCCGCATGCGCGGCAGCACGAAGCGACGCACCACCAGCAGCCCGGCCAGCCCGAACGCGCACAACGTCAGGATGATGGCTGTAGCCGCAATCACCAGCGGGGTGTCGAAGACGGTATCAGGCATGCGCAGCATCTCGACCAGCTGTCCGTACACGAAATGTATGAGGATAGGGCAAATAAACGTCCCGGAAAAGAAAGAGAGATAAAATATAATAAAGAATTATAAAAAAAAAAAAAGAGAATATATAAAAAAAGTAAGGAATAAAAATAACCAAGCTTTAGACTGTGTGGGATAGGAGTTCATGTCAGAGGCTGGTATTGCTAAGCCGCAAATATAATTAAATTAATCAAATCGATAGTCAGCTACTTAGCATCGCGCTGCATTGAGAGCTAATAGCCAGAACAAGGAGATCACAGGGATAGTAATCATGATGCACGCTTAGTAAGGATTTGTGTGACGGTTCAGCCATCGCGCACAACAGGAAGCTTCAGTGCACACAATCGCTTATTCAGCTGAGTTTTTACAGGATTATCGCAGGAAGAAGAAGATAAGTTTTATTATTTACGGAATCTTGAAGAAGAGAGATTAGGACATCATTACCTGAGCGTAAGAAGGAAAGTACTGTCTGCGCCAACTGCGAGGACGATAGAAAAGAGATATTTAAATTTAAGCGGGTTCGACGTCTTTATAGATTATACAGCGAGCGACTGCATAGTTTCGTTAGCGCACGCGCAAACTAAATTGGCTCAGCCGAATTGAACGTAGCCATCGAGGTATCTATATATTAAGAACGACTGTTCACGCTGAGGAACGCCTGTATACCAGCAATGATAATCGCAGTGCAGTGACTATCGCACCGGGCAGACGCAGGCATCAAAAGTCAACATACAATTATCTGAGATAGCTATGATTACTAGGTTGAGGGTGTCTCGTAAGGGATATTGCCGAAAGGCTGCGAGGTATCATACGGGTGTTTCCAGATAGAGGTTTTTAGAAAAATAAGTATGAGAGTCCGGAATGACACGAGAAAGTGGTGGGCCCGGTAGGATTCGAACCTACGACCAAGGGATTCACTCTGCCCCGTCGTTTCCGGCGGGAGTGGACTATCTCTTCACCCTCGGCCTGCGCCGGTGGGGTGCGGGATGCTCGAAGCCTGTCATTAAGGGCGCTCAAGCCCCCAGGTAGTCTCTGCACCTTCCGGCGGTGTACCGCCGGCTCGGCTCAGGGTTGCCATCAGCCACGCTGGAAGGTTTCCCTGAATTCTTCCCGTCCACTTCGCGGATTACTCCGCGAAGGCACCTTCATCGATGAGTCCCCTGCACTAACCGCTGTGCTACAGGCCCACGCCGGGATTGTACCCAGTCAGCCGTACGGATGGGCAACGATGAGCGGGTTATTCGACGGCCCCGGCGCCGAGCGTCCCGACGCCCGCGACGCGGCCGAAATCGGCCTCGGCACTGGCGAGGTCCGATGCACAGAACCCGAGGTCGCGCAGCAGGCCGTCGGTCAGCGCGTACACCCAGGCATGCACGGTCAGCGCCTTGCCGCGCTCCCACGCCTGCCGGACGATCGTCGTGCGGCACACGCGCAGCGCCTGGAAGAGCACGTTCAGTTCGCACAGCCGGTCGCGGCGCCGGGCGTCGTCCGGCAGCCGCAGCAGCGGCTCGCGGTACAGCAGCGCGAGGTCGCGGATCGGCCGCAGCCAGTTGTCCACGAGCCCGAGCTGCCGGTCCTCCCAGGCTGCATTGACGCCGCCGCAGCCGTAATGCCCGCAGACGATGATGTGCTCTACCCCGAGCACGTCCACCGCGTACTGCAGCACCGAGAGGCAGCTGAAGTCGTTGTGCATCACCAGGTTCGCGACGTTGCGGTGCACGAACAGCTCGCCCGGCGGCAGGCCTACGATTTCGTTCGCCGGCACCCGGCTGTCGGAGCATCCGATCCACAGGTAGCGCGGCTCCTGCTGCGCCACGAGTTCGCTGAAGAACTCCGGCCGGGCGGCGACCATGCCCGAGGCCCAGGCGCGGTTCTTCGCGAAGAGTTCGGGGAGCTTGTTCACGAGGTGTCCTGACGTCCTTTGGCAGATGATGCCATTGTCATCGCGCTCCGGCACTCACCGCCGATTTCCGTGCGGCCGCAGCCCGCCCGCAGCATCGTTGACCTGCTTCGACGCCGCCGTGTCCGCCGTGAGCCGATACCGCGGGATGTAACATCGTGAACACCGGTCTCCCTGCGGCCGGGCCAGGAACGCAGCCCATGACCTACGAAACGCTCCTCTATTCCGTCGACGGACCGGTGGCGACCATCACGCTGAACCGGCCCGGGCAGCTGAACACCATCGTGCCGCCAATGCCGGACGAGATCGAGGCGGCAGTGAACGCCGCGGTGCGCGACGGCGCGGTCAAGGTCATCATCCTCAGGGGCGCCGGCCGCTCGTTCTGCGGCGGTTTCGATTTCGGCGACGGCTTCCACCAGTGGGACGAGTACATCACGACCGACGGCGAATGGGATCCGGGCAAGGACTTCATGTTCGCGACCGCGCCGGCCGTCGCACCGACGCAGAAATTCATGAGCCTGTGGCGGTCGCCGAAGCCGGTGATCGCGCAGGTGCACGGCTGGTGCGTCGGCGGCGGCAGCGACTACGCGCTGTGCGCCGACCTCGTGATCGCGAGCGAGGATGCGCGCATCGGCACGCCGTATTCGCGCATGTGGGGCTCATGGCTGAGCGGCATGTGGCTCTATCGGCTCGGGCTCACGAAGGCGAAGGAGTTCGCGCTGACGGGCAAGCCGCTGTCGGGGCGCCAGGCGGCGGACTGTGGCCTGATCAACTCCGCCGTGCCGTTTGCCGAGCTCGAGTCCACGGTGCGGCGGACGGCGACGCAGCTCGCCTCGATCCCGCTTTCGCAGCTGTCCGCGATGAAGCTGATCGTGAACCAGGCCTACGAGAACATGGGACTCGCGGCGACACAGACACTCGGACCCATCCTCGACGGCCTGATGCGCAACACGCCGGACGCGAAGCAGTTCATCGGGATCGCCCGCGAGCAGGGCGTGCGCGCGGCGGTGGCGAGACGCGACGGCCCCTTCGGCGACTACAGCCAGGCGGGCAAGGACGAGCAGCCGGATCCGCGGGAACGTGATCACGCCCTAGCCCCGTCACTCGACGGTGAGCACGACCTTGCCGAACTGGGACCCGCTCTCGAGCCACGCGTGCGCCTCGGCCGCGCGCTCGAGCGCAAACGTGCGGTCCACCGGCACGTCGACCTTGCCCGACGCAATCCACGGCCAGACGCGCTCCTCGATCGCGCGCGCGAGCCGCGCCTTCTCGTCGGCGTCGCGGGCCCGCAGCGTCGAGGCGCTCACCGTCAGGCGCTTCAGCATCAGGCGCCGCAGGTCGAGCCGCACCTCGTGACCGGTCAGGGTTGCGATCACCACCAGGCGCCCGTCCGGCGCGAGCACGTCGAGGTTGCGCTCGAAGTACTCGGCGCCAACCATGTCGAGCACGACGTCCACGTTGCCGGCCGCCTTGACCGCAGCCGCCCAGTCGCCGTCGGCGGCATCGACCGCGAGGTCCGCGCCAAGTGAGCGCGCCTTGGCCGCCTTCGCAGCACCGCGAGCCGTCGCGATCACTCTCGCCCCCGCGGCCTTCGCCATCTGGATCGCCGTGACACCGATGCCGCTGTTCGCGCCGTGCACCAGCAAGGTCTCGCCCGCCCGCAGCTGGCCCCGCTCGAACACGTTGCTCCACACGGTGAACACCGTCTCCGGGAGAGCCGCTGCGTGCACGAAGTCGAGGCCCTGCGGCACGGGCAGCGCGTGCCGCGCGTCCACCAGCGCGAACTGCGCGTAGCCACCTCCGCCAAGCAGCGCGGTGACACGGTCGCCCGTCCGCCAGCGTTCGACGCCCTCGCCCACCGCGGCGACCTCGCCGGCGACCTCGAGCCCGAGCGTGGCGGGCGCGCCCGGCGGCGGCGGATAGAAGCCCGCACGCTGGAAGATGTCCGGCCGATTGACACCGGCCGCCCTGACGCGGATCAGCACGTGCCCGGGACGCAGGTCGGGCACGGGCATCTGTTCGACGAACAGGGCATCGGCACCGCCCTTGCCGCCGCGAATGGAAATGGCGTGCATCATCTGTCGTATCCTACCTGCGCAACTGGACGGATGGGACGATCTCGACGTGCAACTGCTCTCGCCGGAACAATTCCTCGGTTTCCTTGCGGCCGCGGTGCTGGTCACGCTCGCGCCCGGGCCCGACAACCTGATGGTCCTGTCGCTCGGCGCCTCGCGGGGCCGCCGGCGCGGCATGGCGTTCGGCCTCGGGTGCGCGGCCGGCTGCATCAGTCACACCGTCCTCGCGGCCCTCGGCGTGAGCGCCCTGATCGCCGCGTCGCCGACCGCATTCACGGCACTGAAGATCCTCGGCGGTCTCTACCTGCTGCGACTCGGCTGGCAGGCACTCAGAAGCAGCGGGGGCACCGGTGTCCGCGGTGTTGCTGGCGGCACCGAGTCGGTCTGGAGCCTGTTTCGCAAGGGACTGGTGGCGAACGCGATCAACCCCAAGGTGGTGATGTTCTTCCTCGCCTTCCTGCCACAGTTCGTCGTCGCGTCGCGCGGCAACACGGCATGGCAGATCGTCCAGCTGGGCGCGATCTTCACGCTGCAGGCGGCCGTGCTGTTCGGTCTGCTCGGATACTTCGCAGGCAGCATCGGCCAGTGGCTCGGCTCGCCACGCGGGCGCGGGGCTCTGGCTGGATCGAATCGCCGGCGGCGTGCTCGCCGGCCTGGGCCTGAAGCTGCTGGTCAGCCGCTGAGCGGCCGCGTCGCGCTCAAGGAGAATTCTCGATGCAGATACGACTGCTCGTGACCGGCGGCACGTTCGACAAGGAATACGACGAGATCACCGGCAAGCTGTACTTCAAGGACACGCACGTTCGCGAAATGCTGCGGCTCGGGCGCGCCGACCTCGACCTCGAGATCCGCACGCTGATGATGATCGACAGCCTCGAGATGCGCGACCTCGACCGCGAGCTGATCCTGAAGAGCTGCCTCGAGCCCGGCCGCGACCGGACGGTCGTGACGCATGGCACCGACACGATGCCCGACACGGCCCGCTATCTCGGCGAGCGCGTCGCGGACCGCACGATCGTGCTGACCGGGGCGATGATTCCCTACACGTTCGGCAGTTCCGACGGCCTCTTCAATCTCGGTGGTGCGCTTGCGTTCGCACAGGTGCTGCCGCACGGCGTCTACGTCGTGATGAACGGACGCTGCTTCGACTGGCGCTCGGTGCGCAAGAACCGCGCGACCGGCCGCTTCGAGGGCACGAGCTGAATTCGCGCCCGGCGGCACGCCCGGCAGCGCGCCGCCGGACGCTGCATCACACGCGGACCATCACCTTGAAGCCGCCCCAGAACATGCGCTTGCCGTCGAACGGCATCGCCTTCGGGTCCATCATCTTCGCCAGGCGCGGGTCCGCCATCACTTTCTTGAGCACGCTGTCGCGGTGCCTGCGCGACTTGTAGACGATGTAGGAGAACCAGACGACTTCGCCCGGCTTCAGCTTCACGCTCTGCGGAAACGACGTGTGCTTGCCCGGCTTCACGTCGTCGGCGATGCACTCGACATAGTCGAGCGCGCCGTGCTCGCGCCAGACCTTGCCGGCCTTGCGCGCAATCCGGCGGTACGCGTCTGTCTTGCGCTTCGGAATCGGCAGCACGAATCCATCGACGTAGTTGGCCATGACTTCTCTCCTCCCGGTTATCCGCTCACGGGCTCGCAAGCGGTTCTTTTGATACGTAGTCGAGTACCGCGCGCGCGTAGCCGGCGGGGTTCTCGTTCGCTGCAAACACGCCGCCGTCGACCACGGCTTCCTGGCAGGGAGTGAACGCGGCGCGCAGCGCAGCGGCACGCTCGGGCGTCGCGAACGGATCACGGCTGCAGTAGAGCAGCAGCGCGGGACAGCGAACCAGCGGCAGCCGGTCTTCCATCCGGTAGTCGGCCACCGCGTAGTGGCCCTGCTCGCTCTCGGTGCCGGCGTGGAACAGGTCGGCCACGAAGCGCTGCACGAGATCGGGCCGCGGCAGCCATTCGTGCATCTTGCGCCACTTGTCCGACAGGTGAGCCCCGTCGGGCGAGATCTCCCATTGCTTGAAGAAGCGGGCAAGTTCCGCGCGGCCGGTGGCGTCCGTGTAGACGGGCCCCGAAAGGACCACGCGCTCCACTCGCGCTGGATACGCGGCCGCCATCTCGACCGCGATGACCGCACCGGTGTGATGACCGACCACGATCACGCGCTCGATCTTGAGCCAGTCGAGCACGTCGACCACGGCGCGCGCGTAGTCCGCCACGCCCGGTCGCCCGGGCACGCGATCCGAGCAGCCGTAGCCCGGCGTGTCGAGTGCAATGACGCGCCGCTCACGCGCCAGGATCGGCATGACCTCGGCGAACTCGTCGACCGATCGAGGCGTCTGGTGCAGCAGCAGCAGCGGCGTGCCTGCCGCCGGTCCGGCGACCAGTCCATGAACCTGGCCCAGCGTCGTGTCGCAGAGAAATCGCTTCATCAGCCTCGGTCCCCTGGTGCCGTCGTGGTCGATCTTACCCCGCTGCGACGATAGCGTGACGGCGTCACTCCCGTCTCCCTGCGAAATGCGGTGCAGAAATGACTCTGGCCCGCGAAGCCGACGGCGGCTGCGATCTCGCCGACCGACAGCGAGGTCATGCGCAGCAGCTCGCGGGCCCGCTCGATGCGCGAGCGGAGAATGTAGCGGTGCGGCGTCACGCCGGTGACCTGCCTGAAAGTGTTCGAGAAATGCGTGACGCCCACGCCCGTCGTCGCCGCGATGCCGGCGACTCCCAGCGGGGCGCCGATGTTCTGGTGAATGTGCTGCACCGCCCGGTGGACCAGCATCAGTGAGCTCCTCGAGCCACGCTGCGGCTCGTCCGGCGCGGACGCAACGAGCGAGTGCCGCAACTGGCCGAGCAGCGCATCGCCGAGGACGGCGAGGTAGGTGTCGTCCTGGTCCGGCCCGCCAGCCGAGACCGCGAGCTGCTGGGCGAGCGTGACGATGACGTTGTCGACGAACGTCACCGGCTCCCGCTCGCGACGTGCGGACACCCAGGCGGGCACGCGCCGCGGCCCGTCGAAGTACGCGACCATGCCCTCGCCGATCCCGCGTATCGCGACCTCGCCCCGGACGCCGGCCGGCACGAGCGTCACGAGCCCGGGCAGCGACCGGCCGTCGGTCATCGCGAGGCCCGCACGGTAGGAGAAAGCCTTGCCTCCCGTGTGCACGAAGAGCAGCGGCTCAGGCAGAGGCGGAAATTCCGCGACCTCGAGCATCGCGAGATAGCGTTCCAGCGTGAACGCCGGATGGGCGGGAATCCGGCACGAGAACTCGGGGTGACCGAGGATCTGCCGGAGCACCGAGCGCGTGCGGCCGTGAGTCGCCATGGCGATATCCAACAGCCTTGTGAAAGAAAACGCAAATCTGGCGCCGCGTGCAGCCGCAATTGTGCGCCGCGGGCCCGCGCTAACCTCACATTCACCGTTTACGGCTGGAATAAAGCATTCCCATGAATACCCGTCCCACAGCAGGCGCCCGCCCGGCCACCCTCGCAGTCGGCCTGATTGCGTTTCTCTTCAGTCTGCAGTGCACTGCCGGGGCCGCCTGGCTGACGGAATCCGGTGGCGCGGACATGGCGATGGCCTCGGCCGGCCGTGCGGCATTCGCAACCGACTCCACGACGATCGCGGCGAACCCGGCCGGCATGCTGGCGTTGAACGGCTCGACGGTCTCGGTCGTTGCGATGCCGATAGGACTGGACCTGCGGTTCCACGGCGACGGCGAAACGCCGGGAAGCGCGGTGAACGAGCAGCGGACAGTCCCGACGATGTCCGTATTCGCGGCCAGGCACGCCGGCCGCTGGGCCCTGGGGCTGGGAGCCTATGGCAACGTCGGGCTCGGATGCGATTTCGGCAAGGAGTGGTCCGGGCGTCGCGCCATCGAGGATGCGCAGCTGCGATCCGTCAACCTTGCGCCCGCGGTTGCCTACAGTCTCAACGACCGCCTGGGCATCGGCGCTTCGATCGGCGCGCAATACGCAGACGCGAAGGCAGGGATGGCCGTCAGCGGCGAGGCGATCTACTACGGGCCGCCGCTCGACCTGCCCGACGGGCAACTGCACATGACCGGTCACTCGTGGGCTCCGGTGGCGAACCTGGGGCTCGTCTACCAGACCGACGACGGCACGAGGCTCGGTCTCGCCTGGACGTCCACGGTGGATCACTCGCTGGACATGGACGTTCGCGCCAGCGCAGTCCACCCGCTGCTCGCGGGCATGTTGCAGCAGCAGGGACCCGCGCAACTCGACGTCAGCCTGCCGCAGCAATTCACGCTGAGCGCTGCACGACAGGTCGCGCCGGCAACCCTGCTCGCAGCGAGCGTCGGCTGGCAGCAGTGGTCGGGATTCGGCGACGCCCGCATGCGGATCGCCGGACAGGGCAGGCCGATGTTCGAAGACGGGCTCGACGACACGTGGAATGTCGCGATCGGGTTACGGCACAGCCTCAACCCCCGCTGGACCCTTGCGACCGGAATCGGCTATGACAGCGACCCGAGTTCGAATGGCACGATGCCGATCTATTTCCCGATGGCCGAGCAGCTGCGCCTCGCGGCCGGCGCCGACTATCAGTACAGCGAGACGCTGCTGCTCAGGGTCGCGCTGTCGGTGATCAGCCAGGGCGACGTGCGGATCGCGCAGGATGCGCACCCGGTTCCGCTGCCGGGGATCCCTCCGGTCACCGGGACGATCAGCGGCAGCCGCATCTACGCGCTCGCATTCACCGCCGACTATCGCCCGTAAAGTCAGATTCGCAGCATGACCTTGCCCGTCCGGCCCGGCCTGATCGCCGCCGCGACCGCGGTGGCGGCCTGCTCGAGCGGAAAGGTGTCGGTCACCTCGGTGTGGAAGACGCCCTCGATTGTCAGCCGCTTGACCGCGCGCAGCACGCCGAGCAGCTTGAGCGGCGACTGCAGCGCCATCCAGTTCGGCAGCAGGAAACCCGACACGTGCGCCACCGGCATCATCAGGTCGCGACCGGGTATCTGGAGCGGGCTGTCGGCGAGCGTTCCGTAGATGACCAGCCGGCCGTCGAGTCCGAGACAACGCACCACGTCGCCGGTGAGCTCGCCTCCGACGCAATCGAGCGCGTAGCCGACACCGCGGCCACCCGTAACCCGCGCCACTTCGGCAACGAGGTCCTGGTGGTCGGTCTCGATCACCGCGTCGGCGCCGAGGGCCGCCAGCGACGCGGCATTGGCTCTCGAGCGCACGACGCAGATCGTGCGGAAGCCGTCGCGCCTGCCCATGCGCACGACGCTCTTGCCGAGCGCGGATCCGGCCGCGGTGATCAGCACCCAGCCGCCCCGGCGTACCTGCAGGACTTCGCGAATCATCACGTACGCCGTGATCGGATTGACGAAGAACATCGCTGCCTGCTCGTCCGCAATGCGGTCGGGCATTGCGACGGCCCGCTTCGCATCCACGACGGTGTACTCCTGCCAGGTTCCGTTCGGCGGACCGCTCGCGACCGCGACACGCCGG
>CAVTDU010000014.1:0-128118 GCA_963733565.1 uncultured Gammaproteobacteria bacterium
CTATCGTGCAGCCTTCGGGGAACTGCCGTCCGATACAGCTCGGGCGCGGCGGGCTGGCTGTTGAAACTGATCGACTCGTCGGACTTCGAGGGAGATTTCGTGAAGCACATCGTACTGTCAGCCGCGTTCTGCATCGCTCTAGCGGGCTGCAGCAGGCCAGCCGACCAGTCGGCGGCCAGGGTCGAGACAACCGACGCGCCGGCCCCGCAGGTCGCATCGTCGAGCAAGCCCGAGAACGGCGCGTGGGGCATCGACCTGACCGGCATGGATTCCGACGTCGAGCCGGGCAACGACTTCTTCACGTACGTCAACGGCAAGTGGCTCGAGCGCACCGGGATTCCCGCGGACAAGCTCGAGGCCGGCGGTCTCGCGGCGCTGCAGGACAAGGCGCTCGAGGAGACCCGGGCCATCCTCGAGCAGGCGGCGGCCGACACAAAAGCCGCCGAGGGGCAGCGATACGCAGAAGATGGGCGACTGGTACGCGTCGTTCATGGACGTGGATGCGATCGAAGCGGCGGGGTTCGCGCCGATCAAGCCGGAACTCGACGCGATCGCCGCGGTCACCGACCGCCAGCAGCTCGTGGACCTGTTCGCCCGGAGTCACGGCGGCTTGCTGCTTAAGCCGATCATCGTCGGCGTGGATATCGACCGTAACCAGGTCGACAAGACCATCGTCAACATCGAGACGAGCGGCCTGTCGCTCGGCGCGCGCGAGTACTACCTCGATCCCGGCTACGCGCCGATCCTGAAGGCGCAGCGCGAGCACATCGCCCGGCTGCTCGCGATCGCGGGCTTCGACGACACCGAAACGCGTGCCCGGAACATGCAGGCGCTCGAAACCCGGATCGCGAAAATCACCTGGCCGGCCACCGAACTGCGCGATGACCGGAAGAAGAACAACGTGATGAGCGTGGCCGAACTGGCCGGCGAGCACGCCGGGCATCGACTGGACCCGGTATCTGGCAGCTGCGGGCGTGGGCGAGCCTGCCGAAGTGAACATGTCCACACCGTCTTCGATCGCGGGGATGATCGGCCTTGTCTCGTCCGAGCCGATTGAGGCGTGGCAGGACTACCTGCGATACATGGTGGTTGCGGGCACGTCGAATTACCTGCCCAGGGCCGCGCGCGACGAGATCTTTCATTTCTTCGGCAAGGATCTCCGCGGCCAGCAGGAGCCCGGGCCGCGCTGGATCGACGCGCTGCTCGATGCCGGCGGCGAGGATCGCCCGCTCGCCGACACGATGAGCAAGGCCTACGTCGCGCGCTACGTGTCGCCGGACGCGCGGCCCAAGGCCAAGGAGATGGTCGACAACCTGCTTGCGGCGTTTGATGCGCGGCTGGCGAAGCTCGCGTGGATGGCGCCGGAGACGCGCGCCGGCGCCCGCGAAAAGCTCTCGAAAGTCACCATCAAGCTGCTGTACCCAGACGTATGGCGCGACGCCAGCATGCTCGACGTCCAGCGCGGCGATCCGGTGGGCAATGCGCGTCGCGGCGCAGCCTGGGTGCGCGGGAATACCTGGGCTGGCTGACGAAGTATCCGGACCGTGGGCTGTTCCTGCAGCCCGTGTACCTGGTGAACGCGTACGCCAACACGTCGTGGAATGAGATCGTGTTCCTTGCGGCGATCATGCGGCCCCCGGCGTTCGATCCGGCGGCGGACGCGGCGGTCAACTACGGCGCCATGGGCGCGATCATCGGCCATGAGATCTCGCACCTGTTCGACGACAAGGGGCGCGCCAGCGACGGTGAAGGCCGGCTGAGGGACTGGTGGACCGCGAAGGACGCCGAGCGCTTCACCAAGGTGATTCGGCAGTTGCAGGACCAGGTGGGCAGCTACGAGCCACTGCCGGGCAGGAAGGTGAACGGCGCCCTGACTCTGGGCGAGAGCATCGCCGATGTCGCGGGCCTCGTGGTCGCCTACGATGCCTACCAGCGGTCGCTCGGATCGCAGCCGGCTCCAGTGCTCGACGGCTTCACCGCGGACCAGCGGTTCTTCATGGCCTACGCGCAGGCCTGGCGCTGGAAGGGCCGCGACGCCGCGGTCGACCAGATGATGAAGACCGACGCGCACCCGCCGTCGTCTGTTCGTCCCAACACGGTGCGCAACCTCGATGCGTGGTACGCGGCTTTCAATGTGCAGCCGGGCGACAAGCTCTACCTGGAGCCTGTGGTGACCGACCAGGCGTCGCGCGCGCTTCGTGCCGCGTGAGGCCCTCGATGGTCGTGCAATCTGCATGACCGGACCACCATCGCTCACGTCTGAGGCTGCGTCGGCATGGAGATCGGCCCGCCGCTGCCGTACGCATGGTTGCGCTGGGATTCGCTTGCAGGCTCCTCGCTACCCAGGGCGGTGCTGTTCGGCAGTACGGCCGCAAGCGTCATGCAGCATGCGAGCGGCGCCAGGAAGTACGCCATCGGCGTGTCATCGATGATCATGCTGAAGTCGGCGACGTCCGCCCCCGATTCCCGGTCCGTCACGGCTTTCCGGGCAGCAGCAGCCGTACCGGATCGATCTCATAGGTCCATGGCAGGCCCGCATTCTTCCAGCCATTCACCAGGCGCTGGCCCCGGAACACGCTGTCGGGGTCCGTGACCGTGTCGCCTTCCATGCCGTCGGTGATGTTGTAGACGTTCTTGAATCCAGCTTTCGCGAGCAGGTTGACGGCCATGGCTCCGCGGCCCCCCGAACGGCACATGACCATCAGCGTATCGTCGGGCTTGGCTACCTTCTGCACCCGCGCGACGAAATCGGGCAGTGGTTGCAGCGGGAACTGCTTCTCGGCCGCGTCCCACCTGTAGTCCACCGCGACGACCGGAACCAGCCATCCCATGCTCGTGTGACCGACCCACATGTATTCCTCGATGGTCCGGACGTCGAGGATGGTCACTTTGTCGGGCGCGGCCTGCCACTGGTCGTAGGCCTCCCGCGCCGTGACGTAGAGCCCAAGTGTCGTCTGCTTCTCGGCGGGGACCTGGGCACTCGACTCTGACGATGCCGGCTGTCCGGTGGCCGGCCTGGCGGCGCGTAGGCAGGCCGACGCGTCATTGCGAAGACGGTTCCACGCTGGCCAATGGGTGTCCGATCATGTCCGACTCCCGCGATGCCTCGGTAACGTTTGCGTCTCACTGGAAGATCATGTTGAACCCGACAAAGACCTGCCATTCGGGCCAGCCCGCGCCGTCGCTCGCAACCGACCACTGTGGCTCGATGAACAGGTTGTTGCTTCCCTTGCGAGTCTTGAATACCTGGCCGATGCCCAGACCGAGCGGCACGCTGTAGCCGTCGCTCTCGAAGTCGTAGGTCATGATCGGTGTCGAGCGCAGGTACGTGCCGCCGCCGAGCTGGTAGATCAGCAGCGGCTGGAAGGCGGCGACGTTGACGTCGTCGCGATCCTCGTCGCCGGCGAAACTCGCCTGCCACGTCAGCAGGTAGCCGTACTGGAACCTCTGCGACTGCGCGTTGAACAGCACGTTGGCGATACCTGCGGACCACTTGCCGCTGCCCGTGGCGTCTTCGCTCGCCGTGGGAATGTTGAGCAACGGTCCGAAGCCGAAACTGATTCCCGGAATGCCCACGTCCATCTGGTACGCGGCAAACACGTTGAAGTCGCCCAGCCCGGTCTCGTGCTCGAGTTCCGGCGGCGCCGGGACGGTATTGACGGCAAGCAGCGATGCACGCATGAGCCACTTCGTGTCGCCGATCGAGAACGGCATGGCAAAACGCATCCAGAACTGGTTGGCATCCTCGTCCATGTCGGTGAGGTCGCCGATGTAGTAGTCGTGGAGGTTGAAGGCCTTGGCCTCGGAGCAGCGGGTTGTTCGCCTGGGCCACGTCGCTCGCCGCGGCGTCGTCCTGGGCGCCGGCGACATTCACGAGGCCAAGGAGCGCCGCCGCGATTACACCGAGGCAGTGTCGACAGCTGAGAATCATGACGGGTACCTTGAATGTGGGATGTGAGGTCAGAACCGGATGACTGCACGCAGGCCCGGCAAGACCGCGGTGTCGCTCGCCAGCCCGGGCCTGATCACCTGGAGGTCGACGCCGAGGTTGAACCAGGGCGTGAGCGCCAGGTCGTAGAAGATCTCGAGGCCCTGTTCGTCCCGCAGCTGCACGGTCGGTGCGAGCGCGTCCTTGAGATAACCGCTCAGGCTGTCGTAGTAGTAGCCGACGCCCCAGGTGTCGGCGTTCCGGCCTGGCACGAGGCCCGTGCCGCCCAGGCCGACGAGGAATGTCCAGTGCAGCGAGTTCGGATTTCCGTCGGAAATCCCGAACTGACCGAACAGCCCGACACCCTCGTCGGCACGCGCCGCCGGCTGGTACAGGTACTGGTCGAACGACCAGGCGAAGTAGTAGCGCGAATTCTTCGTGGCGACGGTTCCGGGCTCAGGTGTCGGAACGAGGATTTCGTCCAGGTTCGACAGGTCGGTACCGTCCTGGGTGCTGTAGAGGGCCGTAAGTCCCTGGCTGCCGCGTCGACCGGCGATCGTCACGGGCCACTGGATGCTGCCGCGGACGGTGACGCCGTCCTCGAACGCATCGGCAAGGCTCAGCTCGTTGACGTAGCTGGCGGGGTCGTAGACCCACAATCGATACGTGGCGTGTTCGGTACGCACGGTGGAAAGGGCGCCGAGGAGGTAGGCAGGCACTGTGCCGGTCGGCGGGGCGACAAACGTCAGGTTCCAGAACGCGTCGATGCCGGCGCCGCCCAGGAAGGGGCGCTTGCCCGCACGATGTCGATCATGTTGATCTTGCCGAATGCGACGGTATTCGACTCGCCGAATTCCTGGACGAAGTAGATGCTCGACAGGTCGTAGGCGTCGGCGCCCTCGATGCCGGGGAAATTGAGCGCGGAATTGACGGGAATCAGCACGCCGCCGCGACCGTTGACGCTGTTGCCGAAGTTGTATTCGCCGTGCACGGTCATCGAGAAGCCGTCCCAGAAGCCCAGCTCGCTCAAGTCGGCAGTGACGAGCAGGTCGGCCTTGCCGCCGTACTCGTAGCCGAGATCGCCTTCGCCGGCAGCGAGGCCCTGGTAGAACTGGGTCAGGCGCGGCTTCACCTCGATCCCATGTTCATCGAGCCATGTTCGACCGCCGCCCCAGTCACCCGTGAGCGTGTCGCGTGTCAGCCAGTCGGGTCTCCCGTCTTGAGCGGCAGCAGAGGCGCCGCCAGGCGCGGTGCCCGCCATGACGAGTGCCACCGCCACGCCCACGCAGGGTGCCGCAGTCGCCCGACGCCTCATCGACGCCCCAGCGGGACCCGGCGATTCGTCCCGACCGCGAACGGCATCGGAGCCCTCAGAAAAGCGCCTTCAGCAGGCGATCGATCAACTGCTCCACCGAGATCATCGTCAGCAGCAGCGGCGCCACCGGCAGCAGCACTGTCGCCGCGAGGGACGTGACATTCTTCATGGTGAACGGCACCAGCCGGATGCCCCGCACCACTTCGAAGCCGTTGTGCAGGTCCGCGAGCGACTGAAAGTCCGCGCTGCCGAGCATCGGTTCGCCGGCGGGAGGCGTCCCACGCAGCCACTTGCGATTGAACTCGCGCGCATAGGCCTGCCCGAGCGCGCCGTACTCGACCATGCCGTTTCGACGGGCAGCCCGCAGTTGCGGGTAGAAGACGAACAGCGGTCCGAGGACCAGCAAGACCAGCACGGCTACCGTGCCGACGATCTCCACCTTGAACTCCAGTAGCCTGGCCCCGTCATGGAAGATCCTGCTGGCGATCATGCCGGAGAGGATCGTGCCGAGCGCCAGCAGCACGACGCGGAAAGCGCGGCCGCTGCGCGCGAGGAACAGCAGGCCAGCGGTGCCGTCCGGGTGCGTCGGTTCCAGGTTCAACCGCGTGCGCGTGACCTGCCACAGGAAGCGCCCCCATACGAAGAACCTGAAGTACCACCGCAGCGTCAGGAACTGGAGTACGGGCATGCTCACGTACACCAGCCATCGGCCGGCGTTGGACGGGTGCAATTCGCTTCCCGCGACCGTTGCGTACCAACTGTTGACGTCGAGCGCCAGCTGATCGCGCCAGACCAGCGGCATCCCCACGGCGTACACGAAGACGACCAGCAGCAATTCGACCACGACGGAATTGCGCAGGCGCATGGCCGAGGCAATGGCGGCATCGAATTGCGGACGTGCGTCGTCGCGGATCACGCCGTTGTCGACGAACTGCCTGACGATGGGGAGCAGGCTCCGGTGAGCGACGACCTCCGCCAGGATCAGCAGGGGCGCGGCGATCAGCAGGCGCAGGTGCGTCTCGATGTCCCGCAGGAACGTCAATGCCACGCCGTTGCCCCAGGCGTTCCCTTCGGCGGTGGCCAGCACCAGCAGCGGCACCCAGGTGAGCAGCAGCAGGGCGATCACCCGGCGGGGCAGCATCTCCAGGGCATCGCCGGACAGCCGCGTGCGCCGCCAGAGCCGGTACAGCGGTCCGCCAGCGACCAGCGAGAAGTCGCTGAACTGCTGCAGCGGAGTCTGCCGATCGGTGCCAGGCACCGTTGTGCGATCGAGTGTCGATCATCCTGAACCTCCGGGTCCCGCGAACTCAGGCCTGACGAGCGGGGAGCAGCAGACGGTCCCCGGTGAGTTCGTACGTCCACGGACACCCCGAGTTCTTCCAGCCGTTCCGCAGTCGCTGGCCATGGAACACGCTGTCCGGATCCTTCACGGCATCGCCTTCCATGCCGTCGATGATGTTGTAGACATTCTTGAATCCGGCCTGGGCGAGCAGGTTGACGGCCATGGCGGACCGACCGCCCGAGCGACACATGACCATCAACGTGTCGTCCGGCGTCGCGACCCGCTGCACGCGGGCCACGAAGTCCGGCAGCGGATGTGCCGGAAACTGCTTTTTCTCCGCGTCCCATTGGTAGGTCACGGCGACCAGCGGGACCTTCCACGCCATCGGCGCGTGGCCCACCCACATGAACTCTTCGGGGGTCCGCACGTCGATGATCTTCACCTTGTCCGGCGCGTCCCGGAATTGCTCGTAGGCCTCCCTGGCAGTGACATAAAGGCCGAGCAGCGTCTGCTTTGCCTTTGGAAGG
Organism: uncultured Gammaproteobacteria bacterium; assembly: GCA_963733565.1. GTDB lineage: Bacteria > Pseudomonadota > Gammaproteobacteria > Steroidobacterales > Steroidobacteraceae > RPQJ01. The sequence continues at coordinate 7,053 of CAVTDU010000014.1, forward strand.
GCCGTGGTCGAGTCAGTCATCCCGGTCTCCAGTTCGAGTCGACGGCATTTCTCAGAACGACAGGCTGACCCCGACCATCGGGCCCTGCTCGATCAGGTCGAAGTGCACGTAGTTCCGGTCGTGGCCGTCCTCATAGTCGAAACCGATCAGCCGATAGCCAAAGAACAGGCCTGTCGTCTCGGAGGCCTGCCAGCGCAGACTCGCGATCAACTGGTACATGAAGTCCGAGCCGACCCCGAAGCCGCCCACGTCGCCACGCAGCGTGGCGCGCCAGTCCTCGCCAAGCGGCCGGTGGTATTGCAGTCCGACGGTCGGATCGATCCAGCTCACGTCACTGCTGGCGGCAGCGTCCAGCGCACCTCCGCTGGTGTCCTTCAGCGAGAGGTCCATGGACAGGTCGATGTAGGCGAGCCCGAACAGGAACTCCAGGTGCTCGGTCCAGCGGCGACCGAAAGTGCCCATCAAGGTCGTCTGGTCGACGTCGATCTCGCCCTTCACCTCGCCGCCGCCGGGCTTCTTGTGGGTGTCGTACGCGCCGAGGCCCATGAAGGTCGCGTCGCCCATGAAGGACCACGTACCGTTGTCGGCACGGTACGCGGCCATGGCCCCGAACTCGAGCGCATTGAAAATGTCCGACATGCTGGCGTCGATGGAGACCTCGACCGGACCGATCTGGGCGTCGCCGTCGATGACGGCGCCCATGCCGTAGATGAACACGGTGTGCTGCCAGTCCCCGGAGGGATCCGCCGCCGCAGCACTCCCGGCGGCGAGCAGGCCAGACACGATGACTGCAGCCGCGATACGCGTCGTAGTAGATCCGGTCACGTACGATTCTCCTGTCGGCCCGTTCCCGCTCGACTCACGGCACGAAATTGGCGCTGGTGTCCGCTCCGTAGCCGCAGCCCTGGTAGGTGCAGTGCAGGTCGTCGCGAATGATGGCGGCCCAGCTGCCGGCGCGACCCGTATCCAGCACCAGGTCCTCGGTCAGCACCTTGGTTTCGAACTTCCAGCCTTTCGGCAGGTTCTTCAGCTTGCCGCCCAACTCGTTGAGGTTGTCGGGGGTCAGGCCCGGATCAACCGCCTTGGTGTATTCCTGCAGGACCCACACCGGGCCGTTGGGCTCGCGCAGCAGGAACACCGGTTTGCCCGCCTTGAAGGTCCAGACCGAGTTGCGCCGGATCAGCGAGGGCACGTAGGCGTTCTGCATCTGGGAGACCATCTCGGCCCCGGTCATGTCCCCGCCCCAGCGCAACTCGACGCCGTGGAAGCTCTGCGTTTCACCGACGACGAACTCGAGTTCGTCCATCATCCAGAAGCGGCCGCTGTTGACCGCGCACATATCCACCCCAAGTTCGACCGCCAGCTTCTTGGGATCGATCTTCTTGTAGGCCTCGGGGTCGACGGGAATCGATGCCGCCGTATAGACGTGGGCCCTCTGCGTCTTCCCGGTGCCGACAAAGGCCCCCATCCCGTGGAAGGGGAGGCCGCGGGTGTTCTTGAAGCTCATCCTGCTCGTGGGATCCACACCTGTCTTGAGTTTCATCTTGTTTCGTCCTCTTGGGGATTCGGGGCGCGGGAACACCGCGCCCCGATCATTGGCTTACGATATGCAGGGCGCATCGACACTTACTTCTTCGTATGGCTCGCGACAAATTCCTGGATTCTCTTGCCTTGCGCAGCCAAGCCACCATCGGTGCTGAACTGGATGATCTCGGCCCCTGCCTTCGACTTGAAGTTGTGCGGAGCCGGCCAGAAGCACACGTCCCCAGCGCTGCAGACCTCAATGGTCCCGTCAAGGTAAATGACCTCGACCGTGCCCTTCAAAACGTAAGCCCAGTGTTCAACCCCGCACAGATCGTGCTCCAGTCCCTTGCCCTTCAGGATGTCCGTGAAGTCAGTACCCGGGGCAAAGACGTGGTAGGCACACTGCATGCCGCCCCATCGCTCATCCCAGATCTTGAGGCCCGGGGTGTTCTGGGTGACGAAGTCGTCCACCGGGTTCATGTCCATCAATTTCTTATGCATTTGATTACTCCTTCTTGTGCCTCACCGGGCCGGCGGTGATGGCGGTTTGTTCAAAGCCGGATCCGGTGCCTCGGACCCTGGCACCGCGTAACTTCAACACGTGCCGCTGGACCTCAGTTGACAGTTGAGGACGCGCGCTGGACACTTGAGGACATCACGAATACGCGGTTACACAGACCTCGCACTTCGACCGCAACAGCCCAGATGACCAGGCGAACTGCCAAGCGCCATGCGCGGGACGTGACTGTCAGGATCAGTGGCGTTCAGTCGATGCCGGCGGTCCTCGAGAGCCTGGGCGCTGATTCGGCGAGGATCTTTGCGGCGGAGAAAGTGGATCCGGCGCTCTTCGACGACCCCGAGAACCCGATTTCATTGGCGGCTATCGGTCGCCTGGTGCATCGCAGCGTCGAGGTGACCGGCTGCCAGCACTTCGGACTGCTGGTCGGGCAGCAGGGCGGCCTGCGTTCATTCGGCCTCGTCGGTGTGTTTGCGAGGTACTCCCCGGACCTTCAGACGGCGCTCGGCCGGCTCGGAACGTACATACACCTCTACCACGGTGGCCAGGTCGTGAACCTGGACGTAGCCGGCGACGTGGCGACGCTCAGCTATTCCATCGTGCAGCCTGGCATCAAGGCCGTCGACCAGATCGAGGATGGCGCGCTCGCCATCTTCTGCAACGTCATCCGCAGTTTCTGCGGCGCGAACTGGCTTCCGCTCGAGGTCCGGTTCGCCCACCGCAGGCCGGGGAATCCGCGGCCTTTCGTCCAGGCCTTCCGGACCTCGCTGCAGTTCGATGCGGAGCAGAGCGCAATGGTGTTCTCCGCCAACTGGCTGCGGCGTCGCGGGCTGACGCCGAGGCCGACGCCGACCTGCAGCGCCTGCTCGCGCGGCAGATCGAGTCGCTCGAGGCCAGCTACGGCGACGAATTTCCGGAGCAGGTTCGGAGCGTGCTTCGCTCCGGGCTCCTGACGGGCCACGCGAGCGCCGACCAGGTGGCGGCGCTGTTCTCCATGCATCGACGCACGCTGACCCGGCGGCTGGCGGCCCATGGCACGAGCTTCACGGATCTCGCGGAGGAGGGCCGCTTCGAGTTCGCGCAGCGGATGCTGGGAAGCACGGACCTGGACATCACCGGGATCGCGGCCGCGCTCGACTACGCCGATGCGAGCGCATTCACCCGGGCGTTCCGGCGCTGGAGCGGCACGACGCCGGCCGCGTGGCGGGCGAAGCACCGACGCGTGGGTTCGCAGGTCGAGCCAGTGGGCATTGCACGTTCCCGAGACAAGTACTAAAGGTTGCGTGATGAACTCGAGGGCATCAGACAGAGGGCGTCGGCAATGAGGGCAATTCGTGGTCCACTTCTGTTTGTTGCGGCTGCGGTCGCCATATGGGCGCTGTTCCTGCGCGGGAATCCCGGCGGAATCTCCGATGCCAGGTACGCGCGGTTCCAGGGCGCCAGCCCTCCCAAGGTTCTTTTTCATGCACCAGGACGCCGACGCGCAAAGCGTTCATCACGGAAGAGAGAAAATGCCTGAAGACTGGCCGCAGCAACTGCGAGGCCAAGATCGACGACATGGTCAAGGCAGGGACGAAGGTGAACGTTGATTTCGTCGCGGGTGACGGGATCTCGACGTATGACCAGTTGCTCAGGGAAGCAAAGCAAACATGCAATAAGGCCATTGGCAGCGAGGAGGTTGTCGAATTCCGGATCCTTGAAGCCGAGAAGTCCTAGCGGTTGAACGAAACGCCCGGCGACTCGCGTCGCCGGGCGTCATATCGTTCACCGCTTGCTTACGGATTCGGGCCGTTGTGGCAGTCGTAGCAACCCACGACCTGGCCCTTGGCCACGGTGCGCGTGCCGTACTCGGTGCTCCAGGTGCGGGATGCTCCGGTCTTCGAGAGCACGGTGCCGCGATAGTTCGTGCCGTGGCAGGCGGCGCAGGCCTGCACGTTCGATTCCGCAAGGCTCTCGTGACCGCTCGTCCAGCGCGAGTCCCCGACGTTGTGCATGCCGTGCGGGCCGTTGAGCGTGAGTGCGAGCGAGCCGGGTGCGTGGCAGGTCGAGCACTCGGCCACCGTGCCGGTGTGTCCCTGCAGCTCCTTCGCCGCAACGTTGTCGTTGTGCGCGTCGACCGGATTCGACCAGATCGCGTGCGTGCTGTTGTGGCAGCCTTCGCAGGCGATGCCGCCATGGCCCTTGCTGAAGCGGAACAGAGTGTTGCTGTTCTCGGCGAACCTCTTGTTGCTCGCAAGCCGTGGCGAGGCGGCCGCATCCGCTCGGGTCAAACGCGACGATCGTACGCAGGCCGTCGGACGCCATGAGCGAAGGATCCAGCTTCAGATAGTTGACGGCGTCGCCGGTGTGGCACGACTGGCAGCGCGGCAGGTCCATCCACGGACGGCGCGGCTTGCCGTCGTTCGCGCCATCGATGCTGCCACCGGCCTTCAGCGCCGCCATTCCGCCCACGGCCTTCATGTCGCCGTGGCAGTTCTGGCAGTTCACGGTCTCCGTCATGGCGCCGCGCAGGCACTTCGTGTTCCTGCCGGGATGACAGGTGTAGCAGGCCTGCGTGTCGGGGTTGGGCGTCCCGCCCAGGCGGATCCAGTTGTCCGTGTAACCCTGCATCTTGTTGCTGTGATATGCATGCATGGCGGACGACATCGTGGCCTTGCCCACCTGGTCTCCCTGCGGGCCTGTGCCGCCGAGGTCCAGCGCCGGGGAGTAGTGGCACCTCGCGCACAGGACGGGCTTCGACGCCATGAGGGTGGTGTTGTTCATGTTGTCGTGCAGCAGCAGGACGTTCTCGCGCGTGCGGATCTCCTTGTCCGACGCCTGCGACCAGGTGATCCCGGTTCGCTGTGTGGCGGTCCCGCCGAGGTCGTGGCAGTCGGAGCACGTCGTTTCCTCGGACACCGGCAGGACGACGTCGAGGTAGGCCACGTCCTTGCCCGTCGCCTTCTCGGTGGCCACGAGCCGCATCAACGGGTAGCGGTTTGCGATACCTGCGTCATCCACCGGCAGGATCGGGACACCCTCGGCCTTGAACAGCCCGCCCGTCGCGTTCCACGACAGGGACTTGTTCGCGACCGTCGTCGTGTCGCCCGGCATGTACAGGCCCTTGAGGCCCTGGCCCGGCTGAAGCTTTGCGCCGTAGACCGCTTCGGCGTGCGTCCAGAAATTCGTCTTGGGGCCCGCGGCCGACCGGAGACTCGAGCTGTTGATCGATCCCGCCGCGTCACGCACGGCTTCGTAGCGAATGCTCACGACCGAGTCGTTCACGACGGCCGGCTTGCCGGTCGTGGCGCGGCGCACGACCTGCGCGTTGACGACGTTGTAGGGCGGCAGGATCGAGAACACGGAGAAGTCCGCATCCACGCAGTGCATGCCGAGGTCGTTCGTGGCGAGGACCTTGTAGACCCAGTTGCTGCTCGCGGTCGAGGTGAGCACGGTGACCGGCACGTTGACCGTCACCTTGCTGTCCTTCACCGACACCACCGCGGAGCCCGCCGCCACGCCCTTGACCGTCACCACGTTGCTGCTGACGGACACGGTGGCGATCCTGGTGTTGGCGGAGCTGGCCGAGACGGTGCCCGAGTACCCGCTGGCGGTGAGCTTCCCGGTGGTGCCGACGGCCAGCGACAGCGAGGAGGGTGACACGGTCATGGACTTCGTGACCGTCACCGGCAGGCTGATGTTGGGCGTCTTCGCGTCGCGCACGTAGACGGTCGCACTGCCGGCCGCCTTGCCGTACAGCGTCAACGTGGCGCCGGTGCTCGTGCGATTGGAGAGGGCGACCGTGACCACCGCCGTGTTCTTCGACTCGGCCTGGATCTCGCCGCTGGCGGCGCTGACCAGCACGGTCTTGCTGCCGCCGACCGGCACGGTTGCTGCGGTTGGCGACAGGTTCAGCGCCGATGCCTCGCCGGCGAGCAGGGCCGAGCAAAGCGTCAAGCCAGGCAAGTACGAACCAGTTGATTCGTGTCCTGCGGTCCGGACTGAGTGATCGATTCATGTTGAGGTCCCCTGAAAGATGCAAGTCGGTGATTGGCGCGCTCCGACGATTCCGGCGCGGCTCTGGCAGGGGATGCAAGAGACCTGAATGCGTCTGCTTATCATTTCCCATGCCCTGAAACGGCAAAGCCCAGATTTCTCTGGGCCTTGTCGTCCTGCTCCGGGGTTTGACGTTCGAACTCCGCCAAATCAATCGGTCGGTTTCGCGTTGCGTTTGCATGCGAGCCGAACAGTACTTCGCGGCGCGGGGACCTGCGTCCGCGACTTCGTCAATCAGTGACGCAGCGCCGATTCCTGCGGGCAGCGCCGCAGGATATATGAGGAAAAGCTAATTAAAAGTCAGTCCTTGCCGTCCCGGCGGGTCCAGAGGTCCAGCCAGTCGAGCACGGTGTCGTGCCAGAGGATGCTGTTCGCCGGCTTCAGCACCCAGTGGTTCTCGTCCGGGAAATACAGGAACTTGCTCGGGATCCCCTTGCGCTGCAGCGCGGTGAACGACGCGAAGCCGCCGGTGTCGACGACGCGGTAGTCCTTCCCGCCGTGGATGACGAGCATCGGCGTCTTCCAGTTCTTCACGAAGTCGACCGGGTTGTGCTCGTCGTATCCCTGCGGGTTGTCCCACGGCGTGCCACCGTGCTCCCACTCCGGGAACCAGAGTTCCTCGGTGGCGAAATACGCGAAACGCTCGTCGAGGTTGCCGTCGTGCACCACGAGGGTCTTGAAACGATCGGGCCAGTTGCCGGCGATCCAGTTGATCATGTAGCCGCCGTAGCTGGCTCCCAGCGCCGCGACACGGTCACCGTCCATCCACGGGTATTTCGCAAGCGCCGCGTCGAGCCCTTTCTTCAGGTCCTCGAATGGCGCGCCAGCCCAGTCACCGTTGATCGCGTCGGTGAACGCCTGCCCGTACCCCGTCGACCCGTGGAAGTCGATCATGACCGCCGCGTAGCCGCGGCCCGCATAGGTCTGCGGATTCCAACGGTAGTGGAAGTCGTTGGCCCACGAGCCCTGCGGCCCACCGTGGATCAGGAAGGCCACCGGATATTTCTTCGCGGGATCGAAATCCGCTGGCTTGACGATCCAGCCATACACGGTGTCGCCGTTCGCGCCCTTGAACGAGAACTGCTCGGGCACGCCGAGGCGAACCGATGCCAGGCGCCCATCGTTGATGCCGGTCAGCCTCTTCACGTCTTCGCCATCGGTGCGGACGCTGAAGAGTTCCGCCGGACCCGTCATCGAATCGAGCAGGTACACGATGCGGTCGCGGTCGGCCTGCGGTGCTACGACATGCCCCGTGCCGACGATCGTGCGCACTTTTCCGCTCGCGACGTCGATGGCGAACAGCGCATGGTTCCCGATGTCGTCCGCCGTGGCGAATATCTCCTTGCCGTCCGGCGACCACGTGAGCTCGCCGGGCGAGCGGTCCCATCCCTCGGTCAACACGCGATCGGTTCCATCCGGCCATGCGCGCAGCACGATGCGGAAGCGGTCCGCCTCGTAGCCCGGGCGCTTCATGGCCGCGTACGCGAGCGTCTTGCCGTCGGGCGAGAACGCCGGGTACGCATCCCATGCCTTGTTCGCTGCGGTGAGATTGCGCGGCGCGGTGCTCCCGTCGACAGGGGCGACGAACAGGTCGAAGTTCGTCGACCATGCTTCCTCGCGGCCCACGTCGCGTGCGCCGAAGACGATCGCCTTGTCGTCCGTGGTGAAGACGTACTCTTCGTTCCCGCCGAACGGCTTCGACGGCGAGTCGGCATCCATGGCCTTCATTACGTCGATCGGGTCCCCTCCCGAGAGCGGCACGACGAAGACGTGCGAGCGCCGGCCATCGGCCCACGTGTCCCAGTGTCGGAAGAAGAGCCTGTCGTAGATCTTGCCGGTGGCCTTGCCTGCGGCGTCGTCGTCCATGCGCTTCCTGGTCTCGCCCGGCGTGGTCCCGGGGTAGACCTCCATCGAAAGTGCCAGCCTGGTTCCGTCGTGCGAGAGCCGGAAGCTCCCCACGTCGAGCGGCAGGGAGGTCACCGATTGCGCATCCCCGCCGTCGAGAGCGACCTTCCAGACTTGCGACGACCCGCCGCGGTTCGACAGGAAATAGATCGACCGGCCATCTGGAGACCAGGTTCCGTTCGACTCGGAGTCGTCGCTGCGCAGCAGCGGGCGCAGCCCGGCGCCGTCGGTGCCGACGACCCACAGGTCCGAGCGGCGCTTGTTGGCCTCGAGATCGAGCGAAGACACCGTGAAGACGATCTGCCGGCCGTTCGGGGAGACCCGTGGTTCGGCGAGCCGGTCGAAGGCGACGAGATCGCGCACGCCGAACGGATGGGTGTCAGTCGTTGCCGGAAGGGCGGCCGGCGCCATGCTCCAGGCGAGGCATGCGAAGGCCAGGATCAAGCGCATTTGAGTGTCTCCTGCAATGCGGTTTCAAGGCGGCGAGGGGATTCTACATTTTGCAGGACCACTGCCGAGGCCCCGGATATACTGATCCGGCCCGCCCGGGCTGGCGGCGCACAAGAACAACCTTGGACGGGGAGAGAGCCTTGAAAATCGATGCATGGCTGGCCGAGCTGAAGATTCCGCGTGAGAACTACCGGCTGGTGATGATGCTGCCGATGGTCTACGTCGCCTGGGCGGACGGCAGGATCCAGGCCGCGGAACGCAAACTCATCATGCAGATCGCCGCCGATCGCGGCCTGCTCGAGAGCGGCGGGCGGGAGACACTCGAGCATTGGTTGAGCGTCGCACCGAGCGCCGCGAGGCTTCAGACGGACCTCGCGGTCCTGAACGAGCTGTGCAGCAGTCATTCGAAAACCGATGATGAATTCGACGCCGACTGCTCGCAGCTGCTGGTCGCCTATTGCCAGGACGTGGCAGACGCCGCTGGCGGCATGCTGGGCCTGAAATCGGCGCGCCATGAGTCGGAGCAGGCTGCGCTGAAGATGATAGCGACTGCACTCGACATCAAGAACGCCAGGAACTGGCGCGCCCGGCTCACCTGACGCGAGCCGCCGCGCTCAGGGCATCGCGCTGACTCTCGGCCGCGTCTGCCAGGCCCTGACCGGGCGCTGGAGTGAGACTGCCTGCCGGATCTCGAGCAGCAGCGGGCCGGGCCGCGATGCAAACATCTCGATGACCTCGTCCGGGACCGGATGTCCGAAGGCCGAGAGGTAGGATCTGCAGGCGACAGCGAGGTCGGCGGGAACTTGGACTGTAATCATAGTTATCTTTTACTCGCCTTCGCGTCGGACTGCTTGTCAATCCGAGTCACTGCGCGGTCAATACCGACGGGCTCGTGGCGGGACACTGGCGCAAAATAGCGGTCCTGCGCGCGAAACTGACGCGAGGAGACGGGATGCGCAAGATCATCATCATGGGCGCCGGCGGGCGCGACTTTCACGATTTCAACGTTGTGTACCGCGATGACGCCGGCAGCGAGGTCGTGGCGTTCACGGCTGCGCAGATACCGGGTATCGACGACCGCCGCTATCCGCCGGCGCTCGCGGGCCCGCGCTATCCCGACGGCATACCCATACGGCCGGAAGCCGAAATCGCCGACCTGATCCACGACAACGAAGTCGATGAGGTCGTTTTCGCCTACAGCGACCTCTCGTACCAGCAGGTGATGCAGAAAGCCGCCATCGTGATGGCCGCTGGCGCGTCATTCACTCTGCTCGGTCCGGCGGCCACCATGCTGCGGTCGACGAAGCCGGTGATCGCCGTCTGTGCCGCCCGTACAGGGTGCGGCAAGAGCCAGACGAGCCGCAGGATAGCGCGACTTCTGACGGGGGCGGGGTTGAAGGTGGTGCTCGTGCGGCACCCGATGCCCTACGGAGACCTCGTGAAGATGCGCGTGCAGCGGTTCGCGAGCCAGGCGGACATCGATGCCTACGAGCCGACCATCGAGGAGCGCGAAGAGTACGAACTGCCGGTGCGGGAGGGCCTCGTCATGTACGCGGGCGTGGACTACGAGGCGATCCTGCGCCAGGCAGAGCAGGAGGCCGACGTGGTGCTGTGGGATGGCGGCAACAACGACTTTTCGTTCTTCCGGCCCGACGTCACCGTGACGGTCGTTGATCCGCTTCGCCCCGGGCACGAGCTGGCATTCCATCCCGGAGAGGTGAACGTCCGGCTCGCCGACATCGTCGTCGTCAACAAGGTCGACTCGGCCACGCCGGAAGCCGTGGCGCAGGTCATCGCCAACGTACATGCCGTGAATCCGCGCGCGACGATCGTGCGTGCCGCGTCTCCGGTGATGCTGGCGAGTTCCGCGACCGATGGTGGATCGCTGGTGGGAAAGCGGGTCCTCGTCGTGGAGGACGGCCCGACCATCACGCATGGCGGCATGCCGTTCGGCGCGGGCACCGTGGCAGCTCATCACGCGGGCGTGGTCGAGTTCGTGGATCCACGCCCGGTCGCGGTGGGCAGCATCGCGCAGACCTATGCGTCGTATCCGCACATAGGGCCCGTGCTTCCAGCCATGGGGTACGGAGCGAAGCAGGTGGCCGATCTCGAGGCGACGATTCGTGCTTCGAAGTGCGACGTGGTCGTAAACGGCAGTCCGTTCCAGCTTGCACGGCTGTTCGATCCCGGCGTGCCGATTCGCGACGTGACCTATGAGCTTGCCGAGGTCGGTCACCCCGATCTCGCCGCCGTGCTTGCTCCCTGGATTACCAGGTGGCGATCTTGAGCCGCGCCCGGACGAGCGAGACAGATCCGCTGCTCATCGCCCAGGTGCCAGGCAGGCGCGGGCCTGGTCGGCCTGACGATTTGCCCGGGCAAGCGTGGCAACAGCGTCTTTGGCGCTGGATGGGAGCGGGACCTGGATGCCGACGTGCGGGTGATCCGCGAATGGGGCGCCGCCGCCGTCGTCACGCTGATCGAGGATCACGAGTTCGAGATGCTCGGCGTCGAACGACTCGGCGAGGCAGTCCGCGCCGCGGGCATGGAGTGGCATCATCTGCCGATACGGGATGTCCAGGTGCCGGATGCCCGCTTTGAGGCCGGTTGGGCAAGTTCGGGCGTGCGCCTCGGAGATCGGCTCCGCGAAGGTGAGCGCGTGCTCGTGCATTGCCGCGGGGGCCTTGGTCGGACGGGCATGGTCGCCGCCCGATTGCTGGTCGAGGTCGCCGGCGTGACTCCGCGGCAGGCGCTCGACGGTGTGCGCGAGGCGCGCCACGGTGCGGTGGAGACTCCCGAGCAGGAAGCGTGGGTGCTCGAACTGGAGATGCCTTAGCCGCAAAGCCGCGGGTACGATCCCAGTATTTCCAGTGGGAGTGACGATGCAGAAGACCATATTGATCACGGGTTGCTCGAGCGGCATCGGGGCCGCGCTCGCCGCCGAATTCGGTCGGCGTGGACACCGTGTTTACGCCACTGCGCGTCGCAGCGAGACGCTCGCCTCGCTGGAGCGTGACGGCATTCGCGGCCTCGAGCTCGACGTCAACGACGACATGTCGATTGCGCGCGCCTTCGAGACGGTGGCGGCGGAAGCGGGGCATCTCGACCTGCTGGTCAACAACGCCGGCTTCTCACAGGTCGGCGCGGTGATCGACCTGACGCGGGACGACCTGCGTCGCCAGTACGAGACCAACGTGATCGCTCCGGTGGCGGTGACGGCGAAGGCCGTGCCGTTGCTGCGGTCGGCGGTTGCGAAGAATGGCAGCGCGGTCGTCGCAAACGTCGGCAGCATCGTCGGCCTGTTCACGACGCCATTTGCCGCCGCGTACTGCTCGAGCAAGGCGGCCATGCATTCGCTCACCGACGCGCTGAGGATGGAGCTGGCGCCGTTCGGCATCCGTGTCGTATCGATCCAGCCGGGTGGCATACGCTCGAGTTTCGGCGAGCACGCGGAGGAGGCCATTCGCCTTCCCGAGGATTCACTCTACAAGGTCGCGGAGCGCGGCATACGCGCCCGCGCACAGGCCGGCCAGCGGGGCGCCACGCCGGCGGAGCTGTTTGTCGTGCCGGTCGCGGAAGCGCTGCTCGGTGCGTCGCCGCCGCGTGTGATCAGGGGCGGAGCCAACAGTGTGCGACTGCCGCTGCTGAAGAAGCTGCTGCCGGCGGCAATGTTCGACGCCAGGATGGCGAAGATGTTCGGGCTCGACGCGCTCGGCTGATCAGCCGCGGCTTGCGACCAGCGCGGTAGCGATCAATTCGTCGAGCAGTGCCAGCGTCGCCTGTCCCGAGGACTCGAAAGGGTTCAGGTCGGCGGTTTCGCCGTACTTGAGCAGCAGCGACGGATTGACCTTGGCCAGGTTGACCTGGCCCATGGTCCAGTTGCCGAAGCGCCGCTCCCGGATCTCCGCGAAGTCGAGGATGCGGACGTTCCTGTGGCGGGCGTCGCGCGCGATCGTGTTGTACAGCTCGCAAACCGCGTCCCGTCCGCCTTCGAGGACCTGGATGAACACGTCGTCGCTGAAGCAGAGGATCCCGGTGATGCCGGCCGCGGGATTGTGCGCGCGCGACTGCTCGAGAATGGATTCCTGCATCGACGCATCGAGCGGCGCGGAGGCGCGGCTCGCGTAGAGAAGACGGACAAGCATGGTGGCCTCAGGTGGTAAGGTCGATGAGGGAGAGGAACTCGCGGCGCAGCGTGGGATCCTTCAGGAACGAACCGCGCATCACGCTGTTCACCATCTTGGTCCGGTCGTCCTTGACGCCGCGCCAGTGCATGCAGAAGTGATCCGCCTCCATGACCACGGCCAGCCCGTCCGGGCTCACCTTGTTCATCAGCAGGTCGGCCATCTGGGCAATGGCTTCTTCCTGGATCTGCGGCCGGCCCATGATCCATTCGGCCAGGCGCGAATACTTCGACAGGCCGATCAGGTTCGAATGCTCGTTCGGCATGATGCCGATCCACAGGCGGCCGAGGATCGGGCAGAAGTGGTGGCTGCACGCGCTGCGCACCGTGATCGGGCCCACGATCATCAGCTCGTTCAGGTGCTCCGCATTCGGGAATTCCGTCACCGGCGGCGCCGGGACGTAGCGGCCGCGGAATACCTCGTTCAGGTACATCTTGGCGACGCGGCGCGCGGTGTCCTGGGTGTTGTGATCGCTCACGGTGTCGATCACCAGGCTTTCGAGCACGCCACGCATCCTGCCCTCGACTTCGTCCAGCAGCGCGTCGAGCTCGCCCGGGAGGACGAACGCCGCGATGTTGTCGTTGGCGTGGAATCGATGCCGCGCCTGCTGGATCCTCGCGCGGATCCGCGCTGACACGGGAAGGTCCGCGTCGTCCGTGCCGCTCACCGTTGGGTCGCTCATGAGTATCTCTTTGCGGCTCAGTGTCTCGTGGAACTGACCGTCTGGGCACTCGCGGCCAGCGGAACAGTGAACCAGAATCGGCTGCCTCGACCGACCTTGCTGCTCACGCCGATGGTTCCGAACATCCCATCGACGAGCGCGCGGCAGATCGAAAGGCCGAGTCCCAGTCCGCGCTGCAGCGTGAGGGGACGATCCTCGATCGACCTGAAAGCATGGAAGAGCGTCGGCTGCCGCTCGGGCGCAATGCCCACGCCTGTGTCCTGCACTTCGATCAGCGCGGTCCCTGCGAACGTCTTCGTACGCACCTGGATGTAGCCGTGCTTCGTGAACTTGAGGGCGTTGTTCAGCAGTTCACGTACGACCTGCGCCAGCCGGGCCCTGTCGGCGAAGACGACCAGGTCCTCGTCGCAGATCACCGTCCGAAGGTCGATGCCCCGTTCGAGGGCCTGGTTCTCCACCTCTTCGCACTGCTCCTCGAGGACGTGCCGCAGGTTGACCTGGGTCGGGTACAGGTCGAGGGCCTCGGTCTCGATGCTTCGGACGTCGAGGAGACGCTGGAGGGTGTCGGACAGCAGGCGCGCGGATCGCTGGAGGCGTTCCAGCGGCTCGCGCATGCCCGACGGGAGCTCGCCACTGTCCCCCGCGAGCAGCCGCGCGCTGGTATCAACTACGACGTCCAGTGGCGCTCGAAACTCGTCGCCAAGGTTTGCCAGCAGTGCGTTCTTGGCGCGGTGGCCGAGCTCCGCGGCATCGACGGCGTCCACCAGCTTCTGCGTCTGTTGCCGAACCATCGCCTCCAGCTCGTCCCGGTTCCGCCGCAACGCGGCTTCGAGGTCTCGCCGCAGCTGCTCGTTGGCCTTGCGGTCGCTGATATCGATGTGAGTCCCGATCATGCGCCAGGGCTCCCCGTTGGGGCCGTGCTCGACGACCATGCCGCGGGACTCAAACCACGCGTAGGTGCCGTCCTTGCGCAGCACGCGGAACTCCGTCCGGTAGGATGCGGTCTCGCCGCGCAGGTGCTGGTCAACCTTGGCCTGCATGGCTCGCGCGTCGTCGGGGTGAATCTTCGCGGCCTGCTCGGCGAATGTCTCGCCAAGCTCGCCTGCGTCGTACCCGAGCATGCGGTTGTTCAGTGGCGAGTAGCTGGCCTTGCCGCTGACCAGGTCCCAGTCCCACATTCCGATTCCGCTTCCCGTGAGGGCCTGCTCTATCTGGTCGCTGGGGCTGGGCACGTTGTCCCGGCCGGCGAATCCAGCAGGCAGCGTCGTCGTGATCTGAGCCATTTGCAGAAGTCCCCCGGATCCCTGGCAAGGCCTTGCGCCTGCGTGCGGCATTCTGCACCTGCGGCCAGTTCCGGGCCATCGTGATGAACCCGGACATCGACGCTCTGGCGACCTCTCCAGACCGGATGGGTTGCCTCGGCGGCCGGGCGGCGCTACGTTGGCGTCCAACAAGAGCGAGGGGACACAAATGACGAAGGCCATGCTGCTGGCCGAAGGCCTCTACTTCGGCGAAGGTCCGCGCTGGCGGAACGATCGTCTCTGGTTCAGCGACTTCTATGACCACGCCGTCAAGTCGCTGGACTCCTCCGGCAACGTCCGGATCGAACTCGAAATCGACGACCAGCCGTCCGGGCTCGGCTGGCTGCCGGACGGGCGCCTGCTCGTGGTGGCAATGCACCGGCGGCAGTTGCTGCGCGTGGATCCGGATGGCGTGAAGGTCCATGCCGACCTGTCCCACGTGGCCGCACACCACACGAACGACATGGTCGTCGATGCGACCGGGCGCGCGTACGTCGGCAACTTTGGCTTTCCACTGGATGCCGAACTCAAGGCGCGCGGTGTCGAAAGCGTAATTGCGGACCACCCGACGACGAACCTGGCGCGGGTCGACCCGGACGGCCGGGTGCACGTCGCTGCAGCGGACATGCACTTTCCGAACGGCTGCGTCATTACGGCGGACGGCAGGACGATGATCGTCGCCGAGACGCTGGCGATGCGACTGACGGCCTTCGACATCGGTGCCGACGGAACGCTGGCGAACCGCCGGGTCTGGGCGATGCTGGGCATGCGGGCGCCGGACGGGATCTGTCTCGACGCGAACGGCCATGTCTGGATCGCGAACGCGATTGCGCCGGAGTGCCTGCTGATCGCTCCAGGGGGCGAGATCGTCGCCACCGTGCAGACCGACCAGCCGTGCTTCGCGTGCATGCTCGGCGGCCCCGACCGCAGGACGCTGTACATGATGACGGCACCGTCGTCGTCGGCGGATGTCGCGTCGACGGCGCGTCGCGGCCACGTGATGTGCGTCGAAGTCGAGACGCCGGGTGCAGGCCGGCCTTGATCGTCCAACCGCGTTGATACCTCGAGACAGTGGAGTGAAATGATGAATGCCAGCCCATCGCTTCTGAAGTCGCCGTGCGCAGTCCTTGCCGCGCTGGCGTTGTTCCTGGTCGGCCAGGTGGCAGTGGCCCAGAACTATACGGTCGAGGTCACGCCGCACCTCAACGGTCTCGACATCAAGATCGAGCCGGTGTCGAACCCGGGCGTGCTCGTGGTCAACCTGACCAACAACACCGCGCAGAAAGTGCGCTGCGACCTGAACTTCGAGGCCGATCCACAGCTGCCTTTCCAGACCTTCGTGTTCGTGGAGCCGGGCAAGACCGGTTCCGCCACGCTGCGCGCCACGCAGCAGTGGTTCGACGTCGGGGTCGACGTCAGGTGCAAGGCGGACGGTGGCTAGATCATCGCTTCGATCAGTCGCGGTCCGCGCTGCTTCATGGCCGAGGCGTACTGTTCGTTGAACTGCTCGGCCGTCTCGGCCCGGCTCGCTTCGACGCCGAGTCCCGTGGCGATGCTGGTCCAGTTGATCTCCGGGTTGTGCAGGTCGAGCATCGACAGCGCCTTCGGGCCGGCTCCAATCGCGCCGACCCGCTGCAGCTCGATGTTGAGGATCGCGTAGGAACGATTGGCGTAGATGACCGTCGTGACGTCGAGCTTCTCGCGCGCCATGGTCCACAGCGCCTGCAGCGTATAGGCGGCGCCGCCGTCGCCGTGCGGACAGATCACCTTGCGATCCGGACAGGCGATCGCCGCGCCGACCGCGAGCGGCAGGCCCTGTCCGATCGAGCCGCCCGTGAGCGCGAGGTGATCGTGCGGTCGCGCCCGCGACATCATCATCGCGAGCGGGAATCCCGAAGTCGCGGATTCGTCGGAGAAGACCGAGTTCTCCGGCGTGAGGTGCGCGATCGCCTGCGCAACGGCGAGTGCCGTGAGGCGGCCGGTCGGCAGGTCGGGAAGGGCAAGCGGGATACGGGCCAGCGTCGGCGCGGCGCCACCGAGAGCATGGTCAAGCGCTTCAAGCGCCTGTGCGCCGTCTTCATGGTCGTGGGCAAGCTGCGCAAAGCGGCATCCCTCCGGCGAGCACCAGCTCTGCTTGCCCGGATACGCGAAGAACGAAACCGGGGGCTTCGAGCCGACCAGGATCATCTGCTCGACGCCGGCCAGCGTCTCGACGATCTGCTCGGCGAAATAGGGCAGGCGCTCGACAGCTACGCGGCCGGCGCCGAGTTCGCTGTGCGGGGCGAACGTATCTGACAGCAGTCGGGCCCCTGTCTTCGCCGCGATCCGGCCGGCGGCCTCCAGGCCCGCGCCGCGCAACGCCCGGCCACGCAGCAGGATCGCGGTCTTCCTGCCGTTGCGCAGCAGTTCCGCGCTTTCGCTGGACGGCATCCGGGGACGCGGGATGCGGGCCAATGGCCGGTAATGGCCTTGCGGCGTGATGCGCATCGCTCCATGCCGTATCCGCCGGGAGGATGAGTGTGGCGATGCCTCCGGGAGCCGCGGTGGCCGCCTGCACCGCCCTTGCGGCATCCGCGGCCACGCTGCGCGAACTCTTCGACTCGCAGAGCCACGATGAAACCGGTCGCGCGAATCCGACGAGGTCCGAGGTGAGCGGCGCGTCGTACTGCAGGTGATAGGTCGCGTGGTCGCCGACAACGTTGACGATCGGCGTCGCGGCGCGCCGCGCGTTGTGCAGGTTGGCGAGACCGTTCGCGAGCCCCGGGCCCAGGTGCAGCAGCGTGCACGCAGGCCTGCCGGCCATGCGGCCATATCCGTCGGCCGCGCCCGTCGCGACGCCTTCGAACAGGCACAGGACGGGGCGCATCCCGGGAATCGAATCGACAGACGCGACGAAGTGCATTTCCGACGTGCCAGGGTTGCTGAAGCACACCTCGACTCCGCAGTTGACGAGCGTCTGTACGAGGGACTGTGCACCGTTCATCTTCAACTCCTTGCGCTTGCGTTTCGACGTCTGCCGACGGTGATCATCGGCCGGCGGCCCGTGGAAATCCAGCGCGCCTTTGTTGCGGGGCCGGCGACGCGTCAATACACTGACTTCATGCGATTCCTCGCTGTGATCCTTGGGCGGGGTCCATGAAGTTGAAGCCATGGCTGATCGCGCTCGCCGTCGCGGTCGCTGCCGTCGTGGTCCTGCTGGTTGCGACGCGGGGCACCATCCGGCAGGCCGCGGAATCGTACGTTTACGGCTACCCGCTCGTGCTGATGGACGTTACGCAGCGCGCGTTCACCGCCACACGGGCGCCTCCGAACGCGCTCTTCAACGTGCCGGTGTTCCCGGATGCGGACTTCCGCGAGGTCGTCCGGCCCAACGTCGACACGCTCTATTCGATCGCCTGGCTCGACCTGGCCGATGGACCGCAGGTGTTCGAGGTGCCCGCGACCGACCGCTACTACGTCATGCAGTTGCTGGACGGCTGGACCAACGTTTTCGCGTCAATCGGTCCGCGCACGACAGGGCGAGGCGCAGGCGTTTTCCTGATCGCCGGACCGGGATGGGACGGACCTGTTCCCGACGGAGCGACGCTGCTGCGCTCGCCGACGCGCATCGCGTGGCTGCTGGGGCGTATTCAGACGAACGGCGTTGCGGACTACGAATTCGTGCACGGCCTCCAGGCACAGCTGCGCCTGAGAAGCCTCGAGGATTTCGTGGCGGGGAGCGACGCCGACTCCAACCGCGTGGCAGCGCGCCGCGACCGCGCCGGAACCGCCACTTTTCCAGATGCGTGCCATGGACGCCGAGACGTACTTCGGGACCCTGGCGCATTTGCTCGCCGACAATCCGCCGGCGGCCTCGGACGGGCCTGCGCTCGAAAAGCTTGCGAACCTGGGCGTGCGCCCGGGCCAGCCAGTCGAGGCATGGGGCTGGCTCGAGCGCAAGGCGATCTCGCTCGGCATGAAGATCGCGGCGCGGCGGATGCAGCGCGCGGCCGCAAGTCCGAGGGACGTCCATGCGGGATGGTCGGTCCCGCCGATGAACGTCGGCGCGTACGGCACCGAGTACGGGCTGCGGGCGGTCGTTGCGATGGCGGGGCTGGGTGCGAATCTGCCGGCTGACGCCGTCTACCCGAATGCGCAAAGCGACGCAGCCGGAGAGCCGCTGACCGGTGGGCAGCGCTACGTGCTGCATTTTCCGGCAGACGGGCTCCCGCCGGTGCGCGCCTTCTGGTCCGTGACCGCGTACGACGGCGACGGCTACCTGATTGCGAATCCGGCTGGCCGCTATGCGCTCGGAGACCGCGATCCACTCACGTTCAACGCCGGACGGGTCCCTCGACATCTATCTGCAGGCCGAGCCGCCGGAGCAGGCCATGCGCAACAACTGGCTGCCGGTCGATGCGCAAGGAGCGTTCCGGATCACGGCCCGGCTCTACTGGCCAGACGAGGCGATCCTGAGCGGCGACTGGCAGATGCCCGGGATCCAGCGGGTTGTTCACTGAACGTAACCACCGAGCGAAGACGCATGCGCAATCTGAAGAAATGGCTGTCGGACCGGCTGTCGGGCAGCGACAGTGCGGCGGCTGAAGACGGCGAGGGCTTCAGGCTCGCGGTCGCGGCCCTCATGGTCGAGGTGCTGCGTGCGGATCACGAGACGGACGCGGTGGAGCGACGCCAGGTGATCGAGTCGATCGGTCGCCAGCTCGGGCTCGATGAATCCGACGGGCGCGAGCTGCTCGAGCTGGCCGAGCAGCGTGTCGACGCGTCGCACGATCTATACCAGTTCACGTCGCAGGTGAACCGGGCCTGCAGCGAGGCGGAGAAGCTGCGGCTGGTCGAGCAGCTCTGGCGTGTCGCGAGCGCCGACTCGGTGATCCACAAGTACGAGGAACACCTGATCCGCCGCATCGCCGACCTGCTGCACGTTCCGCATCGCGCTTTCATCGTCGCGAAGCTCCGGGCCGCGGAACCCGGGCAATAGCGAAGGTCTGCGTCACAATTCGCCGCAGGTGCCTTGCCGGATTGCCCGGAGTCGGTTACGGTCGGCACCGGAAGCCGACACGGATGATCCAGCAACCCTCACCCATGCAGAAGATTGTCGTCCTGAACCCGAAAGGGGGCTCCGGAAAGTCGACGGTCGCGACGAATCTCGCCGCCTATTACGCGTGGAAGGGGCTGCGGGTCGCGCTGATGGACATGGACCCCCAGGGGTCCAGCATCCGCTGGCTCAAGGTCAGGCCGTCCGAGTGCCCCGCCATTCACCCGATCGCCGCCTACGAGCAGCGGATGGGGGTGACGCGGTCGTTCGCGCTGCGGGCACCGCCCGGAACGGAGCGGCTGATCGTGGACACGCCGGCGGCTCTCACTGCATTGCAGATGTCGGACGTCGTACGCGACGCAAGCGCCATCGTCGTCCCGGTGCTGCCGTCCGACATCGACATTCATGCGGCGTCGCGCTGCATCGCCGACCTGCTGCTGGTGGGCAAGGTGCATCGCTCGGAAAAGCGCCTGGTGATCGTCGCGAATCGCGCGCGGCGCTATACGAAGGCCTACCAGTCGCTGATGCGGTTCCTGCAGAGCATGAGGATCCCGGTGGCGGCGGTGCTGCGGGATTCGCAGGCCTACGTCCGCTCCGCCGAGACCGGCATGGGCCTGCACGAAATGAAGGGGGCGTTGCTCCAGGATGACCTGGACACGTTTCGTCCGCTCGTGGAGTGGCTCGAGCGACGCTCGTTCTCGCTGGTTCCGACGGACGACGCGCCAGCGACCGGCCAGGGCGAACCCCCGGCCGATACGCTCAGCGCTTCCGGCTGAAACGCTCTACGAGCCCGGTCGGCTCGAGACTTTCTTCGAGCCTTCCGTATAGAGGTGCGCCTCGTCGGCGACGGTGAATGTCACCCGGGTCGGGCTCCCGACCTCGTTGTTCTGGCTCTCGATCCGGACCACGTAGGGCGCGTCGGCGGTCCAGAGCATCCCGTTCGATCGCGACTGGATCGCCGACTCGTCGCGCACCACCGCATCGAAATCGCCGAAAGTCGTGCGGCAGCGGTTCACTACCGCCAGCAGCGACTGCAGCGACGGCTCCATCACGGCAGTGACGCTGGCGAGCGTGTTGTCCGTGCCGATCAGCATGCACAGTTCCTTCGTCTGGTGCGGAGGCGGCAGCTTGAGCAGGTCTGCTTGCTCGCGACGCAGTAGCGCGCGTGTCCCTTCCCGTCCTCGTCCCACTTGCCGCCCGGGTATTTCGCCTCGATCGCGCTCTTTCCCGGCGTTCCAGGGCAAGCCGAATGCTCCACCGCGGTAGAGGTCCGCCACGGCGCCGGCGTTCGCGAGCAGCGCCGGCCAGCAGTGAAACGGCGCAGGGGACGGCGGCCAGGATCAGGGATCGACGCATGTGCAGGTCTCCGGGAGTCGTTGAAGTTATTCAGTTTAACGGTGGTCAGAGTTCCGTGCGACTGACCGCCGCCTCGATTTCGAGCAGGTCCTCGGGCGTGTCGAGGTCGATGCCCGCATTCTGCATCGGGACCCGTACCACCCTGTCCACGTTTCGCCGGATTACGAGACGCGGGTCTCGATCCCCACGCACCTGCAGCAGGTCCGAAAAAGCCCAGCGCGGGAAGATCGCCGGCAGGCCGGGTGCGCCGCCATACAGTGCGGCGGCTATGAGGACGGGGTGGCGGCGCCAGGCCGCGTACAGGCGCTTCAGGTCGTCGCCGGTGACCGCCACCTGGTCGGCGAGGACCAGCATCAGGCCTTCGCACCCGGATGGCGCCGCATGCACGGCGGCGCGGATCGAGCTCGCGATTCCTTCCTCCCAGTCGCGATTCACGACGACCGCGACGGCCGACTGCCGCAGTGCTGGCCCGATGTCGCGGGCATGGGCCCCGAGCACGACCGTGACCGAATGGCCGGCCACCAGCGCGGCGTTCGTGATCGCCTGGTGCAGCACCGGGGCGCCGGCCAGTCGCACGAGCTGCTTCGGACTGCCGAAGCGAGTGGAGGGCCCGGCGGCAAGGATGGCCGCATGCACGCCCGGGTAGGCTGAATCGCTCATGGTCCGCTAGTTTGCCTGCCGCGCTGCAAGAAGATAGAGTGCCGCGGACTGTAACCGAGGAGTCTCCCATCAGTCCGCACCCGGCCTGGCCCGTCGCTGCCCTGCGACCGGTCGGCGTGCCTGCGTGGGCGGCTGGATGGGAGCGTGTTGACCGTGGAAGCCTGGAAAGTCCATAAATTCGGCGGGTCGAGCGTCGCGGACGCCGCCTGCATGCAGCGGGTGGCCCGCATCGTCGAGGCCGACCCGGCCAGCCGCAAGGCTGTCGTCCTGTCCGCCTGTCGCGGCGTGACCGACGCGTTGCTCACGTTGATAGCGCTTGCCGAACGGCAGGACCCGGCCCTCGAGGACCGGATCGAAGAGCTGCGCCTGCGTCACGTCGGGATCGCCCGCGAGCTGCTCGAGGACGACCTCTACGACGAGTTCGTGCTGGGACTCGACCGCGACTGCCAGGACATCGCGGGCATCCTGCAGACGGTGCGCCTGGTGCGATCGGCGTCCACGACGCTTCGGGACCTCATCTCCGGCTACGGCGAGATCTGGTCGACCCGGATGTTCGAGCGCCTGCTGCGCCGGCGCGGCGTGTCGAGCGGCCGGGTGCAGTGGCTCGACGCGCGCCGCGTATTGCTGGTCGAGTGGGGGCCGCTTGGTCCGGGCATCCGCTGGGACCAGTCGCGCGCCAATCTCCACGCCGAGGTGCCCCCGGACTTCACCGGCACGCTGGTCGTCACGGGCTTCATCGCGACCGACACGCAGGGACTGCAGACGACGCTCGGGCGCAACGGCAGCGATTTCTCCGCGTCCATTTTCGGTTCGCTGCTCGATGCGGGTGAGATCGTGATCTGGACGGACGTGGACGGCGTGCTGAGCGCCGATCCCCGGCTGGTGCCCGAGGCCCAGGTGATCGACGAGATCTCCTACAACGAGGCGATGGAACTCGCCTATTTCGGCGCCAAGGTCATCCATCCGCAGACGATGGCCCCGGCGGTCGCAAAGCGCATCCCGATCTGGATCCGCAACACGTTCGCGCCGGAGAAGGCTGGAACGCTGATCCACGACCGCACCGCGCCGAGCCCGCTCGTGAAGGGCATCACGACCGTCGAGAAGATCGCGCTGCTGAACCTGGAGGGGGCCGGCATGATCGGCGTTCCGGGCACGGCGCATCGCCTGTTCGGCGCGCTCCGGGAGGAGGGGATCTCGGTGATCCTGATCTCGCAGGGCAGTTCGGAACACTCGATCTGCTTCGCGGTGCCCGAGGTCGAGGCCGAGCGTGCCGAGCGCGTCGTGCGCCGTGCGTTCGACCCGGAGTTGCGCGAGGGACAGATCCAGAGCGTCGAGGTCAATCACGGCTGCAGCATCCTCGCGGTCGTGGGCGACGGCATGGCCGGGGCGCACGGTGTCGCGGCCCAGGTCTTCAGCGCGCTGGGCAAGGCGAGCGTCAACGTGCGCGCCATCGCGCAGGGCGCCTCCGAGCGCAACATCTCGGTCGTGATCGACGGGCGGGGCAGTGCCCGTGCACTGCGCTCCGTGCACTCGAGCTTCTACCTTTCCGCGCACACGGTCTCGATCGGACTGATCGGGCCCGGCCTCGTCGGCGGCGCGCTGCTCGACCAGATCGCCTCGCAGGTGGAGCGCCTGCGCCGGGACTTCAAGATCGACCTGCGCGTTCGCGGCATCGCGGGCTCGAGGGCGATGCGGCTGGTGCAGGGCTCGGTCGACCTCGCGCGCTGGCGCGAGGAATACGCCGCGGGCGAGGGTCCCGTCGATCTCGAGCGCTTCGCGGACCACGTCCATGCGGACCAGTTTCCGCACGCCGTGATCATCGACTGCAGCGCCAATGCGGACGTGGCGAATCGCTACGCGCACTGGCTCTCGGAAGGCATCCACATCGTCACGCCGAACAAGAAGGCGAACAGTGCGGGTTACGAATACTACGAGCGCATGCGCGAGTCGCGGCGCGCGGCGGGCTCCCACTATCTCTACGAGGCGACCGTGGGTGCCGGGCTGCCGGTCATCCAGACGCTGCGCGACCTGCGCGAGACCGGCGACGAGATCCGCCGCATCGAGGGCATGTTCTCCGGGACGCTCGCCTACCTCTTCAATACCTGGGATGGCAGCCAGTCGTTCTCGTCGGTGGTCCGGCAGGCGAAGTCGCTCGGCTACACGGAGCCCGACCCGCGTGACGACCTCTCGGGCATGGACGTGGCCCGCAAGCTGATCATCCTCGGGCGCGAGATGGGGCAGCGACTCGAGATGGGCGACGTCGTGGTCGAGAGCCTCGTGCCGTCGGCGCTGCAGAAGTGCGGCATCGACGAATTCCTCGACCGGCTTTCGGAATTCGACGAGCCGATGCTGGCGCGCCTGCGGGCTGCAACGGCACGCGGCCAGGTGCTGCGCTACGTGGGGTCGGTGGATGCGGACGGCAAGGCGAAAGTCGGCGTCGTGGAACTTCCCGGCGTCGCATCCGTTCGCCAACATCGCGCTCACCGACAACATCGTGCGCTTCGAGACGGCCCGCTACGACAAGAACCCGCTCATCGTGCAGGGACCGGGCGCCGGTCCGGCCGTGACGGCTGCCGGCGTGTTCGCCGACCTGCTCCGGGTGTGTGCGTATCTCGGGGCGAAGCTTTGAGCGGCACTCGCACGTCGGCGACGGCATTTGCGCCCGCGAGCGTCGGCAACGTCGCGGTTGGCTTCGACATCCTCGGCCAGAGTGTCGCCGCGCTCGGCGATCGCGTGCGTGCCACGCGGCGGGCGGAGCGCGGGGTGGTGATTCGCTCGATCAAGGGAGTGGTGAGCGATCTGCCGCTCGCGCCGGAAAAGAATACGGCCGGCATGGCGGCGCTCGCGCTGCAGCGCGAACTCGACCTGCCGTTCGGATTCGAGCTCGAGATCGAGAAGGGCATTCCGCTCGGCTCCGGCCTTGGCGGGTCGGCCGCTTCCGCGGTGGCTGCCGTCGTGGCGTGCGCGGCGCTCGTGGACCGGCCGGTCGACCGCACGCAGCTGCTGAAGTTTGCAATGCAGGGCGAGGCGGTGGCGAGCGGCTCGGTGCACGTGGACAACATCGCGCCGTCGCTGTTCGGCGGCCTGGTCCTGACCGTCGGCATCGACAATCCTCACGTGAAGCGCATCCCGGTGCCGGAGAGCGTGCGCTGCGTGCTCGTGCACCCGCACATGGTGCTGGCGACGCGCGAGGCGCGCGCGATACTGAAGAAGACGGTCGACCTCTCCGACGTGATCTGGCAGCAGGCCAACCTCGCCGGGTTCCTCGCGGGTTGCTACAGCTCCGACCTGCCGTTGATCCGCGAGTCGCTGCTCGACGTGATCATCGAGCCGCAGCGCCAGGTGCTCATCCCGGGCTTTGCCGACGTCAAGCGGGGCGCGCTCGCGGCCGGTGCGCTCGGCTGCTCCATTTCCGGGGCCGGTCCGACGGTCTTCGCGTGGGCCGAAGTCCAGGACGCGGAGTCGGTACGGGCACGGATGGTCGCCGCGTTTCGCGAGCACGGGCTCGAGACCGACAGCTGGGTGTCGGCGATCGATCTCGAGGGTGCGAGGGTGGTGGACGCCTGATGCAGTTCCAGAGTACTCGCGACGAGTCGCACCGCGTCGGTCTCGGCGCGGCGATCGCGCAGGGCCTCGCGCCTGGCGGCGGACTCTACGTGCCGGTGTCGCTGCCGCGTGTCGATGCCGGCGCGCTCGCTCGCGAATCCACCCTTGCCGGGCTGGCGTCGAACCTGCTCGCGCCGTTCGCCGCAGGCGACGCGATGGAGGACTTCCTGCCCGCCATCACGCAGGACGCCTTTTCTTTCCCGGCGCCGCTCGTCGACGTGCATGGCGCGGCCGGGCCGCTTGCGGTGCTCGAGCTCTTCCATGGCCCGACGGCTGCGTTCAAGGACTTCGGCGCGCGCTTTCTCGCCGCGACGCTCGAGCGCGTGCCGCGCGACGATCCGCGCCGTCTCACGATCCTGGTCGCGACCTCGGGCGACACTGGTGGCGCCGTTGCCGCGGCCTTCTACGACCGGCCGTGGGTGGACGTCGTGGTCCTCTACCCGCGAGGCCTCGTTTCGCCGCGGCAGGAGAAGCAGCTCGCCTGCTGGGGACGCAACGTCCGCACTCTCGCGGTCCGCGGCACGTTCGACGACTGCCAGCGCATGGTGAAGGAAGCGTTCGTGGACCCGGCGCTCGGCCGCGAGCTCTGCCTGTCGTCCGCCAACAGCATCAACGTCGGGCGGCTGCTGCCGCAGATGGTCTACTACGCGAAGGCGAGCCTCGAGTTGTGGCGCGCCGATGGGCGTGCACCGAATTTCATCATTCCGACCGGCAACCTCGGCAACGCGCTCGCCTGCGTCTGGGCGCGCGAGATCGGGCTGCCGATCGGCGAGATCGTGCTCGCCGCCAATGCCAACGTGACGGTGCCCGATTTCCTGCGCAGCGGGGAGTGGCGTCCGCGTCCGAGCGTCGCTACGCTTGCTTCCGCCATGGACGTGGGCAATCCGAGCAACATGGAACGACTGCGCTGGCTGTTCCCGGACTGGGACGGGCTGCGTGGTCGCCTGACAGCCCACTCGGTCAGCGACGATGAAATTCGTGTGGCCATCAAGCGCGACTACTCGCGACTCGGGCAGACGTGGTGCCCGCACACGGCGACCGCTGCCTGCGTCTACGAGCGCCTGGGCGCGCGCCGTGCCGCAGAGCGATGGGTGCTGGTTGCCACGGCGCACCCGGCGAAGTTCAACGACATCGTCGAGCCGCTGATCGGGACTGAAGTGCCGGTTCCGCCGGCGCTCGCGGCACTGCTCGCGCTGCCCTCCGTGCAGACGGAGATCGGGCCGGAAATGGAGGAACTGCGTGCCGTCCTCGGGGAGCGCGCATGAAGGACCTGCTGGGGCTGCCCATCTGGCTGTGGGTCGTGTTCGGTCTCGGTGTGCTGGCGGCCGGCGTCTACTACGCGCGCGACCTGCTCGGCCAGCGTCGTGCACGCCGGGCCATCGACAACGTGATTTCCTCGGTGGCCTTCGAGGAACTGCGCAACGTGCTCGTGCCGACCGGTACGGGCGAGCACATCCACGTCAACTACCTGCTGCTGACGCAACGCGGACTGCTGGTGCTCGACCTGTTCGACGTCGCCGGGATGATCTTCGCCGGCGAGAAGATGGAACAGTGGTCCGTGTTCGGGCCGAAGCGCCACTTCACGTTCACGAACCCGCTGCCGATGCTCTACGACCGCATGGCCGCCGTCCGTCATTTCGCGGGCGACGTGCCGGTGGAAGGTCGCATCCTGTTCTCGATGCGCGGCGAGTTTCCCAAGGGACGTCCCGACGTCGTGCTGCGGCTCGATGCGCTGCAGGACGAGTTCCCGGTCGTCGAAAGGGCGGCCGGCGGCGCCGCCGCCGCGTTTGCGCCGGTGTGGGAGCAGATCAAGGAAGCGGCGGAGCCGAACCCGCTCGCGCGATAGGAGGGATAGGGGACATTCCCCCGGTGACAGTCTCCTGCGAGGAGACTGTCCCGGGGGACTGTCCCCTATCTGTCCCCTACCTGCGGGCGTGATCCGCCAGCACCCGCGCCACGCAGGCCGTCAGGCGCTTGCCGGTCTCGATGTGCAGGAACTCGTTCGGGCCGTGGGCGTTCGACTTCGGCCCCAGCAGGCCGGTGATGAGGAACTGCGTGCCCGGGAAACGCAGCCCGAGCATGCCCATGAACGGGATGCTCCCACCGGTTCCCATGTACATCGCGTCGCGGCCGAAGGACTCGCGTGATGCCTGCTGCATCGACTGCTCCAGCCAGGGGGCGACCTCGGGCGCATTCCACCCCGCCATCGCCGATTCGATCCGGACGCTGACGGCCGCGCCGTAGGGAGGGTCACGCTCGAGCGCACTGCGAACGACCGCCGACGCGCGAGCGGCATCCAGCGTCGGCGGCAGCCGGAACGACAGCTTCAGCGTGGTTGACGGCCTCAGCACGTTCCCCGCGCTGCGGCTCTCGGGCAGGCCGTCCGCTCCGGTGACGCTCAGCGTCGGTCGCCACGTGTTGTTCAGCAGCAGTTCGTAAGGATCGTTTGAAACCGTCCGCATTCCCGGCGGCAGCGGAAACTTCTCGAAGACGGTGTTGCCGAGAACGCCCGCCGCAGCCCGGGCCTGGGCGCGACGATCCGGCGGGATGGCGGTGTTGAGTTCCTCGATCAGGATGGCGCCGGAACTCGCGTCCTCCACCCGGGCGAGGATCTCGCGCAGTACGCGGAAGCTGGACGGGACGATCCCGCTCGCCGTCCCCGAGTGAACGCCTTCGGTCAGCACGTCCACGCGCAACGTGGCGATCAGGTTGCCGCGCAGCGACGTCGTCGCCCAGAGCTGGTCGTAGTTGCCGCACTCGGCATCCAGGCACACGACGAGCGATGGCGTCCCGAGGCGGTCGCCCAGGGCCTCGATGTGGTGCTCGAGGTCGGGGCTGCCGCTTTCCTCGCTGGCTTCGATGAGGATCACCGCCCGTGCGTGCGGCACGCCCTGTTCGTGCAGCGTGCGCAGCGCAGTGAGCGAGGCGAAGAGTGCATAGCCGTCGTCGGCCCCGCCGCGACCATAGAGCTTTCCGTCGCGCAGCACCGGCGTCCACGGCTCGAGGCCGTCGGACCAGCCCGTGAACTCGGGCTGCTTGTCGAGATGGCCGTACATCAGCACGCAGTCGTCGACCTGGCCCGGCACGTCCAGCATCAGCAGCGGCGTGCGGCCGGGAAGGCGCAGGACTTCGATGCGCGTGCCGGGCAGGGCGTGTGCCTCGGCCCAGCGACGCATCAGCTGCACGGCTGCTTCCATGTGGCCGTGCGCGTCCCACTCGGGGTCGAACGCCGGGCGACTTGTTCGGAATCCGGACGTAGTCCATGAGCTCCGGGAGAATCGACTCGTCCCAGGTGCGGCCGATTGAAACGAGTGCTTTTTTGATATCCATAAAATAATTATAAAACAATAGATTACGAGTTATATCGAGAGTCGATTCGAGTTGACGCGTCGCCCTTGCGTCAGGCCGGAAAGCCGAAGAATGCCATGGCGTTGCGGGTCGTCGCCTCGGCAATGGCCGCAGCGGGTTCACCCCGGCAGGCGGCGACCGCCGCGAGGATGTGGGGCAGGTGGCGTGGCTCGTTGCGGCGCGACTTCGGGCGCGGCGCCAGGTCCCGGGGCAGCAGGTAGGGCGCATCCGTCTCGAGCATCAGCCGGTCCAGCGGGATGCGCCTGACGAGATCCCGAAGGTGCTGCCCGCGGCGCTCGTCGCAGATCCAACCGGTGACCCCGATCGAAAGGCCCATTGAAAGGTAGGCGTCGAGTTCGTGTGCCTCGCCCGTGAAACAGTGCGCGACGCCGGCCCGGATGCGCGGCAGGTAGTCGCCGAGGATGGCGATGAATGCATCGTGTGCATCGCGCTGGTGAAGGAACACGGGCAGTCCCGCTTCGACGGCGAGTTCGAGCTGCAGCCGGAAGACGCGCTCCTGGTCCTCGTGCGGCGAGAAATTGCGGAAATAGTCGAGCCCGCACTCGCCGGCGGCGCCGATCCCGGGTTCGTGCATCAGGCGGCGCAGTTCCGGCACGTCCGCGGCGTGGAACTCGCGCGCGTGATGCGGGTGGATGCCGGCCGTCGCCCGGAATCGCCCGGGATCGCTGCGCACGATCGCGATGGCGGCGCGCGTGCTTTCGAGCGTGCTGCCGGTGATGACCATGTGGCCGACACCGGCGGCCACGGCCGCGGCGACGACGGCGTCCCGGTCGTGGTCGAAGCTGTCGTGGGCGAGGTTGAGGCCGATGTCTACGAGGGGCAGGATCATGCTCGAAACGCTGTGCTAAGGTTCGCGGCTTCGCAATGCTGGTCAGGTCATCGCGCCGCGGCAGGCATTCTAGCCAGCCTGGTCCGGGCGCGCAGTGGCTGACGAAAACAGGCAACAGGAATCCTCATGTCCCTCGACAAGGCTGCCCTCGAAAGTCTGCGGCTCGACCATGCGTCCGAACCGCAGCGCTACCAGGATTCACCGGCCCGACGCTTCCGGTGGTTGATCGTGGCCGCCGTCGCCGCGGCGATCGCAGCGGTGGTTGCGTGGCGGGTCGCTGAACTCCGCCGTGCCCGTGCAGACCGCGATGGTCGAAACGGCCGCCGGCGCGGCCGACGGAGCCGTGCTGAACGCGTCCGGCTACGTCGTGGCCCGGCGCCTGGCGACCGTGAGTTCCAAGGTCACCGGACGCGTGGCGGAGGTTCTCATCGAGGAGGGCGCGCGCGTACAGCAGGGGCAGGTGCTCGCGAGGCTCGATCCGTCGACCGCACGGGCCGAATACAACGTCACGAACCAGTCGCTCGAGGCATCGCGCCGCAACCTGCGCGAGATCGAGGTCCGGCTCGCGGACGCAAGGCGCACCGACGCGCGCAACCGGAGCCTCGTCGAGCGCAAGCTCGTCGCGCAGAGTGTGCTCGACACGTCGGCGGCCGAGGTCTCGGCACTCGAGGCGCGTCTTGCGGCGGCGCAGGCCGAGGTCGGCGTGGCGCAGAGCCGGGTGGCGCTCAGCGCGCAGGGGCTGGATGACCTCGCGATCCGCGCCCCGTTCTCGGGCGTCGTGATCTCCAAGGACGCGCAGCCGGGCGAGACGGTTTCGCCGATGTCGGCGGGCGGCGGCTTCACGCGCACGGGCATCGCGACCATCGTGGACATGGACTCGCGCGAGATCGAGGTGGACGTCAACGAGGCCTACAT
Source organism: uncultured Gammaproteobacteria bacterium (assembly GCA_963733565.1). Lineage (GTDB taxonomy): Bacteria > Pseudomonadota > Gammaproteobacteria > Steroidobacterales > Steroidobacteraceae > RPQJ01. The sequence continues at coordinate 37,418 of CAVTDU010000014.1, forward strand.
CAACCGCGTCAGCGACGGACAGAAAGTCGGGGCGGTACTCGACGCATATCCCGACTGGACCATCCCGGGCCACGTGATCAGCATCGTGCCGACGGCCGACCGGCAGAAGGCCACGGTGCGTGTCCGCATCGCCTTCGACCAGCTGGACGACCGCATCCTGCCCGACATGGGCATCAAGGTGCGGTTCCTCGAGGAGGCGGGAGCGGCAGCGGCGGCGCGCCCGACACTGCCCGAGGCGGCAGTGGTGCGGGACGGCAAGGCGACCAGCGTCTGGGTGGTGCGCGACGGCAAGGTCGAGAAACGCGCGGTCGTGCTCGGCACGCCGAAGGACGGCAGCGTGCCAGTGCTCGAGGGGCTGGAAGGCGGCGAGTCCGTCGTCATCGATGCGCCACGCCGGCTGCGCGACGGCGCGGCCGTGGAGCTCGAGGCCTCGTGACCGTGGCGACGCCGATCGTAGCCATCCGCGATCTCGTCAAGGAGTACCGTCGCGGCGCCGAGGTGGTGCGCGTGCTCGACGGGCTGTCGCTCGAGATCGCCACCGGGGATTTCGTCGCGCTGATGGGCCCGTCGGGTTCCGGCAAGTCCACGCTGCTGAACCTGATCGGCGGCATCGACCGCCCGACCTCCGGCGTCCTCGAAGTGGACGGCCTGCGCGTGGACACGCTCAGCGATGGCGCGCTCGCGCGCTGGCGTGCGGATCACGTCGGCTTCGTCTTCCAGATGTACAACCTGCTGCCGGTGCTGACGGCCGAGCGCAACGTCGAGCTGCCGCTGCTGCTCAAGGACCTCTCGCGCGACCAGCGTGCGCGCCGGGTCGCCGCGGCCCTCAAGCTCGTCGGCCTTTCGGATCGCGCGAAGCACCGGCCGAGAGAGCTGTCGGGCGGCCAGGAACAGCGGGTCGGCATCGCGCGCGCGATCGTGACGGACCCGACGCTGCTGCTGTGCGACGAGCCGACCGGCGACCTCGACCGCAAGTCGGGCGACGAGATCCTCGACCTGCTGCAGGCGCTCAATCGCGAGTACGGCAAGACCATCATCATGGTCACGCACGACCCGCACGCCGCCGAGCGCTCGAACCGCACCATTCACCTCGACAAGGGAATGCTGCGGGAAGATCACGCGTGATCGGCAAGTACCTGCCACTGCTCGCGTCGAGCCTGCGCCGCAAGCGCCTGCGCACGTTCTTCACGGTCGCCTCGATCGTGATCGCGTTCCTGCTCTTCGGGCTCGCCGAGTCGATGCGTTACGCGCTGCAGTCCGGGCGTGGACGTCGCCGGCGCCGACCGGCTGATCACGATGCACAAGGTGTCGTTCACGCAGCTGCTGCCGGCCAGCTACGAGAACCGCATCCATGCGATCGACGGCGTCATCGAGGTGACGCCGCAGACCTGGTTCGGCGCGTGGTACCGGGACGAGCGCAACCAGATCCCCGCGTTCCCGGCCAAGCCCGAGGCCTTTCTCAGGATGTACGCGGAGTACCAGATCCCCGAGGAACAGAAGCAGGCCTGGCTGGCCGATCGCTCCGGCATCCTCATCGGCCGCGCGCTCGCGGACCTGTATGGCTGGAAGGTCGGCGACACGGTGCCGCTGCGTTCGGCGATCTGGCGCAAGCAGGACGGGTCCGACACGTGGGACGTGACGGTGCGTGCGATCTTCGACCTGCCGAGCGGCGGTGACACGCGCAACATCATCCTGCACCAGGACTACTTCGAGGAAGCCAAGTCCGTGGGCAAGGGCCTGGTCGGATGGTACCTGGTCCAGATCGACGACCCGAATCGCGCGGCGACCGTGTCGCGGCAGATCGACCTGCTGTTCGCCAATTCGCCGGCCGAAACCAAGACCTCGTCCGAGCGCGCCATGGCGCAGTCGTTCGTGAACCAGGTCGGCAACATCGGCAAGATCCTGGGCGCGATCGTCACCGCGGTGTTTTTCACGATGCTGCTCGTCACGGCCAACACGATGGCCCAGTCCGTCAGGGAACGCACCAACGAGATCGGAGTCCTGAAGACCCTCGGGTTCACCAATGCCGGCGTGCTCGGCATGGTGCTCGCGGAGTCCGTGCTGGTGACGGTGATCGGTGGCGCCATCGGTCTCGCGGCCGCCTGGTGGCTCGGCGTGCAGTTCGAGCCGGTGTTCCGCCAGTACCTGCCGGGATTCCAGGTGCCGCGCGATGCAATCGCGATGGGCGTGGTCTACATGTTCGCGCTGGGCCTCGTGGCCGGCGCCGTGCCTGCCGCCCAGGCGATGCGCCTGCGGATCGTGGAGGCGCTGCGGCGCGACTGACATGGCCATCGGCTCCTGGTTCAATCAGCTCGCCGCGATCACCGCGATGAACCTGCGCAACCTGCCGGCGCGCATCGGCACGTCGCTCGTGGCGGTCATCGGCATCGGCGGCGTGGTCGCCGTGCTCGTGTCGCTGCTGTCGATGGGGGAGGGGTTCCGCGCGGCACTCGATCTCTCCGGCAGCGAGGACGTGGCGCTGGTGCTGCGCGGCGGATCCTCGGACGAGTTGTCGAGCTCCTTCAATCGCGAGCAGGTGAACGTGATCGTCTCGGCACCCGGCATCCAGCGCGACGCGCTGGGGCCCGTGGCTTCACCGGAGTTCTACACGATCGTGGACCTGCCGATGCGCAGCACGGGCACGGCCGCGAACGTGCCGTTCCGCGGCGTGACGAGCCGCGCGACCGACGTCCGGACCGGCTTCAGGATCGTCGCCGGACGCATGTTCGAGCCGGGCAAGGACGAGGTCATCGTCGGACGCGGTGCTTTCGCGCAGTTCGGCAACGTGGACCTGGGCCGCGAGGTCAAGTGGGGCTCTCACCTGTGGCGCGTGGTCGGCGTGTTCGAGGCCGGCGGCAGCATCTCGGAATCGGAGGTGTGGACCGACCTTACGGTGCTGCAGGGCGTCTACCGGCGCGGCAACTCGGTACAGGTGGTGCGTGCACGGCTCACCTCTCCGGCCGCGCTCGCCACGGTGAAGCGTTCGCTCGAAGACGACCCGAGGGTCAACGTGTCGGTCCGCAGCGAGCGCGAGTTCTACGCCGACCAGTCGCGCATCCTGATCACGCTGATCCGCTACGTCGGCACGACGATCGCCGTGCTGATGGGCATCGGCGCGGTGTTCGCCGCGCTGAACACCATGTATTCCGCCGTCTCGTCGCGTACGCGCGAAATCGCCACGTTGCGTGCGCTCGGTTTCGGCTCGACGCCGGTCGTCGTGTCGGTGCTGCTCGAGGCGATCGTGCTGGGACTGCTCGGCGGCGTCATCGGAGGCGCGCTGGTGTACTTCGGGCTGAACGGCTACCAGGCCTCGACGCTCAACTGGGCGAGCTTCAGCCAGATCACGTTTGCCTTCACCGTGACGCCGCGACTGCTCGTGACGGGTCTCGTCTATTCACTCATACTCGGGCTCGTCGGCGGCCTGCTGCCCGGATTGCGTGCGGCGCGGCTGCCGGTGACGGTTGGTCTCAGGGAACTCTGACGGAATGCGAAACCGCACCAGCGACAAGCGAGCGACGGAGCACGGGTGCGCATCCACTGCAGCTTCCGCTCTGGTCCGCGCGCGACGCATCGCCCGGCTGGAACGTTCGCATCAGCCGGCGCGCGCGGCGCCTCTCGATGCGGGTCTTCCCGGGCGGCCGCGTGGAAGTCGTGGTTCCGCCCGGCGTGGGGATCCCGGCAGTCGAACGTTTCGTCACTCGTCATCGCGACTGGGCCGAGAGGCGGGCGGGCGAACTGTCGCTGCAGTCGCCCCAGGCGGCCGAGAGGCAGCCGACGGAAGTGACGCTGGCGTCTTCCGGCCAGTCATGGTCGGTTGCCTACGAACATGGCTCCCGTTCGGCCTTCGTCGAGACCGAGGAGCCGGTGCTGCGCGTGCGGACCGCGGGCGGCACGGACCGGCAGGTCGGCCAGACGCTGCTGCGCTGGCTGTCCCGCAAGGCGGCGGTCCACTTCGGCGAACGTCTCGACGCGGTGGCGAGCGAGACCGGTCTCGACTATTCGAGGCTGCTGCTGCGCCGCCAGCGCACACGCTGGGGAAGCTGCTCCTCCGCTGGCACGATCAGCCTGAACGTCTGCCTGATGTTCCAGCGGCCCGAGGTCGTGCGCTACCTGATGATCCACGAGCTCTGCCACCGCCGGCACATGAATCATTCGCCGCGCTACTGGCAGCTCGTCGAATCGTTCGAGCCGCAGTGGCGGACGCTCGACAAGGAACTGCTGCAGGGCTGGCGTCACGTGCCGGCCTGGGTCTTCCCCTGACGCCGCAGCGCGCCTCGATGCAGCGGGCGGCCCCGGCTGTGTAATATGTCGGCGCACACCCACCTGTCCGGTCGGTCAAACGCGATGCCAGAACGTCTGCAGAACATCAACGTCCTCTCGAGCGAGCTGCTGCCCACGCCCGACGACATCAAGCGCTCGCTTCCGCTGCCGCAGGCCGCCGAGGATTTCGTCTACAGGAGCCGGATGGCGGTGCGCCGCATCCTCGACCGCGACGACCCGCGGCTCTTCGTGGTGGTCGGGCCGTGCTCGATACACGACCCGGTGGCCGCACGCGAGTACGCCACGCGCCTTCGAGGGCTGGCGCAGCGCGTCGAAGGAACGATGCTGGTGCTGATGCGCGTCTATTTCGAGAAGCCGCGCACGACGGTCGGCTGGAAGGGGCTGATCAACGACCCGGACATGGACGACTCGTTCCACATCGAGAAGGGCATCCGGCTTGCGCGCGAGCTGCTGCTGTTCCAGGCCGAGATCGGGCTGCCGGCCGCGACGGAGGCGCTCGATCCGATCATGCCGCAGTACCTGTCCGAGCTGGTCACGTGGACCGCGATCGGTGCCCGCACGACCGAGTCGCAGACGCACCGCGAGATGGCGAGCGGCCTCTCGACTCCGGTCGGCTTCAAGAACGGCACGGACGGCTCGCTGACCGTGGCCATCAACGCGCTGCAGTCGGCGCGACATCCGCACCATTTCCTCGGCATCACGCAGGGCGGGCAGTCGGCCGTGTTCCGCACGCGCGGCAACGCATATGGCCACATCGTGCTGCGCGGCGGCGGCGGCCGGACGAACTACGACTCGGTGAACATCGCGCTCTGCGAGCGCGAACTCGAGAAGGCCGGGTTGCCCCCGAACATCGTCGTCGACTGCAGCCACGGCAACTCCGCCAAGGATCCGGGCCTGCAGCCGCTGGTGGCGGAAAACCTCGTGAACCAGATCCTCGAAGGCAACCGCTCGATCGTCGGGATGATGCTGGAGAGCAACCTGCACTGGGGCAACCAGCCGATCCCGGCGGATCGCAGCGAACTCAGGTACGGGGTCTCGGTCACCGACGCCTGCGTGGACTGGGAGACGACCGAGGGACTGCTGCAGTCGCTTGATGCGCGGCTGCGCTCGGCGCCCCGTTTTGCAAAGGGCCCGGCCGCGGCCTGACGCCGCAGCGAACCGCTCCGTGGACCTCCGCACGTTCCTCGACAGTCTCGGCGACGACCTGCTCGAAATCGGCGAGCCGGTCTCCGTCGTCCACGAGATGACGGCGCTGCAGCACGAGCTCGATCGCGCCGGGCGCTTCCCGGTGCTGCGTTTCTCGCAGCCGAGGCTCGCCAGCGGCGAGCCGAGCGGGATTCCCGTGGTCAACAACCTGACCGCGAGCCGCGTGCTGACCGCGAGGGCGCTCGGTGTCGCGGATCATCGGCACTGTGCGGCGGAGTTCGCGCGACGCAGTGCCGCCGCAATCCAGCCGATGCGTCGTCGAGCGTGCCGACGCGCCGGTCCAGCAGGTGGTGCTGCAAGGCGACGCCGCGGACCTGACGCAGCTGCCGGTCCTGACCCAGCACGAACTCGAGCCCGGTCCTTACCTCACGGCGGCGCACGCGACGACCTTCGATCCGGACACGCTGACGGACAACACGGCCATCCAGCGCTGCTGGATCATGGGGCCGCGGCGCATGAGCTGGATGGCCTATCCCGCGTCCCACAACGCGCGCAACCTGCGCAAGTTTCGCGAGCGTGGTGAGCCGTGTCCGGTGGCTTTCTGGATCGGCCATCACCCCGCAGTCGTCATCGGCACGCAGGCGAAGCTCGACTACCCGCAGAGCCACTGGTCGGCAGCTGGCGGCATCGCGGGCGTGCCGCTGCGGCTCGTGCCCAGCATCACGCACGGGACGCGGGTGATGGTGCCGGCCGATGCCGAGATCGTGATCGAGGGCTGGGTCCAGCCAGGTGCGGAGACGGCCGACGGTCCCTTCGGCGAGTACACGGGCTACCTCGGTCCACAGACGCGGGCAGCCGTGTGCGAGATCGCGTGCATCACGCGTCGGGCCGATGCGATCTATCACGACTACGGCTCCGGGCTCACCGACATGCTGGTACCGGACAACATCGCGATGGAGGGCAAGCTCTACGCGCTGGTGAAAGCGGTGGCGCCGTCGCTGGTCAACGTGCACGTGCCGGTTTCGGGCAGGAGATTCCACGCCTGCCTGCAGTTCGAGCGACCGGCGCGCGGCGAGGTCCGCGACGCGCTCGCTGCCGCGCTCGCCTATCGGCGCTGCAAGGCGGTGTTCGCCGTGGACGAGGACGTCGATATCTTTTCGCCGGACGAGGTTTTCTGGGCGCTCGCCACTCGCGTGCAGTGGTCGCGCGACTCGATGATCCTCGACGGACTGTCGACCTCGACACTGGATCCGTCACTGCCGGCCGGCGCCCAGACGGGCTCGAAAATCGGCGTGGATGCGACGCTGCCGCCGGCAGGGGCGCCGGGGCAGCCTCGCGCCGTTCCGCCGCGGGCGACGGTTCCGGCGTCGGCGGTGCTGCGCGCCCGTGCGCTGCTCGATGGCGTCGGCGCGCGCGACTTTCCGGAGGCCTGAATGACGCGGCAGATCTCGGACGTCGCGGGCCCGCACTGGGAGAAGAGAGGCAACACCGTCTGGCTCTGCTGCGACGGTTGCGGGTGCTGGTTCCCGGTGTCGCCCTCGATGTTGCGGCCGGATGCGCCGCCGTGCCGTTGCCCGGGCTGCGGGCGCGAGTTCCGGCCGGTTCCAGCGACCGCCCCCGGTTGACGACGGCTGGCCGCTCGCCGCAACCTCACGTTCATATCAATAGCTTTCGGGGGATCCATGGATCAGCTCCTCTCGAGGGACCAGTTCTTCGCCGCGCTCGAGGATGCGCGCAAGCCCAGCCATGGCGGCGGCCATCCGTTCAGCAACGCGTGGGCGGACGGGAAGTTCACGCGGACCCAGCTGGGCGAGTGGGCGATCCAGCATTTCTATTACATCGACCCGGTGCCGCAGCAGTTCGCGCTGCTCTACTCGAGGCTGCCCGATCTCGATGCGCGTCAGCACCTGCTCGAGAACCTGCTCGGCGAAGAAATGCCGCAGGCTCCCGGCAAGCGGCATCCCGACCTGTTGCGCAAGTTCGCGCGCGCCTGCGGCGTGAGCGACGAACGCATACTGGCCGCGGAGGAGAAAGGGGAGATCCTGCCGACCACGCGGGCGATGCGCGCCTGGGTCTGGGAACTCGTGACCGTGCGGGAACTCGCCGAGGCCTGCGCCGGCATCATGGTCGCGCTCGAAGGCCAGCTGCCGACCCTCTATCCGAGATACGTCGAGCAGATGCGTCGCATGGGCTTCACGGACGACGACATGGAGTTCTTCCACGTGCACATCGTCGGCGACGTGGAGCACGCGCACGTGGGGCTCGAGCTGACGCATCGCTATGCGACGACGCCGGCGCTGCAGTCGCGGGCCATCGCGGCCGTCGGCGCGTCGGCCCAGATCCGCTACAGCATGCTCGACGGGATCCACGCGAGCATCGCCCGGCGCAGCGCCGCCTGACGCCCGATGACGAACAAGGGTCGTGTTGCGCTCGTGACCGGGGCCGCAGGCGGCATCGGGCGCGCGACCGTTGCAGCGCTGATGCGCGACGGCTATTCCGTGACCGCCGTGGATCTGGCACTTGCCGCGTTGCCGTGCGCATTCGACGCGCCGCTCCAGCAGGTCTCGGCGGACGTGACCGACGAGACGGACGTAGTCCGTGCCGTTTCCGGCTGCGTGGAACATTTCGGAGCGCTCGACTGCGTGGTTCATCTCGCCGGCGCCGTGGGCAAAGGACCGCTTGTCGACGTAGCCACATCGGACTGGCGCCGCCTTCTCGAGGTGAACCTCACGTCGGCGTTCCTGCTTGCAAAGGCGTCGCATGAGGCCTTGCGCGCCCGGCGCGGCTCGCTCGTGCTGATCTCGTCCACCAACGCCCTGAACGGTGGTTCGGCGCTGTCCGGCCCGGCCTATGCGGTCGCCAAGGCGGGAATCATCAACCTGGCGCGCTATCTCGCGAAGGAGTGGGGCGGAGACGGCATCCGCGTCAATTGTGTTGCGCCCGGGCCGGTAGATACGCCGATGCTCGCGCGACTCGCGGAGTCGACGGTGGATTCGTTGCGGCAGTCGATACCGCTCGGGCGCGTGGCGACTGCGGATGACGTCGCTGCGAGCATCGCATTCCTTTGCTCCCCCAGGCCGCCTACATGACGGGCACCGTGATGAACGTGAGCGGGGGCCTCGTCCTTGACTGACCTGCGGCCGCCGGTGCCGGCGCTGCACGCCATGCGCTGGCGTATCGCGATCCTGCTCTGCCTCGTCACCGCCATCAGCTACGTCGACCGCCAGGCGCTCTCCGTCGCGGCACCGGTCGTGCGCGACGAGTTCCATCTCACGAATACCCAGTACGGTTGGATCGCCTACGCATTCCTGATGGCATACGCGCTCGGGCAGCTGGTGCTGGGGCCGCTCATCGACCGGCTTGGCACGCGGCGTTCGTTCACGCTGGCCGTCGTCTGGTGGAGCGTGGCCGCGATGCTGCACGCGCTCGGGCGCGGCTTCGTCAGCTTCTTCGCGCTGCGGGCGCTGCTCGGCGTCACCGAGGCCGTGAACTTCCCGGCGGCGCTGAAGGCCGTCGCCGAGTGGTTCCCGAAGCACGAGCGCTCGCTCGCGACCGGCATCGTCACCGCGGGGACCGGCATCGGTGCGATCGTCGCGCCGCCGCTGGTCGGCCTGCTGATTCACTTCTACGGCTGGCAGGCGGCATTCCTCGTGCCGGGGGCCGTTGGATTCCTGTGGGTGATCGCATGGAAGCGCTGGTTCCATCCGCCGGAGGTCCATCCGACGATCACGCCCGCCGAGCGGTCGTACATCCTCGACGGCCGGGCTGCGCCCTCGAACGCGAAGCTGGCCGGTCGCTGGCGCGACTACCTGCGTCATCGCGAAACCTGGGGCCTGATCCTCGCGCGCTTCACGGGGGACGGGGCGTTCTATTTCTTCGCCTTCTGGCTGCCGAACTACCTGCACAGCGAGCGCGGCTTCGACATCGTGAAGATCGCCTGGGTCGCAGCGCTGCCGTTCGTGGCGGCCGACCTGGGCGCGCTGTTCGGCGGATGGCTGGGTGGCCGGCTGATCAGGGACGGCGTTTCGCTCGATGCGGCGCGCAAGCGGGTCATCTGGCTCGGGGCGCTGCTCGTGCCGGTCGCCATGCCTGCGGTGTTCGTCGAGTCGCCGTACGTAGCCGTCCTGCTGGTCTCGGCGGCGCTGTTCGCGATCCAGGTCAAGTCGTCTTCGTTGTTCGCCGTGCCGATGGATCTCTTCCCGGCGCGTGACGTCGCATCGGTCTGGGGACTCTCGGGCGCCGCGGGCAGTCTCGCCGCCGCTTTCGCGCAGCCGTTCATCGGCTGGCTGATCGACCACTATTCGTACACACCCGTATTCGCCATCGTGTCGCTGATGCACATCGGCTCCGCACTGGCGGTTACGCTGCTGATCCCCCGCATCGCGCCGCTCGGTGTGCTGGCGCCGACCTCCGCTGGAGTTACCCGATGAGAAATGTCTTGCTGACGATTATCGTGCTGGTCGCCGTGTCGGCAGCCACGGCCCGGGCCGAGGAACTGACGGCCCGCCAGATCGTCGAGCGCGCCCACGCGGCCGCGGGCGGGGAGGCGTGGCTCAAGGCGGGGACCAACGTCATGCGCGGCGATGCGACGTTGTGTCGCGATGGCGACCCGGCGAAGTGCGTCCACGCCGATCGCTACGTGATGTACCGCGTCTACCCGACCGAGCTCGCGCACGGCGCGCACGCCGGCAGCGGCAAGTTCCGGCTCGACGCGTTCGACGGCGACCGGCGCATCTTCCAGGTGGCGTTCGACGGCACGCGGTCCTATGACCAGGACGGCCCGCTGCCGCCCGAGCGCGCCATGAGCGACGAGATGAGCGCGTTCGGTTTCAGCGCCATCCGTTTCGCGCTGCAACCCGGCTTCGAGGTCGAGCGGCTTGCCGACGACGAGGTCGAGGGCCGCCCCAGTTACTTCGTGCGCGTCAAGGACCCGTCGGGCACCCGGACCCTGTTCGGCATCGACAAGGAGCATTTCTACGTACTGTCCGCAAGCTGGCAGACCACGAAGGGCTGGCACATGCGGCAGTACTCCGAGTTCTACCAGCTGACGGACAACCGCTTCCTGCAGCCGGGCCGCGTCCGGCACTACTACGACGGCGTGAAGACCGTGGACATCCACTGGCGCTCCGCCGAGATCGGCCAGCCGATTCCCGACTCCACCTTCGTGCTGGGAGCGGGCGTAAAATCCGCAGACTGAAAACCGCCGGGGATACCGCCATGCCAGCCGCAAAGAAGTACGACCTGCTCGTCAAGAACGTCCGCATCGTCAGGCCGGGCAAGTCGTCGGTTCAGAAGGGCGACGTGGCGATTGCCGACGGCAAGTTCGCGCGGGTCGGCCGCGACATTCCGGCTGCCGACGCGCGCAAGGTCGTGGACGGCAAGGGGCTGCTCGCGTTCCCGGGTCTCGTGGACCCGCACATGCATTGCGGCATCTATTCGCCGCTGGCGGAGGACGCGGTCACCGAGAGCCGTGCGGCCGCGCAGGGCGGCGTCACCTCCAGCATCAATTACTTCCGCACCGGTCACTACTACCTGAACAAGGGCGGCCCGTACGCGAATTTCTTTCCCGAGGTGCTCGACATATCGAAAGGGCGCTTCCACGTGGACTACGCCTATCACCTCGCGCCGATGGACCGCGGCCACATCGACGAGATCCCCGAGCTCATCGAGAAGCACGGCGTGACCTCGTTCAAGATCTACATGTTCTACGGCGGCTACGGGCTGCACGGTGCCTCGAGCCATCAGCACGAGTTCCTGATGATCGACGAGCAGGAGAAGTACGACATCGCGCACTTCGAGTTCGTGATGCGCGGCATCCAGCGCGCGATGGAGCGGTTCCCGGACCGTCGCGACTCGATCAGCCTCAGCCTGCACTGCGAGACGGCCGAGATCATGGCCGCCTACACGAAGCTGGTGCAGCAGGAGGGCAAGCTGACCGGGCTCAAGGCGTACAGCGCTGCGCGCCCGCCGCATTCCGAGGGGCTGGCGATCTGCATCGCGTCCTACCTCGCGCACGAGACCGAGTGCATCAACATCAACCTGCTGCACCTGACCTCGCGCAAGGCGGTCGAGGCCGCGCTCAAGATGGCGAAGGCGTTCCCGCAGGTGAATTTCCGGCGCGAAGTCACCGTGGGGCACCTGCTGCTCGACTACGACGCGCCGACCGGCGTGCTCGCAAAGGTGAACCCGCCGATCCGCTCGCGGGACGACGTCGAGTACCTGTGGAAGACGCTGCTCGCCGGCAAGCTCGACTGGGTGTGCAGCGATCACGCGTGCTGCCGCCACGAGATGAAGGTGGACGGCAAGAAGCCGGGCGAAGTGTTCCTCGGCAAGTCCGGGTTCGGCGGCACCGAGTACCTGCTCTCGGGCCTCGCGAGCGAGGGCCGCAAGCGCGGGCTCTCGTGGAACCGGATTGCGGAACTCACGTCGTGGAATGCCGCGCAGCGCTTCGGCCTGCGCAGCAAGGGCGATATTGCCGCCGGGCTCGACGCGGACCTCGTGCTCTTCGATCCGGACAAGTCGTTCGTCGTGCGCGCGGCCGAGTCCGAGTCGTCGCAGGGCTACACGCCGTTCGAGGGCCTGGAACTCACCGGGCAGGTGGTCAGCACCTATCTGCGCGGCAATCTCGTGTACGACAAGGGCAAGATCGTCGGCGCGCCGTCCGGGCGCTATCTCAGCCGGCCTTACTGATCACGTCACGAGTCGGCGTACTTCGCTGGCCCGACGGAGTCCGACCTCCGGTCCCTTTCCGCCGGGACGCCGCAAGTACGTCCATGTAGGCTCCGGGCTCGGCGTCCTGCCTCGCACGGCCCGGCGGCAAGGCACCGAAGGTCGGACTTCGTCGGGCCCCTCAACGCTTGAGCCGCGGTCACGTCGCGCAGTGACGCGACCCCGCCGCGATAGCAGCGCGCAGCCGCTGACGCTCGGCGCCATTCCGTGTCCGGGGCCTTCTCGGCGGGCCGTGCGAGGCAGGACGCCGAGCCCGGAGCCTACATGGACGTACTTGCGGCGTCCCGCCGAGAAGGCCCCGGACACGGGAATGGCCCGAGCGGCACGGGTAGCTGCGAGCGAATCCGCGGGCGCCGCCCAGCCGAACCGCTGTTACTATCGCGACCTCACAACGTACATCCCTACCAGGAGGATCACCATGACGATCAAGGCTGGCGACAAGATGCCCTCGGGCACGTTCACGACCCCTGGCCCGGACGGCCCGCAGAAGCTCACGACCGACCAGCTGTTCGCCGGCAAGAAGGTCGTGCTGTTCTCCGTGCCCGGCGCCTTCACGCCGACCTGCGACGCGCGCCACCTGCCGGGTTTCATCCAGCATGCTGCCGACTTCAAGGCGAAGGGCATCGATACCGTTGCCTGCATGGCTGTGAACGACGTGTTCGTCATGAAGGCGTGGGCGAAGGCCTCGGCGGTGGAGGAAAAGGTGCTGATGCTGGCCGACGGCAACGCCGAGTACTCGAAGGCGCTCGGCCTCGAGCTCGATGCCACCGGATTCGGCATGGGCATCCGCGGCAAGCGCTTCGCGATCGTCGTGGACAACGGCGTGGCCACGCACGTGCTGGTCGAAGGGCCGGGCGAGTTCAAGGTGTCGAGCGCCGAGCACGTGCTGGGCCAGCTGTAGTTGCTGAACCGCCGCATCACGTTCGCGCGGGTGCCGCACGGCCTGCCCGTGCCCGAGGACTTCTCGCGGGATACGGTCGAGGCCGCGCGGCCTGCGGACGGGCAGTTTCTCTCGCGGACGCTCTGGCTGTCGCTCGACCCGTACCTGCGCAACGTGATGAAAGGGCACGCGCTCTACGGCGTGCCGCTGAAGCCCGGCGATCCGATGTACGGCGAGACGGTCGCGCAGGTCGTCGAATCGCTGCACCCGCAGTTCTCCGCGGGCGACTTTGTCGTCGTGAAGAACGGCTGGCAGCAATACGCACTGTCGGACGGGCAGGGAGTGCGCAAGGTCGACCCCGAGGTCGCACCGCTTTCGACGGCGCTCGGCGTGCTCGGAATGCCGGGGCTCACTGGCTACGCAGGTCTCGTCTATCTCGGTGAACCGAAGCCTGGCGAGACCGTGCTCGTGTCCGCCGCCACGGGGCCCGTCGGCAGCACGGTCGGGCAGGTGGCGAGGCTCGTCGGCGCGCGGGCAGTCGGCATCGCCGGCAGCAAGGAGAAATGCCGCTACGCCGTCGAAGAACTGGGCTTCGAGGCCTGCGTCAACTACCGCGACGGAGACCTGCGCTCGCTGCTGAAGCAGGCGTGCCCGGCTGGCGTCGACGTGTACTTCGACAACGTCGGCGGCGACGTGCTCGCGGCCGCTCTCGGCAATCTCGCATTGCATGCCCGTGTCGTGCTTTGCGGGATGATCGGCGCCTACAGCATGGACGCGCCGCCGCCCGGGCCGTTCCTCGGCCCCGTCGTCGCCGCGCGTGCGACGATCCGCGGACTCGTCGTCTATGACCACTTCCACCGGATGGCGGAGATGCAGCGCGTGATCGGCAGGTGGATCCGGGAAGGCCGCTTCAAGTATCGCGAGGACGTCACCGAGGGACTCGAGAACGCGCCGGACGCGTTCTGCCGCCTGATGCGCGGCGAGAACTTCGGCAAGGCGCTGGTCCGGGTCGCACCCGGGGAGTAATTCGGCGTTCTGGCGTGTCCAAGGGGGCACGGCCCGGGGTACGCGCCGTCCGAAAGGCGGACGGCGTTGGCTGTCACGGCCAGCGGAGGCCTCCAACGGAGGCACCCAATCGGGTATATTTCCCCTAACTTTTCCAGAACTTACAGCATGAACCAAAGAACAAGCCTGCACGGCGGCTTCACGCTGATCGAGCTGCTCATCGTGATCGTCATCCTCGGCCTGCTGCTGTCGCTGGTCGCCCCGACGATGTTCTCGAAGGTGAGCACGTCGCAGCGCAAGACCGCGCTGGCACAGATGCAGATGCTGGCGACGTCGCTCGACACGTACCGGCTCGATCTCGGCGACTATCCGCCGAACCTCGCCGAGCTGCGGCAGAGCACGCGTACGGGCTGGGACGGCCCCTATCTGCCTCGCGACATCCCGCTCGACCCCTGGGGCCACCCCTACCAGTTCCAGGTCCCCGGTGAGAACGGCCAGCCGTACACGTTGCGCAGCTTCGGCAAGGACGGCAGCCCCGGAGGCGAGGGCGACGGCGCGGACATCGTCTTCCAATGAGTTCACTCGCGTCGCTGGTGTCGGATCTGGGGGTCAGCGGCGCGGACCTCGACAAGGCCCGCGCCTACCAGCAGAAGTACGGCGGCCGGCTGGAGCAGATCCTGGTCAACATGGGCAGCCTGTCCGCCGATTCGCTGCCTGAGATCTATGGCCGGCTGCTGAAGGCCCAGGTGCTTCCGGCGCGGTACGCGGCCGGTTGGGAGCCGCCCGCCGGTCTCGAGGAACTGCCCGTCGATTTCCTGCTCGAGCGCGGCTGGCTGCCGATCGAGCGCCAGGAAGGCCGATGGGTGTTCGCCGCCCATGCGCCGCTCGACCTCGAGGTCAACGAATGGCTCGGCACGTCGGCCGTGCCATACGAACTGCGGCTGGTGAGCGAAGAGCAGTTCGATGCACTGAAGGCGCGGCTCGGGCGGCGCCACGAGGCGACGGTCGAGGCCGGCATGAGTTCCGTCGAGGAAGGACGACTGCGGGAACTCGCGTCCGAAGCGCCGACCGTCAACCTGCTGAACACGCTGATGGGTCGCGCGCTGAAGCAGGGCGCATCCGACATGCACATCGAGCCGCAGGGCAGCCGGGCCCGCGTGCGGTTCCGCATCGACGGCGTGCTCCACGAGATCGACTCGATTGCGCCGGCGATGGTCCTGCCGGTGATCACGCGGCTCAAGATCCTCGCCGGCATGGACATCGGCGAGCGTCGCCGTCCGCAGGACGGCAAGATCGACCTGCGCGTGGCGGGCGAGGACATCGACATCCGCGTCTCGGCGCTGCCGGTCACCGACGGCGAGAGCGCGGTGATGCGCTTCCTGCGCAAGGGCTCGCTGGTCTACGACATGAAGCTGCTCGGACTGTCCGAGGATGTCGAGGCGCGAGTGCTCGAGGATCTCGAGGTCACCGCGGGCGTCATCCTGCTGACCGGGCCGACGGGCTCGGGCAAGACCACGACGCTCTATACGTTCCTGTCGCGCCTCAACAGCCCCGAGGTGAAGATCATCACGCTCGAGGATCCGGTCGAATACCAGCTGGCCGGCGTCAACCAGGTGCAGGTGCAGCCGGGCATCGGTTTCGATTTCGCGGCCGGGCTGCGCAGCATCGTGCGCCAGGATCCCGACATCATCATGATCGGCGAAATCCGTGACCGCGAGACCGCGGGCATCGGCATGCAGTCGGCGCTCACCGGCCACCTCGTGTTCTCGACGGTGCACACCAACGACGCGCCGAGCGCGTACACGCGACTGCTCGACCTCGGTGTCGAGGAATACCTGCTCAACGCGGCGCTGCGATCGATCGTGGCGCAGCGGCTGGCGCGCCGGCTGTGCGCACATTGCGCGGTGCCGCATCCGGAGGGGCGCGCGCTGATGGACAGGATGGAACTGCACGCTTTCGCCGAGCGGGCGGGCGTACGCGAACCGCAGCTCATGGACGCACGTGGCTGCGACGCGTGCGGCCACACGGGCTACCGGGGGCGGATGGCGGTCGTCGAATACCTGCGCTGCGACGAGGGCATCAAGGCACTCGACGTGGGGCCGCATTTCCCGGCCGAGGCACGCCGCTACTGTGATTCCCAGGGCTGGCGCTCGCTGCGCGAGGACGGCTACCTCAAGGCGCTGCGGGGGCTCACGACCCTGGAGGAAGTGCTGCGAGTGGCGGGCTGATGGCGCGCTTTCGCTACGTGGGCTTCGACCCGTCCGGCGGCCGCGTGTCGGGCATCGTCGACGCGGAACGAATGGACCTGGCACGCGACGACCTGCGCGGTCGCGGAGTCATGGTGAGCGAGCTCGCGTCCGAGGGCACCGGCCGCGACTGGCGCGAGACGCTGGGCCTGCAGACGGATCGCGTGCGACTCGAGGATCTCGAGTTCCTGACCTCGGAGCTGAGCCTGCTGCTCGACAGCGGCGTGCGCATCGATCGCGCCATCGGCATCCTGCAGCGCACCGGGCGCAGCGGCGCCGTCGGACGGCTGCTCTCGGCGATGTCGGCCGACCTCAAGCAGGGGCAGGCAGCTCTCGGAGGCTGCCGCCGAGCACAAGGACGTGTTCGACCCGCTGTACGTCAACCTGATCGCGCTCGGCGAGGCCAGTGGCCAGCTGCCCGAGGTGTTCCGCCGGCTGGCGGACGACCTGCGCTTTCGCCGCGACATCCGCCAGAAGGTCGTGCAGGCCGCGACCTATCCGCTCGTCGTGCTCAGCGTGTGCGTGCTCGCACTGCTGTTCATCTTCAACTTCGTCGTGCCGAACCTGGCGACGCTCTTTGCCGACGCGAAGGAACTGCCGTGGTACACGGCAGCGCTGCTCGGCGCCAGCGAGTTCATGAAGCAGTACCAGTGGGCGCTCGCCATCGTGCTGGTCGCGCTGGGCGCGCTGCTCTGGCAGGCGCGCAAGCGGCCGTCGGTCGTGGAGTTCCGCGAACGCGTCGCGATCGGTTCGCCGTTCCTGAGCGAGGCCACGACGACGGTGGAGCGCATCCGCTTCACCAGCGGCCTCGGCATGATGCTCGAGTCCGGGCTGCCGGTGGATCGCGCGCTGCAGCTTGCGACCGGCAACATCCGTCACGGCCAGCTGCGCCGCGAGATCACGATCGCCGTCGAGAAGGTCCGCCGTGGCGAGCAGCTCTCCGGCGTGCTGCGCCAGACGCGTCTCTTTCCGGATTTCTATGCGTCGCTGCTCGAGGTAGGCGAGGAGAGCGGCGAGCTCGGCAAGGTGTTCAACGAGATCGCCCGCCGCAGCCGCGATGCGTTCTCGAGCTGGACGCTGCGCGTGACGACGTTGCTCGAGCCCGCGCTGATCCTGCTCATGGGCCTGATCGTGGGCGGCGTGGTCGTGATCATGATGCTGAGCATCACCTCCGTGGCGGACATCGGCCTGTAGATCATGCTCCGCGGCCGTGGATTCACGCTCGTCGAGCTGCTGGTCGTCCTCGCGATCCTCGGCTTCGTGATCGCGCTGGTCGGGCCGCTCACGGTCGATCGGATCGACAAGGCGCGTGCGCAGGAGGAGTGGCTCGTGCTCGATCGCACGGTGCGGGGGCTCGCGTTCCGCGCATTCGCCGACGGCAAGGACGTCGAGCTGCGCGGCGAAGGCACGCTGTTGACGTGGAAGCTCGGCGACGCGGAAGCCCGGTCGCTGAACCTGGCCCATCTGTTCTTCGATTCGCCGCAGGTCGTGCTCATCAACCCCAACGGTGTCGCGGAGCCCGGCAGCCTGACGTTGCGGCAGGCCGGTCGCGAACGCAGCCTCGACCTGAACTCGTGGCTCGAGGACGGCAAGTGAATCGGCAGCGCGGTTTCACGCTGCTCGAGGTGCTGATCGCCGCGACGATCCTGTTCACGGTGCTCGCGGTCGCAACGGAGACGTACCGCAACTCGCTGCTCGCGAGCGGCCGCGCGCAGGGGCTGGTGACGATGTTGACGCCGCTGCCGCTCATCACGTCCGCGATCCGCAATCAGCTGCGGTCGAATCCCGTCGAGAAGCTCAGCGGCAGCTCCGAGCTGCTCGGGGTGGGCTACGAGTGGGAGGCCACCACGGTCCGCTACGGTTCGCCGCCATACCGGTTCGATCCGGACGTGACGGATTTCGTCAGTTACCCGAAGCGTTTCCGTCTGTACGACATCAGGCTCAAGCTGCGTCGTGCGAAGCAGGAGCGCGAGTTCCTCTACCAGGAGATCGCATGGGAACCCATGCGAAGGTAAGGGGCTTCACGCTGATCGAGCTGCTGATCGCGCTGACGATCTTCGGCATGGTCATCGGCATCGCGACCTACGGCTATTCGCTCTTCTCGCGGCAGCTGGGAAGGCCGGCTCGGGCAGCTTCCAGCAGGCGCAGGACCAGTACCAGCGACTCGATCTCGTCGTCGCGGCGCTCGAGAACACGCTGCCCTACGTCGTCAGGGGGCCGATGGCGCGCCGGGCTTCTACTTCCTCGGCCGCGAGGAGGGCCTGACGCTCGTGACGATGAGCCCGATCTTCAGCGCCGGGAACCTTGCCGTCGTCCGTGTGTTTCGCGAGCCGTCGGGCAACGGCAGGTGGAACCTGCTCTACGAGGAGGCGCCGCTCGAGGGTGTGCAGCTGCGTCTCGCCTCCCAGACGCTGCCATTCCAGCATCGGATGGTCGTGTTGCGCGACGTGCCGGACCTCGCGTTCAGCTACTTCGGGTGGCGCTCGATCGAGAAGCGCATGGCCGTCGCGGACGCGCCGGAACTCGGTTACGTGCCGGAGTGGTCCACCGAGTTCGACGGGCTCGTCCTCAACGTGCACCCGCAGCGCATCGCGATACGCATCGGCGATTCCGAGGCCGTCGTGTTCGTGCCGGAGCGCGCGGACGTGTCGTTCCGCCGCTTCCTGGATCCCGAATGAGACGCGAACGAGGCATCGCACTGATCCAGGTGCTGCTCGTCACGGGCATCATCGCGTTGCTGATGCTGCAGATGGGGCTGACGGCGCGAGAGCAGGTCGCGCGGGCGCAGGCGCTCGTCGATCGTGCCGAAGTGCAGCTTGCCGCGCAGTCGCGCGAGTCGGCGCTGCTGTACACGCTGCTGACCGAACAGCTCGTGCGCGTGCCCGACAGCGAGAATCCGTATGTCGCCGCATGGAATTTCCACGGCGAGCCGTTCACGGTGGACGGCATCACGTTCAGCATCCAGGACGAATCCGGGCGCATGAGGGTGCCCTTGCTGGACTCGCGGGACTTCGAATCGATGCTGCACAGCCTGGGGGTGGAGCCCGACCGCGCGAAGGCCCTCGGTCGCGGAACTGATGACCCTGCAGGGCGCGGTTCCCGTCCAGCGGGCACTGGGCGAGGAGGTCGCACGCCAGGGAAATGTCGCCCCCGGCAAGTACCCGTTGCAGGACCTGGGCGAGCTCAGGCTGCTGCCGAGCATGGACGAGGAACTCTACCGACGCCTGCGACCGCTGCTGACCCTGTATCCTACGCCCGGTTTCAATCCGCTGACCGCCCCGTCCGCCCTGCTGGATGCGCAAATGACGAAGAGCCAGGTCACGGGAGTGGTGGACGCGCGGGGGAAGGATGCACTCGACGCCGGGACCTTATGGAAACTTACGGGCGCACAGGGCGATGAGGAAACCGTACTGCTGCCCGGTCCGGGCCTGACCGTGCATCTCGAGATGGAACTGCGCGGCCGCCGCGCTGTCCGAACGACAACTGTGATTGTGCGCCCATACACAACCGACCCCCTCGGGGTCTGGCAACGATCGACGGGCCGCGACCAGGACATTGGATGAGTGAACCGAATGACAACGCGGGCAGCGGATCGGGTGGGCGCCTGAGGCAGGCGCTTGCGCGCCGCATCGTCTGGCTGACCGACGGCCGGCGTGACGCGTCGGGCGAGACGACGGAGTCGCGCGCCCTCGTCGCAGTGCTCGGCCGGGAACACTACAGCGAACGACGCCGTCAGTACCCGATCCTGTCGCGGCGCGACCTCGACAGCGTGCTGAAGCAGGAGCTTGCCGGCGGGCTGCCGACGCTGGCCGTGGTCTTCAGCCGCCCGCGACGACAGGCGCGAAGTGACGTTCTACGAGTTCAAGCCGGAGGTGCTGTCGCAGGTCGCGCCGGCATTCATGCTGGTGCCCGAGAGCCTGGCGCTTGCCGCCACGTTGCCGGCGGGTCGCGTTGCAACGGTCGAGCGGGCGGGCTTCCGTTATTTCCTCGCGTCCGGCGGAGTGAGCCAGCCCGAAGGCGGTGCCGTCACGTCGGCGGATCTCTTTGCGATGGCAGCCGGACTCGATGCGAGCGATGCCGTCACGATCTCCGGCGAACGGCTGCACGATCGGATCGTGTCCGGCCTCGCCCAGCTGAAGCCCGAGACGTGGCTCCAGTTGCGGATGCCGTCGCTCGGCCAGCGCCTCGAGATCGACTGGCAGCCGATCGCGACGATGGCCGGCGTCGGCCTGGTCGCGTACCTGGCCCTCGCCTCGGGCTACCTCGCGGTCACGCGCGAAGCGCGGGAGAAAGAGTTGGCCGGGCTGGGAGGCGAGGTCGAGAAGCTGCTGGTGGCGCAACGCGACGTCGATCGCATGCTGTCCGAACAGGCCGGTCTCGCGGCGGTGATGGCGGATCGACGCAATACGTACCGCCTGTGGCAGGTCGTCTCCGTGGCCTGGAGCAAGGGCGCGCAGATCAAGAGCGTCGAACTGCGCGACGCGACACTGACGATTCGTGGCGACGCGGCCGTCGCCACCGACGTGCTTGCGGCCATCGATGCGATTCCTGGTTTCGCGGACGCGAAGTTTTCCGCGCCGGTTCGCAGCGGCAGGTCGGGCCGCGAGGATTTCAGCCTCGTGGTGACGATGCAGCCGGAGGCGAATCGTGGCTGATTCACGCGTCCGCTGGCTGCTCGGGCTCGGCGCTGGTGCTGGTGGCGCTCCGATTCGCCGTCGTGCCCGTGGGCCCAGGCGCAGGTGGAACGGCGGCAGCAGCTCGAGGTGCTGACGCAGCGGCTCGACCGTTCCGCGGGCGTCGTGGAGGACAAGGCGGAGATACTCGCCGCGCAGGGCCGGCTCGGAGCGGTCTCGAAGGCGACGCGGGCATCTTTCCGGAGGTCGACGACAAGGAGCGGTTCCGCCTGGATGCGCAGCGCATGCTTTCCGGAATTGCAGGTCGGGGCGACGTGAAGGTCACGCTGTTCGACTGGATCGTCGATGGCGAGTCGGCAAAGGCCGGGCTTGCCTACGGACGGGTCAACGCGAGCCTGCAGGGCCCGCTCGACAGCCTGGTCGCGGTCCATGGCCAGGTCGAAGGCGAGATGCCGTTCGCGGCGGTGCGCGAAGTGACGCTCGAGACGGCGGGCAGGGGCGTCTGGACTGGCCGAGGAGTCCGCCACGCTGCTGCTCGTGATCGATCTCTTCTACCGGCCGGTCGTCGCGCAGGTGCGCGCCGCGCCGCACCGGGAGCCGGCACGTGACCCGCGCAGTCTGCTGGCGCTCGTGGCGGCTGTCCTGCTGCTCGTGGCCGCCATCGATTTCCGGCAGCGGATCTACGTGCCGCGCGAACACAAGGCCCGGGGCGAGGGCAGCATGGTGCCGGCCGCCGTGCCTGTGCCGCGCACGGCGACGCAGATCCAGAAGGACCTTTCGCCTGGTTGCCGCAGCTGCGACCGGTTGCGGCCGGCAGCGGCACGGCGCGCAGACGGACTGGGCGCTCACGCTGCTTGCGGTGTTCAGCGATCGGGACAATTCCTTCGCCGTGGTACGCGCTACGTCCGCGTCCGGCGGCGCTGCGAAGATCCAGAGCGTCGCGATGGGCGACGACTTGTACGGCCTCACCGTATCCCGCATCGAGCCCCTCAAGCTGGTGCTGACCGGCGAGCGAGGCGAACAGGAACTGCAGTTGTTCAAGCCCTCGGCAGCGGCTGCAGTGGGCTCCGGCCCGTCAGCGCATCGCGCTGCCCCACCTGCGGGCGCGGCACCTCCCGGCCAGCCTGCGCGGGCCCGCTCCGACGTGCCGCCAGGGCGACACAAAGCCGCGGCAAGCCAGGGGTGGAAGCCCGGCGCGCCCGCAGTTGCCGGCGAGCATGCAGGGACTCGAGGTCGTGGACGCGCCCGCGACCAACCAGTCCGCCGGAGATCCGCAAGGGCCGCAAGGTCAAGCGGCCGTCGAAGGTGCCCCGGAACCCGTAGAATTGCAGCAACCGTGCAGAACCATGGCATGAATCGAATACTCTTGACGCTTTGCGTTGCGGCCCTCGTCGCGGGCTGTGCCCCGACGTCGACTCGTTTCCAGATCCCGCCTCCGCAGGTCGCCGGGCAGCCGCTGGGTGCCCCCGAGTCCCAGCAGCAGGTCGACGAAACGGAATCGCCGGGACCCGCCCAGGGCGACACAGGACCCGCGGCCCCGACCGGAGTGACTCGTGTTCCCGCGCCTGCGAGGACGGCGCCCTCGCTGCAGCAGGCGGACTGGTCGACCCGGTTTCCGTCGAACGATTCGATCGCGGTCGCCGTGGACGCGATGCCGCTCAAGGACTTCGTGAACTACTCGTTCAGCGAGGCCCTCAAGGCCAACTATGTCATCGCCCAGGACCTGCCTGGCCTGGACGACCCCGTCACCCTCAACCTCGAGAAGCCGGTCAGCAGCCGCGCGTATTACAAGCTCGTCACCGAGCTGCTTTCGTCGCGCGGCATCGGCACGACATTCCGGGACGGCGTTTTCTACCTGGCGCCGGCGGGTGGCAAGGTCCGGGGCAACATCCCGATCGGTTTTGGCAGGCGCCCGCAGGACGTGCCGGACGTGGCCGGCAAGATCATGCAGGTCATTCCGCTGCGCTTCGGCGCCATGAACCCGAACATCGAGCGCACGATCGTCGAGCTGGTCGACGCCCAGGTGAAGATCGACCAGCAGCAGAACGCGATATTCGTGACGGGCGAGCGCGATGCGATCCTGCGGGCGCTGGATGTCGTGAGTCTGCTCGACCAGCCTGCGTCGCGTGCGCGCGAGGTCGGGCTCGTCAACCTCAATTACGTCTCCGCCAAGGAGATCGGCGACCAGCTCGTCACGATCCTCGGCAACGAGGGCATTCCGACGGCCGTCGGCCGTGGAGACCTGCAGAGCGTCGCGATCGTGCCGCTCGAGCAGCTCGCCACGCTGGTCGTCTTCGCCCAGACCGCGGAGATGCTGCAACGCGTCGACTTCTGGGTGAAGCAGCTCGACAGGCCGAACCAGGGGCCCGAGGAACGGTACTTCATTTTTCACCCCCGCTATGCGCGCGCGTCGGACCTCGGTGCATCCATGGCTCCGCTGCTCGGCGGAGCGCTGGCGGACACCGGCAACCTCTCCCGCGATACCCGTTCGGCACTTGGTGCGGACGGTACGGTGCGGGGCGGCATGAACCAGCCAGGGACCGTGAGCGGAAACACCGGCAACGCGTCGGACCGCAACGTACGAATTATCCCGTCACCCAGCAGAACGTGCTGCGTCGTGATACGGCGGCGTCCGCGTTGCCATCGAACGCCGTCGCGGTGCGCGGCGAGGGCCTCACGATGTCCGTGGACCCGCGCTCGAACACGCTGATCTTCTACACCACCGGCACGCGCTACCAGACGCTGCTGCCGATGATCCAGCGCCTCGACGTGCCGCCGAAGCAGATCCTGCTCGAGACGATGATCGCGGAGGTCACGCTCACCGGCGAGTTCGCCTACGGAGTCGAGTTCGCGTTCACGAGCGGGAATTTCGGTGGCGGTACGCTCGGCGGCCTGAACCTGCCGTCGGGCGGTCTCGCGCTCAACTGGATAGACAGCGTCACGCAGCAGGTGAGAGTGAAGCTCTCGGCCACCAACACGCTGGTGAACGTGCTTTCGAACCCGACGCTCGTGGTGCGCGACGGCGTCGAGGCGTCCATCATCGTGGGCAACGACGTGCCGACGATCGGCGCCACCGCGACGGACCCGCTGACCTCGGACACGCAGATCACGCAGGTGCTCTATCGAAAGACGGGCCTCGACCTGCGCATCCGGCCGACCATCAACGCCGCGGGCGTCGTGGTCATGGAGATCAGCCAGAGCATTTCCAACACGGTGCCTGGTGCTTCGAACGTCGACGGCGCGCCGATCTTCTTCGAGCGGGCGGTGACGACCGAGGTCGTCGCGCGCTCCGGCGAGAGCATCCTGCTGGCAGGGCTCATTTCCGAGCGCCAGAACGACACCTCGTCCAGCGTGCCCGGCTTTGCGCAGATCCCGGGGCTGGGGTGGCTGTTCAGGTCGGACAGCAAGGGCAAGGAGCGGACCGAGCTCGTGGTGCTGATCACGCCCCGCGTGATCGAGGACCCGAGGGAATGGAACGAGATCCGCCTCGGGATGCAGGGCGCGCTGCACAACCTGCAGTTGCCGGAGCCGACTGCGGCCGGGGTTGGGCGTGGCGGCGCAGCAACGCCCGCCGTCGGACCGGTGCAGCCGGCGCCTGCGCGTCTTACGGCGTGTCCGAGGCACCGCGGCCGTGATGTCAATGGCTTAACGAAACCGCCCAACTCGGCGGCAAATCACGCTTTTTGCTATTGACAAGCGACATAAGCAGCCTAAACTTTGCGCTCGAACTGGCTTGGAACGAGCCGGTCAGATGTTAGTTGTGAGCAACCAACAGGAATCGAAGGTGCCCCACGGGGTCCGGACGTTCGCTAACCAGTCCACCATCCACGGAGAAACAGGGTCTATGAAATTTAACCTCAAGATCGTCGCTGCCACTGCCGCAGTCGCGATGATGAGCTCGGGCGCAGCGCAGGCTGCGGCGTCCATCGGCGTGTCGCCGCTGGTCCACACGTACTCGAAGGAAGGCCTGACTCTGTCGGGCACCACGGGCGTGACGCTGCCCGATCATCGTGGTCACGTTCGGCAACAACCTGACGAACAACGACGACATCTTCATCACGCTTCCTGCCGTGTGTCGCTGCCGTTGACCGTCACGCCGACTTCGATCGTCTGCTCGATCCCCGGAACGCGGTCGGCTACGTGACTACGGTCAACGGCGGCTGGAATTTCCGCGTGACCGCCGTGGGCGGCGTCAGCATCGGCGACAGCTGCACGTTCTCGGGCCTCAAGGTCCAGGGTGCGTCGCTCGGTAGCACCACGGGCGTCCTGACCTACAAGGCGAATCGTACCGTGACGCGGCAGCTCGTTGACCAGGCGACAGCATCACCAGCATCGTGGTGATGAGCCAGTTTGCCTTGCGACGTGACAAGCTGAATGGCATCATCAACGTGTACGACGACCGCCTGTCGTTCCTCGACGCCGAGACGGTTGCTCCGGGCGCCGGCAACTTCGAGGACACGCTGAACTTCGACACCACCGTCGACGCGAATGGCACGACGTTCACCGGCCCGGTCGTGACGACGGACGCCGTCGTGGCGACGATCGACGGCGACTTCGACTGGGTTGACTCGGACGGCGACGGCTCCTGCGAGGCGGCCGAGTTCGATGCGGCCATCAGCTACGCCGACTGGTCGCTGACCCGATTCGACCTGCACCAGCTCGTCTGGAAGGGCGGCACGGCCGGCAACACGACGAACACGGGCTTCTTCGAAGTTCCTGGCGACGTGATCCTCAATCCGGTTGACTGACTCGGCAACGTCGAGTGGTCCTACTCGCTGCGGCAGCGCGACCGGCACGACGGACCAGGCCTGGGATCCGGGCATCTGGACGATCAATGGCGCCCAGGTGTACATCCAGTACATGCCGTACGGCACGAACATCAGCCGCATCATCTACGCCGCCAACAGTGGCCTGATCAATGCCGATGCGACGGCTGACATCTACTACGACGGTGCCGTGTACTCGTGCGACATCGGTTCCGTCAACAACCTGCGCGTGAACCGAGCTGTCGGGCCAGATCGACACCTGCGTCGGCGACCGCGATGGGCCTGACGACCAGCGGCAAGGTCGCGATCCTCCTGACGTTCACTGCGCCTGACAAGGACATCGAGGTCTACAGCGCGTACAACGTCGGCGGCAACGATCGTGGCACGGTGGTCAACACCAGCAACGGCCGGACGTTCTTCTACGGCACGGGCTTCCCGTTCGTGCCGCCTGCTCCGTAATTAACGGTTCAGGTCTGTGACTGCGACGGCGGGGAGCAATCCCCGCCGTCTTTTTTTGTGCCGCATTTTTGCGCGCACCCGGGCGCCTCGCTAGGATTGCCCGGCCCATGCTCAAGCGCCTCATCCGGGATCTCGCCGACCGCCTCGATCGGTTCCTGCTGCCCCTGACTTCGCGCAGCGGCCTCGGCGCCTCCGCCCACTACCTCTTGCTGAGCCGCCAGTTCCGTCGCGAGCATCGGGCGGTGCTGGCCGGTCGCCTTGCGTACGAGCGAGGCCTCGAGGCGCCCCTCGCGGAGCAGCCCGCTCCTCCGGCGCAACGTTCACCGACTCGAGAAAGGACTCGTGATGCAGCCGCGGCAGGCCGTGTTCGCCGAGGACTACATCGAGGAGACGGTTGCGGAACTGGCGCGGTTGCGAGCCATGGGTGGGCTCGATCCGATCGAGGACAAGTGGGCGACCGACGTACTGGCCGAGTACTTCCGGGTCGTGACGGATAGCCCGCCGATCTCGCGGGCGCGTGCACGGTTCGAGAAACTGGGCCGCCGTACGGCCAAGGAGCCGGAGTCCGCGTCCACGCCACGGCCAAGAGCCCACGCGCCCGTGTCCGGCGTTTCCTACGAGCAGTTCCTCGACCTGTGCCGCCAGCGCCGTTCGGTGCGCTGGTTCGAACAGCGTCGCGTGCCCTCCGAACTCGTGTCGAAGGCGCTGGATGCCGCCGCGCAGGCGCCGAGCGCCTGCAACCGCCAGCCGTTCCTGTTCAGGTACTTCGATGATCCTGCGGACGCCCATCGCATCGCGTCGATCGCCATGGGCACGACGGGCTACGCGCAGAACGTGCCGGCCATCGTCGTGCTGCTCGGCGACCTGGGCTGCTATCCCGAGGAACGCGATCGACACGTCGTCTACATCGATGCTTCGCTCGCCGCCATGCAGTTCATGCTGGCGCTCGAGACGCTCGGACTCGCCTCCTGCCCGATCAACTGGCCTGACATCGAGGTTCGCGAGCGTGCGATGGCCGAGGCCCTCGACCTGCCGTGGCACATCCGCCCGGTGATGCTCATCGCGCTCGGCTACCCGGACCCGCAGGGCGGCGTGCCGTTCTCGGCCAAGAAACCGAGCCAGTCGCTGCTCAGGACGAGCAACGACTACACGCCTTGATCCCGTCGCCGTCCGTGGCGCGACCGGAGCCGCTGCTGCGCCGTGTTGCCGCAAACGGCGGCTGGTGGCTCGCCGAGCGTTTCGCGCTGCTGGGATTGACGCTCGTCACGAGCGTCGTGATCGTCCGCGCGCTCGGGCCGACGCAATACGGTGAACTGAGCTACGTGCTCGCGCTCGTGGGACTGCTCGCACCGCTCGCGCAGTTCGGCGTCAGCGGGCTCGTCGCGCGCGCCCTGCTCGAGAAGCCAGGGGACGATGCGGCCGTGCTTCGCGCCGCGCTGCTGCTGCGACTCGCGGGCTGCGCGGTCGCCTTCGGGATCGGCCTCGCCTGGTGGGTTTTTTTCGAGGCACGGCCAGCGGAGCGCTGGGTCGTCCTCGTGCTGCTGGCGGCGCAGTTCGCGACGTCGCTGCAGGTTGCCGAGTTCTGGTTCCAGGTGCAGTTCAAGGCCGCCGCACTGGTGCCGTGGCGTACGGGCGTCGCGGTGGTCGCGGCGCTGCTCAAGATGGCGGTCGCCGTGACGACGCACGATCCCATTGCCGTCGCCTGCGTGTTCGCGATCGAGTACCTGCTGGCCGGCGGCGCCTCGTTGCTGGCGTTGCGACGGGCGAGCGGGACGTGGCTGCAGCCGGCCCGGTCGCCGGAATGGGTTCGCTGGTTCGCCGCCAGGTCGCCGTGGCTGCTTGCGTCGGGTATCGCGGAGGTAATCTACCTGCGCATCGACATCGTGCTCCTCGAGCGTCTGCGGGGCGTCGAGGAGGCCGGCATCTACGCGGTCGCGGCCCGGTTGTCCGAGGTCTGGTACATGGTGCCGGTGGCGCTGATGGGGGCCGTGTTTCCGGCGCTCTGGAGCCGTCGGTCCGACGGTCCGGCCTACCAGCGCAGCCTGCAGGGCTCGCTCGATGCGCTGTTCGCGGTGGCGCTGGCGCTTGCGGTCTTCCTGCAGCTTGCCGGCCGGCCCCTGGTGCAGCTGCTGTTCGGCACGGCATTTTCGGCCTCGACGCCCGTGCTGCAGATCCACATCTGGGCGGGCGTGTTCATATTCATGCGCGCCCTGTTGAGCCGCTGGTTGCTGGCCGAGGACCTGCTGCGGTTCTCCCTCGTGACGCACGTCGCCGGTGCAGTGATGAACGTCGCACTCAACCTGATGCTGATTCCGACGCTACGGAGCGATCGGAGCCGCGGTCGCGACCGTGATCTCGTATGCGAGCTGCCGGGTGGCTGGCGCTGTTCCTTTCGGCGCGCACGCGGCCGATGGGGTGGATGATGGCGAAATCGCTGCTGCTGCCGTTCCGCTGGGGCGACCTGTCGCGCTATTCGCGTCGCCTGCTCTCGGAGTGGCGTGGTCCACGGCAGGCCGCCTGATGGACGACTCTTCGATCAGCCTGCCGGCGGATTCGCCATCAGGCGCCAGCGGCCGCTCGTCTCCGTGCTGCTGCCCGTGTTCAATGCCGAGAAGTACCTGGCTGCCGCGATCGACAGCATCCTCCGGCAGACCTACCGCGATCTCGAGCTGATCGTCATCGACGACGGATCCGTCGACGGCAGCGCC
This sequence comes from uncultured Gammaproteobacteria bacterium, assembly GCA_963733565.1. Classification (GTDB taxonomy): domain Bacteria; phylum Pseudomonadota; class Gammaproteobacteria; order Steroidobacterales; family Steroidobacteraceae; genus RPQJ01. The sequence continues at coordinate 66,272 of CAVTDU010000014.1, forward strand.
GGGATCATCTCCGCGTGCACCGATCCGCGCCTCGTGGTGATCCGCAACGAGACCAACCTCGGCGTGGTCGCGTCGTTGAACAAGGGCCTGAGCGCATGCGCGTGGCGACCTGATCGCGCGCATGGACGCGGACGACGTGGCCGATCTCCGGCGTATCGAAAAGCAGGTGGACTACTGCCTGCGTAACCCGAATGTCGTCGCGCTGGGCACGGCGATCACGTACATCGACGACGACGGGCAGGTGACCGGCCATCCCGGGCGACTGGCGCTGGGGCCTGCCGTGATGCGCTGGCGACTGCTGCGCGGAACCTGCCTGTTCCACCCGACGCTGATGCTCAATCGCGCGCGGGCGGGGGATGACGCGCGCTATTCGGCTGAATTCATCCACGCGGAAGACTACGAGCTGATGCTGCGCCTCAGTCGCCGGTTCGATCTCGACAACCTTCCGGAGCGCCTGCTCGCGCAAAGGCTGCACACGGGCGCGGTGAGCGTACGGTTCCGCGAATCGCAGCGGGAGTCGGCGGCACGTGCACTCACGATCCACGCCGGCGAGCGATTCGGTCTCGACATCGATCCGGGCCAGGCAAAGACCTTGCTCGATCCGCGCCATTTCTTCGATCCATCGAGCAGCGACGCCGATTCGCCGGTCGGGCTGATCCTGCAGCTGGAGCGAAGCTTCCTGTCCCGCGAGCCGGGCCTGACGCGCGAGGATGTTCTCGCAGTCCGGCGCGACGTGGCCTTCTTTCTCTGGAAACTTGCTGCAATTGCGGCATCGGACTGGGGCAATGGCGCTTTTCCGCTGCGCAGGCTGCGGACGCTCGCCTCGTGCGCCGCCGCGCTTGCGATGCGCCCGCGCGCAGCGCTCGCAGCGCTAGCGTGGAGGTAGACGGGCCGCCATGCGTCGTGGCGACCAGCGCCAGCGCCGGTAGCGCTCGGCCAGCACGCGCAGCGCAGGAATGTTGGACGTCGCTGCGTAACGCAACGCGGGCCGCCACGTTCGCGGCGTAAGGAACTTCGCGGTCGCGCCGAGCCCCAGTCTCCGTCGCTCGAGCATGTAGAGCTCGAGTTCCTGGCTGGCAAGGTGCCCGGGCTGCATGCGCGACCGGTGCTTGTCGATGTAGCGCCTTGCGCCCTCGGCCCCTCGCTCGGTGATGCGCTGCGTGCCCGCCTCGACGTGCTGCAGGTACGTGGGCGCGGCGATCCGGCGCGCCGGTCCGTACCGTTCGATCAGCCGCGTCCACAGGTCGTAGTCCTGCCAGGCCGGCATCGACTCGTCGAAGAGCCCCGCCTCGACGATGCGCGACGTCAGCGTCAGGACCTGTGTTCCGGCCTGGTCGCCGTAGAGTTCCTCATCGAGCGTGATGACGCAGTCGGAGACGCGGGACGGGCGGATCCAGGTGCCCGAATTGAGCAGCGTGCCGCTGCATACGAACGAGTACTGCTCGTCGAAGGCGTGCAGCAGCGACGAGATGCGGTTCGGCAGCATCTCGTCGTCGTCGTCGATGCCGGTGACGAAGCGGCCCCGCGCGGCGCGCAGTGCGACGTTGCGCGCCGCTGGCGCACCGCCGCGGGACGGCTGTCGGAAGAGGCGTACACGTGTGTCCGCAGCGGCGATTCGCGCCAGCACGCCGGGCGTGCCATCCGCCGACGCGTCGTCCACGACCAGCAGCTCGAGATCCCGGTGGTCCTGCCGCAGCACGGATTCGATCGCGCGTGGCACGAGGCTCTCGCGGTTGCACGTCGGCAGGTACACCGACACCAGCGGCTGCCGGGTCACAGCGGCAATCTCACTGCGAGGGCTTCGCGCCGATTATCGCCAATACCCGGTTCCACATCGCGTCGACGCGAGTCTCCAGCGCCGAGCGCCGGGACAAGAGAACCTCGCTCACCCTGTCGCGATCGGCGGCGAGCCGGTGCAGCGCTGTCGTCGCCGCCGCTTCGTCGCAGGTGTCGAGCAGATACTCGGCGACGCCGAACTCGTCGAACAGCGCGGCGTACTTGTGGCTCCAGGATGTCCCGAGGCACGGTACGCCCTGTGCCAGCGCACTCACGCAGCCGTGGTACCGCGAACAGACCACGATGCCCGCGGCGCCGATGATGCCCTTGAGGGCCAGCGGGTCCGCCTCCGTGATGACTTCCGTGCCGCCGGTTGCTTCGCGCAGCGATTCGCAGAGCGCGGCATCCGCCTGGCCCTCGTGGTTCAGGATCCGTGGCACGAAGCCGAGGTCAGCCAGCCGCCGCGCGAGTGAGCAGAGCAGCGGCAGGTAGCCCGAGTGCCAGGTCGCATCGGAATTGCGCTCGCTGCGCATGTGGACGTTTGGAATCAGCAGCGCACTGTTGCGGTCCACGCTCCAGCGCGCGGCGGCGGAGGGCGTTCCCGGCAGGCCGATCGTGAAATCAGGGAAAACCGCGAGCCTGTCGCCGAGGTCGCCGGCGATCCCGGCTACGTGTGCGCAGGACTCCGGCTCCCGGGCGCAGACAAGCGCAGCCGAGCGCAACGCGCGTCCGAAATCGCGCGCAGCCGGGCTTGCCGGAAAAGGCCCGAACGCCTGCGGCAGGAACACGTAGGGCTTGCCGTGCCGGGCGAGGCGCTCGATCTCCCGTGCCGTCGACACGAGCGGTGCGTCGCCCCAGGTTGCGCCATACGCGAAGCCGGAAGCGTCCAGCACGGCATCGACATCGCGCTCGGTGACGACGCCGTACCGGCGTCCGAGCTCGAGCGCCCGCTGCGGCAGCCGGTAGCTCAAGGAGTCGAGATCGATCGGAGCGCCCGGCATCCGCAACCGCTGCCAGGCACCGGCCGCTGCGACGCTGCGGAAGGGCGCATTTGGTCCCGGCGTGAGCGCGATCTCGGCGGCAGGCAACTGCGCGCTGCAGGCGATCCTGGATCGCCTGCAGCATGAGCGCGGCACCCTTGTTGACGAACTGGACGCCCTTGATCTCGATCAGCACGGGCGTCGTGTCCGGTCGCGCGTGCAATCAGCCGAGCTGCTTCTCCAGCTCCGGGACGATCGCGAACAGGTCGCCCACGAGTCCGAAGTCCGCGGCCTCGAAGATCGGCGCCTCGCCGTCCTTGTTGATGGCCACGATCGTGCGCGCGTCCTTGATGCCGGTCATGTGCTGGATCGCGCCCGAGATGCCGATGGCGAAGTAGAGTCTCCGGGGCGATGATCTTGCCGGTCTGGCCGACCTGCAGGTCGTTCGGCACGTAGCCGGCGTCAACCGCGGCACGCGACGCACCCACGGCCGCGCCGAGCTTGTCGGCGAGGCTGTAGATGATGTTGAAGCCGTCGGCGCTGCCGAGCGCACGGCCGCCAGCCACGACGCGCGATGCGCTCTGCAGGTCGGGGCGGCCCGTCGTGGCACCGGTGCGAGCGACGAAGCGTGTATGCGAGGGCAGGGCGACACCGGGGTCCGCCTTCTCGACGGTCGCGCTGCCGCCAGTCGCGGCGGCCTCGAACGACGCGACGCGGACCGTGGCGACTACCTTGGCGTCCGCGGGCACGTCCACCGTGAGCACGGCATTGCCCGCGTAGATCGGCCGCTTGAAGCGATGCGCGCCTTCGACCGCCATGATGTCGCTCACCTGGCCCACGCCGAGGAGCGCCGCGACGCGCGGCATCAGGTCCTTGCCGAACGTCGTCGACGGGCCGAAGACGTGCGTGTAGCCGGCCGCGAGCTTTGCCACCTGCGGCGCCAGCACGGCTGCCAGCGGCTCCTTGTTCGCGGCATTGTCCACGGCGATCACCTTGCCGACGCCGGCGATGCCGGCGGCCTGGGCCGCGACGGCTGCCGAGTCCGCAGCGAGCACCGCCACGTCCACCGAGGCGCCCGGCACCTTCGCGGCGCAGGCGACGCACTTGAGCGTGCTGGGATTGAGCTTCGCGCCGTCGTGTTCTGCAACGATCAGGATCTTGCTCATCACACCAACCCCTTTTTCTTGAGCGCGTCCACGAGTTCCGCGACGTCCTTGACCATGATGCCCTTCTGGCGCTGCGGCGGCGGCTCCACCTTCACCGTGGTGAACGCGGGCGCGTCAGCGACGCCGAAGTCGGCGAGCCCGAGCGTGTCGAGCGGCTTCTTCTTCGCCTTCATGATGTCGGGCAGCTTCACGTAGCGCGGCTCGTTGAGGCGCAGGTCCACGCTCAGCACCGCGGGCAGGTCGAGTTCGAGCGTTTCGAGACCGGCGTCCACTTCGCGCGTGATCGTGGCCTTGCCGTCGGCGATCTCGACCTTCGAGCAGGAGACCGCCTGCGGGCGATCCCAGATGGCGGCCAGCATCTGCGCGGTCTGGCCGTTGTCGTCGTCGATCGCCTGCTTGCCGAGCAGCACGAGGAACGGCTGTTCCTTGTCGATGAGCTTGTGGAAGATCTTCGCGACGGACAGCGGGGCGACCACGGCGTCGGTCTGCACCAGGACGGCGCGATCCGCGCCCATCGCAAGCGCCGTGCGCAACTGCTGCTGCGCGTCGCCAGGGCCGATGCTCACCGCGAGGACCTCGTCGGCGAGGCCGCGCTCCTTGATGCGCAGCGCCTCCTCGAGCGCGATCTCGTCGAAGGGGTTGATGCTCATCTTGACCCCTTCGGTCACGACCCCGGAATTGTCCGGCTTGACCCTGACGCGGACGTTGTAGTCCACCACGCGTTTGACGCCAACCATGATTCTGCGCACGCGCCTGACTCCTCTAGCCTGTTAACCGGTTGAATCAACCTTGCACTGCAGCATCATACCAGCCCCAGTGCCGCCAGCCGCTCGATGACCTTGCGCTGCGTTTCGAGAAAATGACTGCGTTCGGGCACCGTGACGGAACCATCCGGGGCGAGCAGCGTGTTGGCCGGGTACACGGATTGCCGGCATACACCGCCGCGAACAGTTCGAGACGCTGGCGGGACAACAGGTTGCCCATGCCGGGGCGGCGCCGGTAGCGGCGCAGCGCGGCGAGGTCGATCTCCGCGCAGGCGACCGAGCTCTCGCCGAAGCCTGCCTGGGCGCGGACCTCACCGAGGAAATCCACTATTTTCGACATGCCATCCGTTGAGTTAGCGGGCAGGTCCGAGTCGATGAAGCCCGCGCTGTTGGCCGAGACCACGTAGGCGAGGTTCTCGATCGCACGGGCGCGCTTGGCGATGTCCTTGGGCGTGAGGGCAGGGCTCCCGACCTCGCTGGTCGAGTGCAGCAGCACTTCGGCGCCCCGCAGGGCGAGCGCGCGCGCGATTTCCGGGTAAAGGATCTCCTCGGAGGCGATGGCGCCCAGCCGGCCGATGCTGGTGACGGCCACCGGAAAGACTCCGTCGAGACCGTAGAGGTCCAGGTAGCGGTCCCAGACGTCGTGGGGCGTCGGGGCGAACATCGAGACGAGGCGCCGGTAACGGAGCACGGTCGCGCCGGAGGGATCGATGACGAAAGCTCGCCTGGAAGTACAGGCCGGGGAAAGCCTTGTCGGTCTCGTAGGCGTTGCCGGAGAGGAAGGTGGCGTTGTCCTGCGCGATCCGGCCGAGCGCGTCGTATTCGGCTCCATCGGGCGCCAGGGCGGCTTTCCGCGCCCAGTCCGGCAGCGATTCGCCCAGCGGATAGCCGGTCAGGAAGTACTCGGGCAGCACGACGAGGCGGACGTCCTGGCCCAGGAAGCCCTTGGCGGCCCGGACCTGCCGACCGATGCGGGCGATCGACTCGGCCATCCGGGCACGCGCCGCGGCGGCGTCCGGGCACTTGTTCACGGCATGGCAGGGGATCTGCAGGGCGAGCGCCCGGTAGGCAGTTTCGGTTTCGGTCATGCGCTGGGCCCCAGGTGATCCGGTCGGCAGATCGCCAACCGTAGGGGACCCGCCGCGAGCGTGTCAAACCTCATCGCTCGAGGGCGCGTCAGGCGCGCCACCCGCGCTTCTCGTCGAGCTGGCGATTCAGGTTCAACAGCCGTCGATAGCTCTCGTAGCGCCGCGGGTCGACAGCGCCTGCCTCGACTGCCGCCTGCACGGCGCATTGCGGTTCGCGCAGGTGGAGGCAGTCCTGGAACCGGCAGCCGCCCGCGAGGGCCCCGATCTCCGTGAAGCCCCGTTGCACGTCCTGCGGCGGTACGACCGGCGGCGTGTAGTCGCGCACGCCCGGCGAATCGGCAAGCTCGCCCCACGGCTGGCGAATGATGGCCGACGACACCGTCGTGTGCCGGCCCTCGCCGGAGCGCTCCGACAGCCGCCCGATCGTGCGAATGGCGTCGCCGGCGAGGGCGTTCAGCAGCGACGACTTGCCGACCCCGGACTGTCCGGCGAGGAGGGTGCGCTTGCCGGTGAGGGCGACGATGAGTTCGGGCAGGCCGGTTCCCGACCTCGCCGAAACGAGGTGGACCGGCAGCCCGAGCTTTCGCAGCGGCTCGATGTAGGAGAGGTCGCCCGCGTCGCCGGGCAGGTCGAGCTTGTTGACGATGAGCAGTGGCGCGATCCCCGCAAGGCAGGCGCCGGCGACATAGCGATCGACGACGAAAGGATCACAGACCGGAAGCGGCGCCACGACGACGCCGAGCTGGTCGAGATTGGCGGCGATCGATTCCTCGAGCCCGCGGCTGTCGCTGCGGCAGAGCACGTTGCGTCGCTTCAGTCGCTCGCCGACCGTCCAGTCGTCCGATCCCTCGTGCTTCTCGATCAGCACCTCGTCGCCGGCCACGACGTCGAGCTTGCGTCCGCGGACCTTGCAGGCCAGCGGCGGCCCCGCATCGTGCACGACCAGCACGCGGCGACCGTAGCACTCGACGACGCAGCCGCGGATGGCGCCGTCGCTCACTGCGCCGTGGCCGCTCGAAGTGGCGTTTGCCGCAGCTCGGCGAGCCGTGCGATACGCACGGCCGGCGGCGGGTGCGAATCGTAGAACGCGGAGTGAATCGGGTCTGGCGTCAGCGTGCTGGCGTTGTCCTTGTAGAGCGTCACCAGCGCGTCGGCCAGCGCCTGTGCGTCGCTGTGCTGCGCGGCGAATGCGTCGGCCTCGAATTCATGCCGGCGCGACCAGGCCGCGAACAACGGCGTGACCAGCCACGTGAACACGGGCGTCACCAGCATGAACAGCAGCAGCGCCGCCGCCGCGCTTGCGGTGGGCACGCCGAGGCCGGAATAGAACCACGGCTGCAGAGACAGCCAGCCGAGCAGCGCGAAGCCGGCGAGACTCGCGAGCGCGCCGACGACCAGCCGCTGCGGAACGTGCCGGAGCCTGAAGTGCGCCAGTTCGTGAGCCAGCACCGACTCGACCTGGGGCGGGGTCAGGCTCGTGAGCAGCGTGTCGAAGAACACGATGCGCTTCTCGCGCCCGAGCCCGGTGAAGTAGGCGTTGCCGTGCGACGAGCGCTTCGATCCGTCCATGACGAAGACGGACTTCGTGTGGAAACCGCAGCGCTCGAGCAGCGCGTCGATGCGGCTGCGCAGGGCCTGGTCTTCGAGCGGCGTGAAGCGGTTGAAGAGCGGGGCAAACACGCGGGGCCATGCCCAGGTCATGAGCAGCGTGAAGCACATCCATGCGAGCCACGCGACGATCCACCACCTCGGGCCGGCGGAGGTCATGATCCAGAGCACGCAGGCGGTGATGGCGCCGCCGAGCAGCAGCCCGAGCGCCCAGCCCTTCAGCTGGTCGACCAGGAATACCCTGGGGCTGGTGCGGTTGAAGCCGAAGCGCTGCTCGAGGACGAACGTCCGGTAGAGCGACATTGGCAGCGCAAGGAGGGCCAGCACTGCGAACACGCCGAGCACGTGGGCGGTGCCCGAGATGATGGGACCCCCACCAAGGCCCGCGGCAACCTCGCCGATGCGGGCGATGCCGCCGCCGAGTGTCAGCCAGACGAGCACAGCCGCGTCGAAAATGAACTCGAATATGCCGAGTTTCTGACGGGCCACGGTGTAATCGGCCGCCTTCGCGTGCTCTTCTCCCGAAACGACGGCTGCGAAGCCGCCGGGAACGGCGTCCCGGTGCCGCGCGACAGCCATGATCTGGCGGCGCGCCAGCCACGCCTGAACGACGAGGTGGGCGAGCAGCGCAACCAGGAAAACGATCGAGAAAAGCTGCATATGGACGGAGATGAAAGGGGGCGGAGCTTAGCCTTTGCTAGAATGCGCGACAATCACGGGCAAGCATAGTGACCGGGGCAGGGCACATCGTGGCGAAGGCGGACAACCTGGTCTGGATCGACCTGGAGATGACGGGACTGGATCCCGTTCGCGACCATGTCATCGAGATCGCTACGATTGTGACCGATTCAGCGCTCAACGTGGTTGCGGAAGGGCCGGTCATCGCCATCCATCGGTCCGAAGCGGAACTCGCCGGCATGGACGAATGGAACCGGACGACGCACGGCGCGTCCGGCCTGCTGGAAAGGGTGCGCGCGAGCAAGGTCACTGCGGCCGATGCCGAGGCGCAGACCCTCGCGTTCCTGGAGCAGCACGCGCCAAGCGGGGCGTCGCCAATGTGCGGCAACAGCATCTGCCAGGACCGTCGCTTTCTGGCGCGTGAGATGCCGGCACTGGAAAAGTTCTTCCATTACCGCAACCTCGACGTGAGCACGGTAAAGGAACTTGCCCGGCGATGGGCGCCAGAGGTGCTCGCGGGCGTGCAGAAGTCGTCGACCCATGCCGCGCTGGACGATGTGCGGGAGTCGATCGAGGAACTGGCGCATTATCGGCGGGTGTTTTTCAGGGGTGGCTAGGATCACGATCGGATGAGGTCGTTACTTCAGGAAAGAGTGTATTGGCATGGTTGATTCATGCGAGGCTAGGACATGTCGAGTGCAATTCAAGACCGCGTACTTGCGGCAACCGGCGCCTGCCTTCGTCCAATAGCCAGAGTCCTGCTTCGTTGTGGCGTCAGTTATCGGCAGTTCGCCGATATGGCCAAGGGCGCATTCATTGAAGAGGCACTTTCGGAACGCGATTCTCGCGGAAGGAGGGCCAATACGTCACGTGTGTCGGTTCGTACAGGCATTTCCCGGAAAGAAGTTGCTCGTTTTCGGGACCTGGAAGACGGAGTCGCTCTGCGCGCCGAGACCAATAGAGTTGGCCTTGCACATTACAGTGGGCACGCCGCCAGAGTTCTGCAGGTCTGGCATTCGGACAATAGATTCGTTGGAGAATCTGGTGAGCCAAGTGATCTGCCCTATTCAGGTGAGAGTGCTTCCTTTGTTTCGCTTGTAAAAATCGCCGGTGGGGACGTGCCCCCAGGGGCGGTCAAGGCGGAATTACTGGCCGCGGGTGCGGTCGTGGAACTGGAGTCGGGCATGCTTAAGGCATTGAAGCGCCACTTCGTTCCCGGCAGTGTTGACGAGAAGTTGGTGTTTGGTCTAACGCACATCCTCTTTCCGGTTCTTGAGGGAATGGCTCGCAATACCAGCGGCGTCGCGAAGGAGCCCTGGGTACAACGACTGGCTTACTCAAGACGCCTGATGCCGTCGGCCCTGCCGCTATTTCGGCATATTGCTCGTGAGAGATGCGGTGACTTTGTTCAGTCGGTCGATGACTGGCTGGTTTCTCATGAGGCAGATCGAGAGGCTGAGCGCGGGCCGGTAATGAGCGTAGGAGTGGGTGTCTTCTATTTTGAAGACACGGAACTCGTTCAGACTCAGTCAGAGATGCAGGCAACTGAGTTGTAGTCAGCGGGTGCTGCACCGCGCTGAGTCAGCGGCCACCATCACTGCGCAGCTTGTGTCGCATCGCAAAAAAAGCAGGCCAGCCCGAGGGCTGGCCTGCTCGCGAGCTGATCGGCTGCTCTGCTACGAAGCACGACTATTCTCGATGCGACAAGTGGGGCGCCTGCCGCTGCCTGAACGCCGACGATTCCAATTAGCTGGCCGGCCACAAATGCAGCCGGGCCAGTGGACAGGATGCTCGTGTAGTCGACACTGAGTTGTCCAACTTTCAATGCGCCAGTACCTGACTGGACTGATGCTACGCGCCCAATGACAACTACTCTTGTGGCGCCTGGTGCGTAATCGGTCCCGCCAACAACGAGTCTTGCGGCGCGCAAATTGCCAGCGGAATCCTTGCTGCCAAGAACTGACGCAACAATTGTGGAGCCGGACGAAACTTGATCCGCGAGTCTCTTGAGCGCCGATGCGCCGACTTGAGCCTTGTAACTCTGACCGAGAATGACCACTTGGCCGGACTTGAGATCGACCTTCTCAATTGGGCCGCTAACAAGGGTGTCAGCCGGGATCCCGCTAGCATCGCCGCCGATGATCGCGTCGCCACCGATGATGGCCTTGCGCGACTTCTGCAGGTCACCGCCGATGATGGCGTTGGCGTCGCCGCCGATGATCGCGTCGCCACCGATGATGGCCTTGCGCGACTTCTGCAGGTCACCGCCGATGATGGCGTTGGCATCGCCGCCGATGATCGCGTCGCCACCGATGATGGCCTTGCGCGACTTCTGCAGGTCACCGCCGATGATGGCGTTGGCATCGCCGCCGATGATCGCGTCGCCACCGATGATGGCCTTGCGCGACTTCTGCAGGTCACCGCCGATGATGGCGTTGGCATCGCCGCCGATGATCGCGTCGCCACCGATGATGGCCTTGCGCGACTTCTGCAGGTCACCGCCGATGATGGCGTTGGCATCGCCGCCGATGATCGCGTCGCCACCGATGATGGCCTTGCGCGACTTCTGCAGGTCACCGCCGATGATGGCGTTGGCATCGCCGCCGATGATCGCGTCGCCACCGATGATGGCCTTGCGCGACTTCTGCAGGTCACCGCCGATGATGGCGTTGGCGTCGCCGCCGATGATCGCGTCGCCACCGATGATGGCCTTGCGCGACTTCTGCAGGTCACCGCCGATGATGGCGTTGGCGTCGCCGCCGATGATCGCGTCGCCACCGATGATGGCCTTGCGCGACTTCTGCAGGTCACCGCCGATGATGGCGTTGGCATCGCCGCCGATGATCGCGTCGCCACCGATGATGGCCTTGCGCGACTTCTGCAGGTCACCGCCGATGATGGCGTTGGCATCGCCGCCGATGATCGCGTCGCCACCGATGATGGCCTTGCGCGACTTCTGCAGGTCACCGCCGATGATGGCGTTGGCATCGCCGCCGATGATCGCGTCGCCACCGATGATGGCCTTGCGCGACTTCTGCAGGTCACCGCCGATGATGGCGTTGGCATCGCCGCCGATGATCGCGTCGCCACCGATGATGGCCTTGCGCGACTTCTGCAGGTCACCGCCGATGATGGCGTTGGCATCGCCGCCGATGATCGCGTCGCCACCGATGATGGCCTTGCGCGACTTCTGCAGGTCACCGCCGATGATGGCGTTGGCATCGCCGCCGATGATCGCGTCGCCACCGATGATGGCCTTGCGCGACTTCTGCAGGTCACCGCCGATGATGGCGTTGGCATCGCCGCCGATGATCGCGTCGCCACCGATGATGGCCTTGCGCGACTTCTGCAGGTCACCGCCGATGATGGCGTTGGCATCGCCGCCGATGATCGCGTCGCCACCGATGATGGCCTTGCGCGACTTCTGCAGGTCACCGCCGATGATGGCGTTGGCGTCGCCGCCGATGATCGCGTCGCCACCGATGATGGCCTTGCTTAGGTAAGCACCGACGGTCGAGTCTGCACTTAGGCGCGGAGTGCGCTGAAGCACTTGCAAGGGCCAGCGACACAGCAACTGCGATCGCATGGATCCTAACGGTGGCATCACTCATCGCTTTTCCCCTTAGATATTCTTTAGACCGAAAAAATTGATCGGGTCTAAGTCGCGGTTAGTCGACTACTATCGAAAGCTGTCGTCAGATGTAATTGGCGAGTTCTCGATGAAGTGGAATACGCCAACACCGGTGCGAATCGAGTCGGAAGGCGGGAGTCTGTGGCCGCCTTTAATCTCGTGCTGGCCAAGCCAGTCATCGAGAACCTCAAGAAACTCTTGGCCTTTCTCTCTAATCAACTCGTCAAACGCGGCGAAATTTTGTGGAGCAAGGCCTTCCATCGTGATCGCGTATCGTTCGAAACGGCCTTCCCCCTGCTTTCTCTTCTGCAGGTTGAAGTCCACCGTGTCGATGAAGTAGCCAACGACCGTGCCCAGGCGCTCAAGGCCGATAGGGTCGAGAGGCGTAGGAAGATAGGTTCGATTCAGAAGCCTTACGTAGCCGTCATCCGTTTCAAGAGCGGCGTTGGCACGAACCAATTCCTCAAGCAATGCACGCGCGGACACACCTGCCGCGTACCGGGCGACGAGTTCCTCGAAAGAAATGAGATCGCCGGCAAAAGGAACTTCGAGAGGAAGCCCGTATGGACCGAGGTACTCGGGGTCCTGGCACCAGCCCTGCAGTACTCTCGCAATTCGGTTAAGTCCGACCTCTGACTCGGCGTTCGCGTCAGCCTCACGAATGCGGTGGACGTCTCGCGCGGCAACTCCCGTAAGAATTCCGATTCGAGCATCAGACTGCGGGCGGTCCTGGGGCATCAACTCAGCCGATGCGATGTCGATATAGGCACCCCGGACTGAGTCTGCGAACTCGCCGTACGAGACGCCGTGCCGCAAGAGAATCCGGACCAGCGGATTCATCAGGTGACGGCATGCAGCAAGTAACGACTTATTTACGTTGTCGCTCATTCCAAGCCCGTTCAAGGGCGGCGCAGTCCAAGTAAGTGCCGCTGACATGAGGTTTATTGTTAAGTCCCCGCGAGTGAACTATATCTGTCGTCCGCCAAGGGTCAAGACTCGAATCGAATTCGATACTTACGGATGGTACCTAAGGGCGGTCTTGAAGCGTCTCGGCCTATCTGCCGGCGCTCTTCTTGAATGATTTCAATGCGGTGCGAGGTGGGCCTCCACGTCGCCGCAAGAGGGCCTCTCGGCTCGGCGCCAGCGGATGCCCGCGAAGCAATCTCAAGACAGCCGCGCCATCGATTTGACCTAATAAGGGTCGGTAGCCGTCAAAATGTGACGTAGGTCACAGTCTGATGAGAAGCGAACATTATTAATTGATTTAAAAACATATAGTTATTGAATTAAGTCTCGATAAAATAGAGTTTCTGGCGCCGCGACCGGTCGCCGGCCTCTTGCGGCGGTGATGCGGGTGGCTGCGCGGTTGGCTGAGCGACGCTTTTTGGCTTCAGGTGGTCGCGCGGGCGGGGCCGCGACGTCGGTGTTCGAGTCTGCCACCGACTCGGCCGTATGCGCCCAAAAGAAAACGGCCGGACCCCCACGCAGGGAATCCGGCCGTTCCGCCGAAAATGGCGGCTTGACAGTTATTCAGTAATCTGAATCTTCGCCGTCTTGCGAAGTTCGTCCAGGTAGGCCTGCAGCTTCTTCCGCTGCGACAGCATCTCGACCTGCTGCTTCACGTCTTCATACGCCGGGGCGGCCGGGGTACGGATGTCCTCGAGGTTGATCACGTGCCAGCCGAACTCGCTCTGCACGGGCTGCTGGGTGGTCTGGCCCTTCTGCATTGCCGGCGACCGCGTCGGAGAACGGCTTGACCATGCTCTGGGCAGTGAACCAGCCGAGGTCGCCGCCCTTCTTGCCGCTGCCGGCGTCCTTCGACTCCTTGGCCGCGATCTTCGCGAAGTCGCCGCCTGCGGCCAGCTCCTTGATGATCGCCTCGGCCTTTTCCTTGCTGTCGACCAGGATGTGCCGCGCCTTGTACTCCTTCGGCATGTTCGCGACCTGCGTGTCGTACTCGGCCTTCGTCTCCGACTCCGACACCGGATGAGCCTTCATGTACTTCTCGGTGGCCGCCTCGGCGAGCAGCTGCGTCTTGAGCAGCTGCATGCGTGCCTTCACGGCCGCATCTTTCTCCAGGCCTTCCTTCTCGCCGGCCTGCGCCGCCAGCGTCATGTTGATCAGCTGTTCGAGCATCTGCTTCTTCTGCTCGGCGGGAATCTCGGCGGCCGGCTTGTTCGCCACCGCCTGCACGAACACGTTGAACGTCTCGGAGTCGATCGCCGTGCCATTGACGGTCGCGACGACGGTCGTTGCCTTTGCGGCGCGTGTCAGCCTTGTCGGCCGCGGGCTTGGCGGCGTCTCCCGCCGGGCGCGTGCAGGCGCTCAGCAGGCCGATGGCCGCGACGAGGACGATTGGAAATCTTTGCATACGCATCATTGGCCTCTGGGTTTCAGGTCGGGTCGGGATTGGATCAGGTCAGGACGGGATTGGTTCACCAGGCGCGAGCGCCTGTATCGAAAGGGCATGAATGTCGGTGGTCATCATGTCGCCGACGACTTCGTAGACGAGCTTGTGGCGCTTCAGCGTGCCGAGCCCGGCGAAGCGCTGCGAAACGATCAGGACCGTGAAATGCCCGCGGCCATCGGCGGCACCCGCATGCCCCGCATGACGGTGGCTGTCGTCGATCACCTCGAGGTGATCCGGGCGCAGGCCGTCCTCGAGACGACCGGTCAGCCTTTCGCGGCGGTCGCCGCTCACGGCAGCACCTTGACGAACGGGCGGATTTCGTACGATTCGAACACGCCCTCGGTCACGTAGGGATCGCCAACCAGCCATTCCCGGGCCGACTCGAGCGACGGGAACTCGGCGATGATCACGCTGCCCGTAAACCCTGCCTCGCCGGGGTCCGCCGAATCGACGGCTGGGCACGGTCCCGCGATGGCGACACGTCCCGCGTCCGACAACGCGCGGATGCGCGTGAGGTGCTCGCCGCGGACCGCGCGGCGTCGTGCGAGCGAACCGGGCGCGTCCTTCCCGATGATGACGTAGAGCATGTCAGGATTTCCCCGCATCCTCTTGCTCGGCCCGGCGGGAAATCCACACGCCCTGCGCCAGCGCGAACAGCAGCGTGAGGCCCATCAGGCCAAACAGCTTGAAATTGACCCACGTCGCTTCGTCGAAATTGTAGGCGACGTACAGGTTGAGGACGCCCTCGATGAAGAAGAACGCGACCCACATGAGGTTCAGGCGCTTCCAGTCCATGGGGTCGAGCGTCACGTTCTCGCCGAGCATGCGCTGGATGATCGGCTGGCCGCGCATGTACTGGCTCGCGAGAAAGGCCGCCGCGAAAAGCCAGCTCACGACGGTCGGCTTCCACTTGATGAAGGTCGCGTCGTGGATGAGCAGCGTCAGGCCGCCGAACACGACGACGAGTACGGCCGACGTCAGCAGCATCCCGCTCACCTTGCGGTGACGGATCCAGGAGACCGCCGTCTGCACCAGCACGCCGACGATCAGCACCGCCGTGGCGACGTAGATGCCCGCCACCTTGTAGGCGATAAAGAAGGCGATGACCGGCAACAGGTCGATGACGAACTGCATGAATATTGGGGAGTGGCGGGCACTTCGGCCCGGGTTCGGGGCGCGTATCATAGCCAAGTCGCACGTCGCACCCAATGACGGCGCACCGGTACATGGCACTCCTACTTTCCATACACCCGCAGAATCCCCAGCCGCGCCTGATCCGCCAGGCGATCGCAGCCATACGGGACGGCAGCGTGGTCGCCTACCCGACGGATTCCAGCTACGCGCTCGGCTGCCTCATCGGGGACAAGGAGGCGATGGAGCGGATCCGGCGCATTCGCGAGGCCGACAAGAACCACAATTTCACGCTCGTCTGCCGCGATCTCTCGGAAATCGCGAATTACGCGCGCGTCGACAACAGCCAGTACCGGACGCTGCGGGCGCTCACGCCGGGGCCGTACACGTTCCTGCTGGAGGCGACCCGCGAGGTCCCGAAGCGGCTGCAGAACCCCAAGCGCCGCACGATCGGCATCCGCGTGCCCGACAACGCGATCGTGCGCATGCTCCTCGCGGAACTGGGCGAGCCGATCATGAGTTCGACGCTGCTGCTCCCGGGCGACGAGGCGCCGATGACCGACGCCAGCCGAGATCAAGGAGCGGCTCGACCACGTGCTCGACCTGGTGATCGACGGCGGGCATTGCGGTTTCGAGCCG
Source organism: uncultured Gammaproteobacteria bacterium (assembly GCA_963733565.1). GTDB lineage: Bacteria > Pseudomonadota > Gammaproteobacteria > Steroidobacterales > Steroidobacteraceae > RPQJ01. The sequence continues at coordinate 82,143 of CAVTDU010000014.1, forward strand.
TCGAGCGTCGTGGACCTGTCGGGCGAGGTGCCGGTCATCGTGCGTCGCGGCAAGGGGGACGTCTCGGTCTTCGAATGACGCCGCCGCTCCGGCGCCTGCGTATAATCGCCGCCTTGCGCCGTGGTCACGTCCGCCCGTCTCATGAGTGAGCCGGCAGGAATGTGGCATAGCGCTATGATAAATATGATTTTTATTTCGCGATAATCTCGCAAGGGACCGCATTGAGTTCTTCTGTCACGACTCCGCGCCGCGTCCTGTCCGGGATGCGCCCGACAGGCAACCTGCATCTCGGCAACTACCACGGGGCGCTGCGCAACTGGACCGAGCTCCAGTACGAGTACGACTGCTACTTCTTCGTCGCCGACTACCACGCGCTGACGACGGGGTACGACGACACCGGGCGGATCGAGGCCAACACCTGGCAGATGGTCATCGACTGGCTGGCGGCGGGCCTCAATCCCGCGGTGGCGACGCTTTTCATCCAGTCGCGGGTGCCCGAGCACGCCGAACTGCACCTGCTGCTGTCGATGATCACGCCGCTCGGCTGGCTCGAGCGCGTGCCGACCTACAAGGACCAGCAGGAGCAACTGAAGGAGAAGGACCTCGCGACCTACGGCTTCCTCGGCTATCCGCTGCTGCAGAGCGCGGACATCCTGCTGTACCGGCCGATGTACGTGCCGGTCGGCGAAGACCAGGTCGCCCACGTCGAGATCACCCGCGAGATCGCCCGGCGCTTCAATTCCATCTACGGCCGCGAGACCGACTTCGAGGCCAAGGCCGAGCGCGCGGTCAAGAACCTGGGCGCCAAGAATGCAGCGCTCTACCGTGACCTGCGGCGCAGCTACCAGGAGCGGGGCCTCGAGGACGCACTCGACAAGGCTCACGTGCTGCTCGACGGCAACTCGCGCCTGACCCTGGCCGACCGCGAGCGTCTGCTCGGCTACCTCGAGGGGACGGGACGCACGATCCTCACGGAGCCGGACGAGCTGCTGACGGCCTCGCCCAAGGTGCCCGGCCTCGACGGCCGCAAGATGTCGAAGTCCTACGGCAACACGATCGGGCTGCGCGAGGACCCGGACGCCGTGGCCGCAAAGTTGAAGACCATGCAGACCGACCCCGCCCGCGTGCGCCGCACGGACCCGGGCGACCCGGCCAAGTGCCCGGTCTGGGACCTCCACAAGCTCTACTCGAGCGACGAGACCCGCCAGTGGGTGGACCAGGGTTGCCGCAGCGCCGGGATCGGCTGTCTCGAGTGCAAGAAGCCGCTGATCGAGCGTGTGGTGGAGGAGGTCACGGGGATGAGGCAGAGGGCCCAGGAATACGAGGACAATCCGGACCTCGTCCGTGGGATCATTGCCGAGGGCTGTGAGAAGGCGCGCGAAGTGGCCGGCCAGACCCTCGACGACGTGAAGCAGGCCATCGGTCTCGTCTACCGCTGAGGACTCGAGATGACCAAACCCGATCTCAGGCTGGTCGAAAGCACGCCGCCGCCGACGGCAGTGGTGCCGGCCGTCGACGTGCACGAGCAGGCCGAGATGCCGTTCGCGGTGGTCGAGGGCGAGCCGCTGACCGAGATGCCGCGCGACCTGTACATCCCGCCGGACGCGCTGCAGGTATTCCTCGAGGCGTTCGAAGGGCCGCTCGACCTGCTGCTGTACCTGATCCGGCGGCAGAACCTCGACATCCTCGACATCCCGCTCGCGGAAATCACGCGCCAGTACATGCAGTACATCGAGGTGATGCGCGAGCTGCAGCTCGAGCTCGCCGGCGAGTACATGCTGATGGCCGCGACGCTGGCCGAGATCAAGTCGCGCATGCTGCTGCCGCGGCCGCAGTCCGACGGCGCCGAGGAGGACGACCCGCGGGCCGAGCTGGTGCGCCGCCTGCAGGAGTACGAGCGGTTCAAGCGTGCGGCCGAGGACATGGAAGAGCTGTCGCGCGTGGACCGGGACACGTTCCCGGCCTCCGCCGAGGTCGTCGAGCGCCGCGTCGTGAAGCTGCTTCCCGCGGTGACCATGCAGGAGATGCTGGTTGCGCTCAAGGACGTGATGTCGCGGGCCGAGATGTTCGCGCACCACCACGTGCAGCGCGAGCGACTGTCCGTGCGCCAGCGCATGTCGGACGTCCTGAGCGCGCTGCGCGCGCAGTCGTTCGTCGAGTTCGCGCAGCTCTTCAGGGCGGAGGAGGGCCGCATGGGCGTCACGGTGACGTTCTCCGCGATCCTCGAGCTGCTGCGCGAAGGCCTGATCGAGATCGTGCAGGCCGAGCAGTTCGCGCCCATCCACGTGCGTGCCGGTGCACCCCGGCGTGTCACGCTCGTCGTAGACAACGACCGGCCCGAAGCCGGCATCCGGACGGAACAATGAGCGACCATCCCATGAGCAACGTCGTCGAGGCCGTGCTGCTCGCCGCAGGACGCCCGGTGACCGTCGAGCAGATCCAGGAGCTGTTCGAGGAGCACGAGCGTCCGCCTGCCGAGGACGTGCTTGCGGCGCTCGCGGGCCTGGCGCAGCGCTACGAAGGCACGGGCATCGAGCTGCGCGAGGTGGCGAGCGGCTGGCGCGTCCAGGTCCGGCCGCCGTATTCAGATGTCGTCTCCCGGCTCTGGCAGGAGCGGCCGAGCCGTTACTCCCGCGCGTTGCTCGAGACACTGGCGCTGATCGCCTATCGCCAGCCGATCACGCGCGGCGAGATCGAGGACATCCGTGGCGTCACGATCGCCTCGACCATCATGCGCACGCTGCATGAGCGGAACTGGATCCGGGTCGTCGGCCATCGCGAAGTGCCGGGCCGGCCGGAACTGCTCGGCACGACGCGCGAGTTCCTGGATTATTTCGGACTCAAGAGTCTCGACGACCTGCCGACGCTTGCCGAGTTGCAGGACCTCGATGACATCAACGAGCAGCTCGATCTGCCGGGAGCGCCGACCGTGGTCGAGCCCGTCGCACTGCCGCCGCCCGCGGCGCAGGGCGAGGAGGCGGCCGCCGAACTCGACGACATGCTCGATGACGAAGCTGCCGCGGACGACGAAGACGAGGACCCTCCGCAGCTCGATGCGCCGACGCTGGTGGCTTCGCCGCCCGGCGACAGCGAGCGCTGACCGCAGCTCTTGGACGAGCGACTGCACAAGCTGCTGGCCCAGCACGGGATAGGCTCGCGTCGCCAGGTCGAGTCGTGGATCGCTGAAGGTCGCGTGCTGGTGAATGGCCGTCCGGCCGAGACCGGGCAACGCGTGCGGCCGGGCGACAAGATCGTCGTCGACGGTCGCGACGTGACGAAGCGGCTGGCCCACGGGCCGGCCCTTCAGGTCATCGTCTATCACAAGCCGAGCGGCGAGTTGCTGCGTCGCCAGGAGGGCGACGAGCGGGCGGGCGTCGAGGCGAAGCTGCCGAGCCTCCGTTCCGGTCGCTGGTTGTCGATCAACGCGCTCGGCTTCGACGAGGATGGCCTGCTGATCTTCGCGAGCGACGGTCCGCTCGTCTCGAGCGTGACCCGCCAGGCCGCCACGATCCCTGTCGAGTATCGCGTGCGCGCATTGAGGCCGCGGCAGTCCGAGGACTGGCCGGCAATCCCGCTCGAGGTCGACGTCGAAGGCGAACACGTGACGCTCTCCGCGGTGGACAGGCTCGAAGGCGGCACGACGAACACCTGGTTTCGCGTTGCCGCGGAAAGGACGCTGCCGCGTGGCGCGATTCGCGCGCTGTTCGATGCCGCGGGCCTGAAGGTGAGCCGCACGATGCTGGTGAAGTGGGGACCGGTCACGCTGCCGCGCGACCTGCCGCGCGGCCGCTCGCGCGAGCTTGCCGGCGAAGAACTCGATGCGTTGCTCGTGCTTGGTGGCAAGACTCGGTCGACGGCGCGCGAGAAGCGATCGAAGCCGGCGCGGGCTCGGTCTGGCTCGGGTCGCGCAAAGTCGGGTCGTGGCCGGCGCTGATTTCGCGCGCGTTCGCCGCGCGGCCGTCACCGAACCTTCATCTGTCAGACATGAATCCGTAGTGGTCCGGATCTAGCCTTCGCGCGAGTCGCGACGCCCCCCGTCGTGGCACCGCAAGGGGACGACATGGAATCCTCGGGTTCCATTGCACTCTGGCAGCGCCTCGAGCAGATCGAGCAGTCGCTGTGCCTGCGGGTGAACCGGGGTTGCCGTTACCCGTCGGTCAAGGCGCTGTTTTCGGTTGTGAGCCGTCTAGGGGACGGTGGCTTCTGGTACCTGCTGATGCTGGTGCTCGCCGTGAACGGCGAGAGCACCGCGCTGGTAGCCGGGCAGATGGCGGTCACCAGCCTCGTCGGCACTGCGATTTACAAGCTGCTGAAGGAACGACTCGTCCGCGAGCGTCCTTACATTGCGCATGCAGGCATCGAGCTCGGACTCGCGCCGCTGGACCGCTACAGCTTTCCCTCTGGCCATACCCTGCACGCGGTCTGCTTCACGCTGCTGGCGGTCGCGCACGTGCCCGAGTTGGCGCCCCTGCTGGTGCCGTTTACGCTGCTGGTGGGCGCATCGCGAATCGTGCTCGGGTTGCATTACCCGTCCGACGTGGTAGCCGGCGCCGTGATCGGGGCCATCGTGGCCGGGGCCAGTCTCGCGGTCTGGCCCACGTAGCTCGTGACACCGTTGCGCGATGGACCGCGTCCCGCGGGCGCCACACGATTGTGGCTCGCCACCCTGAACTCGTTGCGCGGGCTCAAGCACTGCTATCACAGCGAGGCAGCGTTCCGGCAGGAGGTCTGGGCGGCGGTCGTTCTTCGTGCCCGCGGCGATCTGGCTCGGGCAGACCGCCGTCGAGCGTACGCTGCTGGTGGGCAGCGTGCTGATCGTGATGATCGTCGAGCTCCTCAACACGGGGATCGAGGTGGTGGTGGACCGCATCAGCCACGAGCGGCATCACCTGTCGGGATTCGCCAAGGACCTCGGGTCGAGTGCAGTGCTGCTGATCGCTGCTGCTGGCGGGAATGACCTGGACGTTCGTGCTGTCGGACCGGGCTCTACGCTGATCCGCCGAAGCAGTTCGGGTCAGGCGACGGGCGCCTGTGCCTCGAACCGCTGGCCGGTGACGCCCTGGCTCGCGGAACCCAGCAGGTAGAGATAGGTCGGGAGCACGACCGCGGGCAGCGGCACGGTAGCCGCGTCCTCGCCCGGATACGCCCTGGCGCGCATCGCCGTGCGCACCTTGCCCGGGTTGACGCTGTTCACCCGTATCTTCGTCAGCGTGTCGGTCTCGTCGGCGAGAACCTGCGTCAGTCCCTCGAGCGCGAACTTCGACGCCGCATAGGCGCCCCAGTACGCGCGTCCGCGCACCGACACGCCGCTGGTCGTGAACACGATCGACGCGTCCTGGGAGGTGCGCAGCAGCGGCAGCAGCGACTGGGTCAGGATGAACGCGGCGTTCACGTTCACGTGCATGACGCGCAACCAGGTCACCACGTCGTAGTGCTCGACCGGCGCCAGTTCGCCAAGCTGGCCCGCGAGGTGGGCGAGGCCGTCGAGCCGCCCGAACTCCGAGCGCACCGCATCGGCGAGCGCCGTGTAGTGGGAAGCGTCGGCTCGCTCGAGGTCGAGCGGCGCGATGGATGGCCGTGGGCCGCCGGCGGCGATGATCGCGTCGTACGTGGCTTCGAGCCGGCGGACGTTGCGGCCGGTCAGCACCACGCGAGCACCGAGCGAGCCGCACGCGAGCGCAAGCGCTGCCCCGATGCCGCCGCTCGCGCCGGTCACGAGGATCACCCGGTCCGCGAACGCCTCGGGCGTCAGCGGCGTAGGTTCGTGCGTCACTCGTCAACGGCTTCACCATCGCCAGCCTTCGGGATGCGCGCGAGCTTGTCGACCGTCGCGATCTCCTCGATCTCCTTGCCCGGCCTGAGGCCGAGCTCGGTGAACTTGCGCGCGCCCGGCAGCACCTGGCGCTCGAGCGATCCGACCGCGCTGTTGTACGCGTCGACGCTCTGTCCGAGCGACCTGCCGATACGGCCGAGGTGCTCGCCGAACGTGGCAAGGCGCTTGTAGAGATCCTCGGCCAGTTCCTGGATGCGGGCAGCGTTGTCGGCGAGCGCGTTCTGGCGCCAGCCGTAGGCCACGGCTTTCAGCAGCGCGATGAAGCTCGTGGGCGTGGCAATGATGACGTGCTGGCGGATCGCGTCCTCCAGCAGCGTCGGCACCTCGCCCACGGCTGCGGCGAGGAACTGGTCGCCGGGAATGAACAGCACGACGAAGTCCGGGCTGTTCTTGAACTGCGACCAGTAGGCCTTGGACGCCAGCTGGCGCACGCGCTCGACCACTGCCTGCGCGTGGCGACGGATCGCAGCCGCACGATCCTCGTCGTTCGTCGCCTCGACCGCGGAAAGATACGCGTCGAGCGGCGTCTTCACGTCCACGACCAGCTGCCGTCCATCCGGCATGCTGACGATCATGTCCGGCCGCAGCGCGCCTTCCTCGCCCTGAACGACCACCTGCTCCGCGAAGTCGCAGTGCTCGACCATGCCGGCGAGTTCCGCAAGGCGGCGCAGCGTCATCTCGCCCCACTGGCCGCGGACCTCGGGCCGGCGCAGCGCGGTCACGAGGCTGCGCGTCTCGCGCTGCAGCGCCTGCTGCCCGAGCGTGACGTTCTCGATGGAATTGCGCAGCGCGCCGAAGCTCTCGGCACGCTCCTTCTCGATGCGCGCGATCTGCTCGTGCGTGCGGGTGAGCGCCTCGCGCAGCGGGGTCATCATCGCCGCGACCGCTTTCTCGCGCTCGGCGAGACTGTTGACCGCGGTTTCCTGCTGCTGGCCCAGCACCTGTCGCGCGAGCTGCAGGAACACCTGGCTGTTGTCGCGCAGCGCGTCCCCGGCGACGGAGTCGAAGCCGGCACGCAGCCGTCCGAGCGCAAGCTCCAGTGCCTGCTCGCGCTCGCGGCCGATGTCCGCGGCGGACCTGATCTCGGCACGTGCGACGGTGAGCTCGAGTTCGAGCGCGTGCGCCCTGCGGCGGCCGATGAGCCAGCCGATCCCGAATGCGATGACGATGATCACCGCGACCAGGGCCACGAGCGCCAGCGATTCGCTGGTCACCTTCGCTCCCCGACGGCGCTCGCCGCCGCGGCACCGACCCACTCGAGCAGCTCGCCCGGCTCCGCGATGATTCCGGTCGGCTGCCAGAGCGCCGGATCGTCGTCGTCCGAAATGTAGCCGTAGGCGGCGACGACCGTCGTCATGCCCGCGGCGCGGCCAGCCTGGATGTCACGTTCGGCATCGCCGACGTAGACGCAGTTCGCGGGTGCGACGCCGACCAGCCCCGCCGCATGCAGCAGCGGCAGCGGGTGCGGCTTGCGCTCGGCTACCGTATCGCCGCTCACGACGCAGCTCGCCCGGCGGTCGAGGCCCAGCGCGGCCAGCAGCGGGTCGGTCAGCCAGCCCGGCTTGTTGGTGACGACGCCCCAGGGCAGGCCCAGCCGCTCGAGCTCGTCGAGCACGGGCTCGATGCCCGGGAACAGTTCGGTGCGCTGCGCGAGATTCTGCGAGTACAACTCGAGGAAGCGCAGCCTCAGGCGCTCGAACTCGGCGCCGGTCGCCTCCGGGAAGCCCAGGCTCACGAGCCGCATCGCACCGTGCGAAACGACCGGTCGGATGCTGCCGAGGGGCAGGGGTTCGCGGCCTGCCTCGACGCGCAGCAGGTTCAGCGCTCCGCCCATGTCCGGCGCCGTGTCGAGCAGCGTGCCGTCGAGGTCGAGCAGCAATGCAGTCCGCGCGACGGTCATGCGCCAGCCTCGGCAACGGGCTTCGCGAGGTGCATCAGGTAGTTCACGCGCGCGTCGGTGACGATGCGGGCGGTGCGTGAGAACGGATCGTAGTCGAGCCCGGCGACGTCAACGGTGCTGAGTCCGGCGGACCGCGCCCAGGCCGACAGTTCCGAGGGCCGGATGAACTTCTCGTAGGTGTGCGTGCCTGTCGGCAACAGGCGCAGCACGTACTCCGCGCCGATGACCGCGCGCAGGTACGCACGCGGCGTGCGGTTGATCGTCGACAGGAACACGTGGCCGCCCGGCCGAACGAGCGCGGCGAGCGCGACGATGACCTGCGCCGGATCCGGCACGTGCTCCAGCATTTCCATGCAGGTCACGACGTCGTATCCGGCGGCATGCCCGACGGCGTGTTGCTCCGCCGACTCGAGCAGGTAATTCACCGCGACCCCGGCCTCGAGCGCGTGCAGTTGCGCGACCTCGAGCAGATCCGCCGCCATGTCGAGCCCCGTGACCCGCGCACCCTTGCGGGCCATGGCCTCCGCGAGCAGTCCGCCGCCGCAGCCGACGTCGAGCACGTCGCGCCCCTCGAGCCGCCCGCTGCGTTCGACGTATTCGAGACGTACAGGGTTCAACTCGTGCAGCGGGCGCATCTCGCCCTGGGGGTCCCACCAGCGGCTGGCTGCCGCCTCGAACCGGGCGATCTCCGCCGGGTCGACGTTCCGGGTGCTATTCATCCGCACGCAACTCCGTTGCCGAGGAATCGATTCGACGTCGCCAGGAGTCGGCCCGATCCATCGCCGCCGCCTCGTCGAGGTAGATCAGTGTGCCGTCCGCGAGCAACCGCCTTCCCGCCACCCACGTGTCCGTGACCTGGCGCGAAGAACCGCTGTAGACCACGGCGGCCGGTACGTCGCTGACAGGCCAGCTGCCGGGGTGGCGCAGGTCGATGCAGCACAGGTCGGCCCACTTGCCCGGCACCAGGCTGCCGGTCACCTCGCCCAGGCCGAGTATGCGTGCTCCCTCGAGCGTCGCCATGCGCAGCAGGTCGGAGGCGATCAGGCTTCCTGGCGCGCCCGTCATGCCTGATGCGACGAGTCCCGCGGTTCGCGCCTCGCCGAGCACGTCGAGGTCGTTGTTGGATGCCGCACCGTCGGTGCCGAGAGCGACCCGGATGCCGCGTCCGAGCAGGGCCGGCAGCGGGCAGACGCCGGCGCCGAGCTTCAGGTTCGATTCGGGACAGTGCACGACGCTTGCGCCGGCGTCGGCAAGCGTGTCGAGGTCCTCCGCGACGACCTGTGTCATGTGCACCGCCACGAGCTGCGGGCTGGCGAGCCCGAGGGCCTTGAGGCGTGCAAGCGGGCGCAAGCCGAACTTCTGCTCGCTCTGCGCGATTTCCCAGGCCGTCTCGTGCAGGTGCAGCGCCACCGGCAGGTCGAGCTCGTCCGCCAGGCGACGAACCCGCGCCAGCGTGGCGTCCGACACGGAGTAGGGCGCATGCGGCGCGAAGTGCGTGTTGATCAGCGGGTCGCCCTTGTACTGGTCGCGCAGGCCCATGCCACGGTCTATGTACTCGTCGGCGGTGGTCGCCCAGCCGGTCGCAGCCTCCGTGACGACGAGCCCCACGCTGGCCCGCATGTGGAATTCTGCCGCCGTCTGCGCGACCACTTCCGGCCAGAGGTGCATGTCGGCGAAACACGTGACGCCGCCGCGCAGCATCTCGGCGATGGCGAGCTCGGTTCCGTCGCGCACGTACTCGGGATCGACCCAGCGCCGCTCGAGCGGCCAGATGCCGTCGTGCAGCCATGGGCCCAGCAGCAGGTTCTCGGCCCGGCCGCGCAGCAGGACCATGGCGGCATGGGTATGGGCGTTGACGAGCCCCGGCATCAGCACGTGCGTTGGCCGGTCCAGGACTTCGCGGGCGGTGTAGCGGACGAACGCCTCGGCACTCGGCAGCACCGCCACGATCCGGCCGTTGCGGATGGCCAGCGCGTGGTCTTCGAGCACACGCCCATCGGGCTCCACGGGGACGACCCAGCGAGCGGATACGAGCGTGTCGACAGGCTCCATGGGACCGGGTCGAGGGGAGGGGGCCGCAGTATACCGAAGCGCATGCCGCGGGCCGAACCGGGCGTCTCCCTGTGGTATTATTCCGCTTCTTTGGCCGACATGAGCCGGCCCTCGCAACCAGCCTCGATTCATGGCCGAAATCGCCCGCGAAATCCTGCACGTCAATCTCGAAGACGAGATGAAGAGGTCGTACCTCGATTACGCGATGAGCGTGATCGTGGGGCGCGCGCTGCCCGACGTCCGCGACGGCCTGAAGCCCGTGCATCGCCGCGTGCTCTACGCGATGCGCGAGCTCGGCAACGACTGGAACAAGGCCTACAAGAAGTCGGCGCGCGTCGTCGGCGACGTGATCGGCAAGTACCACCCGCACGGCGACACGGCGGTGTACGACACCATCGTGCGCATGGCGCAGCCGTTCTCGATGCGCTACCTGCTCGTCGACGGACAGGGCAATTTCGGCTCGGTGGACGGCGACGCCCCGGCCGCGATGCGCTACACCGAGGTGCGCATGTCGCGCCTCGCCTCGGAGCTGCTGGCCGACATCGACAAGGAAACGGTCGATTTCGTCCCGAACTACGACGAATCCGAGTCGGAACCGACGGTGCTGCCGACCCGGGTGCCGAACCTGCTGGTCAACGGCTCCTCGGGTATCGCCGTCGGCATGGCGACCAACATACCGCCGCACAACCTGACCGAGGTGGTGGACGCCTGCGTCGCGCTGATCGACCGGCCGGAGATCACGATCCCCGAGCTGATGGAGCTGGTGCCCGGCCCGGACTTCCCGACCGCCGGCATCATCAACGGCGCGCGCGAGATCTACACCGCCTACACGACCGGTCGCGGCCGCATCCTGGTGCGTGCCAAGACCGAGGTCGAGGAGATCGACGACCACGGCCGCGAAGCCATCATCGTCACCGAGCTGCCGTACCAGGTGAACAAGGCGCGGCTGCTCGAGCGCATCGCCGACCTCGTGCGCGGCAAGCTGATCGAGGGCATCTCGGAGCTGCGCGACGAGTCCGACAAGGACGGCATGCGCGTCGTCATCGAGTTGAAGCGCGGCGAATCGGCGGACATCGTCCTCAACAACCTCTACAAGCAGACGCCGATGGAATCGGTGTTCGGCATCAACATGGTCGCCCTGCAGGACGGCCAGCCGAAGCTGATGAACCTGAAGGACTTCATCGAAGCCTTCATCCGGCACCGTCGCGAAGTCGTCACGCGCCGCACCGTGTACGACCTGCGCAAGGCGCGCGAGCGCGGCCACATCCTCGAAGGCCTCGCCATCGCGCTCGCCAACATCGACGAGGTCATCGCGCTGATCAAGGCATCGCCGTCGTCGGCGGAGGCGAAGGTCGCCCTGATGGCGCGTGCCTGGGGTCCCGGCGCGGTTCCGGAAATGCTCGCGCGGGCCGGCTCGATCCAGACCCGGCCGGACGGGCTCGCCGACGACGTCGGGTTGCGGGACAACGGCTATCGACTTTCCGAGGCCCAGGCCCAGGCCATCCTCGACCTGCGACTGCACCGCCTCACGGGCCTCGAGCAGGAAAAGATCCTCGCCGAATATGCCGAGCTGCTCGAGCTGATCCGCGATCTCTGCCGACATTCTCGCGCGTCCGGAGCGGCTGCTCGCGGTCATCCGCGCAGAGCTTCTCGAGATCCGCGAGCAGTACGGCGACGCGCGACGCACGCGCATCGAGGTCGACGAGTCGGACCTCACGATCGAAGACCTGATCACGCCGCAGGACGTCGTGGTGACGCTGTCGCACGGCGGCTATGCGAAGGCGCAGCCGGTGAGCGAGTACCGCGCGCAGGGGCGCGGCGGGCGCGGCAGGTCCGCGACCGCGATGAAGGACGAGGATTTCGTCGACAAGCTGTTTGTCGCGAACACGCACGACACGCTGCTCTGCTTCTCGAACCTCGGCCAGTTGTACTGGCTCAAGGTCTACCGGTTGCCGCAGACAGGCCGCGGCGGCCGCGGCAAGCCGATCGTCAACCTGCTGCCGCTCGAGGAAGCAGAGCGCATCACGGCCGTGCTGCCGATCCGCGAATACGAGGATGACCGCTACGTCTTCATGGCGACCGCCCGCGGCACGGTGAAGAAGACGCCGCTGTCCGCGTTCTCGCGGCCGCGCACCGCCGGCATCATCGCGGTCGGCCTCGACGAAGGCGACAAGCTGGTGGGCGTGGCGATCACCGATGGCACGCGCGACGTCATGCTCTGCTCGTCGGGCGGCAAGGCAGTCCGCTTCCCGGAGGACGACGTGCGGGCCATGGGCCGCACCGCCGCCGGCGTCCGTGGCATCCGCGTGCCGGACGACGAGGACGTGATCTCGCTGATCATCCCTGACGCCGACGGGCTGGTGCTGACCGCCTCGGAAAACGGCTTCGGCAAGCTCACGCCGGTCGACGAGTTCCCGGTCCACGGGCGCGGCGGACAGGGCGTCATCGCCATGCAGACGACGGAACGCAACGGGCGCCTCGTCGCGGCGACGCAGGTCGCTACGACCGACGAGCTCATGCTGATGAGTTCCAACGGAACCCTGGTCCGCACCCGTGCGGGCGAGATCTCGGTGCTCGGGCGCAATACGCAGGGTGTCCGCCTGATCCGCCTCGACGAGGGCGAGCGGCTGATCGGCGTCGAGGCGGTCGAGCCGGAGACCGGCGAAGTGGAGGATGAGTCGGCAGCGGCCCAGCCGGAGTCCGATTCCGGATCCTCGGAGCCGCCTGCGCCGCTGTGATCCTGCTCCCGTGGCAGGGTCGGTACGGCGCGATCCGGGCTGTTACACTGCGCTGCAACATTCCTCGGGAGAGTCGATAGCCATGAGCCGCGTGTTCAATTTCAGCGCCGGTCCCGCCGCGTTGCCGGCAGAGGTCCTCGAGCAGCTCCGCGAGGAGATGCTCGACTGGCACGGGCAAGGCATGTCCGTGATGGAAATGAGCCACCGCGGCAAGGCGTTCGTCGGCATTGCCGAGCAGGCCGAGGCCGACCTGCGCGAGCTGCTCGCCGTCCCGTCCAACTACAAGGTGCTGTTCCTGCAGGGCGGCGCGACGGCGCAGTTCGCGGCCGTCCCGTACAACCTCACGAAGCCCGATTCCGTCGCCGATTACGTGAACACCGGCGCCTGGTCGAAGAAGGCCATCGCCGAGGCGAAGCGTTACTGCAAGGTCAACGTCGCGGCGGATGCCGGCGGCAACTACTCGACGGTGCCGGCGCGCGATTCGTGGAAGCTGACCCCGGGCGCCGCCTACGTGCACTACACGCCGAACGAGACGATCGGTGGCGTCGAGTTCCCGTTCATTCCCGACGTGGGTGATGTGCCGCTGGTGGCGGACCTGTCGTCCACGATCCTGTCGCGGCCGCTCGACGTGAGCCGTTTCGGCGTGATCTACGCCGGCGCGCAGAAGAACATCGGCCCGGCCGGGCTGGTGGTCGTGATCGTGCGCGACGATCTGCTCGGTCACGCGCGCCCCGATACACCGACCGTGTTCGACTGGAAGGCGATGGCGGCGGACGGCTCCATGCTCAATACGCCCGCCACGTATTCCTGGTACGTCGCAGGCGCGGTGTTCCAGTGGATCAAGCGCCAGGGCGGCCTCGCCGCGATGGAGCGCCTGAACCGCGCCAAGGCCGAGAAGCTCTATGCCGCGATCGACGGATCCGGCTTCTATCGCAATCCGGTCGCCCGTGGAGTGTCGCTCCTGGATGAACGTGCCGTTCACGCTGCCGAGCGAGGCCATGGACAAGCCCTTCCTCGAAGGCGCCAAGGCCGCGGGCCTGGTGACACTCGCCGGGCATCGTTCCGTCGGCGGAATGAGGGCCAGCATCTACAACGCCATGCCGATGGCGGGCGTCGAGGCGCTGGTCGAGTTCATGAAGGAATTCCAGGGCAGGAACGGATGAGGAAAGCGGTTAGTGATCAGCGGTTAGCGGGTAGTGAAGAAGGCGGACGAGCCGCCGTTCCGGTTTCCGCCTAACCGCTAGTCACTAGTCACTAACCGCTCTCTTCACTGCCCCCTCGTCTTCTTCTTCTCTTCACTAACCGCTGATCACTAATCACTAGTCACTCTCCTCCCATGTCCTACAAGATCCTCACGCTGAACAACATCTCGGTCCGCGGCCTCGAGCGACTGCCGAGGGATCGCTACGAAGTCGCCTCCGAGATCGGTCACCCCGACGCAATCCTGTTGCGCTCGGCGGACATGCACGCGATGGAGATCCCGTCGAGCGTGCTGGCCGTGGGCCGCGCCGGTGCAGGCACCAACAACGTGCCGGTCGCCAAGCTGAGCCGTCGCGGGGTGCCGGTGTTCAACGCGCCGGGCGCCAATGCCAACGCGGTCAAGGAACTGGTGCTGGCCGGTCTCTTCCTCTCGGCTCGCAACATCTGCCAGGCCTGGGGCTTCGTCCGCTCGCTCGAGGGCGACGACCACGCGGTGGAGGAGGCGATCGAGAAGGGCAAGAAGAAATTCGTCGGGCACGAGCTGCCGTCGCGCACGCTGGGCGTGGTCGGCCTCGGCGCGATCGGCGTCGAGGTGGCGAATGCGGCGCTGGCGCTCGGCATGAAGGTGCTCGGCTACGACCCGCAGATCACCGTGCAGCGTGCCTGGCAACTGTCGTCCGGCGTCGAGCAGGCGCTGAGCCTCGACGACCTGTTCGCGCGCAGCGACATCGTCACCGTGCACGTGCCGCTCAACGACGCGACGCGGGGCCTGGTGAACGAGGCGCGCATCCGCCTGATGCGCCGAGGCAGTTCGGTGCTCAATTTCGCGCGCGCACAGATCGTGGACGAGGCGGCCGTGCTCGCAGGGCTCGAACAGGGCCAGTTGTCCACGTACGTGTGCGATTTCCCGACGCGGGCGGTCAAGGATCATCCGCGCGTCGTCGCGCTGCCGCACCTCGGCGCCTCGACCGGCGAGGCCGAGGAAAACTGCGCGATCATGGTCGCGGACACGCTGCGCGACTACCTCGAGAACGGCAACGTGCGCAATTCGGTGAATTTCCCCGAGGCGGTCCTGCCCCGGGTCGGCGAGAACCGCGTCGCCATCTCGAACGACAACGTACCGAACATGGTGGGCCAGATCTCCACGTGCCTGGCGGAGGCGAAGCTCAACATCGCCGACCTGCTGAACAAGTCGCGGGGCGACATCGCCTACACGCTGATCGACACGGACGCGCCCATCCCGGCCGAAGTGCTCGACCGGCTGCGCGCCATCCCGGGCGTGCTGGGCGCGCGGCTGCTGTAGCCATGGCCGGCAGGAAGGCGCCAAAGGCGAAGGCCGCAGCGCGCTCGCGCAAGCCAGGGCTCGAGCGGATCCGCGTCCGCATCGACGACATCGACGCGCAGCTGCACGCACTCATCAACCAGCGCGCCGAGCTCGCGAAGCAGGTCGGCATCTCGAAGCACGCGGCCGGCCACACCGTGGATTTCTATCGGCCCGAGCGCGAGGCCCAGGTGCTGCGCATGGCGCTGGAGCGCAACCGCAAGCAGCGCGGCCCGCTTGCGGACGAAGAGGTGGTGCGTCTCTTCCGCGAGATCATGTCGGCATGCCTTGCGCAGCAGGAGCCGCTCAAGGTGGCCTTCCTCGGCCCCGAGGGCACCTTCACGCAGCAGGCCGTGCTGAAGCATTTCGGCCATTCGGTGCGGGCGCTGCCGCTCACCTCGATCGAGGAGGTCTTCCGCGAAGTCGAGTCGGGCACCGCCGACTTCGGCGTGGTGCCGATCGAGAACTCCAGCGAAGGCACGGTCAACAACACGCTCGACATGTTCCTGACCTCGCCGCTCGGCATCTGCAGCGAAGTGGAGCTGCGCATCCACCAGAACCTGATGGGCCGCATGGCGGCGCTCGCCGACGTCGAGCGCATCTGCGCACATCCGCAGGCGCTCGCCCAGTGCCGCGGCTGGCTGGCGGAGAACCTGGCACGGCGTGGAGCGCGTGCCGGTTGCGAGCAATGCCGAGGGTGCCCGTCGTGCGCGCGACGAGGAGGGCACCGCCGCCATCGCCGGGTCCACCGCGGCGGAGCTGTACGGTCTCAACATGCTGGTGCCGGAGATCGAGGACCACCCGGACAACACGACGCGCTTCCTCGTGATCGGCTCCAAGGCCGCTTCGCCAAGCGGTGCGGACCGGACGACGCTGCTGGTGTCGGCCGCCCACACCGATGCCCCGGGCGCACTTTTCCGGTTGCTCGAGCCCTTTGCGCGGCATCGCATCAGCATGACGCGCATCGAGTCGCGCCCGTCGCGCCGCCGCAAGTGGGACTACGTGTTCTTCATCGACCTCGAAGGCCATGCGGCGTCGGAGCCGCTTGCCACGGCGCTGGCCGAGATCAAGGGCCAGGCGTCGCTGTGCCGCGTGCTCGGGTCATACCCGAAGGCCGTGCTCTGAGATGAGCAGCTACCGGGTCACGCCTGCGCCGGGAATCGCCGGCGAGGTCACGGTGCCGGGCGACAAGTCGATCTCGCACCGCGCATTGATGTTCGGCGCGATCGCCACCGGCACCACGCACGTGTCGGGATTCCTCGAGGGCGAGGACTGCCTGGCGACGATGCGCGCAATATCCAGCCTCGGCGTTGCCGTGACGCGACCGGGTCCCGGCGAGGTGAGCGTGCAGGGCGTCGGACTCGGCGGATTCGACTGCGCCGGCCGGCCCGCTCGACATGGGCAATGCCGGCACTGCGATGCGGCTCTTCATGGGCCTGCTCAGCTCGCAGTCGTTCGACTCGACGCTCGTGGGCGACGAGTCGCTGATGCGTCGCCCGATGGAACGCGTCGCGAAGCCGCTGCGGGAAATGGGCGCGCGCATCGCGACCGTCGACGGCAGGCCCCCGGTCCGGATCTCCGGCGGGGCGCGCCTGCACGGCATCGATTACGCGATGCCCGTGGCGAGCGCGCAGGTCAAGTCGGCGATCCTGCTTGCGGCGCTCCGCGCGGAAGGCGCGACGACGGTGCGCGAGCCGGCCGTCACCCGCGACCACACCGAGCGCATGTTGCAGACGTTCGGCTGCGATGTCGTCGCGCGGTCCGGCACCGTCACGTTGCAGCCGCCGGCGAGTCTCGAGGCGGCCAGTGTCGTCGTGCCGGGCGATTTCTCGTCGGCCGCGTTCTTCATCGTGGCGGCCTGCATCGGCGCGCGTGCGCCCTTCGTGATCCGGGGCGTCGGCGTCAATCCGACCCGGACGGGCCTGCTCGAGATGCTGGCGCTGATGGGTGCCGACCTGAGGCTCCTGAACCACCGTGCGTGCGGGGCCGAGCCCGTGGCGGACATCGAAGTGCGTCCGGCACGGCTGCGGGGGATCGCAGTTCCGGAGCGCCTGGTGCCGCTGGCCATCGACGAGTTCCCGGCCTTCTTCGTTGCCGCGGCCTGTGCCGAGGGCGAAACCGTCGTGACCGGCGCGGAGGAACTGCGCGTCAAGGAAAGCGACCGGATCGCGGTGATGGCCGCCGGGCTGTCGGCGCTCGGCGTGGCGAACGAGGTGCTCGAGGACGGCCTGCGCATCCAGGGCGGGCCCATCGGCGCGGGCACCGTGGACAGCAGGGGCGATCACCGGATCGCGATGTCGTTCGCGGTCGCAAGCCTGCGTGCGTCCGGGCCCGATCGAGATCCTGGATACGGCGAACGTCGCGACGTCCTTCCCCGGCTTCACCGGGCTTGCGCGCTCGGCGGGCATCGCGATCGAGGAGTGCGCCTGAGGTGTCGCCCGTCGTGCCCGTTCCCGTGATCGCGATCGACGGGCCGAGCGGCTCGGGCAAGGGCACCGTTGCGAGACTGGTCGCCCGACGCCTCGGCTGGCACCTGCTCGACAGCGGCGCGCTCTACCGGCTGGTCGCCCTGGCGGGCGCCAGGCGCGGCCTTGCCGAGGACGACGAACCCGCGCACGCGGGGGTGGCCGCCAGTCTCGACGCCCGGTTCGAGTCCGACGCCGAGGGCGGCGAGCGCATCCTGCTGGACGGGCAGGATGTCACGCTGGAACTCAGGACCGAGACTGCGGGCGCGGCCGCGTCCCGCGTCGCCGCGATGCCGGCCGTACGCACGGCGCTTTTGGGGCGACAAAGGGCATTTGCCGAGCCGCCGGGCCTCGTTGCGGACGGTCGGGACATGGGAACGGTGGTTTTCGACACGGCCCCGGTCAAGGTCTACCTGACGGCCAGCGCCGAGGAACGCGCGCTCAGGCGTTATAAGCAGTTGAAAGACAAGGGACTTACTGCTAATCTCGCCGGCCTTTCGCAGGAGATCCTACAAAGGGATCGGCGCGACTCCACCCGGCCCGTGGCGCCACTTCGCCCCGCGCCGGACGCTGTCGTCATCGACTCGACGGGGATTGCCGTCGAAGAGGTGGTCGACCGGGTTCTCGCCCTCGCCAGAAGACAGATCCCTGCGATCCATTGATCCGTTGCCGCCCGCCGGGATGCGGGTGCATTTTCATCAACCCTCGCGGGCAGGACGCCGGCGGGAATACGGGTCGCAAGACCCCTGGAAGTAAAGAGAATGACCGAAAGCTTTGCCCAAATGTTCGAAGAGAGCCTGGCGAACCAGCGGTTCCGCCCGGGCCAGATCCTCACCGGCCGTGTGATCGACGTGACGCCCGACGTGGTCGTGGTGAGCGCCGGCCTCAAGTCGGAGGCCGTGATCCCGACTTCGCAGTTCAAGAACGAGCGCGGAGAGATCGAGGTCAAGATCGGTGACGACGTCGAGGTCGCACTCGACAGCGTCGAGGACGGTTCCGGCGAGACGCGTCTCTCGCGCGAGAAGGCAAAGCGGGCCCGCACCTGGGAGCGCCTCGAGACGGCGTTCGAGAAGGGCGAGGTCGTGAGCGGCCTGATCAACGGCCGCGTCAAGGGCGGTTTCACCGTCGAGATCGATTTCGTGCGCGCCTTCCTGCCGGGCTCGCTCGTGGACGTGCGCCCGGTGCGCGACCCGAGCTACCTCGAGGGCAAGACGCTCGAGTTCAAGGTCATCAAGCTCGACCAGAAGCGCAACAACGTGGTGGTCTCGCGCCGCGCGGTCGTCGAGCAGGAATACAGCGCCGAGCGCAGCGAGCTGCTCGACAAGCTGCAGGAAGGCGCCGTCATCAAGGGCGTGGTCAAGAACCTCACCGACTACGGTGCGTTCGTGGACCTCGGCGGCATCGACGGCCTGCTGCACATCACCGACATGGCGTGGAAGCGCGTCAAGCACCCGTCCGAGGTCGTCAACGTCGGCGACGAGATCGACGTCCGCATCCTCAAGTTCGACCGCGAGCGCCAGCGCGTGAGCCTCGGCCTGAAGCAGCTCGGCGCCGATCCGTGGCAGAACATCGCACGGCGCTACCCGTCGGGCACGCGCCTCTTCGGCAAGGTCACGAACATCGCCGACTACGGCTGCTTCGTGGAAATCGAGGAAGGCGTCGAGGGTCTCGTGCACGTCTCCGAGATGGACTGGACGAACAAGAACGTCAACCCGTCCAAGGTCGTGCACATCGGCGAGGAAGTCGAGGTCATGGTGCTCGACATCGACGAGGAGCGTCGTCGCATCTCGCTCGGCGTCAAGCAGTGCAAGCCGAACCCGTGGCGCGAGTTCGGCGGACAACTACAACCGCGGCGACAAGGTCAACGGCCAGATCCGCTCGATCACCGACTTCGGCCTGTTCATCGGCCTGCCGGGCGGCATCGACGGCCTCGTGCACCTCTCCGACCTCTCCTGGGACGTCCCGGGCGAAGAGGCCGTGCATGGCTACCAGAAGGGCCAGGCGGTCGAGGCCATCGTGGTCGCGATCGATCCGGAGCGCGAGCGCATCTCGCTCAGCGTCAAGCAGCTCGCCAAGGACCCGTTCTCGAGCTGGATCGCGGAACACCCGAAGGGCACCATCGTCCGCGGCCTCGTCCGCGAGGTGGACGCCAAGGGCGCGATCGTGGATCTCGGCGGCGGCATCGACGGCTACCTGCGCGCGTCCGAGCTGTCGCGTGACCGTGTCGAAGACGCCCGCACGCTGATCAAGGTCGGCGACGAGGTCGAGGCGAAGTTCACGGCCGTGGACCGCAAGGTCCGCACCATCGCCCTGTCCATCAAGGCGAAGGACGTGGCCGAGGAACAGGAGGCCATGCAGAACTATCGGTCGGATTCCACGACCGGCACCAGCCTCGGTGACCTGCTCAAGGAGCAGATCTCGGGCCAGTGACGACAGACGCGGTTCCCGTGGCGGATGATGTCCGCCACGGGGGCCGGCACCCTCGACGAGTAAGGACAGCAAGCGGGGAGTCTCAAGAGTGGACGGCGAGCGCAGCATGACGAAGTCTGAGCTCATCGAGCTCATCGCCGCGAAGCAGAGCCACCTGCCGGCGAAGGACGTGGAGCTGGCGGTCAAGCAGATCCTCGAGATCATGAGTGACGCGCTGGCCCAGGGTCAGCGCATCGAAATCCGCGGTTTCGGCAGCTTCAGCCTGCATTTCCGCCCGCCGCGGCAGGGCCGCAACCCGAAGACGGGTGAAACCGTCGCGCTGGCCGGCAAGTACGTCCCGCACTTCAAGCCCGGCAAGGACCTGCGCGAGCGCGTCAACGAGCCGGACACCCCCGAGCACGCGTCTCCCGCCGGGTGAGCTGACCGTTCCCGGTCCGGTGCTAGACTGCGGTCCGGCCCCAACATTCCCCGTCGCTGATGCTCCGGCGAATCGCCTTCATTTCCGCCGTCGTGCTGCTGGCCGTGCTGGCCGTGCTGTTCGCGGCACTCAACCGGCAGCGCTTCGACGTCGACCTGCTGATCACGCAGGTTCCCGTCTCGTCGGGCCTTGCGCTGCTGATCGCGTTCGCGGCCGGGCTGCTGGCCGGCGCACTGTGGCGATCGAACTGGATCGCGCGCCTGCTCGCGGAGCGCGGCCGGTTGCGCCACGCACTGCGTCTCGCGGAGGCACGCCGGCCATCCGCCACCGATACGCCAGTCGATGCTGGCTGAAGGCGGCAGCTCGTTCTGGCTGACGCTCGTGGCGACGCTCGCCGTCGGCTGGGGCGCCACCGTCGGCTACGCGGAATACCGCAGGAGGCGCAGGGCGAGGCGTCGGGCGCGCTATCTCGACGGCGTGCGCTTCCTGCTCGACGACAAGCCGGACCGCGCGCTCGAGGTGTTCCTCGGCCTCGCCGCACTCGACGACGAAACGGTCGACACGCACTTCGCGCTGGGCAGCCTGTACCGTCGTCGCGGCGAGGTGGACCGTGCCATCCGCGTGCACCAGCACATCGTCGGCCGCGCCGGGACTCGATCCGAGGCACCGCGACGCGGCGCTCACCGAGCTCGCCCGCGACTACTTCCGTGCCGGCCTCTACGACCACGCCGAGAAGCTCTTCCTGCAGCTGGCGGACAGCGGCCGCGAGCCCGCGGTGGCGCTCGCATACCTGATACGCATCCACGAGCTGCAGCACGACTGGGCGCAGGCGGCGGCGACGCACGAACGGCTGCGCGGAGTCGGACTGCCGGAGCAGCCGGGCGCGATCGCCCACTACTACTGCGAAATGGCGGAGGCGGCGATCGGGCAACGCGACCTCGACACTGCGCGGGAGCACCTGCGCAGCGCGCGACGGGAGCAGAAGGATTTCGGCCGCAGCGCGATTCTCCGCGGCGATCTCGCGCGCATGCGGGGCGAGCCGCAGCTGGCCGTGCAGCTCTACCGCGGCGTGGTGCGGCACGACTTCCACCTGCTGGCCCTCGTGCTGCCCAGGCTCGCCGAGGCGGCGCGCCAGGCCGGGGATGCGGAGTCTTTCGATGAATCCCTGCGCGAACTGCTGCGCAACGGCATCGGCAACCGTTCCGAGATCGCGTATGCCGCGATCGTGAGCGGCTACTTCGACGACCCGGTCATCCTCGAGTGCGTGCGCGAACTGCTGGTCACCGACAGCGACCTCAAGGACCTCACGGGAGCGCTGCTGCCCGCAGGCGTCGAGCCGAGCGACGCGCAGCTGCTGTCTGTCGCCGGTGCGCTGCGCAACGTCGTGCTGCGCCACGCACGTTATCGCTGCAGCGTGTGCGGCATCGACAGCTCGACGTTCCTGTGGCAATGCCCCGGCTGCCAGTCCTGGGACACGTTGCGCGCCACCGCGGCGCTCGAGTTCCTGCCGCGGGCCGCGCGGCCCGGCGCCGCGTCCGACTGAAGCCAAATCTGCACGAACCGGCCACGTTTGCCGCGGGCCTCCACCGCTGCGCTTCGTTAGCGTGTACCTGACCGCGCCCGACCCGGGATCGCGGCGAGTTCATGCCAAGGAGGCAGTCATGAAAATGGAACCCCGAACACTGGTGCAGGCGCTCGTTGCCAGCCTGATTCCCGCCGTCGCCTGGTGCGGCCCGGTCAACGTCAACAGCGCCGACGCATCCACGCTCGCGAAGGAACTCGACGGCATCGGCCCCGCCAAGGCGCAGGCGATCGTCGAGTACCGGCAGAAGAACGGGCCGTTCAAGAGTCCCGACGACCTGCTCAAGGTCGAAGGCATCGGCGAGCGGGTGCTGGACATGAACCGCGGCAACATCCAGGTCGGCGGCGGCGGAACGGCGGCGGCCAAGGCCAAGCCCGCGGCGAAACGCTGACGAAGGGCCGGGCGCGGCGGCCGGCCCCGGCAGCCGGCCGTCGCGCGATCCGCTATGATTCCCGGGACCCAACCAGGGACATCCGGGATCGCTCATGGCACGCATCAGGACGGCCGTTTTTCCAGTCGCAGGACGCGGCACGCGCTTTCTTCCGGCCACCAAGGCCAGCCCGAAGGAAATGCTGCCGATCGTCGACAAGCCGCTCATCCAGTACGCGGCCGAGGAGGCGCTGGCCGCCGGGGCCGAAAAGCTGGTGTTCATCACCGGCTACGCGAAGCGCGCCATCGAGGACCACTTCGACAAGGACCACGAGCTCGAGCAGGAGCTCGAGGCGCAGGGCAAGCAGGAGTTGCTCGATGCGGTGCGAGGCATCGTGCCCTCGTATGCGACCTGCATCTACATCCGCCAGCCCGCGCCGCTCGGGCTCGGCCACGCGGTGCTCTGTTCGCGGCCGGTCGTGGGCGACGAGCCGTTCTTCGTCCATCTCGCCGACGACCTGATCGACGCCGAGGAGCCGTGCCTGAAGCAGATGGCGCGCGTGTTCGAGGAGCGGCAGGCGAGCGTGCTCGGCGTGGAGACGGTTGCGGCCGGACCAGACCGACAAGTACGGCATCGTGGCCACTCGCGAGATCGCCGGCAGGTTGTCGCAGCTCGAGGGCATCGTCGAGAAGCCGAAGCCGGCGGACGCGCCGTCGAACCTCGCGGTCGTCGGCCGTTACCTGCTCACGCCGGCTGTCTACGACAAGCTCGAGAAGACGGGGCGCGGTGCGGGCGGCGAGATCCAGCTGACCGACGGCATCGCCGCGCTGCTCGCCGACGAGCCGATCTACGCCTATGCCTTCGAGGGCAGGCGCTACGATTGCGGCTCGAAGCTCGGCTACCTGGAGGCCACCGTCGAGTTTGCCTTGAAACACGCCAACCTCGGCGACCAGTTCGCGCTGTTCCTCGCGAAACTCGTGGCCGACCGGCTGCGCCGCTGACGGCGCATATCTTCGGGGAGAGGATCATGTCGAAGAACCAGGACCTGCAGAAGCGCCGTGATGCGGCATTTGCCCGCGGACTCGGCAACCAGTTGCCTGTCTACGTCGAGCGTGCGCGCAATGCGGAACTGTGGGACGTCGAGGGCCGGCGCTACATCGACTTCGCCGGCGGCATCGCCGTGCTCAACACCGGGCACCTGCACCCGAAGGTGCAGGCCGCGGTGGCGAAGCAGCTGGAGGCCTTCAGCCACACCTGCCTGATGATCACGCCGTACGAGGTCGCGGTCGAGCTGGCGGAGAAGCTCAATCGGCTTGCGCCAGGCCCGACTCCGAAAAAGGCCATCTTCGTCACGACCGGCGCCGAGGCCGTCGAGAACACGATCAAGATCGCGCGCGCCCACACCGGTCGCTCGGCGGTCATCGCCTTCGGCGGCGGGTTCCACGGCCGCACGTTCATGGCCATGGCGCTCACGGGCAAGGTGGCCCCGTACAAGGCGGGGTTCGGGCCGTTTCCGGCCGAGGTCTATCACGCGCCGTTCCCGATCGCGTACCACGGCGTGAGCGTGCAGGACAGCCTCGACGCGCTCGAGCACATCTTCAAGTACGACGTCGAGGCGGCGCGCGTCGCGGCGATCATCATCGAGCCGGTGATGGGCGAGGGCGGCTTCTACATCGCCCCGCCGGAGTTCCTGCGGGCGCTGAGGAAACTCTGCGACCAGCACGGCATCGTGCTCGTCATCGACGAAATCCAGACGGGATTCGCGCGCACCGGGAAGATGTTCGCGATCGAGCACTCCGGCGTCGAGCCGGACCTGATGACGATGGCCAAGAGCCTCGCGGGCGGATTCCCGCTCGCCGCCGTCGTCGGCAAGGCCGAGATCATGGATGCCCCGGGCCCGGGTGGCCTGGGCGGCACCTATGCGGGCTCGCCCGTCGCCTGCGCCGCGGGGCTTGCCGTGCTCGAGGCGATCGAGCAGGAGGGCCTGTGCGCCCGGGCGGTGGCCATCGGCGAATTGATGTCGGGCACGCTGCGCGGCCTGGCCAAGGAGATGCCGGCGATCGGCGAGGTGCGCAACCTCGGCGCCATGGTCGCGATGGAACTCGTGAAGAATGGCGACCCGCACCAGCCGGATGCGGACCTGACCAAGGCGCTCACCAAGCGGGCAGCGGAGAAAGGGCTGGTGCTGTTGTCGTGCGGCCTTTACGGCAACGTCATCCGCTTCCTGGTGCCGCTCACGGCGTCGGATGCGATCGTGCGCGAGGGGCTCGGCATCGTGGCCGAATCGCTGAGGGAACTCACGGCGGCATCGCTCAAGTCGGCGGTGAATTCCTGAGGCACGGCGGTGCCGCATCCGATTTGCGCGCCCGCGCGAAGCAGCCAGACGAGGCGTCCAGTCTTCCTCGCCGGAGTGACATGCGTTGAATGTCGGTACACCACTGATCTGGGGAATCTTCAGCGCATTCGTCATCGGGCGCTGGTGGTCGATTTCCTGGCCATGCGCAGCCAGGGCGCGCATCGCGTGGGCATGCGCGAGGCGGCGATCTGGTCGCTCGTCTGGGTGCTGGTTTCCTTCGTGTTCGTCGGCTGGCTGTGGTGGTACCTCAAGGGCGCGGCGGGGCCGGAGGTTGCCAACGCCAAGGCGCTCGAGTTCGTGACCGGCTACCTGATCGAGAAGGCGCTGGCGGTCGACAACATCTTCGTCTTCCTGATGGTGTTCACGTATTTCGCCGTGCCCGCCGAGTACCAGAAGCGGGTCCTGATGATCGGCATCCTCGGCGCGATCGTGCTGCGCGCGATCCTGATCCTCGTCGGCGCCTGGCTGCTCGAGCAGTTCCACTGGCTGCTGTACGTTTTCGGCGCGTTCCTGCTGCTGACCGGCATCAAGATGTGGTGGGCGGCCGGGCAGGAGCCGGACCTCGGCAGCAACCCGGTGCTGAAGTGGATCAACCGGAAGATGCGCATCTCGCCGGGGTTCGACGGCGAGAAGTTCTTCACGGTGCGCGACGGCGTGCGGATGGCGACGCCGCTGTTCGTGGTGATCCTGATGATCGGCATCGTCGACGTGATCTTTGCCGTGGACTCCATCCCGGCGATCTTCGCGATCACGCTCGATCCGTTCATCGTGCTGACCTCGAACGTGTTCGCGATCCTCGGCCTGCGAGCGATGTATTTCCTGCTCGCCAACATGCACGAGAAGTTCCACCTGCTGTCCTACGGCCTCGCGCTGATCCTCGGCTTCATCGGCACGAAGATGCTGATGATGGGGGTCTACAAGATCCCGGTGGGCTGGTCGCTGGGGGTCACCGCGGCGATCCTGGTGGCGACGATGGTGCTGTCGCTGTTGATCCCGGCTCGAGCAGAGCCGACGCGACCCGGTACCAGCAGCCTGGCCGGCGCGCCGTCGGCGCGGCTGGTCACGGCGCCCAGGAAGACCGAGGAAGGAGAGGCCGGCTGAAGCCGGGCAGCGACCGGAAAGGCGCTGCGAGGGAATTGGCTCCGACACTTGGATTCGAACCAAGGACCCGCTGATTAACAGTCAGCTGCTCTACCACTGAGCTATGTCGGAACCGGAGGGCGCGGAATTGTCCGGATTTGGGGCGTCCCGGTCAAGAAAATAGGTGCCAGGCACCTATTTAGCCCAGAACCTTGCCCATGCGCTCGAGCGCCTTTTCCAGCGTCTGCATGCTGACCGCGAACGAGAACCGGATGTGCCCCGGGGCACCGAAACCGGTGCCTGGCACCCCGGCCACGCCGGCCTTGTCGAGCAGCAGCTCGGCAAACTCGTGGTCGTCCGCGAGCCCGAGGTTGCTGATCGCCCCGGACACGTCGCAGAACGCGTAGAACGTGCCCGCGGCCGGCACCACCCGGACGCCCGGCAGGGCGTTCAGGCCGGCGTTGAAGAAGTCGTGCCGGGCCTTGAAGTGCCGGTTCATCTCCGCGACGCAGGCCTGGTCGCCGTTCAGCGCCATGACTGCCGCCTTCTGGGCAATCGAGGACGGGTTCGACGTGCTCTGGCTCTGGATCATCGACATCGCCTCGACGATGCCTGCCGGCCCGCCGCAATAGCCGATCCGCCAGCCCGTCATCGCGTAGCTCTTCGACACGCCGTTGATCGTGACGGTACGGTCGAACAGGTCCGGGCAGGCGGTGAGGAAGCTGCAGAAGGGTTCCTTCGCCCAGTAGATGTGCTCGTACATGTCGTCGGTGGCGATGAGCACGTCGGGGTGCCGGCGCAGGACCGCGCCAAACGCGTGCAGTTCCGCGCTCGAATACGCGGCGCCGGTCGGGTTCGACGGGCTGTTCAGCATGAAAAGCCGCGTCTTCGGCGTGATGACCGCCTCGAGCTGCGCCGGAGTGATCTTGTAGCCCTGTTCCGGACCCGCGTACGGAGTGATCGGCGTGCCCTCGGCGAGCAGCGCCATGTCGGGGTAGGAGACCCAGTACGGCGCCGGGATGACGACTTCGTCGCCCGGGTCGATCACCGACATGAACAGGTTGTAGATCGTCTGCTTCGCACCGGTCGAGACCAGGATCTGCGGGCGCGCGTAGGTGATCCCGTTGTCGCGCTTGAACTTCGCGATGATCGCGTCCTTGAGGTCCGGGATGCCCTCGACCGCGGTATAGCGCGTGAAACCCTTGCGGATCGCCTCGACGCCGGCGTCGGCGATGTGCGCGGGCGTGTCGAAGTCGGGCTCGCCGACGCCGAGACCGATGATGTCCTTGCCCTCCGCCTTGAGCTTGGCGACGCGGCCGGTGAGGGCGACGGTGGGCGAGGGCTTGACGCGCTTCAGACGCTCGGCGAGTACCAGTGTCACATCAGTCTTCCGTGGGCGGTAGGGAGCGTGCATTTTAGGGTAATCTGACGTTCCTCCCAATCGCGGTTTTCGCCGCGCTCCCCATGGAAGCAAGACCCTTTCGGTTGCAGGCGGACTACCAGCCCGCGGGCGACCAGCCCGAAGCGATCGCGAAGCTGGTCGAAGGCCTCGAAAGCGGCCTCGCGCAGCAGACGCTGCTCGGCGTCACGGGTTCCGGCAAGACCTACACGATCGCGAACGTGATCGACCGCCTGCAGCGGCCGACGCTGGTGATGGCGCACAACAAGACGCTGGCCGCGCAGCTCTACGGCGAGTTCCGCGAGTACTTCCCCGGACAACTCGGTCGAGTACTTCGTCAGCTACTACGACTACTACCAGCCCGAGGCCTACGTCCCGTCGTCCGACACCTTCATCGAGAAGGACGCATCGGTGAACGCGCACATCGAGCAGATGCGGCTCTCGGCGACCAAGGCGCTGCTCGAGCGGCGCGATTCGATCATCGTCGCCACCGTCTCCTCGATCTACGGCCTCGGCGACCCGCAGGCCTACTTCGCGATGGTGCTGCACCTGGTGCGGGGCGAGCGCATGGACCAGCGCAAGCTGCTGCGCCGGCTCACCGACATGCAGTACACCCGCAACGAACTCGACCTCTCGGCCGGCACCTATCGCGTGCGCGGCGACGTGATCGACATCTTTCCGGCCGAGTCCGGACGCGAGGCGGTGCGGGTCGAGCTGTTCGACGACGAGATCGAGGCGCTGTCCTGGTTCGATCCGCTCACGGGCGAGGTGCTGCGCAAGGTGCCGCGCCTGACGGTGTACCCGTCCTCCCACTACGTGACGCCGAAGGAGCGCATCGACAAGGCGATCGCCGAGATCCGCGAGGAACTGCGCGAGCGGCTGATCGAGCTGCGCGGGCTCGACAAGCTGGTCGAGGCGCAGCGCCTCGAGCAGCGCTGCACCTTCGACCTCGAGATGATGATGGAGGTCGGCTATTGCTCCGGCATCGAGAACTATTCCCGGTATCTGTCGGGCCGTGCGCCGGGCGAGCCGCCGCCGTGCCTGTTCGACTACCTGCCCGAGGGCTCGCTGCTCGTCGTCGACGAGAGCCACGTGACCATTCCGCAGCTCGGCGCAATGTACAAGGGCGACCGCTCGCGCAAGGAGACGCTGGTCGAGTACGGGTTCCGCCTGCCGTCGGCGCTCGACAACCGGCCGCTGCGTTTCGACGAGTGGGAGGGCCTCGCGCCGCAGACGATCTTCGTCTCGGCGACGCCCGGCCCCTACGAGGCCCGCAAGTCGGGCCAGGTGGTGGAGCAGGTCGTGCGGCCGACCGGTCTCGTGGACCCGGTGGTCGAGATCCGCCCGGTGCGCACGCAGGTCGACGACGTGCTCTCCGAGATTCACCGGTGCGCCGAACGTGACGAGCGGGTGCTCATCACGACGCTCACCAAGCGCATGTCGGAGGACCTGACCGAGTACCTGGGCGAGCACGGCGTGCGGGTGCGCTACCTGCATTCGGACATCGAGACCGTCGAGCGCGTCGAGATCATCCGCGACCTGCGGCTCGGCAAGTTCGACGTGCTGGTCGGCATCAACCTGCTGCGCGAAGGGCTCGACATGCCCGAGGTCTCGCTGGTCGCGATCCTCGATGCGGACAAGGAGGGTTTCCTCCGCTCGACGGGCTCGCTGATACAGACGATAGGACGCGCGGCGCGCAACGAGCACGGCCGGGCGATCCTGTACGCGGACCGGATCACCGGCTCGATCGAGCGGGCGCTGGCCGAGACGGAGCGGCGACGTGCGAAACAGCTCGAGTACAACGAACGCCACGGCATCACTCCGAAGAGCATCCGCAAGGCGGTGACCGACGTCATGGAGGGCGCGCGCTCGGGCGCCGAACGCGGCGGTGGCCGCGGCGGCAAGGGCGCGCGCGGTGACGAGGACGCGACGTTGCTGGGTCCCGAGCAGGCCATGAAGAAGGTCAAGAAGCTCGAAGCCCAGATGTACAAGCACGCGCGCAACCTCGAGTTCGAGGAGGCGGCGCGCATCCGCGACGAGATCGAGCGGTTGCGGCAGCAGGCGTTCGGGGCGCCGGGGGCGCTGGCCGGGTAGGGGACTGTCCCCCTCAGGGGACTGTCCCCTGCAGGGAGAGGACAGTCCCCTGGGGGCCCTTGTCCCCTTTTCCACGCATGTTCGATCCTGTATCCTCCCCGGCTCGTTTGAGGGCGCATAGCTCAGCGGTAGAGCACTACCTTGACATGGTAGGGGTCCGTGGTTCGATCCCACGTGCGCCCACCAGACCCTGACCGGCCAAGGACCCGACGCCCATGCCAGTGATTACCCTGCCAGACGGCAGCCAGCGAACCTACGCCGGTCCGGTGACCGTGGCGCAGGTGGCGGCCGACATCGGTCCGGGCCTGGCCAAGGCGGCGCTCGCGGGCAGGGTCGACGGCATGCTCGTCGACACCTCGTTCGTGATCGACCGCGACGCCGGCCTCGCCATCGTCACCGGCAAGGACCCCGAAGGGCTCGAGATCCTCCGCCACTCGACCGCACACCTGCTCGCGCAGGCCGTGCAGTCGGTGTACCCGGACGCGCAGGTCACGATCGGCCCGGTGATCGACGACGGCTTCTACTACGACTTCGCGTTCAGCCGGCCCTTCACGCCGGAAGACCTCGAGAAATTCGAAGCGAAGATGCACGAGCTCGCCAAGGCCGACCTCAAGGTCGAGCGGCGGCTGATGCCCCGCGACGCGGCGGTCGAGACCTTCAAGAAGCTCGGCGAGCACTACAAGGCCGAGATCATCGCGAGCATCCCTGCGAACGAGGACATCAGCCTGTACGGGCAGGGCGAGTGGTTCGACCTGTGCCGCGGGCCGCACGTGCCGAGCACCGGCAAGCTGGGCGCCTTCAAGCTGATGAAAGTCGCGGGCGCCTATTGGCGCGGCGATTCGAAGAACGCGATGCTCCAGCGCATCTACGGCACCGCCTGGGCGAACGAGAAGGATCTCAAGGCCTATCTCACGCGGCTCGAGGAAGCCGAGAAGCGCGACCACCGTCGCGTCGGGCGCGAGCTCGACCTGTTCCACACGCAGGAAGAAGCCGTCGGCAGCGTGTTCTGGCACCCGAAGGGCTGGACGCTGTGGCGCGCCATCGAGCAGTACATGCGCGGCCGGCTCGCGGACGCGGGTTACGTCGAAGTGCGCACGCCGCAGCTGATCGACCGCTCGCTGTGGGAAAAGTCGGGGCACTGGGAGAACTACGCGCCGAACATGTTCATCGCCGAGTCCGAGGAGCGCACGCTCGCGGTGAAGCCGATGAACTGCCCGGGCCACGTGCTGATCTACCGGCAGGGCATCAAGTCCTACCGCGACCTGCCGCTGCGCATGGCGGAGTTCGGCGCCTGCCACCGCAACGAGCCCTCGGGCGCGCTGCACGGCCTGATGCGCGTCCGCGCGTTCACGCAGGACGATGCGCACATCTTCTGCACCGAAGACCAGATCAACTCCGAGACGGTGGCCTTCTGCGACCTGCTGAAGAGCGTGTACGCGGATTTCGGGTTCACCGAGATCGCGGTCAAGTTCTCCGACCGGCCGGTGAAACGCGCCGGCAGCGACGCCACCTGGGACAAGGCCGAGGACGCGCTCAAGCGCGCCGTCGAGGCCGCTGGGCTCGAGTACACGCTGAACCCGGGCGAGGGCGCCTTCTACGGCCCCAAGCTCGAGTTCGTGCTCCGGGACGCCATCGGCCGGGACTGGCAGTGCGGCACGCTGCAGGTCGATTTCATCCTGCCGGAACGCCTCGGCGCCGAGTACATCGGGGAGGACGGGGCCGCCCACCGGCCCGTGATGCTCCACCGGGCGATCCTCGGCTCTTTCGAGCGTTTCATCGGCATCCTGATCGAAAACTATGCCGGCCGGTTCCCGGCCTGGCTGGCCCCGGTGCAGGCCGTGGTGATGAATATCACCGACGGACAGGCCGATTACTGCCGTCAGGCGGCCGAATTCCTGAGAAATCAGGGGCTTCGCGTCGAAATGGATTTGCGTAACGAGAAAGTCGGCTTTAAAATCCGCGAACACACCCTGCAGCGGGTCCCGTACCTGCTGGTCGCGGGCGACCGCGAGTCGGGGTCTAATTCGTTGGCCGTGCGCACGCGCAATGGCAAGGATCTCGGGGCGATGTCTCTTGAGAGCATCGCTGCGGGGCTTGCCGAGGAAGTCGCGAGCCGCGGCCGAACTGTCCTGGAGGTATGACGCATCGCTGCCCCAATCGTAAAGCGCATCAAGCGTAACGAAGAGATCACCGCCCCCGAGCTTCGCATCATCGGCGAAGACGGAGAGCAGGTCGGTGTGATGAGCCGCTACGACGCGCTGCAGCTTGCGCTATCGCAAGAACTCGACCTGGTGGAGGTTTCGCCGACCGCGGAGCCACCCGTCTGCCGCATCATCGACTTCGGGAAATTCCTGTTCGAGCAGAACAAGAAGAGCCACGCAGCGAAGAAGAAGCAGAAGCAGATCCAGGTCAAGGAAGTTAAGTTTCGTCCCGGTACCGACGAAGGCGACTATCAGATCAAGTTGAGAAACCTGATTCGCTTTTTCGAGGAAGGGGACAAGGCCAAGGTAACCCTGAGGTTCCGTGGCCGCGAGATGGCCCACACCGACATCGGCCGGCAGGTCCTGATCCGGTTGCAGAACGACCTCGCGCCCTACGCGGTGGTCGAGCAGCATCCGCTGATGGAAGGCCGGCAGATGGTGATGATGCTGGGGCCGAAAAAGAAGTAAGGCCGGCGCAAGCCGTCCTTCGCCCTCGATCCGCGGGTTCGCCTGCGGTGAAACGGGCTAAACAACAGGAGATGACGATGCCCAAGTTGAAGACCAACCGGGCTGCGGCGAAGCGTTTTCGCAAGACGGCGAAAGGCTACAAGCGCGGCCAGTCGCAGAAGCGACACATCCTTACCAAGAAGACGAGCAAGCGTAAGCGCCAGCTGCGCGGCACCACCATGGTTGCCAAGCAGGACGCCGGACGCCTCGACAAGCTTCTTCCCCACGCCTGAGAGGTGACCCATGGCACGAGTTAAGCGTGGCGTCATCGCAGGACGCCGACACAAGAAGGTCCTCGCCAAGGCGAAGGGCTATTACAACGCACGCCGCAAGGTCTATCGCACGGCGAAGCAGGCGGTCATCAAGGCCGGCCAGTACGCCTATCGCGACCGCAAGGCCAAGAAGCGCGATTTCCGCGCGCTGTGGATCACGCGCATCAACGCGGCCGCGCGAGGGTTCGACCTCTCGTACAGCCGCCTGATGGCGGGACTCAAGGCTGCCGGCCTCGAAGTCGATCGCAAGATGCTCGCCGACCTCGCGGTCCACGACATCGAGGCGTTCGGCAAGATCGCCGAGAAGGCCAAGGCGAGTCTCGCGACCTGATCGGCGTGGGGACTGTCCCCGCAGGGGACTGTCCCCTGTCGGAGGGGACTGTCTCGCAGGGGACTGCGCCAGGGACTGTCCCCGCCGGGGACTGTCCCCAGTCAGGGGACTGTCCCTGGTGGTTGACACATGACTGACGAGTCCACCCACGACCTGGAACAGCTTGCCGCACGCGCGCGTGCGGCGGTCGCCGCCTGCGCGAGCCTGGCCGCGATCGACGAGCTCAAGGTCGAGCTCTTCGGCAAGAAGGGCTCGATCACGGCGCAGCTCAAGTCGCTCGGCACACTCGCACCGGATGCACGTCGCGAGGCGGGCGCCCGCATCAACGCCGTGCGCGACGAGATCGGCGGCCTGATGGCTGCGCGCCAGGCGGAGCTCGAGCAGGCCGAGCTCGAGCGCAAGCTCGCGACCGGCCGTATCGACGTCACCCAGCCCGGGCGAGGGCAGCAGCCGGGCGGCCTGCACCCGATCAGCCGCGTGCGCCGCCGCATCGAGGAACTGTTCCGCAACTCGGGCTTCAGCGTCGAGGACGGTCCCGAGGTCGAGGACGACTGGCACAACTTCGAGGCGCTCAACATCCCGGCCAATCACCCGGCCCGGGCGATGCACGACACGTTCTACTTCCCGGACGGGCGCCTGCTGCGGACGCACACCTCGCCGGTGCAGGTACGCGCGATGCTGCGGGAGAAGCCGCCGCTCAGGATGATCATGCCGGGCCGCGTGTACCGCTGCGATTCCGACATGACCCACACGCCGATGTTCCACCAGGTCGAAGGCCTCGTGGTGGACGAGGGCGTGAGTCTCGCGCACCTCAAGTCGGTGCTGCATCACTTCGTCGAGCGATTCTTCGAGCGCCGGCTCGGCATCCGCTTCCGGCCGTCCTATTTCCCGTTCACCGAGCCTTCCGCCGAGGTGGACATCGAGTGCGTGTTCTGCAGCGGCAAGGGTTGCCGCGTGTGCAAGAGCACGGGCTGGCTCGAAGTCGCCGGTTGCGGCATGGTCCACCCGAACGTGCTCGCGAACGTCGGCATCGATGCCGAGCGCTACACGGGCTACGCCTTCGGCATGGGCATCGAGCGGCTCACGATGCTGCGCTACAACGTGAACGACATCCGCATGTACTTCGAGAACGACCTGCGCTTCCTGCGCCAGTTCGGCTGAACCCGGGAAGGCGAATCCATGCGTATCAGCATCGACTGGTTGAGCGAGTGGCTGGGTGCGTCGCCCGAGCCGCAGGACCTTGCGCAGCGCCTGACGATGGCCGGTCTCGAGATCGAGGCCGTGGAGCCCGCCGCGCCGCCGCTGCCCGGCGTCGTCGTGGGCGAGATCCTCGAGCGGGAGAAGCATCCGGACGCCGACACGCTGAGCGTCTGCAAGGTCAGCACCGGCGACGCGACGGTGCAGATCGTCTGCGGCGCGCCGAACGCCCGGGCCGGCATGAAGGCTCCGCTCGCTACCGTCGGGGCGAAGCTCCCGGGCGGCATGGAGATCCGCAAGGCGAAACTGCGCGGCGTCGAGTCGTTCGGCATGCTTTGCTCGGCGCGCGAGCTCGGACTCTCCGAGGACGCCACCGGACTCATGGAACTGCCGGCCGAGGCGACCACCGGCCGCTCGTTGACGGACGCGCTCAGGCTCGAGGACACGATCCTCGAAGTGAATCTCACGCCGAATCGCGGCGACTGCATGAGCGTCCTCGGCATCGCCCGCGAAGCGGCCGTGTTGACCGGCTCGCGCATCTCGGGTCCCGCGCTCGCGCCCGTGCCCGCGCGTTCCGGCGATACGTTCCCCGTGTCGCTGGAGAAGGGCGCGGGCTGCGCCCGCTTCGCGGCACGCGTGATCCGCGGCGTGCGCCCCGACGCGCAGTCGCCGCTCTGGATGCGCGAGCGCCTGCGCCGCGCGGGCCTGCGGCCCATCGGTGCGGCGGTCGACGTCACGAACTACGTGATGCTCGAGCTCGGACAGCCCATGCACGCGTATGACCTCGGCGAACTCGATGGCGGCATCGTCGTGCGTCGCGCGCAGCCGGGCGAGAAGCTCAAGCTGCTCGACGGCCGGGAGGTCACTCTCGACGAAACGGTAATGGTGATCGCCGACCGCGCGAAGCCACTGGCGCTCGCGGGAGTGATGGGCGGCGATCACTCGGGGATCTCGTCGGCGACGACGGACGTGCTGCTCGAGGTCGCGTTCTTCCTGCCGGACGCCGTTGCCGGGCGCGGGCGCCGCTATGGCCTCGTCACCGACGCATCGCAGCGCTTCGAGCGCGGCGTGGATCCGACCTTGCAGGAGCGCGCGATCGAGCGGGCGACGCAGTTGCTGCTCGACTGTGCGGGCGGCGTGCCCGGACCGGTCGAGGTCACGGAACTGCGCGACGAGTTGCCGCGCGCTGCCGCGGTGCGATTCCGCCCCGAGAGGGCGCGTCTCGTCATCGGCGCGCCGGTCACGGACGACGAAATGGCGACGATCCTGCAGCGCCTCGGCATGGACGTGCGTCGCGACGCGATCGCATTGGGAGGTGACTGCTCCGCCGTGGCGCTTCGACATCGCGATCGAGGAGGACCTGGTCGAGGAGGTCGCCCGCGTCTACGGCTTTGGCCGGATCCCCGAGACGGATGCCGCCGTGCACGAGTCCATGCCGGCTCTGACAGAGACGCGGGTGGCGCTGGAAACCGCGGCGGACCTGCTGGTGCAGCGCGGCTACTTCGAAGCGATCACCTACAGCTTCGTCGATCCCGCGCTGCAGGCGCGCTTCTGCCCGGGCGAGACCGCGCTCGAGCTCAGGAACCCGATCGCCGCCGACCTCGCGGCCATGCGTCTGTCGCTGTGGCCGGGTCTCGCGAAGGCACTGGTCGAGAACCAGCGCCGCCAGCAGTCACGCGTACGGCTGTTCGAGATCGGGCGGCGGTTCAACGTGGCGAGCGGCAGCCTGGTCGAGGTGCCGGTCGTCGCGGGGCTCGCGGCGGGCCCGGCGCTTCCGGAACAGTGGGGCGCCCGCGCCGAGGCCGTCGAGTTCTTCGACGTGAAGGCCGACGTCGAGGCTCTGCTCAGGGCGACGGGCGCGAGCGGCGAATTCCGGTTCGTCGCGGCCCAGCATCCGGCGCTTCACCCGGGACAGACCGCCCGCATCCTGCGTGACGGCCACCCGGTCGGCTGGCTTGGCCGCCTGCACCCGGAGCTCGAGCGGCAGCTGGACTTGACATATTCCGCGATCGTTTTCGAGATCGAGACTGAGTCCGGCCTGGCGGCGAGGGTGCCGCAGCACCGGGAGGTTTCGCGATTCCCGGCCGTGCGCCGCGACATCGCCGTGATCGTCGATGAGTCCGTGAGCGTGCAGTCGCTGCTCGATGGCGTGCGGGCGAGCGCGGGGGCGCTGCTCACCGACCTCACCGTATTCGACATATACCGCGGCTCCGGCATTACGCCGGGTCGCAAAAGCGTTGCGATGGGGTTGAATTTACAGGATATTTCCCGCACCCTTACCGACGTAGATACAGATGCCGTCGTGGCGCGGGTCGTGACTGACCTGGAGCGGGAGCACAAGGCCACGATCCGAGATAAATAAGATGGCATTGACCAAGGCCGAAATCGCAGAAGCGTTGTTTGATCAGCTCGGGCTCAACAAGCGGGAGGCCCGCGAGCTCGTGGATCTTTTCTTCGAGGAATTGCGCGCGTCGCTCGCGACGGGCGAGCAGGTGAAGCTGTCGGGGTTCGGTAACTTCGACCTGCGCAGCAAGAACCAGCGTCCGGGGCGCAATCCCAAGACAGGCGAAGAGATCCCGATCAGCGCGCGTCGCGTGGTTACGTTCCGGCCGGGTCAGAAGCTGAAGGCACGAGTGGAAGCCTATGCTGGAACCCAGCAATAACGACGAACTGCCGGCGATCCCGGGCAAGCGCTATTTCACGATCGGCGAGGTCAGTGAACTGTGCGGCGTGAAGCCGCACGTGCTGCGCTAC
The DNA here is from genome assembly GCA_963733565.1 of uncultured Gammaproteobacteria bacterium. Lineage (GTDB taxonomy): Bacteria > Pseudomonadota > Gammaproteobacteria > Steroidobacterales > Steroidobacteraceae > RPQJ01. The sequence continues at coordinate 118,643 of CAVTDU010000014.1, forward strand.
TGGGAGCAGGAGTTCCCGCAGCTGAAGCCCGTCAAGCGCCGCGGCAACCGACGCTATTACCAGCGCCAGGACGTGCTGGTCATCCGCCAGATCCGCGGACTGCTGTACGAGCAGGGCTTCACGATCGGCGGCGCCCGCAACCGTCTCGAGGGCGAGGAAGCCCGCGAGGACGTGACGCAGACCCAGCAGCTCTCGCGCCAGCTCCGGGGCGAGCTGGAGGAAATCGCGAAGATCCTCAGGCGGTGAGGAAAGCGGTTAGCGGTTAGCGGTTAGTTAGGAGACAGAGGGCCGGCATTGCCGGCCTTCGTCGTTTCTGACTATCCACTATCCGCTTTTCACTATCCGCTATAATCCGGCCCCGGTCGGAGCGTGGCGCAGTCTGGTAGCGCACTTGCATGGGGTGCAAGGGGTCGGAGGTTCGAATCCTCTCGCTCCGACCAGTTTCCCGAGTTGCCGAATCTGCATTGCTGACAGGCGTCCCTGGACGGATCGGGCACGGCACGAAATGGATTTTTCGCATCGCAGGTTGTTCCTCGCCGTGGCAGCCGTCGCCGCGATTCAGTTTTCCACTGGCGCGACCGCCGCTCCCGCTCCCGCACGGAACCTGTTCGCCGGCACTCGCTCGGCCGCCAGTCGTCGCTCTGCCCGCGCACGCAAAGCCCGGGCGAGGAATTGCCGGCACACTGTCCGCCGCAGCGCTCGATTCGCCGCGCCTGCAGATCCCGCTGCCGGATGGGCGCAGCGTCACTGCGATCCAGGAGCACCTGGCGCGCGACGATGCAAACCACTCGCTGACCTGGACGGGCAGGATCGAAGGTTCGTCCGGCGGGACCGTCGTCCTGACGCGGCGAAACACCACAGTCGCCGGCTTCGTGAGTTTCGAGGGCGGCACTTTCGAGATCCGTCCTGCGGCAGCGGGCCAATACATCCTGTTCGAGGTGGACACAGCTCGACTGCCCGAGGGCGACGAGATGCTCCAGCCGAAGGGCATCGTCGGCGCGCGAGACAAGGTCGCGGATGGTGTCGTCGGCACGCTCTCCGCTGAATTGAATCCGGTAGTGCAGGACCTGCTGGTCGTCTACACGGAGACTTCGCGGTCGCGCGCCGGGCAGGAAGTGCTCGAAAGCATGATTGGGTCCGCTGTCGGGTCCGCCAACGCCGCCTACCGCGCCAGCGGTATCAACGTCATGCTGGGCCTCGTCGGGATGCAGCGCATTTCGGCGTGGGAGGCAGCCGACATGTCGGCGACCCTGACCGCCGCGCAACGGGATCCCGAGATCGCGGCCCTGCGCGACCGCTTCGCCGCCGACATGGTGGTACTCATCGGCGAGCACACCGACGGTTGCGGGATCGCCTACGTGCTCGCGGAGAACACGGCCCAGTTCCCGCAGTTCGCGATCGCGTACGTGAGTTCGAGCTGTCTCGCCAGCAATACGCTCGCGCACGAGATCGGTCACCTGCAGGGCATGGCGCATGACCGGCAGACCAGCGAGGGTCGTGGCGGAGTGTTTCCTTACTCGTTCGGATACCGGCGCTGCATCGGCGATGGCGCTGGTTTTCGCGACATCATGTCCTATGCGTGCACGAACGGCGTTTCGGTGCCGCGCATTCCGCAGTTTTCAAATCCGAACATCCTCTACCGCGGTTACCCGACTGGAGTCAGCCACGAGCTCGATCCGGCCAACTCGGCCGAAGGGACCCGTACGCTCAACGAGACGGCGGCAACGATCCGGGATTTCCGCCGCGGGGCCGATGTGCCGCCAGCGCTGCCGTCGGCGCTCCGCGCCAGGTCCGTGCGTCCGGGCCAGGTCGACGTTGCGTGGTCCGACAATTCCGGCAACGAGAGCGGCTTCACGATCGAGCGGTCGACGGACGGCGTCAGTTTCGCCGAGATCGCCAGCGTCGGCGCCGGGGTGCTCAGCTACTCCGACTTCACCGTCGCAACGCGCACGACGTATTCATATCGCGTACGCGCCTATAACAGCAGCGGCGTCTCCGGATACTCCAATGTCGCGATGGTCACGACGTCGAGCGGCCCGCAGGCTCCGACGGGGCTGCAGGCAGTCGCTCGATCGGGCGACGCGGTCGACTTGTCCTGGACCGACGCATCCGACGACGAGACCGCATTTCGCGTCGAGCGTTCGACGGACGGGGTTGGCTTCATGCCGATCGTGACACTGGACGCGAACACACGCTCGTACTCGGACCTCACGGTCCGGTCTGGTACGACCTATCACTATCGCGTGGCGGCCCAGAACGACGATGGCATCTCGGCCTACACGAACGTGGCAATCGTCGCGACGCAGGCCGTCGTGCCGAGGCCGCCCTCAGGCCTCGAGGCCAGCGCGATCTCGCGAAGCGAGATCAGCCTGTTGTGGAACGACAATTCCGACAACGAGGACGGCTTCAGGATCGAGCGCGCCCGTGATGGCGGGGATTTCGTGGAAATCGCCACTGTCGGTCCGGGTATCGGCAGCTACATGGACCGGCCGGCCGATACCACGCCATTCCAGTATCGGGTACGGGCTTTCAACGGCATCGGGACGTCCTCGCCGAGCAACGTGGCCGTGGCAACGACGGCAGTACCCTTGCCGCAGCCGGCGGGCAACCCGGTCGCAACGTTCGCCGGCGGTCAGGTCACGCTCAAGTGGTCCGATGCTTCCGACAACGAACTGGGATTCAGGATCGAGCGCTCGGAGAATGCATTCGACTTCGTCGAGATCGCGACTCTTGGCGCCAACGCCACGAGCTACGTCGACAGCACGGTGAAGCTGGGGTTCACTTATTACTATCGTGTCCGCGCGTTCAACGAAGCCGGGCCTGCCCGTCCCGTCATGGCCAGCGTTCAGACTCCCGTCGTCCTGCTGCAGGCGCCGAGTGGGCTGACCGCCACTGCTGTCACGAGCCAGCAGGTCAATCTCCACGGGTGCGTCATGAATGAACTGGAAACACGCTCGATCCTCACCATCGCGCTGATGGCAGCCTTCGCCGACGGCATGAAGGACGACACCGAGCGGGAGGCGGTCAAGCGTGTGGCCGAGTCGCTCGGGTCCGACGCCGGGGTCGACCTGACCGGGCTCTACCGCGACGTGCTCCTGTCGAAGCCCGACCTTGCGGTGGTCGCGGGCACGCTCCAGTCGCCGGGCGCCAGGCAACTCGCCTACGAGATGGCGGTCGGCGTCTGCGAGGCCGACGGTTCGCGCGGACCTGCCGAGTCCGAGTTCCTCGCGCGCCTCGCCGCGGCGCTCGGACTGGCCACGGCCGCGGCGGCCGAGGTTCAGAAAGGTGCGGACGAGTTGAGCGGCGCAGCCGTTGCCGCCACGGCACCGGCCGCTCCCGTCGCTGGCACGGTGCTCGGCAAGGCCAGCATGTCCGACGCCGAGATGGACAAGACCATCCTGAACGCATCGATCACCAATGCGGCACTGGAGCTGCTGCCCGAGACGCTTGCCTCGATGGCGATCATTCCGCTGCAGATGCGGCTCGTGCACCGCATCGGCCGTTCGTTCGGCTACGAGATGGACATGTCGAACGCGAAGGACTTCGTCGCCACGCTCGGGGTCGGGCTCACCGGCCAGTACCTCGAGCAGTTCGGCCGCAAGCTGTTCGGTGGGCTGCTGGGCGGCCTGGGCGGATCGCTGGGACGGGGCGTCGGCCGGCAGGCCGCGAGTTCCGCGATGACCTTCGCGACGACGTATGCGATCGGCCGCGTTGCGCAGCGCTATTACGCGGCCGGACGCACGATCGACGCCGCCACGCTCAAGCAGACGTTCCTGTCGATGCTGAACGAGGCGAAGGGGCTGGCGCCGAACTACCAGGGCCAGATCGAGCAGATGTCGACGAAGATCGACACGCGCAGCCTCGCGTCGCTGATCAAGTCGGGCTGAGGTCGCCGGATGCTCAGGAGTGCGTGATCGCGTGCGCGCGGTCCGCGCGCTCGAGGTGCGGCACGGCATTGAACGCGACGATCCGGGTCGCCGTCCTTCCGCGCACGATTTCGGTGATGCCCGTGTTTCTCGTCTGCAGGTTGAGGTGTATCGCGGCCTGCGGCCCGGCGTCGAGCGCGTCGGCGACCGCGCGACCGATGACTCCCCCCGACGTCACGACCAGCACCCGCGCCTCGCCGTCGAGGTCCTCGCAGGCAGAGGCAATTCCGGCCGCTATGCGCTGCCCGAACTGCTGCCAGGACTCGCCGCCCGTGAACGGCTGATCCTGCTGCGACCATGCAAGCAGCGCGTCGCGAACGGCGGTGAAATAGCTGCGACGATCGCCCGTCGCGCGCAGCGCGCGCTCGTCGTCGTGGCGGAACTCGCCCATCACGCTTGCGACGTCGTACTCGTTGAAGCGCGGATCGGTGATCGGCGCAGGGCTGCCGGGCAGCCGCTCGAGGATCGCGTGCAGCGTGCCCGTCTGGCGGTCGAGGCTGCCGGAGATCACCCGCTCGAACCGCTGGCCGCGCGCAGCGAAATGCTCGCCCAGCCACGCGGACTGCTCCATGCCGAGCGCGGTGACCGAGTCGTAGTGGCCGGCGAAATCGGGTTGCGCGTGGCGGACCAGGTAGAGGTAAGGCATGCGGTCGCGTGACGGGTTGGAGCGCGGCAGTTTACCCTGTGGGCGCCCGCGGCTTGCGGGCGAGCAGCAGGCGGCAGGTTGAGCGCATCTTCCACCCGGTTCGTGGCTTGCGGCGTGGTCACCCTGACCACGGATTTCGGCCTCAAGGACCCGTTCGTCGGCGTGATGAAGGGCCAGTTGCTGGTCCGGTACCCCGGCGTGCGCATCGTGGACCTCACGCACGACGTGCTCGCGCACTGGCCGGCCGAAGCGGGCTTCTGGCTGGCGCGCTCGTTCCGGTACTTCCCTGCGGGCACGGTGCACGTTGCGGTGGTGGACCCGGGCGTCGGCAGCGCTCGCGACATCGCCGCGGTCGAGTGCGAGGGGCACCTGTTCCTCGCGCCCGACAACGGCCTGCTGGCGGGCGTCATCGAATCGGCGGTCGGGGTCACGCTGCGGCGGGTCGAGTCCCGGGTGCTGGGCGAGATCGGCATCGGCACGGTGAGCGCCACGTTCCACGGCCGGGACGTTTTCGCCCCGCTGGCGGCCGAACTGGCCGCCGGGCGGCTGCAGCCGGCCGACCTGGGGCCGGTGGTGCCGGAACTCATTCCCGGCTGGCTGGAGGAACCGGCCGTCGGGTCCGGCCAGGTGACCGGCACGGTCGTGACCGTGGACCACTTCGGCAACCTGATCACCAATATCGACGCGAGCTACCTTGCGGCACTGTCGCAGCCGGCCGTCCGGCTGGCCGGACGGGAACTGCCGCTGCGCAAGACTTATTCCAATGTCCGGCCGGGCGAGTACCTCGCGCTCGTGAACTCGTTCGGGGTGCTGGAGATCGCCAGGGCGGAGGGCAGTGCCGCCGATGGGCTCGGGCTGGCCCGCGGGGCTCCTGTCGTCGTGTTTCAGAAATAGGGCCAAGCGCCTGACCGGGCGGCAAAATGGCCCGTGCCCCTTGCGCCGCAACAGGGAACTGTTGTGATGCCCGCCGATTCGTATATAGTTCGCAGCCCTGTGCCCGCAGATCCGGGCAGCACGTTGAAATCTCTGGGTTTTCTCAGGGCCTTGACATGGAAAGAGACGAGGAACACTTCGACTTGGACGAGGAATTCGTAGCTGCCCCCGATGAAGAGGACTACGACCGCTTCATCGATCGTGTCGACCGGCGCAAGCAGGCGGCCGCCGTGAAGCGTGGCAAGGCTGCGTGGAGCAAGCTCGAAGACGTGCTCGCCGAGAAACGCCTCCAGAAGGCACTCAAGGACGTCTACGACGACGTGTGAGGATCTGCTTGCGCACCCCGGCTCCTTGATCCGGGAGCTGCCCCGGGGACTGCTCGATGACAACCAACTCCGATTCCCTCTGGGTCGTCCTCAAGTTCGGCGGCACCAGCGTCTCGAGCGTCAGCAACTGGAAGAACGTAGCGCACGTCGTGCGCGCGCGCCTGGACGAGGGCCTCCGCCCGGTCGTGGTGCACTCGGCACTCTCCGGCATCACCGACCGGCTCGAGCAACTGCTGTCGAAGGCACTGACCGGCGAATGGGAGCCGGTGATGGAGCAGATCGAGCGGCGTCACGCCGACCTGTCCCGCGATCTCGGCATCCCGATCGGTTCCGACCTCGAACGGCATTTCGTCGAGTTGCGGAAGATGGCGTCGGGCATCCACCTGATCGGAGAGATCAGCGACAGGCTGCGGGCTCGCGTCATGGCGACCGGCGAGCTGATGGCTACACGCATCGGCGCGGCGTACCTGGCCTCGGAAGGCCTCGACGTGCAGTGGCTCGATGCACGCACGATCCTGCACGCGGAGGAGCGCTCCGGCGCCACGGTGCGGGCGAACTACCTTTCGGCGACCTGTAACTTCGAGCCCGACCCGGCGCTGCAGCAGCGCCTGTCGACCGGCGGCAACGTGCTGCTGACGCAGGGGTTCATCGCCAGCGACAGCAACGGCGAGACGGTGCTGCTGGGCCGGGGCGGATCGGACACTTCGGGCAGCTACCTTGCCGCGAAGCTGCACGCACGCCGCCTCGAGATCTGGACCGACGTGCCCGGCATGTTCACCGCGAATCCCCGCGGCGTGCCGAACGCGCGGTTGCTCAAGTCGCTCGACTACGACGAGGCCCAGGAGATCGCGAGCAGCGGCGCCAAGGTGCTGCACCCGCGCTGCATCCTGCCGGCCAAGCAGTATTCGATCCCGCTGTCGGTGCACGCCACGCAGCGGCCCGAACTCGCAGGCACCGTCATCACGGCGACCGGCGGCGACGGCGGGGCACGCGTCAAGGCGGTGTGCAGCAAGAAGGGCATCACGCTCATCTCGATGGACACGCTCGGGATGTGGCACCAGGTCGGGTTCCTTGCCGATGCGTTCGCGGTGTTCAAGGAGCACGGGCTGTCGGTGGACCTGGTCTCGACGTCGGAGACGACCGTCACCGTGTCGCTCGACCCTGCCGCGAACTCGCTGGATGCCCGCGCGCTCGAGGCGCTGGTGACCTCGCTGTCGCGGCTGTGCCGCGTCGAGGTCATCGGCCCGTGCGCCGCGGTGAGCCTGGTCGGCCGCAGCATCCGCTCGACGCTGCACCGCCTCGGCGACGCGCTCGAGCTGTTCGAGGAGCAGCGCATCTACCTCGTCACGCAGGCGGCCAACGATCTGAACATCACGTTCGTCGTGGACGAGGAGCAGGGCGACCGGCTCGTCGGCAAGCTGCACGACGTGATCGTCCGCAACGCGCCGTCCGATCACGTGCTCGGCCCGACCTGGGAACAGATCCACGGCGTCGGCGCCATGGATCCGCCGGGCGGCCCGCCGTGGTGGCAGGGCACGGCGCGCCGAGCTGCAGCGCATTGCCGCCGAGCACGGCTGCGCCTATGTCTACGATCGCGCCACGCTCGAGCAGACCGCCAGGCAACTGCTCGCGCTCGGCGGCGTCGAGCGTATCTTCTACGCGATCAAGGCCAATCCGCACCCTGAGGTCCTGAAGGACTTTGCGGCGCTCGGGCTCGCGTTCGAGTGCGTGTCGCAGGGCGAGTGCGAGCGGGTACTCGAGACGGTGCCCGGCATCGCCAGGGACCGGATCCTGTTCACGCCCAACTTCGCGCCCCGCAGCGAGTACGAATGGGCGCTCGCGCAGGGAATCCACCTGACGCTCGACAACCTGTATTCGCTGCAGAAGTGGCCGGAGCTCTTCCGCGGCCGCGACATCCTGGTCCGCATCGATACCGGCTTCGGGCGCGGGCATCACGATCACGTGCGCACCGCGGGCGTGCACGCGAAGTTCGGCATACCGCTGTTCGAGCTGAACGAGCTGCAACGCCTCGTCGCCGCCACCGATGCGCGCGTGGTCGGCCTGCATGCCCATACGGGCAGCGGCGTGTTCGACGTGCGCAACTGGCAGGAGGTGGGCCAGCTGTTCGGCGACCTCGCGCAGCGCTTCCCGCACGTGCGCGTCATGGACCTGGGCGGTGGACTCGGCGTGCCGGAGAAGCCCGGCCAGGTGCCGGTGGACCTCGCGGCGCTGCAGTCCGTGATCGACGACCTGCGCGCGAAATGGCCGAATCTCGCCATCTGGCTCGAGCCTGGCCGATACCTCGTGGCAACCGCCGGGGTGCTGCTCGCGCAGGTCACGCAACTCAAGGGCAAGGGCGCGGTGCAGTACGTCGGTGTCGCCACCGGCATGAACTCGCTGATCCGGCCGGCTCTGTACGGCTCGCACCACGACATCGTGAACCTGACGCGGTTCGGCGAGCCGGGCAGCGAGGTCTACAACGTGGTCGGCCCGATCTGCGAATCGGCAGACTATCTCGGGCACGAGCGCCTGCTGCCGCCCACGGCGGAGGGCGACACGCTGCTGATCGCAAACGCCGGCGCGTACGGCCACGTGATGAGTTCGTGGTACAACCTGCGCGAGCCGGCGCGGGAATTCCTCATCTAGCGCGGCGGGAGCGGCATCGTGAAGATCGGCATCGTCGGCTGGCGCGGAATGGTGGGCTCGGTGCTCATGCAGCGCATGGGCGCGGAGCGGGACTTCGAGCACTTCGAGCCGGTGTTCTTCAGCACTTCGCAGGCCGGTGGCGCGGCGCCCGACGTGGGGCGGCGCGTCGGACCATTGAAGGACGCGAGCGACATCGGTGCGCTCGCGGCCTGCGATGCGATCGTGACCTGCCAGGGCGGCGACTACACGAATGCGATCCACCCGCAGCTGCGGGCCGCGGGCTGGAATGGCTACTGGATCGACGCGGCCTCGGCGCTGCGCATGAAGGACGATGCCGTCATCATCCTCGACCCGGTGAACCGCGACGTCATCGACGCGGCGCTGCGCTCGGGCCTGCGCGACTTCATCGGCGGCAACTGCACGGTGTCGCTGATGATGATGGCGCTGGGCGGCCTGTTCCGCGCGGGGCTCATCGAGTGGATCACGTCGATGACCTACCAGGCGGCATCGGGCGCCGGTGCACCGAACATGCGGGAGCTGCTCGAGCAGATGGGTGCGGCGCATGGTTCGGCGGCCTCGCTGCTCCGCGATCCGGCGAGCGCCATCCTCGACATCGACCGTGCCGTGACGGACTGCCTGCGCGGCGACTCGATGCCGAAGTCCCAGTTTGGCGCGCCGCTCGCCGGCAGCCTGATTCCCTGGATCGACAAGGACCTCGGCAACGGCCAGAGCCGCGAGGAGTGGAAGGGCAGCGCCGAGACCAACAAGATCCTCGGCCGCAGCGCCAACCCGATTCCGGTCGAAGGCATCTGCGTGCGCATCGGTGCGATGCGCTGTCACAGCCAGGCGATGACGATCAAGCTGAACCGCGACGTGCCGCTCGCCGAGATCGAGCGCCTGGTCGCGGGCGGCAACGACTGGGTCCGGCTCGTGCCGAATGATCGCGAGTCTTCGATCCGCGAGCTGTCTCCGGCCCGTGTGAGCGGCACGCTCGAGATC
>CAVTDU010000015.1:0-31648 GCA_963733565.1 uncultured Gammaproteobacteria bacterium
TCGCGGGTGCCGGCTCGCAGTCGTTCTCGGCGACGGTGACGAACACATCCGATCCGCGCGTGGACTGGTTCGTCAACGACGTGCCAGGCGGCAATGCGACATTCGGCACGATCACGTCGGCCGGCCTCTACACCGCGCCTGCGTTGCGACCAAGTCCTTCGACCGTCACGATCCGTGCCGTCTCCGTCGCAGACCCGACCAGCTCGGCGACCGCGACGGTCACGATATCGCCGCCAGCTCCTGTCATCGGTGGCGGTGGTGGCGGCGGTGGCGGCGGCGGACGCACCGACCTGCTGTTCATTGTGCTCGCCGTCGGCGCGCTCACTCGCCGCAGGACAGCTCGCCCTTGAAGACCATCATCGAGCCGTTCCGCATCAAGGTGGTCGAGCCGATCCGGCTGACGACCGTGGAGGAGCGCCGCGAGCTGCTGCGCAAGGCCGGCTGGAACCTGTTCGCGATCCACGCGGACGACGTGATCATCGACCTGCTCACCGATTCGGGCACCAGCGCGATGAGCGCCGAGCAGTGGGGCGCCGTGATGCGCGGCGACGAGTCGTACGCCGGCTCGCCGTCGTTCTATCGCTTCGAGTCGGCGGTGCGCGAGCTGATGCCGTTCCGGCACATCATTCCCACCCACCAGGGCCGCGCGGCCGAGGCGATCCTGTTTTCGATCGTCGGCGGGCCGGGCCGGATCGTTCCGTCCAACACGCACTTCGACACGACTCGCGGCAACATCGAGGCGACCGGCGCCGAGGCCGTGGATCTCGTGACTCCCGAGGCTCACGCGCCCGACGAGCTGTATCCGTTCAAGGGCAACATCGACCTCGAGCGGCTGGAAGCGCTGCTGGCCGAGTCGGCGGATCGCGTGCCGCTGGTGATGCTGACGGTCACCAACAACGCGGGCGGTGGCCAGCCCGTGAGCCTCGCGAACATCCGTGCGGCGGCCGACGATCGCCCATCGCTACGGCAAGCCGCTCTTCATCGACGCGTGCCGGTTCGCGGAGAACGCATGGTTCATCAAGAGCCGTGAGGCGGGGCAGGGCGAACGGTGCGGTCGCGGACATCGTGCGCGACATGTTCGCCGTCGCCGACGGCATGACCATGAGCGCGAAGAAGGACGCGTTCGCCAACATCGGCGGCTGGCTGGCGATGAACGACGACACGCTCGCCGCGGCGGCGCGCAACAGGCTGATCCTGACCGAGGGCTTCCCGACCTACGGCGGGCTCGCAGGGCGCGACCTCGAGGCCATCGCGGTCGGCCTGGGGGAGATCGTCGACGAGCAGTACCTGCGTTACCGGGTTCGCACGAACGAATACGTCGGCGAGAAGCTGGTTGCGCTCGGAGTGCCGATCGTCCGGCCGGTCGGTGGGCATGCGGTGTTCGTCGATGCGCGCCGATTCCTGCCGCACATTCCACCGCTCGCGTACCCCGGGCAGGCGCTGGCCGTGGCGTTGTACGAACTCGGTGGAATCCGCGCCTGCGAGATCGGCACCGTGATGTTCGGCCTCAAGCCGGACGGGTCCGAAGTGGCCGGCCGACATGGACCTGGTGCGGCTCGCGATGCCGCGGCGCGTCTACACGCAGTCGCACGCCGACTACCTCGTCGAAGTGTTCGAGGAAGTCGTGCGACGGCGCGGTGAACTGCGCGGCCTGCGTATCGTGTCGCAGCCGAAGCAGCTGCGGCACTTCACCGCGCGGTTCGAGCCCCTCAGCTGAGTGGCTCGAAGCGGGCCTGGAAGAAGCGCAGGTACTTCGGCTCGTAGACCATCCTGAGGCCGCGAGCCGCTTCACGCGCGTCGTATACGGCTTTCACGGACTCGGCCACCACGTCCATGTGCGCCTGCGTGTAGACGCGACGCGGAATGGTGAGCCGGGTCAGCTCCAGCTTCGGGTAATGGTGTCCGCCGGTCTGCGGATCGCGGCCCGCACTCACGACGCCACGCTCCATGGAGCGGATGCCGGAATCGAGGTACAGCTCGGCTGCAAGCATCTGGGCCGGAAACTGGTCCTGCGTCAGCTGCGGATAGAAACGCCGTGCATCGAGGAAGATCGCATGGCCGCCGACCGGCAGCACCATCGGCACGCCCCAGTCGTGCAGCAGGTCCGCGAGGTAGCGGACCTGCCCGATTCGCGATCGCATGTGATCGTCCTGCATGGACTCGCCGATGCCGATCGCCATCGCCTCCATGTCGCGTCCGGCCAGGCCGCCGTACGTGTGCAGCCCCTCGTAGACGACCACGAGGTTGCGCAGTTCCTCGAAGAGCGACTGGTCGCGCACCGCGAGCCAGCCGCCGATGTTCACGAGCGCATCCTTCTTGGCGCTCATCCACGCGCCATCGGTGTGGCTGCAGAATTCCAGCGCGATTTCCGCGAGCGATTTGTCCGCGTAGCCCGCCTCGCGCTCCTGGATGAAGAAGGCGTTCTCCACCAGGCGCGTGGCATCGAGGAACAGCCGGATGCCGTGCCTGCGGCAGAGCGCGTGCACGGCCTTCACGTTCGCCATGCTCACCGGCTGGCCGCCCGCCATGTTCACGGTCGCGGCGAGGCTGACGTAGGCGATGTTGCCGGCGCCGCGCTCGGCGACCAGTTTCTCGAGCTTGGCGAGGTCCATGTCGCCCTTGAACGGGCTCAGGTCCGCCGGGTCGTGCGCTTCGTCCACGATCACGTCGACGAAAATGCCCCCGGCGAGTTCCTGGTGGAGCCGGGTGGTCGTGAAATACATGTTGCCCGGCACGAACTGGCCCTTGCGGATCGTCGCCTGGCTCAGCAGGTGTTCCGCGCCGCGCCCCTGGTGCGTCGGCACGACGAACGGGTAGCCATAGAATTTCTGGATCGCCTCCTCGAGGCGATAGAAGTTGCGGCTGCCCGCGTAGGCTTCGTCGCCGAGCATCATGCCGGCCCACTGCCGGTCGCTCATCGCGTTGGTGCCGCTGTCGGTGAGCAGGTCGATGTAGACGTCGTCGGAGCGCAGCAGGAACGTGTTGAAGCCCGCGTCCGCGAGCGCTCTTCGCGCGGTCTTCCGGCCGCGTCATCCTGAGCGGCTCGACCATCTTGATCTTCCACGGCTCGGCCCAGGAACGACGCCCGGATTGCTGGCCCATGGTCCGGTGGATGATCTCGCTCATGCTCGTGTCTCCGCGGCGGAGTGGTTGGTGCCCGGGGCCGGGATCGAACCGGCATGGGGTTGCCCCCGAGGGATTTTCTTACCAGCTACAGCTTTCACTGCTGGACCCGCCCATCCACGGCGCGGGCCCATTTGTGGTCTGGACTTTATCTTTGCCGTGTCCCCGCAGCCTTGCGAGCCGATGGAGAGTTAGGCAGGGGCCGTCAAGTCTCTACACTTTCCCCGGCGGGCCCGCCCACTGAAGGACGGCGCTCGACCGGGGCTTAGCTCGGGATTGCAGGCGCCTGAGGCGGTGCTGTTCCCCCGAATTTGACCCCATTCACCCGAACGTTTCCGAGCCGGGTGCTCAATCTATCAAGTCCCTTGCGTCTACCAATTTCGCCACCCGGGCCTGGGAGGCTGCGGCGATCATACACTGCGGTTCAGGCGCGGGCGTCGGGCGGCTAGACTGACGACCTGGCGACGGTTGCGCATGCAGGTTGCGGAGGTTGTCGTGGACGCTGGAATTCGACGCAAGGGCGCTGGCCTGGTGGCCGGGCTGCTGCTGGCGCTCGCTCGCTACGACGGCGGCTGCCGCGGAGTGGGAGACGATCGGCACCGATACCGACGGGAGCGTCTATTCAGTCGACGTCTCGCGCGTGGCGCGCGACCAGGGCACGGTGAGCATCGTCGTTCGCACCGAGTACGCCAAGCCCCGCCGGATCGACGCGGTGGACGCGGATGTCTTCGTGGCGCTCGACCACATGGTCGTCGACTGCGGCAAGGCGAGCTTTGCGGTCCAGTCTCGCACCCTCGTGGCGGCGGACGGCACCGAGATTCCGCGCGGCTCCACGGCGCGCGCGAACCTGCGTTTCCGCGTGGCCGCACCGGGCTCGATGTCCGAATCGATCGTGCGCTTCGCCTGCAGGCCGGCTGCGGGCGGCAAGGAATAGGGCGGTCAGCTGTCGGACGCGCGCGTGTCGAGCGCGATGCCGGCAATCTCGTAGCCACGGCGGAAATCCTGGACGTGCCGTGACATCCAGGAATGCGCCTCTGCTGCGTCGCCTTTGCGCAGCGCCTCCACGACGCAGCGCTGTGCGACGACGATGCGCGAGCGCCCCTGCGGCACGCGATCGATCATGCGACGCAGCGATGGCGCGAGCAGCTTCGTGACGGGCTGCATCGCCAGCACCAGCACGCGGTTCGCGCTGGTCGCAGCCAGTGAGGCGAAGAACTCCACCACGCCCGCCACGGCCGCCTCGGATCCGCGCGCGCTCTCGACCTTCTCGATGCACAGTTCGAGCCGCTCGAGATTCTCGGGGCGCGCATGTGCGGCGGCGAGTGCTGCCGTGCGGGGCGCGATCGCAAGCATCGCCTCCCACAGTTCGATGAAGGTCACGTCGTCGAGTGCGAGCGCGCGGCTCATGCTGGAGGCGGTCGCGGCCTGTCCCGGCCGCGTGACGCGCAGTCGCTTGCTGCCGGTGGCGCGGCCGACCAGGCCGGACGACTCGAGCCGGCGGACGGCTTCGCGCACGGTGGAACGGTTTACCCCGAACTGGCGCGCCAGCTCCGTTTCGGAGGGCAGGGCGTCGCCCTGGCCCAGGCTGCGGCTCAGGATCTTCTGCTCGATTGCCGCCGCAACGCGGCCGTAGGCCGGCTGCGGCTCGATGGGCTCGAAGAGTGCGGCCTTTGCCGGCGCCTTTCGGGGGCGCGCGCTGGCTGCGCGTCGGGGTTTCTGCGGCATTTGACGAATCATCCGATTGTCGGACAATATACCGGCTCGGGGGCGGAGGCAAGCTGACGGAGGACTCGACCGTGCTGGACTTCGACTTTGGGCTCGGTGAAGACATCGGGATGCTGCGCGAGGCGGTCCGTTCGTTCGCTCTCGCCGAGGTGACGCCGCGCGCCGATGAAATCGACCGCAGCAACCTCTTTCCGCGCGAACTCTGGCCGCGCCTCGGGGCGCTCGGATTGCTCGGCATCACCGTCGAGCCGGAATTCGGCGGCGCCGGTCTCGGTTACCTGGCGCACGTCGTCGCGATGGAGGAATTGAGTCGCGCATCGGGCTCGATCGGCCTCTCTTACGGCGCCCACTCGAACCTCTGCGTGAACCAGCTCCGTCGCTGGGGCACGCCGGCGCAGAAGGCGCGCTACCTGCCGAAGCTCGTGAGCGGAGAGCACGTCGGCGCGCTCGCGATGAGCGAACCGGGCTCGGGCTCCGACGTGATGAGCATGCGGCTGCGTGCGGAACGCGTCGGCGACCGCTACGTGCTCAACGGCAACAAGATGTGGATCACGAACGGCACGACTGCCGACGTGCTCGTCGTTTACGCCACCGTGGATTCCGGGCTCGGCACGAAGGGCGTCACGGCATTCCTGATCGAGAAGGGATTCAAGGGTTACTCCACGGCGCAGAAGCTCGACAAGCTGGGCATGCGCGGTTCGGATACGTGCGAGCTGGTCTTCGCGGATTGCGAAGTGCCGGCGGAGAACGTGCTCGGTGCCGTCGGCGGCGGGGCCAAGGTGCTCATGAGCGGCCTCGATTACGAACGCGTGGTGCTGTCCGGCGGGCCGCTTGGCCTCATGCGCGCGAGCCTCGACCTGGTGCTGCCGTACGTCCACGAGCGGCGGCAGTTCGGCCAGCCGATCGGCAGCTTCCAGCTGATGCAGGGCAAGCTCGCGGACATGTATGCGGCGACCAGCTCGTGTCGCGCCTACGTCTACGCGGTGGCCCAGGCGTGCGACCGCGGACGGACCACCCGCATGGATGCGGCAGCCTGCATCCTGCTCGCTTCCGAACAGGCGACCCAGGTCGCGCTGCAGGCGATCCAGGCGCTCGGCGGCAACGGCTACATCAACGACTTCCCGGCGGGGCGCATCCTGCGCGACGCAAAGCTCTACGAGATCGGCGCGGGTACCAGCGAGATCCGCCGCATGCTGATCGGGCGCGAACTGTTCGCGGCCACGACCTGAGGAGCTGCCGGCCCGATGCGCTCCATGCTGTTCGTTCCCGGCGATCGACCCGAGCGCTTTGCCAAGGCAGTCGCCAGCGGTGCCGACGCCGTCATATTCGACCTCGAGGACGCCGTGGTCCCGGAACGTCGAGCGGCGGCAAGGCTGGAGATCACACGCTATCTCGTGGGCGCGCAGCGCCAGGCGCCGCTGTGGGTGCGCATCAATCCGGTCACGACCGACGACGCGCTGCTCGACCTCGCAGCGGTGATCGCTGGCCGCCCGGACGGCATCATGCTGCCGAAGGCACGCGATGGCGCGGACGTCGAACGGGCGAGTCACTGGCTCGAGTCTCTGGAGGCGCTTGCCGGTCTCGGGCAGGGCAGCGTCGGCCTGATCCCGCTCATTACCGAGAGCGCCGGCGCCGTGCTGAACGCCGCGAGCTTCACGCGGCTGCCATCCCGTGTGCGCGGACTCACGTGGGGTGCCGAGGATCTGGCGGCAGACATCGGCGCGCACGGCAACCGGCTGCCCGATGGCGAGTTCGAGTTCACCTACGCCTACGCGCGCTCGATGTGCCTGCTGGCCGCCGCAGCGGCCGGAGTCCCGGCGATCGACACGGTGGACATCGAGATTCGCGACGGCGCGGCGGTCGAGCGACGCGCGCGCGATTCGAGGCGGCAGGGCTTCGCCGGCAAGATGGCAATCCACCCGGCGCAGGTCGCGCCGATCCATGCGGCATTCAGTCCGTCCGCGGCAGAGGTGGAATGGGCCGGACGCGTGCTGGCGGCGTTCAGCGCGTCGCCCGGGGCTGGCGCGGTCTCGCTGGACGGGCGCATGCTCGACAGGCCGCACATCCGCCAGGCCGAGCGCATCCTCGCAGCGGCGGCTCGCCGCTGAGAGCACTCACAGGGGCATCATCGTGAGCGTCATCCAGAGTCGCGCCAATCGATCCTCGCCGGAATTCGCCGCCAACGAACAGGTCAACCGCGCGCTTGCACTCGAGTTGCGCGAGCTCGTCGGCAAGGTAAAGCAGGGCGGTTCGACCGCGGCCCGCGCGCAGCACGAGAGTCGCGGCAAGATGTTCGTCCGTGACCGGATCGACCGCCTGCTCGATCCCGGCTCGCCGTTCCTCGAGATCGGCCAGCTCGCGGGACATGACCTCTACGGCGACTGGATCCCCTCCGGCGGTGTCGTCACCGGGATCGGGCGGGTCAGCGGTCTCGAGTGCCTGATCGTTGCGAACGACGCCACCGTGAAGGGCGGCACCTATTACCCGATCACCGTCAGGAAGCACCTGCGCGCGCAGGACGTCGCGCTCGAAAATCGCCTGCCGTGCATCTATCTCGTCGATTCCGGTGGCGCATTCCTGCCGCGGCAGGACGACGTGTTCCCCGATCGCGAGCACTTCGGGCGCATCTTCTACAACCAGGCGCAGATGTCGGCACGCGCGATCCCGCAACTTGCGGTCGTCATGGGCTCCTGCACGGCAGGTGGCGCCTACGTGCCGGCCATGTGCGACGAATCGATCATCGTCCGGGAGCAGGGCACGATCTTCCTGGGTGGTCCGCCGCTCGTGCAGGCCGCAACGGGCGAGATCGTGGACGCCGAGTCGCTGGGCGGCGGCGATGTGCACGCTCGCCAGTCGGGCGTCGTGGACCACCTGGCGGACAACGACGCGCACGCGCTCTGGATGGCGCGACGACTCGTGTCCCGCCTGAACCGCAAGGGTTCGCAGCCGCCTCCCGTGCCCGGAGCGTGCTCCGCGCCACGCGGCCGAGGAACTCTATGGCGTGGTGCCGCGGGACACGCGCCATCCGTACGATGTGCGCGAGGTCATTGCGCGGATCGTGGACGCCTCGGAGCTCGATGAGTTCAAGTCGCTCTACGGCACGACGCTCGTGTGCGGTTTCGCAAGCATCGGTGGCTACCCCGTGGGCATCGTCGCCAACAACGGCGTGCTGTTCTCGGAGTCCGCGCTCAAGGGCGCGCATTTCGTGGAGCTCTGCAATCGCCGGCGCGTGCCGCTGCTGTTCCTGCAGAACATCACCGGCTTCATGGTGGGCCGCAAGTACGAGGCGGGCGGCATTGCGCGTGATGGCGCCAAGATGGTCACGGCGGTCGCCTGCGCGTCGGTGCCGAAGTTCACCGTGCTGATCGGAGGCTCGTTCGGCGCGGGCAACTACGCGATGTGCGGGCGTGCATACGGCGGCCGCTTCCTGTGGACGTGGCCGAACGCGCGCATATCGGTGATGGGCGGCGAGCAGG
This sequence comes from uncultured Gammaproteobacteria bacterium, assembly GCA_963733565.1. Taxonomy (GTDB): domain Bacteria; phylum Pseudomonadota; class Gammaproteobacteria; order Steroidobacterales; family Steroidobacteraceae; genus RPQJ01. Next base: position 8,325 of record CAVTDU010000015.1, read on the forward strand.
CCGCGACCGTGCTTGCCATCGTCAAGCGCGAGGGCATGCAGCGGCGCGGCGAGGATTGGCCCGAGCCCGACGAGAAGATCTTCCGCGAAGAGATTCGCGGCCAGTACGAGACGCAGGGCCACCCCTATTACGCGAGCGCGCGGCTGTGGGACGACGGCGTCATCGACCCCGTGGACACGCGCGAAGTGCTCAAGCTCGCGCTGGCAACGGCAACCTGTCGGCCGGACGAGGGCGAGGCCCCGTACGGCATCTTCCGCATGTAGGCCGGTCCCATGCTCGATAGCGTCCTGATTGCCAACCGGGGTGAAATCGCCTGCCGCGTGATCCGCACTGCGCGGCGGCTCGGCCTGCGCACGATCGCGGTGTACTCCGACGCCGATCGCGGTGCGCTGCACACGCGGCTCGCCGACGAGGCGGTGCACGTCGGTCCGGCGGCCGCGCGCGAGAGTTATCTCGACGTCGCGCGGATCCTGCAGGCGGCGCGCGACACGGGCGCCCGGTCGATCCATCCCGGGTACGGATTCCTCTCCGAGAACGCGGCATTCGCGCGCGCCTGCCGCGAGGCGGGCATCGTATTCATCGGCCCGCCGGAGGATGCGATCCTGCGCATGGGCTCGAAGAGCGAGGCGCGGCGCCTGATGTCGGCGGCCGGCGTCCCGGTCCTGCCCGGCTACGACGGTGACGAGCAGTCGCCCGCGCGGCTCGAGGCCGAGGCCGCGCGCCTCGGGTTCCCGCTCCTCATCAAGCCGACCGCCGGCGGCGGCGGCAAAGGCATGCGGATCGTGCGCGCGGCGAGCGAACTGGCCGAGGCGCTTGCAGGCGCCCGGCGCGAGGCGGCCAAGTCCTTCGGCGACGACCGCGTGCTGCTCGAGCGATTCGTCGAGAAGGGGCGCCACGTCGAGATCCAGGTCTTCGCTGATTCGCTCGGCTCCGCCGTGCACCTGTTCGAGCGCGACTGTTCGCTGCAGCGGCGACACCAGAAGGTGATCGAGGAGGCGCCGGCGCCGGGCCTCGACGAGAGCACGCGCAGCGCGATGGGCGCGGCGGCGGTCGCCGCGGCGCGTGCGGTCGCCTACCAGGGCGCGGGCACCGTCGAGTTCCTGTACGACGGGCGGGAGTTCTATTTCCTCGAGATGAACACCCGGCTGCAGGTCGAGCATCCGGTGACCGAGATGATCACCGGGGTCGATCTGGTCGAGTGGCAGCTGCGGGTGGCGAGCGGCGAACCGCTGCCGCTCGCGCAGGATGCGATCCGGCGCAACGGCCATGCGGTCGAAGCGCGGCTGTACGCCGAAGACCCGGAGCGTGGCTTCCTGCCGTCCACGGGCCGCCTGCAGCGTCTGCGGCTTGCGGACGGCGAAGCAGCACGTCCGTGTGGATAGCGGCGTGCGCGAGGGCGACGAAGTCACCGTCCATTACGACCCGATGCTGGCAAAGGTGATCGCGTGGGCGCCGGATCGGACCGGCGCGCTCGACCGGCTGCGTGCTGCGCTCGAGCGCACCGAGGTCGAGGGAGTGCGGACCAACGCCCGGTTCCTCTGGGAGATCCTGGGGGCGGAGGCCGTGCGCAGCGGGGACGTAAGCACCCGGCTGCTCGAGCAGGCGCTGCAGCCGGTCGGCGAGACCCCGGCCGAGCGAACCGACGCATGGCTGATCGCCGCTGCGGCGCTGGCGTCGCCGGCGACGCTTCGGACGCAGGGGCGCCCCCGCAACTCGACTCACCCTGGGTCACCGACGCGGGCTTCCGCCTGAATGGCGACCCGACCGTGCGCCTGCCACTACAGCTTGGCGACGAACGGCACTGGATGCACCTTGCGCGGCAGCCGCCCGGCCTTTCGGTGCGGCTCGGCGGGCCAGGCACACGAGGTGGCCCTCCTGCCGGACGCCCCGGGCGAGCTGGCCGGGCTGATCGACGGCCGCGCGGTGCGGGCCCGGGTGGAGGCGGCGGACGACGCCACGATCGTGCGCAGGCAATGCCTCAAGTTCGAGTTCAAGGTCGATACCGGCGCCGAGTACCACGCGTCCGCGGAGCACGAGGGGCACCTGCGGGCCCCGATGCCGGGCCACGTGCTCGACGTCCGGGCCGTGCCCGGCTCCGAAGTCGCCGCGGGCGCCGTGCTGGTCGTGCTCGAAGCCATGAAGATGGAGCACTCGATGGCGGCTCCCTGGGCCGGAACGGTGAAAACCGTGGCGGTCAAGCCCGGTGATCGCGTAGAGGAGGGGGCCGACCTCGTACTGCTCGAGCCGATCGCCGCCGATCCGCTACGGCAACCCGTAGCGCAGGACTGAGTCTCGATTTGCTAGACTCCGCGGCCACTTAGTCGCCCCGCCGGACGGTTCCGGGCGACCGGACTTCAGGACTGTGGGCGGAGGATCGATGTTGCCCGATGGGGCCGTGCTCGAGGCTCGAGCGATAAACGCGTGGCGAGGCGACCGGCACATCCTGCGGGACGTGTCGTTCGTCGTGCGCACGGGCGAGTTTCTGAAGATTACCGGGCCGAACGGCGTCGGCAAGACGACGCTGCTCCGGGTGGTCTGCGGGCTGCTGCCCGCGGAAACCGGCTCGATCGACTGGTGCGGCCGCCCCGTGCGCGGCGTGAGCGACGAGTTTCACGCGCAGCTCGGCTACCTCGGCCATCCGAATTCCCTCAAGAGCGACCTGACCTGCCGCGAGAACCTCAAGTTTCTCGCCGGGCTGCGCCAGAAGCTGTCGGACAAGGACATCGACGCCGCACTGGACCGCTGCGGGATCCTGTCGCGCGGGCGACCTGCCGGCCCGGTCGCTCTCGGCGGGCCAGAAGCGGCGCCTGGCGCTGGCCCGGCTGCTGCTGGCGGACGCTTCGCTCTGGGTGCTCGACGAGCCCGTGACCAACCTCGACAGCGCGGGCGTCACGCTGGTGGAGGAGCTGGTGCAGGACCACGTCCAGCACGGCGGCCTGGCCCTCGCGGCCGCGCACCAGCGCCTGCTGGACCATTCGCCGAACCTGCGCCTGCTGGAGCTCAGCTGATGCGGCGCGCGGCAGTCTCTTCGGCAGCCTGGCTGGTCTTCCGGCGCGACCTGACGCTCGCCTGGCGGCGTTGGGACGAGGTCGCCCAGCCCCTGATCTTCTACGTCGTCGTGACGACGCTCTTCCCGCTCGCGACTACGCCCGACCTGAACGAGCTGAGCAAGATCTCCGGCGGCGTCGTCTGGGTCGCCGCGCTGTTGTCTTCGCTGCTCGCACTTGAATCATTGTTCCGTTCGGATGTCGAAGACGGCACCATGGAACAATGGGTGTTGTCGGGCCAGCCGCTGGGCTGGCTGCTGCTTGCCAAGGTGGCCTGCCACTGGGTGCTGACGGGGCTGCCGCTCGTGTTCGTGGCGCCGATCGTGGGCACGGCTCTCGGATTGCCGTTCAACGCGTGGGGCACGCTGGTCCTCTCGCTGCTGCTCGGTACCGCGACGCTCAGCATCCTGGGCGGCATCGGCGCGGCACTGACGGTCGGTGTCCGCCGCGGCAGCGTGCTGCTGTCGCTGCTCGTGCTGCCGCTCGCGATGCCGCTGCTGATCTTCGGCTCGCGCGCGGTGTCGATGGCGATGGATGGCGATTCGCCTGCGGGGCCGCTGCAGCTGCTCGCGGCGATTTTCTTCCTGGTGCTGAGTCTCGGCCCGCTTGCCGTGTCGGCGGCGATCCGGATCAGCGTCGAGAATTGACGAACCCCGGGCTGGCGCCCGGCTGAAGGACAAACATGTGGACCTGGTTGCATAAGTTCGCTTCACCGCCCCATGCCTACCGGCTGCTGGGCAAGATGGCCCCGTGGTTCGGATGGTCGTCGCTTGCGCTGATCCTGCTCGCCACGTGGTGGGGTCTGGTGAAGGCGCCGATGGATTACCAGCAGAAGGACGCCTTCCGCATCCTCTACGTGCACGCGCCGAGCGCGTGGATGTCGATGTTCACCTACGTGGTGATGGCGGTCGCCGCCGGCATCGGGCTCGTCTGGCGCATCAAGCTGGCGCACGCGGCAGCGGCGGCTGCGGCGCCGATCGGCGCCTCGTTCGCGTTCCTGGCGCTGGCCACCGGCTCGATCTGGGGCAAGCCCATGTGGGGCACCTGGTGGGTGTGGGACGCGCGCCTCACGTCGGAGCTCATCCTGCTGTTCCTGTACCTCGGCTACATGGCGCTGCGGTCCTCGTTCGACGACCCGCAGCGTGCCGACCGCGCGAGCGCCGTGCTCGCCATCGTGGGCGTGATCAACGTGCCGATCATCCATTACTCGGTGGAGTGGTGGTCCACGCTGCACCAGCCCGCGAGCGTCACCAAGATGGACCGGCCGTCCATCGCCATCGCGATGCTGATTCCGCTGTTCATCATGATCGCCGGTTTCCAGCTGTATTTCGGCTGGGCCATCTGCCGGCGGCTGCGCGGCGAGATCCTGCGCCGCGAGCGCAATGCGACCTGGCTTAAGGAAATCAATTAAATCATGAACTTGCGTGAATTTCTTCACATGAGTGGTTACGCGGGATTTGTTTGGACCGCGTACGGTCTAACTGCGGTGGTGCTGCTCGCCAACTGGTGGGCGGCGCGACGTATCGAGGCAGAGCAGCAGGCGAGCGCACGTCGCCGCATGACGATAGACAAGGAGCAACGGACATGACCCCACGTCGGAAACGCATGATTACGGTGGTGGCGATCCTGGCCGGCGTCGGCATCGCCACGGCCTTTGCGCTGCAGTCGTTCCAGAAGAACCTGCTTTATTACTACAGCCCGTCCCAGATCCAGGCGGGCGAGGCGCCGAGCACCCGCTCGTTCCGCGTGGGTGGGCTGGTCGAGAACGGCAGCCTCAAGCGCGAGCCGGGCAGCCTCGAAGTGCGCTTCACGCTGACCGACTATGCGCACCAGCAGAGCGTCAGCTACACGGGCGTGCTGCCGGACCTGTTCCGCGAAGGCCAGGGCGTCATTGCGCGCGGCAAGATGGGGTCTGACGGCATGTTCGTGGCCGAGGAAGTGCTGGCCAAGCATGACGAGAACTACATGCCCCCCGAGGTGAAGGACAGCCTGAAGCCTCACGCACAGGCGTCACAGGGCGCAAGCCAGGGCAGCACCTGAGCGCCCGGCGCCAGGGGAGAATCGAATGGTCATAGAACTGGGTCTTTTCTCGCTCATCATCGCGTTGCTTCTGTCCGGCGCGCAGGCCTGGTTCGGCCTGGCCGGGCCGGCGTTCGGCAACCGCCGCTGGATGGCGGCAGCCCGGCCCGCGGTCACCGGCCAGTGGGTCTTCGTCGCGATGTCCTTCGGCGTGCTGTGCTGGGCGTTCTACAAGAACGACTTCTCGGTGCTGTACGTCGCCAACAACTCGAATTCCGAGTTGCCGACGTTCTACCGGTTCGCCGCGGTCTGGGGAGCCCACGAAGGCTCGTTGCTGCTCTGGGCCCTGGCGCTTTCCACGTGGTCCGTCGCGGTCGGGGCTTTCAGCAAGGACCTTCCGGAAACCTACGCCGCCCGCCTGCTCGGCGTGCTCGGCGTCGTGAGCATCGGATTCCAGCTCTTCATCCTGCTCACGTCGAGTCCGTTCGAGCGCCTGTTCCCGGCGGCCGTGGACGGCCGCGACCTGAACCCGCTGCTGCAGGATCCGGCGCTCGCCATCCATCCGCCGATGCTCTACATCGGCTACGTCGGTTTCTCGGTGGCCTTCGCCTTCGCCGTCGCGGCACTGCTCGAGGGCCGGCTGGACGAGAAATGGGCACGCTGGGCCCGGCCGTGGACCACGCTCGCCTGGCTCTTCCTGACCGTCGGCATCACGCTCGGCAGCTGGTGGGCCTACTACGAGCTCGGCTGGGGCGGCTGGTGGTTCTGGGACCCGGTCGAGAACGCGTCGTTCATGCCGTGGCTGGTGGGAACCGCGTTGATCCACTCGCTCGCGGTGACCGAGAAGCGCGGCCTGTTCAAGAGCTGGACGCTGCTGCTGGCGATCACGGCCTTCTCGCTGAGCCTGCTCGGCACGTTCCTGGTGCGCTCTGGCGTACTCGTGTCGGTGCACGCGTTCGCGAGCGACCCGAGCCGCGGACTCTTCATCCTTGCCTTCCTCGGCGTCTGCATCGGCGGCTCGCTCGCGCTCTTTGCCTGGCGCGGCCCGGCGCTGCGTTCGCGCGGCGGCTTCGAGACGGTGTCGCGCGAGTCGTTCATTCTCTTCAACAACCTGCTGCTGCTGGTGGCCGCGGCGCTGATCCTGATCGGCACGCTGTACCCGCTGTTCCTCGACGCCCTGAACATGGGCAAGATCTCGGTCGGGCCGCCGTACTTCAACGTGGTGTTCCTGATCCCCACGCTGCCGCTGGTGTTCCTGCTCGCGATCGGCATGCACTCGGCCTGGAAGAAGGCGAAGCTCGAGGACATGCGCAAGCCGCTCATCGTGCTGTTCGCGGCGTCGCTTGCGTTCGGGCTGGTGGTGCCACTCGTCGCGTACGGCAAGTTCCACGTCATGGCCGCCGTCGGGCTCACGGCAGGCGTGTGGGTGATCCTGTCGTCGCTGTACGAGCCGTTCCAGCGCCTGCGGCTCAAGCAGTCGATCTCGCGCGGCGTGCTCGGCATGACGGTCGCGCACATCGGCGTCGGGCTCTTTGCGATCGGCGTCACCGTGACGCAGAGCTATCGCGTCGAGAAGGACATCGCGCTGCAAGCCGGGCGACAGCGTCACCCTCGAAGGCTACGATTTCCTGTTCAAGAGCACGAAGCAGGTGCAGGGGCCGAACTACAACGCCATCGAGTCCGAGGTGCTGATCACCCGGGACGGCAAGGAAGTGGCGACGCTGCACCCGCAGAAGCGCATCTACCGCGTGCAGAAGAGCCCCATGACCGAGTCCGGCATCGAGGTGGACTGGAATCGCGACCTCTTCGTCGCCATGGGCGACGACCTCGGCGCGGGTGCCTGGAGCGTCCGCGTGCAGTACAAGCCGATGGTGCGTTTCATCTGGCTCGGCGCGCTGGTGATGGCGCTCGGCGGCCTCATCGCGATCAGCGACCGCCGTTATCGCACGCGCCGGGAGACCGCCGATGACAAGGTCGGCACGCGCGGTGCAGCCGCGACGCGCTGACGGGGAAATCCATGCTGAAATACATCGTTCCACTCGTCATGTTCGTCGGCGCTCGGCGCGTTCCTGTTCGTCGGCCTGCAGCGCGACCCGGCCTACGTGCCCTCGCCGTTGATCGGCAAGGCGGCTCCCGAGTTCAGCCTGCCGAGCCTGCAGGACGCTGCCTACCCGATCTCGACGAAGGATCTCGCCGGGCAGCCCTGGGTGCTGAATGTCTGGGGCACGTGGTGCGGCGGGTGCCGCGAGGAGCACGACGTGCTGCTGGCGATCGCGAAGCAGAATGCGGTTCCGTTGATCGGCCTCAACTGGAAAGACGACAACGCGGCGGCGCAGGCGTGGCTGCAGGGACCTCGGCAACCCGTATTCGGCGGTGGCGGAGGACCAGGTGGGGCGGACTGCGATCGACTGGGGCGTGTACGGCGCGCCCGAGACGTTCCTGATCGGGCCCGACGGCATCGTGCTGTACAAGCACATCGCGCCGATGACGCTCGAGGTCTGGGCCACGGAGTTCCTGCCGCGCATCGAGGCGGCGCGCGGCGGGGCAGGGGAGCAAGACGTGAAAAACCTGACTCGTGCGCTGCTTCTCGCGCTGGCGTTCGCGGCGGCGAACGTAGCGCTGGCGATCGACACCGAGCGTGCCTTCGACGACCCGGCGCTGCAGTCGCGATACGAGAATATCAATCGCGAACTTCGCTGCCTCGTCTGCCAGAACCAGACCATCGCGGACTCGAACGCCACGCTGGCCCAGGATCTGCGCCACGAGGTGCGCGGAATGCTCGCCGCCGGCAAGACGGACGACGAGATCCGCACGTTCATGATCGAGCGCTACGGCGACTTCGTCCTTTACCGGCCGCGCATGACGGCCGGGAATTTCCTGCTCTGGGCCGCCCCCGTGCTGCTGCTCGCGTTCGGCGCATTCGCCGTGGTGCGCGTCGTTCGCCAGAGGTCTGCAGAGTCCGACATCGATCCAGCGGGCCCGGAGGCCGGTAAATCGTGACACCGTTTATCCTGATCTGCGCCGTCATGCTCGTGGCGGCGATTGCGTACCTGGCCGTGCCGCTGGTGCGAAGCGTTCCGTCCGCAGCCAAGGGTGCGCCTGCCGCGCCCCGCTCGACCGCGGTGCTGGTTGCGCTGATGGTCGCGCTGCCATTGGCCGCGGTGGCGCTCTACTCCCGCATCTCGAATTTCCCCTGGGACAATCCGATCGCCGCAGCTGCCGTGCCTCCCGGGCACGGTGAGGGCGGCCGGCGGGGACATGAACGAGGTCACGGCGCAGCTCGAGGCGCGTCTCGCGGCGAATCCGGGCGACCTGGAAGGCTGGCAGATGCTCGGGCGGACCTACCTGGTGACGGGTGAGGCGGCCAAGGCCGTGACCGCGTACCAGAAGGCGATCGACCTGACCGGCGGCAAGGATCCGGCGCTCAAGCTCGATCTCGCCGAGGCACTCGTTCTCACCGACGATCCGGCGGTGCAGGACCAGGCAAAGCAGATCGTGGACGCGGCGATCGCGGCCGATGCCGGCAATGGCAAGGCCTTGTGGTACTCGGGCGTGATGGCGATCCGGGCCGGCGACAAGGAGACCGCCAAGGCGCGCTGGAGCAAGCTGCTCGAGCTGAACCCGCCGGAGGACATCCGCCAGATAGTCGTCGCGCAGCTCGCTGAACTCGGTGTCGAGGCGCCTGCGATGGCCGCGGCATCGTCGCCGCAATGGGCGCAGGCGCGGGTGGCGGCATGGGTGGCGCAATGGGAGCCGGTGCGGCCTCGGCCGGCGCTGCGGAGGGCCCGGCGCCCACCGGCCGCACGATCCGCATTGCGATTTCCGTGGACCCGAAGATCGCGGGCAAGTTGCAGCCCGGCACACCGCTGTTTGTCGCGGCGCGCCAGCCCGGCATTCCCGGCCCGCCGCTGGCCGCCGTGCGCATGTCGAGCGACCAGCTGCCGACGACCGTGGTGCTGAGCGACGCCAACTCGATGATGGAGGGCCGCAACCTCTCGTCGGTCGATGACGTCGAGCTGGTGGCCCGCGTGGCCTTTGGCGGGACCGCGGTCACGGCGACCGGCGACCTGATCGGCAAGGTCGGTCAGAAGAAGGGCGGGCCGACGGACGTTGCGATCGTCATTGACCAGGTCGCCCCCTAGCCAGTGGCGAACTCCGTCCACCTGAGAATCCGGAAACTGCCGACGGGCCTGGGAAGTTACCCGCGGGTCCTGTTCACCAGCCGGCCGCCGGTGACGGAGATCGGCGAGCCGTCGGAGTATCACGCCAGTGTCTCGGGTGTCGTGCTGTCCGACGCACGCGTGCGGCGCTACTCGGCTGTGTGCGGTTTCGGTGCCGGCGTGCCGACGACGTACCCGCACGTGCTCTCGACGCCGCTGCACCTGCAGATTTTCGCCTGCAGCGATTTTCCGCTGCGGCCCATGGGCCTGATCCACCTGTCCAACGTGATCGAGAAGCTCGCCGAGCTCGAGCCGGGAATGCGCGTCGACGTGGCCGTGGCGGCTCGCAACTACCGTCGCACGGATGCCGGGCTCGTTTTCGACATCGACACGGTGATCTCCAGCCGCGAGCAGCCGGTGTGGCGCGAGACCTGCGTGTTCCTCTCGCGCTGGCCCGAGTCCGCCGAGCGTCCCGCTTCCCGGCCGCCGAGGCCGCCGAAGGCACCGAAAGAAAGCGCGGTGCTGGCCGAGTTCGACGTCACCCGTCGCACGGCGTGGGACTATGCGCGGGTTTCGATGGACTTCAACCCGATTCACCTGAGCGACCGGGCCGCGAAGTTCTTCGGCCTGCGCGGCTCGATCAGCCACGGCATGTGGTCGCTCGCGCGCAGCCTCGCGCAGGATCCGGCGCCGGTGATTCCCGTCGGTACTCGCATCGAGACGCAGTTCCTGACGCCGGTGCAGCTGCCGGCCCGCGTGGCGATCAAGGAATGGACGGCCGAGGGCCAGCGCCGCCGCGCCCTCTGCGACACGCGTACCGGGCGGGTGCACATGTACGCGTGGTGGCCGGCCGACATCGCGACGACGTGAACGCCCGGGGCATCGGCCGGGGCATCGGCCGGCGCATCGGGTAGTATCGACGGATGCCCGGACCCACCATCAGGCTGGTGCTCGACGACGCCGAGATCGAGGTGCTGGAGGAAGCCCTGGATCTCTACCTGCGCGCCCGGCCCGCCGCAGCCGACCATCGCTTCGACTATCGTTACCGGGTCGCGCAAGGCGTTCTCGGGGCCCTGTCACAGCCTCGGCCCGCGGACGACCCTGCTTCCGTGCAGGGCGATGACGACCCGGCCGGCAGGAAGGATCGCATCGGCAGCCAGCGGATCGAAGACTAGTGGCCACCAAGGTCACGCGGCAACGCAGCGCGGTGCCGACATCGCGGGTCGGGCGGCTGCTGCGCTTCGGCATGCTGAGCGGCGAGCTGGCGCTGTCCGCTGCCGTGGCTTCGGCAAAGCAGTTCTCGAGCGGCAAGCGGCCGGACCTGCTCACGACAGTACTGACTCCGGGCAATGCGGAAACGCTCGCGCGCAGGCTGGCGTCGTTGCGCGGGCCGGCGATGAAGGTCGGGCAGATGCTGTCGCTGCAGGGCGACGAGATCATCCCGGCCGAGTTCCGCAATGCGCTCGGCATGCTGCGCTCGCAGGGCTACGCGATGCCCGATGCGCAGTTGCGGCGCGTGCTCGGCCGCGAGTACGGCAAGGGGTGGGAACGGAAGTTCACGCGCTTCGACGTGGAGCCGATCGCCGCTGCGTCCATCGGCCAGATACACCGCGCCCGGAAGCACGGTGGGCGCGAGCTGGCGCTGAAGATCCAGTTTCCGGGCGTGGCGCGCAGCGTGGACAGCGACGTCGACAACCTTGCGACGCTGCTGCGACGACTGAACTTCCTGCCCGTGTCGCTCGATGTCGACGCGATCGCCGCCGAGGCGAAGCGCCAGCTGCGTCTCGAGACCGACTACGAGAGCGAGGCGCGCCACCTCGATCGCTACGGCCGCTACGCAGCCGTGATGCCCGAGGTGCTCGTGCCGCGCGTGGACCGCACTCTCACGACGCGACGCATCCTTGCGATGGACTGGATCGACGGCGACCCGCTGGAGACGCTCATGAGCGAAGCGGTCCCGCAGGCGACGCGCAATGCCGTCGCCCGAACGCTGCATGAACTGCTGTTCCGCGAGATGTTCGAGTTCCGCTTCATGCAGACCGACCCGAACAGCGCCAACTACCTCTACCTGCCGGCGACAGGACAGCTCGCGCTGCTCGACCTGGGTTCCGCCTGCGAGTACCGGGAGGATTTCGTGGAGCGCTACCGGCAGGTGTGTCGTGCGGTCATCGCGCGCGACAGGGCCGGTATCCGGGAGGCAGCCTTCGCGATCGGCTACGCGAGCCCGGAGGATCCCGAGGAAATGGTGCGCGGAACGGTGGAGATCATGGAACTGGTCTGCGAGCCGCTCGCGCATCGAGGTCCCTACGATTTCGGGGCGTCAGGGCTCATCGGCCGCGCGCGGGACCTCGGCATGGCCATGGCCTTCAGGAGCGGCCTGCGCTCGCCACCGCCGGAGACGATCTTCCTGCATCGCAAGCTGCTCGGGAACTTCCTGATCTGCGCCAGGCTGCGGGCCCGGGTCAACGTCCACGCGTTGATCGAGCGCTTCGTCTGACGGCCGCCTCGGCTGCGATCCGGCTTGTCGCCGCGGCGTGCCGTCGCTACGCTGCGACGGTTACTCCAGCCGTGAGCAGTCAATGATGCGATCGAACCGCCGCCGGCCCATTGCCGTACTGGCCATTGCCGGGCTTCTTGTTGTTTCAGGCGCAGGGGCCGCGACCGCTGCCCCCGACGACGGCGAGGCGAGCTTTCGTGCGCTGTACAAGGAACTCGTCGAGATCGATACGACCCTGTCGCCACAGATCATGGAGCCCGTAAAGAAGGTTGCGGCGGACCTGTGGCCAGGCGTGCCGATCATTCCGACGATGAGCGCGGGCGCGACGGACGGGCGATTTCTCAACGCCGCGGGCATTCCGACGTACGGGCTGTCCGGCATGTTCTCCGACGCGGCTGGCAGCCGGGCGCACGGATTGAACGAACGCATCCGCGTACAGTCGCTGCTGGACGGGCGGCGGTTCCTGTACGAGGTCGTCAGGCTCTACGCACAGCAGCCGGACTGAACTGAATCGAGATAACCGGCGTCCGCTCGCAGAAGGCGCGCGGTTCGCACATCGGGTAGGGGCACGAGGCACATGAAAGAGACTGTTGAGCCCGCCGCGCTTGCACTGCAGCGGCTGTATCACTGGGAAAAGACAGCGCCCGACCGGGTCGTGCTGACGCAGCCGATGGCTGGCGGCGCAGTCCGGGACTTCACCTGGCGCGAGGTGATGGATGAGTCGCGGCGCATGGCCGCGTACCTCAAGTCGCTTGGGTTCGAACCCGGCTCCCGCATCGGGCTGCTTTCCAAGAACACGGCGCACTGGCTCATGGCCGACTTCGCCATCTGGATGGCGGGGTACGTGTCCGTGCCGCTGTATCCGACGCTCGCCGCCGGCACGATCCGCCAGGTCCTCGAGCACAGCGAGGCACGGCTGCTGTTCATCGGCAAGCTCGACGGCTGGGAGACGATGAAGGAGGGCATCCCGGCCGATCTGCCACGGATCAGCCTGCCGCTCGTCTCCCGCAATCGACTGCCCGACCTGGGACAGCGTCGTCGCCGCGACGGCACCGATGGCGGACAGCCCGGTGCGTGACGGCAACGAGCTCGCGACCATCATCTACACGTCCGGCACGACCGGCATGCCGAAGGGCGTGATGCAGAGCTTTGCCACGTTTGCGTGGTCCATCGGCGCGGTGCGCAAGCGCCTCGAGATCGACGAGCATTCGCGGATCCTGAGCTACCTGCCGCTGGCGCACGTCGCCGAGCGCACGCTCGTCGAGCACGGGCTGCTCGCGAGCGGCATGCACGTCTACTTCGCCGACTCGCTCGCGACTTTCGCGGCGGACCTGCAGCGCGCCCGGCCGACGGTCTTCTTTTCGGTGCCGCGCCTGTGGGTCAAGTTCCAGCAGGGCGTGCTCGCGAAGATGCCCGCCGCGAAACTCGACCGGCTGCTCGGCATCCCGGTCGTGCGCAGGATCGTGGCGAAGAAGGTCCTCAGGGCGCTCGGCCTCGACCATTGCAAGGTGGCGGCTGGTGGTGCCGCCCCGATGCCGCCGGAGCTGCTGCACTGGTACCGCCGGCTGGGCCTCAGGCTTTCCGAGGTCTATGGCATGACCGAGAACTGCGGCGTCTCGCATGCGACCCTTCCCGAGCTGCCGCGGCCTGGAACGGTCGGCGTGCCCTATGACGGCGTGAAGAGCCGCATCGATCCGGTGACCTCCGAGATCCAGGTATGGAGCCCCGGCCAGATGCTGGGCTATTACAGGCAGCCCGAGTTGACGCAGCAGTCGCTGACCGAGGACGGCTGGCTGCGCACCGGCGACAAGGGCCAGCTCGATGCGGAAGGCAACCTGCGGATCGTCGGTCGCGTGAAGGACCTGTTCAAGACCGGCAAGGGCAAGTACGTGGCGCCGGCGCCGATCGAGGACAAGCTCGTGACCCATGCGGCGGTCGAGGCGTGCTGCGTCACGGGCGCGAACCTCGGGCAGCCCGTGGCGCTCGTGATGCTGAACGCGGAAGCGATCCAGCGCGCCATGGACTCGGCCGCGCGTGCGGCGCTCGAGGAATCGCTGGCGTTGCACATGCAGGGCGTCAATGCGCTGCTGGACCCGCACGAGCAGCTCGACTGCCTCGTCGTCGTGAGCGAGACGTGGACGGTCGACAACGACCTCGTCACTCCGACGTTCAAGGTCAAGCGCAACCGGATCGAGACCGTGTACGCCCAGCACTACGAGCGCTGGGTTGCAGAGAGGAAGGCCGTCGTCTGGCAGCGCTAGCCGGCGAGGTGCAGCATGGCCCGCGCCTCGGCGGGAGTCGCGATCTCGCGGCCCGCGTTGCGGGCGCAGCGCACCAGGGCCTCGACCAGCGCCCCGTTGCCCGTCGCGCGTTCGCCGTCGGGCAGGTAGAACGTGTCCTCGAGCCCGGTGCGCAGCATTCCGCCGAGGTCCGCGGTTTTCTGGTGCACGGGCCAGATCTCGGCGCGGCCAATCAGCGTGGTCTGCCAGATCGCGCCCGGCGGAGCGTAGCCGGGCAGCAGGGCCAGCAGGTTGGCGTCGCACGGCATGCCGCTCGCCACGCCCATCACGAAGTTCACTTCCGGCACGCCTGAGAACATCCGCGCCTTCTGGAACATGCCGACCGAGCGCACGATTCCGACGTCGAAGCACTCGAACTCGGGGTGCGTGCCGCACTCGGCCATCACGTCGAGAAACTTCCTGACCTTGTCGACCGGGTTGTCGAACACCATCGGCGGCCACGCCCAGCTGCCGTCTTCCTTGATCTTGAGGTAGTTCAGGCTGCCCGCGTTGCACGCGGCGATTTCTGGCCTGACCCGCCGGATGCAGGCCAGCGGGCCGGCCAGGTCGTTGCCGATCACGCCGGTCGTCAGGTTGATGATCACGCCCGGGCAGGCCTCGCGGATCGCGTTCACCACGGTTTCGGCCACGTCCGGGTCCCAGCTCGGCAGATGACCCGCACCGTCTTCCTGGCGACGCAGGTGCACGTGCATCGCGCTCGCACCCGCGTTGTACGCATCGCGGGCCGCGGCGGCCATCTGCGCAGGCGTCACTGGCACCGGGTGCTGCTTCGGATTCGTGAGCACGCCGGTCAGCGCGCAGGTGACGATCGCCTTGTCCATCAGTCCTTCTCCTCGATCTCGAGTTCGACCAGCACGGCCTGCGCTTCAACGCTCTGCTTCAGTTCCACGTGGACGGCACGCACGCGGCCACCGCTGCGGGCCACCAGCCACATTTCCATCTTCATCGCCTCGACGCAGACGAGCTGCTGGCCGGCCTCGACCAGGTCGCCCGGTGCGACGCTGATTGCAGCCACCGTTCCAGCCACGGGCGCCCGCGCCAGTCGCGGGTCGACGGCGGTGTCCGTCGAGGGCCACGGCGAGACCTCGCGCAGCGTCGCTACGGTGCCGTCCTGCACGACGTGCAGCGCGTCTCCGTCCGGGACGCAGACGACGTCGTGTTGCACTCCCTGGTCGGCATAACGAAGCCGGTGGCCGACCCACGAACCAAGCTCGATCGTGGTGGTCGATCCATTGGCGGTGACGTCGATGCGCTGCCCCTGCGGCCAGACCCGAAGGATGCGACGTTCGTCGTTCGCCTGCAGCGTGAGGTCCCAGGCGGCGACGCTTGCCGGGCGGCGGCTGCCGCCATCGCGCGTCGCGAGCACCGCTGCGGCAAGACGCCAGGTGCTGTCGCTGATCGGCGGTGCCACGAGCAGAGGCTCGCCCTGCGTGGACCAGTCATCGATCAGCGTGGTGTGCATCCGCGCGTCGCGGAACGCGGGATGGGCCAGCAGGTCGCGCAGGAACCGGCCGTTGTTGCGCAGGCCCACCAGCGGCGCGTCCTCGATCGCCGCGGTGAGACGCCTGATCGCGTCGGTGCGGTCGCGGCCGTGGGCGATCAGCTTGGCGACCATCGCGTCGTAGAACGGCGTGACCTGGCCACCCTCGGTGATGCCGGAATCGATCCTTACGCCCGGGCGCAGCGCGTCGTCCGGCCGCCAGTGCAGCACGCGTCCGGTCTGCGGCGCAAAGCCCGCGTACGGGTCCTCCGCGTACAGGCGCACTTCGATGGCGTGGCCCTGGAAACGCACCTCGTCCTGTGCGAGCGGCAGCCGATCACCGGCCGCCACGCGCAGCTGCCACTCGACGAGGTCGAGCCCGGTGATGCACTCGGTGACCGGGTGCTCGACCTGCAGCCGGGTATTCATTTCGAGGAAGTAGTGCTTCAGGTCGGCATCGACGATGAACTCCACCGTGCCCGCGCCCACGTAGCCGACGGCAAGTGCTGCGGCCACGGCATCGGCTCCCATGCGTTCGCGCATGGCCGGGCTGACGACGGGCGAGGGCGCCTCCTCGATGACCTTCTGCCGGCGACGCTGCGCCGTGCAGTCGCGCTCCCCGAGGTGGATCGCATTGCCGTGGCGATCGGCGAAGACCTGGATCTCGATGTGCCTGCCGCCCTCGATCAGGCGCTCGAGCATCAGCGTGCCGTCGCCAAAGGCGCTCTGGGCCTCACGACGGGCGCCCGCGAGCGCGGCCGGCAGTTCCGCGAGTGAACGCACGAGCCGCATGCCGCGACCGCCGCCGCCCGCGACGGCCTTGACCAGCAACGGGAGTCCCAGGCGCCCGGCTTCCGCCGCCAGCCTCGCGTCATCCTGGTCCTCGCCGAGGTAGCCGGGAGCGCAGGGCACGCCGGCGTCGATCATGCGTCGCTTGGCGCCCGCCTTGTCGCCCATCGCGGTGATCGCGGAAGCGGGCGGTCCGATGAATACGAGGCCCGCATCCGCGCAGGCCTGCGCGAAATCGGCGCGCTCGGAAAGAAACCCGTAGCCAGGATGCACCGCGTCGGCGCCGGTCAGGCGCGCGGCCTCCAGCACACGATCGATTCTCAGGTAACTCTCGGCCGCCGGACTTGCGCCAATCCGCACGGCCTCGTCCGCCAACGCGACATGAGGGGCCGCTGCGTCTGCGTCGCTGTACACGGCGACCGTCCGGTAGCCGAGCGTTCTCGCCGTGCGCATCACGCGGCAGGCGATCTCGCCCCGGTTCGCGACGAGGATCTTGCGGAAACTCATTGCGGCGTCCACTTCGCCTTGCGCTTCTGCAGGAACGCCGTCATGCCTTCGACGCCCTCCGGTCCGAGCGCCGCGCGCGAGAACGCCTGGGCCGCATCCTGTACGAGCGACGCCGGCTGCTCCCAGCGTGCACGCGACACCAGGGCTTTCGTCGCGGCGAGGGCGCCAGGCGCGCACTGCAATATGTCGCCGACGACCCTTGCAAGCGCTGCGTCGAGTGCATCGGCCGCGTGTACCTCGTGCACCAGGCGGATCTGCAGCGCTTCGGCGTCGCGCCGATGCGGCTGCCGGTGACTGCCAGGCGCTTGGCTTCGGCGTGCGAGCGCTCGACAGGAACGGCGCGATATAGTGCACCGGCCATATTTCTGCGCGGCCGATCAGCGTGGTCTGCCAGATCGCGCCCGGCGGGGCGTAGCCGGGCAGCAGGGCCAGCAGGTTGGCGTCGCACGGCATGCCGCTCGCCACGCCCATCACGAAGTTCACCTCCGGCACCCCTGAGAACATCCGCGCCTTCTGGAACATGCCGACCGAGCGCACGATTCCGACGTCGAAGCACTCGAACTCCGGGTGCGTGCCGCACTCGGCCATCACGTCGAGAAACTTCCTGACCTTGTCGACCGGGTTGTCGAACACCATGGGCGGCCATGCCCAGCTGCCGTCCTCCTTGATCTTGAGGTAGTTCAGGCTGCCCGCGTTGCACGCGGCGATCTCTGGCCTGACGCGCCGGATGCAGGCCAGCGGGCCGGCCAGGTCGTTGCCGATCACGCCAGTCGTCAGGTTGATGATCACGCCCGGGCAGGCCTCGCGGATCGCGTTCACCACGGCCTCGGCCACGTCGGGGTCCCAGCTCGGCAGGTGGCCCGCACCGTCTTCCTGGCGACGCAGGTGCACGTGCATCGCGCTCGCACCCGCGTTGTACGCATCGCGGGCCGCGGCGGCCATCTGCGCTGGCGTGACGGGCACCGGGTGCTGCTTCGGATTCGTGAGCACGCCGGTCAGCGCGCAGGTGACGATCGCCTTGTCCATCAGTCCTTCTCCTCGATCTCGAGTTCGACCAGCACGGCCTGCGCTTCCACGCTCTGCCTGAGTTCCACGTGGACGGAGCGCACACGGCCACCGCTGCGGGCCACCAGCCACATTTCCATCTTCATCGCCTCGACGCAGACGAGCTGCTGGCCGGCCTCGACCAGGTCGCCCGGCGCGACGCTGATTGCAGCCACCGTTCCAGCCACAGGTGCCCGCGCAAGGCGCGGGTCGACGGCTGTGTCCGTCGAGGGCCACGGCGAGACCTCGCGCAGCGTCGCGACGGTGCCGTCCTGCACGACGTGCAGCGCGTCTCCGTCCGGGACGCAGACGACGTCGTGTTGCACTCCCTGGTCGGCATAACGAAGGCGGTGGCCGACCCACGATCCGAGCTCGATCGTGGTGGTCGAGCCATTGGCGATGACTTCGATGCGCTGCCCCTGGGGCCATACCCGAAGGATGCGACGTTCGTCGCCCGCCTGCAGCGTGAGGTCCCAGGCGGCGACGCTGGCCGGGCGGCGGCTGCCGCCGTCGCGCGTCGCGAGCACCGCTGCCGCAAGGCGCCAGGTGCTGTCGCTGATCGGCGGTGCCACGAGCAGGGGCTCCGCCTGGCCGGCCCAGTCATCGATCAGCGTGGTATGCATCCGCGCCTCGCGGAACGCGGGATGGGCCAGCAGGTCGCGCAGGAAGCGGCCGTTGTTGCGCAGGCCCACCAGCGGCGCGTCCTCGATCGCCGCGGTGAGACGCCGGATCGCGTCGGTGCGGTCGCGGCCGTGCGCGATCAGCTTGGCGACCATCGCGTCGTAGAACGGCGTGACCTGGCCGCCCTCGGTGATGCCTGAATCGATCCGCACGCCCGGGCGCAGCGCGTCGTCCGGCCGCCAGTGCAGCACGCGTCCGGTCTGCGGCGCGAATCCCGTGTACGGGTCCTCGGCGTACAGTCGCACTTCGATGGCGTGGCCCTGGAAACGCACCTCGTCCTGTGCGAGCGGCAGCCGTTCACCGGCCGCCACGCGCAGCTGCCACTCGACGAGGTCGAGCCCGGTGATGCACTCGGTGACCGGGTGCTCGACCTGCAGCCGGGTATTCATTTCGAGGAAGTAGTGCTTCAGGTCGGCATCGACGATGAACTCGACCGTGCCGGCGCCCACGTAGCCGACGGCCAGTGCTGCAGCTACGGCATCGGCTCCCATGCGCTCGCGCATGGCCGGGCTGACGACGGGCGAGGGCGCCTCCTCGATGACCTTCTGCCGGCGACGCTGCGCGGTGCAGTCGCGCTCCCCGAGGTGGATCGCATTGCCGTGGCGATCGGCGAAGACCTGGATTTCGATGTGCCTTCCGCCCTCGATCAGTCGCTCGAGCATCAGCGTGCCGTCGCCAAAGGCGCTCTGGGCCTCGCGACGGGCGCCGGCGAGCGCCGAGGGCAGTTCCGCGAGCGAACGCACGAGCCGCATGCCGCGACCACCGCCGCCCGCGACGGCCTTGACCAGCAGCGGGAGACCCAGGCGCCCGGCCTCCGCCGCGAGCCTCGCATCGTCCTGGTCCTCGCCGAGGTAGCCGGGCGCGCAGGGCACGCCGGCGTCGATCATGCGTCGCTTGGCGCCCGCCTTGTCGCCCATCGCGGTGATCGCGGAAGCGGGCGGTCCGATGAATACGAGGCCCGCATCCGCGCAGGCCTGCGCGAAATCGGCGCGCTCGGAAAGGAACCCGTAGCCAGGGTGCACCGCGTCGGCGCCAGTCACGCGCGCTGCCTCGAGCACACGATCGATTTTCAGGTAGCTCTCGGCCGCCGGGCTTGCACCTATCCGCACGGCTTCGTCTGCCAACGCGACATGAGGGGCCGCAGCGTCTGCGTCGCTGTAGACGGCGACCGTCCGGTAGCCGAGCGTTCTCGCCGTGCGCATCACGCGGCAGGCGATCTCGCCCCGGTTCGCGACGAGGATCTTGCGGAAGCTCATTGTGGCGTCCAGTTCGCCTTGCGCTTCTGCAGGAACGCCGTCATGCCTTCGACCCCCTCCGGTCCGAGCGCCGCGCGCGAGAACGCCTGGGCCGCATCCTGTACGAGCGACGCCGGCTGCTCCCAGCGTGCACGCGACACCAGGGCTTTCGTCGCGGCGAGCGCGCCAGGCGCGCACTGCAATATGTCGCCGACGACCCTGGCAAGCGCCGCGTCGAGTGCATCGGCCGGGTGCACCTCGTGAACCAGGCGGATCTGCAGCGCTTCGGCCGCGCCGATGCGGCTGCCGGTGACTGCCAGGCGCTTGGCTTCGGCATAGCCGAGACGCTCGACGAGGAACGGCGCGATCTGCGCCGGCAGCACGCCGAGCGAGGTCTCCGGCAGGCGGAAGACGGTGTTCTCGGCGGCGATGGCGACGTCGGTGACGCAGGCGAGGCCGAATCCGCCGCCCATGACCGTGCCTTCGAGCACCGCGATGACCGCGAGCGACGCGCCCGCATAGGCGATGCAGAGTTCGCCGAAGGCAGCGTTGACCTTCAGGACGGCATCCGGATCCTCGGTGAGGCGCGCCCGGGCGCCCGCCATGTCCTTGAGGTCCGCTCCGGCACAGAAGTGGCCGCCCGCACCGCGCAGCACGACGACGCGCGTCTCGCCATCCTGTTCCGCGGCCTTCACGACCTCGATGAGCTCGCGCACCATCGCGAGCGACATGGCATTGCGGACTTCCGGGCGGTTCAGCGTGACGTGCAGCACCGCGCCGTCACGCCGCAGCGCCAGGGTGGTTGGCCCGGCCATTGTCAGTGCGCGCCTCTCGGCAGCGTTCCCTCGAGCTTCGCGATGATGCCGAGCATGACCTCGTCGGCGCCGCCGCCGATCGACACCAGGCGGGAATCGCGATAGGCGCGTGCCACGACGTTGTCGGCGGTGTACCCCATGCCGCCCCAGTATTGCAGGCAGGAGTCCGTGACCTCGCGCGACAGCCGGCCGCACTTGAGCTTCGCCATCGAAGCGAGCTTCGTCACGTCCTTGCCGCCCACGTACAACTCGACCGCCTGGTAGGTCAGGGCGCGCAGCGCCGCGACCTCGGTGCGAAGCTCGGCAAGCCGGAAGTGCACCACCTGGTTGTCGAGGATGCTCTTGCCGAACGCCTTGCGCTGGCGCGTGTACTCGATCGTGGCATCGATCATGTTGTCGAGGCTGCGCAGCGAGCTCGCCGCACCCCACAGGCGCTCTTCCTGGAACTGCAGCATCTGGAACATGAAGCCCATGCCTTCCTGGCCGATCAGGTTGCGCGTGGGCACGCGCACGTCGTCGAAGAAGAGCTGCGCCGTGTCGGAGCTGTGCATGCCGATCTTGTGGATCTTCTGCCGCGACACGCCCTTGGCGTTCAGCGGCACGATGATCAGGCTCTTGTTCTTGTGCGGCGCGCCTTCGCTGGTATTGGCCAGCAGGCAGCACCAGTCGGCCTGCAGGCCGTTGGTGATCCACATCTTGCTGCCGCTGATCACATAGTCGCCGCCGTCCTTGCGGGCGGTCGTCTTCACCGCGGCGACGTCGGAGCCGCCGCCCGGCTCGCTGACGCCGATGCAACCGACCATGTCGCCGGCGATCGCGGGCGCCAGGAATTCGCGCCGCAGTTCGTCCGTGCCGAAGCGCGCCAGCGCGGGGGTGCACATGTCGGTGTGCACGCCGATCGCCATCGGCACGCCGCCGCAGGTGGCATTGCCGAGCGCTTCGGCCATCACCATCGAGTAGCTGAAGTCGAGCCCCAGCCCGCCATAGGCCTCGGGGTACTTGACGCCGAGCAGGCCCAGGTCGCCGAGCTTCTTGAAGAGCGCGTGGGCAGGGAAGCCCTCGGCGCGCTCCCACTCCTCGACGTACGGGTTGATCTCGTTCGCGACGAACTTCGTGACGGTGTCGCCGAGTTGGGTGTGCTGGTCGGTGAACTGCATGAAAGCGCTCCGGAAGGGTCGGGACAGAATGGATGTGCGGCTGGCGAGGAGGGCGGCGCTACATGCGCGCGACTCCGAATGTGTTCGGGCGCAGCTGACGTGCCGACGCTTCCTGCGCGATGGCGAGGCAGAGCGACAGCACCCGCCTCGTGTCGCGGGGATCGATCACGCCGTCGTCCCAGAGGCGGGCGGTGCCGTAGAGCACATCGCTCTCGGCGTCGAGCCTGCGCTTCAACTGGTCGCTCATCGCCTTGACGCCTGCCTCGGCCTGCTCGGTGAGCGCCACGCCGGACTTCGCGAGCTTGGCGCGACTCACCATCTCCATGACCATCGCGGCCTGCGCGCCGCCCATCACGGCCGTGCGTGCCGTCGGCCATGCGAATATGAATCGCGGGTCGAAGCCGCGGCCGCACATGCCGTAGTTGCCGGCGCCATACGAGCCGCCGAGCACGATGGTGAGCTTGGGTACCCGGGCGTTGGCGACCGCCTGGATCATCTTGGCAGCCGTGCTTGATGGCGCCGGCGCGCTCCGCCGCGCTGCCGACCATGTAGCCGGTCGTGTTCTGCAGGAACACCAGCGGCGTGCCGCTCTGGTCGCAGAGCTGCATGAACTGGGCCGCCTTGACCGAGCCGGTCGGCTGGATCGGGCCATTGTTGCCGATGATCCCGACTCGACGCCCGTCGATGCTCGCGTGGCCGCAGATCGTGTCGGTCGAGTACGCCGCCTTGAACTCGAGGAACCGGGATGCGTCGACGATGCGGGCGATCACCTCGCGTACGTCGTAGGGCGTGCGTTCGTCGGCCGGCACGATGCCCATCAGTTCCTCGGCGTCGAAGACGGGCGGTGGCGCGGGCTCGCGCTGCGCAACTTCGTCCCACGGCAGCGCCTCGAAAAGGTCGCGGGCGATCGCGATCGCGTGAGCGTCGTTGTCGGCCAGGTACTCGCCGAGGCCGGTGACCGTGGCATGCAGGTCCGCTCCGCCGAGTTCCTCGTCCGTGCAGTCCTCGCCGATGGCGGCCTTCACGAGCGGTGGGCCGGCGAGATAGATGCTCGACCGGTTCCTGACCAGCACCACGTAATCGGAAAGGCCGGGCAGGTAGGCGCCACCGGCGGTGGACGATCCATGCACGACCGCGACCTGCGGGATTCCAGCCGCCGACATCCGCGCCTGGTTGGCGAAGCTGCGACCGCCGTCCACGAAGATCTCGGCCTGGTACATCAGGTTGGCCCCGCCCGATTCGACGAGCGCGACCAGTGGCAGCTTGTTCTCGAGCGCGATCGCCTGCGCGCGCAGGGCCTTCTTCAGGCCCATCGGCGCGATGGTCCCGCCCTTGACGGCGCTGTCGCTCGCGGAGATGACCACGCGCTTGCCCGACACCGTGCCGATCCCGACGATCGAGCCGCCGCCCTGCACGCTCTTCTTGCCGTCGTCGTCGTGCATGCCGAGGCCGGCGAGCGCGCTCAGTTCCAGGAAGTCGCTGCCACGGTCGAGCAGGCGCGACACGCGTTCGCGCGGCAGCAGCTGCCCACGCTCCTCGAACCGCTTGCGCTTCGATTCGGACTCGGTGACGACCTTTGCCTCGAGCGAGCGG
>CAVTDU010000016.1:0-23460 GCA_963733565.1 uncultured Gammaproteobacteria bacterium
GGCAGCGGCTTCTTACTATCCGCTATCCGCTAATCAGCTTTCCCTCCCGTTACCTGCCGCCCCACCGCCGCGCCCGCCAGCCCCGCCACGCAGAGCACAAGGCCCGGCCAGGGCGATGGCCCGACCGCGAGCCACACGAGGCCGCCGAGCAGCGCGGCTCCGCAAATCACGGTCGCATCGCGACGCCGTGCACTCGCGCGCAGCTCGCCGCGGAGTTCTTCGAGTCCCGGCTGCTCGACCTTGAGCCGGAACTTACCCTCGGACGCCTGCTGAACGAACTGCTGCAGTATCTGCGGCATCATCCGCAGCGCCTCGCTCACGTCCGGCAGCTGGCGGCGCAGCTCCATCGCAAGCGTACGGCCGCTCAGCCGGTCCGCGGCCCAGTCGCGCAGTATCGGTTGCGCGGTCTTCCACAGATCGAGCTCGGGATAGAGCTGGCGGCCGAGGCCCTCGATCTGCAGCAGCGTCTTCTGCAGCAGGATCAGCTGCGGCTGGACCTGCATCTGGAAGCGTCGCGCGGTCTCGAACAGCCGGAGCAGCACCTGGCCGAACGAGATTTCCGACAGCGGCTTGTTGAAGATCGGCTCGCACACGGTGCGCACGGCCGCCTCGAGTTCCTCGACGCGCGTTCCGGCCGGCACCCAGCCCGAGTCGACGTGCAGCTGCGCGATGCGGTGATAGTCGCGATCGAAGAACGCCAGGAAATTCTCGGCGAGGTAATGCTGGTCCCGGGCATCGAGCGATCCGACGATGCCGAAATCCACCGCGCAGTACTTCGGGTACTCGGGATCCTCGAGCTGCACGAAGATGTTGCCGGGGTGCATGTCGGCATGGAAGAAGTTGTGCCGCAGCACCTGCGTGAAGAAGATCGTGACGCCGTTTTCCGCGAGACGCTGGATGTTCGTGCCGCGCCGGCGCAGCTCGTCGATGTCGCTCACGATGACGCCGCGGATGCGCTCCATCACCATGGCCTCGGGCCGGCAGTAGTCCCAGTAGACCTCGGGAACGTGCAGCAGCTCGGAGCCGGCGAAGTTGCGCTTCAGCTGCGCGGCGTTCGCGGCCTCGCGCATCAGGTCGAGCTCGTCGAGGACCGTCTTCTCGTACTCGCGGACGACCTCGACGGGACGCAGACGGTGGCCTTCGCTCGCGTAGTCGCGGGCGAGACCGGCCACGACGTACATGACCTCGAGATCGCGCTCGATCTTCTCGCGCACCCCGGGCCGGATCACCTTGACGACCACTTCCTCGCCGGAGCGCAGGCGCGCTGCGTGGACCTGCGCGATCGACGCCGCCGCGAGCGGCGTCTCGTCGAACTCCGCGAACACCTCGCTGACCGGACGGCCGTAGGCGCGTTCGGCGATCGCGCGCGCCTCGGAGCCGGGAAACGGCGGGACGCGGTCCTGCAGCTTCTCGAGTTCGTCCGCGATGTCGGCGGGCATCATGTCGCGGCGCGTCGAGAGCGCCTGGCCGAACTTGACGAAGATCGGCCCGAGTTCCTCCAGCGCGAGACGGATGCGCTCGCCGCGCGAGCCGCCGCGCCTGCGCTCGAACCATGTCGCGGGCGACAGGTAGAAGACGTAGCGCAGCGGCCGGAAAAGGTGCGTCGCGAGGATGATCTCGTCGAGCCCGTGCCGTACGAGCACGCGCTGGATCTGCATGAGTCGGCCGATGACGCGGAGGCGCATGGGGAAGTGAGCAGTGATCAGGGGGTAGGGGATAGTGAGGAGAGCCTGCGCGTGCCGGCGTTACCGTGCCTTCGCGCGGATCCGCGTCGCGCCGTCCGGCGTGCCGCGCGACTCGAGCCGTGCGAGGCGGGCCTCGAGCCGCTCGGTGTCATCGCGCAGGCGATCGACGCCCGCGAGGAATTCCTCGGTCTCGGTGGGGGTGGGCAGGTCGCGACCCTCTTCCTGCAGGTACTCGGCGACGTTGGTCGCGAGCGAGCCGCCGGCCTTGCGGCCCCAGTCCAGGAATCCGCGCGCGAAGTTGGCGACCTGCCGTGCGGCCACGTCGCCGATGACGCGGGCGAGTTCCTCCTCGAAGTCCGGCTGTGCCTGCGCGAGCAGTTCACGGAACTTCTGCGCCACCTCGGCATCGCCCTCGATGCGAACGCCGCCACCGCGCAGCGCTCCTTCGGCGCTCGGGCCGGCAAGTGCCAGCAGCGCGATGGGAGTGCCCGACAGGCTCGCGTCCGCGCTGCCGTCGTGCCTCGTTGCGAGCGCAACCCGTCCGCCGTCCGCCGTGAAGAAAAACGCGAAGGGCGTTCCCTCGACGGTGAGCGACACGACTCGCCCGTCGAGCTGCCGGCACAGGGCCTGGGCCTTGCGCGACTCCCCGATGTTGCGGTTCAGCACTTCCGCCAGGCGCTCGAGCAGCATGTCAGTACTTGAAGCCCTTGTGGAGGGCGACGATGCCGCCGCTCAGGTTGTGGTGGCTGCAGTCCTCGAGCCCCGCCTCGCGCATCATCGCCAGCAGCGTCTGCTGGTCCGGGAAGCGCCGGATCGATTCCGCGAGGTACTGGTAGCTGTCGGAGTCCCCGGCCACGCGCTTGCCGAGCCACGGCAGCACGCTGAACGAGTAGACATCGTAGATGGGCTTCAGGCCGGGCAGCACCGGCTTCGAGAACTCGAGCACGAGCAGGCGGCCACCCGGCTTGAGGACGCGGTGCATCGAAGCGAGCGCGGCCGGCTTGTCCGTCACGTTGCGCAAGCCGAAGCCGATCGTCACGCAGTCGAAGCTCTCGTCCTCGAAAGGCAGGCACTCCGCGTTCGCGATCGAGAAGCGCACGTTGCGCATCAGGCCCCGGTCGAGCAGGCGGTCGCGGCCAACCTCGAGCATCGCGGCGTTGATGTCCGACAGCACCACGAGACCGCCTTCGCCGACCTGTCCTGCCATGCCGGCCGCGAGGTCGCCCGTGCCACCCGCCACGTCGAGGGCGGACTGTCCCGGTCGCAGGCCGGTCTGCCCCAGCGCAAAGCGCTTCCAGAGCCGGTGCACGCCGACCGACATCAGGTCGTTCATCAGGTCGTACTTGTCGGCGACCGAGTCGAAGACCTCGCGGACGCGCTGGGCCTTCTGGTCCTTCGGGACCTGCTGGTAGCCGAAGTCCACCGAGCCGGGCCCGTCGGCTGGCGTCGTCTTTGCGCTTGGTCTCGCTCATAAGGCCCGACATTCTACGCGGTCGGCTGTCGTACCGCTGTGCTGCGCAGTCCGGCGCAAGCGTCTCAGCCGTGACGCTTCGACGGCACCGGCGTCGGATAGGGCAGGCCGAGCTTCGCGAGCCGGTCGAGGTACCGCTGCCAGTTCTCGGCGTGCATACGACCCAGCTCGTGCAGGTATCCCCAGGTGTACAGGCCCGTGTCGTGGCCATCGTCGAACACGATGCGCACGGCGTAGTTGCCGACCGGGTCCACGGACCGCACGCCGACTTCGTGCTTGCCGAGCTGCAGCGTCTCCTGGCCCGGGCCGTGCCCCCGCACCTCGGCGGAGGGCGAGTAGACGCGCAGGTATTCGAACGGCAGCTCGAAGCGGGTGCCGTCGTCGAATGCGACGTCGAGCACGCGCGAGCGCGAGCGAAGCTTGATCTCGGTCGGGCGCGGTTCCGTCAACGGCGTGGCTCCGGAAATGGTCGCAGAGACGGGGCTGCAGGAAGCGGACTACAGGATGTAGCGCGCGAGGTCCTCGTCGCGCGCCAGCTCGCCGAGGTTGCGATCCACATAGTCGGCGTCGATGAGGACGGATGCGCCGGATCGGTCCGAAGCCTCGAACGAAACGCTCTCGAGCAATCGCTCCATCACGGTGTGCAGCCTTCGGGCGCCGATGTTCTCGGTGCGCTGGTTCACGTCGAACGCGACCTCCGCCAGCCTGCGTACGCCATCCGGCGCGAACTCGATCCGCACGCCCTCCGTTTCGAGCAGGGCCGCGTACTGGCGGCAGAGCGACGCGTCGGGTTCCGTCAGGATGCGCACGAAATCCTCGACCTTGAGCGCGTCGAGCTCGACGCGGATCGGCAGCCGGCCCTGCAGCTCCGGGATCAGGTCGGACGGCTTCGACATGTGGAAGGCGCCCGACGCGATGAAGAGAATGTGATCGGTCTTGACCATGCCGTACTTGGTGTTGACCGTGCAGCCCTCGACCAGCGGCAGCAGGTCGCGCTGCACGCCCTCGCGGGAGACGTCCACGCCGGCGGTTTCCTGCCGGCGCGCGATCTTGTCGATCTCGTCGATGAACACGATGCCGTTCTGCTCCGCGCTGCTGAGGGCCTGTGTCTTGAGCTCGTCCTCGTTGACGAGCTTCGCGGCTTCTTCCTCGGTCAGCAGCTTGAACGCCTCGCGGACCTTGACCTTGCGTGTCTTCGTCCGGTCGCCGCCGAGGTTCGAGAACATTCCCTGCAGCTGCTGCGAGAGTTCCTCCATGCCGGGCGGCGCCATGATCTCGACGCCGACCGGGACGGCCCGCAGTTCGATCTCGATGTCGCGGTCGTCGAGCTGTCCTTCGCGAAGCATCTTGCGGAACCGCTGCCGGGTGTCGCCCTCGCGAGCGGGTTCGGGCTCGGTGCCGACTCCAACGGTGCGCGGACGGGGCAGCAGCGCATCGAGCACGCGCTCCTCGGCGGCGTCCATCGCGCGAGGCTGCACCTTTTCCACCTCGCGTTCGCGCGTCATCTTGACCGCGACGTCGACGAGATCCTTGATGATCGAGTCCACCTCGCGCCCGACGTAACCCACCTCGGTGAACTTCGTGGCCTCGACCTTGATGAACGGCGCGTTCGCGAGCCGCGCGAGCCGGCGGGCGATCTCGGTCTTGCCGACGCCGGTCGGCCCGATCATCAGGATGTTCTTGGGCGTGATCTCGGCGCGCAGCCGCTCCTCGACCTGCATGCGCCGCCAGCGGTTGCGCAGCGCGATGGCGACGGCGCGCTTGGCCGCACCCTGGCCGACGATGTGCTTGTCGAGTTCCTGGACGATCTCGCGGGGGGTCATGGAGGACATGGCAGGAGTGGAAAGCGGTTAGTGATCAGGTGGGGTAGGGAGGATAGCGGATAGGGGCCGGAGAGCGGTTCGTGATCAGCGGTTAGCGGTTAGTGAGGAAGGCCGGAGCTGCCCGGCGCAGCCGGGCCTCCTCACTATCCGCTAACCGCTAGTCACTAACCGCTTCCTTCCAGCGTCTCGATCGTCACGTTGCGGTTCGTGTAGATGCAGATGTCCGCGGCGATGCCGAGCGCCTTCTCCACGATCGTGCGTGCGTCCATGTCCGTGTTCTGGAGCAGCGCGATCGCAGCGGCGTGGGCGAACGGGCCGCCCGATCCGACGGCCATCAGGTCGTGCTCGGGCTCGATCACGTCGCCATTGCCGGAGACGATGAACGAGTGCGTGGCGTCGGCGATGCAGAGCAGCGCCTCGAGGCGCCGCAGGCTGCGGTCCGAGCGCCAGTCCTTGGCCAGCTCGATCGCCGCGCGGGTCAGGTTGCCGTACTGCTGGAGCTTGACCTCGAAGCGCTCGAACAGCGTGAAGGCGTCCGCGGTGCCGCCAGCGAAGCCGGCGATCACCTTCCCCTCGTGCAGGCGCCGCACCTTGCGGGCGTTGCCCTTCATCACGGTGTTGCCGAGCGTCACCTGCCCGTCGCCGCCCATGGCGACGAGGCCGCCGCGCCTGACGCAGAGGATGGTGGTGCCGTGGGGATCGAAAGAGGACATCGTTGAGCTCGTCGGGCAGCGGGCCTGCTGGCCTACAGCCCTTTCCGCTTCGCCCGCGGGTGGGCTGCGTCGTATATCCGGGCAAGGTGCTGGAAATCAAGGTGCGTGTAGACCTGGGTCGTGCTGATGTTGGCGTGCCCGAGCAGTTCCTGGACGGCCCGCAGGTCGCTCGACGACTCGAGCAGGTGCGAGGCGAACGAGTGGCGGAACATGTGCGGGTGGACGTGCTCGGGCAGTCCCTGCCGTCGCGCCCACTGGGCGATCCGCCGCTGAACGATGCGCGGGCCGAGTCGCCGGCCGTTCACGCCCACGAAAACGGCCAGTTCGCCGACGCCGGCGATGGTCGCGCGCTCGGCGAGCCAGCGTGACAACGCCGCGGCGGCTTGCCGTCCGACCGGCACGATGCGCGCCTTGCGGCCCTTGCCCATGACCCGCACGGCGCGGTCGCGCAGGTCGAGATCGGCCAGGTCGAGACCGAGCAGCTCCGCAAGGCGCAGACCCGAGGAGTAGAAGAGCTCCATGATCGCCTTGTCGCGCACCGCGAGGCTGTCGTCGGTGCGAAATTCCAGCAGGCGCGCCATGGTGTCCGCATCGAGCGTAACGGGGAGGCGCTTGCGGGACTTCGGCGCCTGCACGTCCGCGGACGGATCGCGCTTCAGCTCCCCCTCGCGGATCAGGTAGCGGAACAGGCTGCGGGTGGCGGAGAGCCGCCGCTGCACGCTGCGCGGCGCGAGACCACGGCGATGGCACTGGGCCGCGAAGCTCCGGATGTGCTGCGGGTCGAGCCCGTCCCAGGCGGCTGATGCCGTGCTCGTCGCAGTATGCGACGAGCGTCCTGAGGTCACGCGTGTAGGCCGATTCGGTGTGCGGCGACAGCCGTCGTTCGTTGCGCAGGCTCTGCAGGAAACGGGTCACCCCGTCCGCGAGCGCTTCGCTCATGCGCCGCGGGCCGTGATCGCCTCGGTCACGATGTCGCCGATGCGCACCAGGTAGTCGGTGCTCATGGTCGGCAGGTAGCGCTCGGTGTCGTGGCTCGCGACCGCGAGGAGCCCGAGCGAGCCGCGTTCGCCGAGCGGGATCAGCACGGTGGAGCCGACCTGCACGCCCTCGGTGCCGAACAGGTAGTCGCGCTGCGAGTCGCGGATCTGTCCGCTGCGCGGCCGCCCGGACTCGAAGAAAGTCTCGAACAGTTTCAGTTCGGCACTGGCCCTCGCCACGACGCGCACATGAGTGCTGTGGTAGCCGGCGAGCCCGGGCATCGACGGATCGGTGAGCAGCACGAGCCAGCGCGATGCGCCGAAGTCCTCGCGCAGCGAGGTCTCGAGCGCTGCAACCGCCGACTTGAGGTCGCGGGCGCGCAGCAGCCGGCGCGTCAGCCGGTGCACGCGGTCGGTGATCGCGTCGTTCGCACGGCCGTTCTCGATCAGTTCGTGCAGCTTGTGCTCGAGCGTCTCGTGCTTCTCGCGCAGCACCAGCACCTGGCGCTCGACGAGGGACACGGCCGCGCTGCCGCGCTGGTGTGGAAGGCGCAGTCGCGCGAGCACCCCCGGGTGACGCTCGAAGAATTCCGGGTGCGCCACCAGGTACTCACCGATCTGTTCCTCGGCGAGCGATCCGGGCTCGGTCCCGCGTATCGGCTGCTTGTTCATGCTGGTCTCCACTGCGCGGTCTCAGGTTTCCACGGTGCCTTCGAAGGCGGTTTCCGCCGGTCCCGTGAGCCAGATCGGCTCCCCGGGACCCGGCCACTTCACGATCAGGCGTCCGCCCGGCAGGTCCACCCGGACTTCCTCGGCAAGCGGCCCGAATCTCCGGCCAACCGCGACGGCCGCGCAGGCGCCTGTGCCGCAGGCACGCGTCTCACCTGCGCCGCGCTCGAATACGCGCAGGCGCACGTGGCCCGGGTCGACGATCTCGAGGAACCCGACGTTCACCCGCCGCGGAAATCGCGCGTGATTCTCCATCGCGGGTCCGACGCTGTCCACCGGCGCGTCGTCCACCGAGCGCACGCGGATCACGGCGTGCGGGTTGCCGATGGACACGGCGCCGAACTCGACCGGGCCGCCGGGCGTCTCGATCCGGTAGCTGGCCGCCTCGCGCTCGACGTCGAATGGCAGCGAGCGCGGGTCGAAGTCGGGCACGCCCATGGCCACGGACACGAGGCCGTCGCGGCGCAGCTGCGCCTGGACGATGCCGCCAGGGCTGTCCATCGACAACGGCCGGTCCTGGCGTGCCGCGCGCGTAGCCACCAGCCGCGCGATGCAGCGGGCGCCGTTGCCGCACTGCTCCACCTCGGAGCCGTCGGCGTTGAAGATGCGGTAGTAGACGTCGGTGCCGCTGCGGCGCGGCGGCTCGAGCACGAGCGCCTGGTCGAACCCGATCCCGGTACGGCGGTCGGCGAGCCGGCGCAGCGTAGCGGGCGAGGGCACCGCTTCGGGACTGGCGGCGTCGAAGACGATGAAGTCGTTGCCGAGTCCATGCATCTTCGTGAACGCGAGCCGCATCGCGCAAGGATAGCCGACGCTCAGTGCCCCTGCGCGCGCATTTCCGCGAGACTCGCGGCGACGCCGGCTGCAACGGTGGCGTATCGAGGCGTGACGCCGAGCCCCTCGCGCATTCGACCCGTCTCGACGCGACGTGATTCGACGAGGTAGGCGAGCATGCCGGGGCTGATGCGTCCGCGCGCCTCGGCGAGCGTCACCAGTTCCGGTGCCGGCAGTCCGGCGAGCTCGGCCGTAATCTGCAGGAATGCGGTCGTGCTCGAGTGGTCCCCGTCGCCGACGTTGAAGATGCCGCTCACCGGGCGCTCCAGCGCAGCGACGCAGGCCGTGACGAGGTCATCCACGTGGATCCTGTTGCCGGGACCTGCGGCAGCGGGCTCCAGTGCCGGCTCGCCCCGCTGCAGCCGTTCGAGCGGCAGGCGGTGCGGACCGTAGATGCCGGGTACCCGCAGGATGACCCAGCGCAAGCCGCGCACGTCGCACCACGCGCGGACCAGCTGCTCCGCCGCAATGCGTCGCCGGGAGCGGTCATTCGACGGTTCGGTCGGGCTCGACTCGTCGACCGTGGCGCCGGCCGCGTCACCGTAGACGCCGGTCGTGCTCATGTAGAGAAAGACCGTTCGGACGCGCCTCGCCGAGCGCGTCGAGGAATCGTCCCAAGCCTGGCGTCGTTCGTACCGGAGTCCTGGGGCGGTGCGAGATAGGCGATGGCCGCGCCGTCAGCCGCCGCCTGCAGTTCGCCGGGAAGGTGCGGGGCATCGAGGTCCGCATCGATGGTCTCGATGCCGGCCGCGCGCAATGTGGCGACGGTCCCGGGCGACCGTGCGAGTGCGGCCACCTGCCACGCCGGTCGCAACCGTTCGGCCAGCCGGCGACCGACGTAGCCACAGCCCGCGATGAAACACCTGTGATCCATCGGCCAAGGATACGCGATTGCCGCCACGCGTCCGGCGACAGCGGATGCTTCGTGGCATCCTGTGCAAATGCCGCAGGTCACGCTCATCCCGACGGGCCAGTCGTTCACTGCCGAGACCGGCGAGACGGTGCTCGCCGCCGCGCTGCGCGCGGGCCTCAACCTGCCGCACAGCTGCAAGGGCGGTCACTGCGCCTCGTGCCGGGCGAGGATCATCGACGGCACGGTCGGGTACGTCGGCGACGCTCCGCCCGGCATCACGGCTGACGAGGTCCGCGAGGGTTACGCGCTGCTCTGCCAGGCGATGGCGCTCACCGATCTCAGGGTCGAGGTCCGCGAGGTGCGACCGGCGCCGGACGTCGAAGTGAAGAGCCTGCCCTGTCGCATCGATCGCATGCAGCTGGTCGCCAAGGACGTGATGGCGGTCTTTCTGCGGCTCCCCGCTGTCGAGGAGCTGCATTACAGGCCGGGGCAGTACCTCGACGTGATGCTCTCCGAGGGTCGCCGCCGGAGCTTCTCGATCGCAAGCGCACCCGCCGACGGGCGACAGCTCGAGTTGCACGTGCGTCGCGCATCGACCACCGGCTTCACGGCGCAACTGTTCGAGAGCATGCACGCGGGCGCGCTGCTGCGCATCGAGGGTCCGCTGGGGCAGTTCTGGTTCAGGACCGAATCTCCGCGCAAGGCGATCATGGTCGGCGGAGGCACGGGGTACGCGCCGCTCAGGGCGATGATCCGCCAGTTGCTTGCCACGGGAGACCGGCGGCCCATGACGCTTTACTGGGGCGCGCGGGACACCGATGGCCTCTACGAGCACGCCTGGCTCGAGGAACTCGCGCGTACGCGGCCAGGCTTCGCTTACCGGCCGGTTCTTTCGGGTCCCGCGGCATCCGGCGACGGGATTCGGCGTGGCCTCGTGCACGAAGCGGTGCTGGCCGACCACCCGGACCTCTCGGGAGTGGATGTCTACGCAAGCGGGCCGCCGGCGATGATCGAGGCGATACGCACGAGTTACGCGGCGCATGGCCTGCCGCGGGAGCAGCTCTTCTTCGACTCGTTCGACTACGCGCCGGACACGCTGGCGAAGATGAAGGCGCAGCCGCGCTGAATCGCGCGCGC
This sequence comes from uncultured Gammaproteobacteria bacterium, assembly GCA_963733565.1. Taxonomy (GTDB): domain Bacteria; phylum Pseudomonadota; class Gammaproteobacteria; order Steroidobacterales; family Steroidobacteraceae; genus RPQJ01. The sequence continues at coordinate 10,223 of CAVTDU010000016.1, forward strand.
TTCAGCGCCGTCGCAGGCGCACACGAGGCAGGTTGGCGCGACGCCCGACGGACTGCGTCACCGATTGCCGCAGGCAGTCGGCAGCCCTGGTGTGCTCGCCCATCTGCTCGAGCAGGTCGGCGAGGATCAGGCTGTTCTCCTGGCTCGGCCGTCGCGCAATGCTCGCCTCGAGATAGCTGCGTGCCTTGCCGATCAGTTCGGCACGCAGGCAGAGCCGCGCGCAGCTCGCGAGCAGTTCGGCATCGTCCGGGCGCTTGCGCAGCCAGGCCTCCGCGCGCTCGAGCGGCGCGAGTGGATCGGCGAGCACGAGGTCACCGTAGAGTCGCGTGGCGCCGGGATCCGCGTGCCCGTCGATCAGTTCGCGGAGGATCTTCTCGGCCGCCGGATGATCCTGGCACGCCATGGCCGCCCGCGCGTAGGCTGGTGATCGACTGTGGCAACCTGCGCACGCCGCGCGGAAGGTCCGACCACGCCTTTTCGAGCCGGGCCCTGTCGGCGTGCTCGCCGGCGGCGCGAATCTCCTCGAGTTGCACATGGGCAAGAAGCTCGTTCACCTGCGCCTCGGGCAGCTCCTTGGCGCTGCGCAGCCGCGGGCCGAGCGCGAGCAGTGCGGCGCCCGCGCCCGAGCTTCTGGTACAGCCTCGCCATGAGTTCGAGGCCACGCGAGTTCAGGTCGCCGGATGCGTCGAGCTGCTCCAGCGTCTGCAGCGCCGGCTCGTCCTGTCCCCGCCGCATCTGCATCTCGGCCAGCGTGACGAGCGCGGCAGCCCGCTCGCCCGGCGCGTCTTCCTGGGCCCGCGCAAGCCATTCGTCCCGTCTGTCCACCGCGTCGAGCAGGTCCGCTGCCCGCGCTGCCACCAGGTAGTTGGCTGCCGGCGAATCGGAATCCGGCGCCGAGCGCGACAGCAGCTCTTCCGCGCTCTTCCAGTTGCCCGCGGCGAGGTCCAGCAGCCCGCGCTGCGTTTCTTCCCGCGCGCGTCGCTTGCGTCGCTCGGCGCGCAACTGCGCCAGCCGTGCACGGGCGCTCGCGGCCCCGACCAGCGCCCGCACCAGGAAATAGCCGCCTGCGAGCAGCAGCGCGAATATGGGCAGCGTGGTCTCGAACAGCGTGCGGCCGAGGCGAACGGCAACGTAACCCGGGTCGATCAGCAGCAGGTGAGCGAGCAGCCCGCCGGCCACCAGCGCCAGGGCGACGATCGCGGCACCCTTCATGGAGACGCCGCGTTGCCGCCCATGACACGCTGCAGCTGGCGGGCCGCGGCGCCCACCGCTGGCAGCGGCGGTGCGATGTTGACGCTGCGCAGTGCGGCGATCTCCGCCTGCGCACTGGCGACGACGGGCGAGGACGCGTCGAAAAACTGCGCAAGCCAGGCGCTGGCGGCCTGCAGCGACTGCTGGTAGGCGGCGGCGTCCGGCTGCATCGCGGCGACGCGGGCGGCGAACAGCAGCAGCTCGAGGTGCTGGCGGCGCAGCGACTGTTCTTCCAGCGTCACGAGCCGCGTGGTTGCCGGGTCGACCCGCCTGATCGAGACGAGGTCGCGCAGCGCCTGCGAAAGACGATGCAATCCCCGCTCGAGCGGCCCGGCGGGTTCCTGCGCTGTCTCGAGCCTGCGCCCCTGCGTCGCCGGCACGCCGAGCACCGTCATCGTCGGCAGCGTGGCCTCGATCGCGGCGATACGTGCCAGCACGTCCGGCAGGTCAGGTGTCGGCACTGCGCGCAGTTCCGCGAGTTCGCGGGCGAGCAGGCGGCGCACTTCCGCCACCGCCGGATCGTCGATCGTCGCCAGCCGCGCGTCCGCCGTCTCCATCGCCACGATCGCGGTGACCACGTCGTGCTCCAGGTTCAGGCGCCGTGCTCCGAGGTCGAGCAGGTACATCGCCTCGGCGCGAACCCAGGCACGCTGCGGCGCCTCGGTTCGCGTGCGCAGCTCCTCGACGCTGCGGCCGAGTTCGCCCACCTGCGCAGGCAGCTCGCGCAGTCCGCGAAGCTCCGTGCGCATCGCATTCTGGGAGGTCTCGAGTCGGGCCGTCAGTGTCGAGAGCTGTCCTGCGAGCCGGTCCTGGGTGCCGCGAACCTGGGTGACCTGGCCGCGAACCCGGTCGATGCGATCGTCGAACTGGCCGAGACGCCAGTGTGCGTAGATCGCAAGCAGCAGCGCCACGACGGCGAACGCAACCAGCATCGGGCTCGTGCCGCCGCCGCCGGCGCGCCGGGCGTTCATTTCGCCAGAGAGGGATTCGATTTCGGCCGACATCGGACTCGCGCGTGCGCGCAGGGGTGTTACGCGCGAATCGTATCACGCAGGCGCGGACGAGCCGCCGGCTGCCCGCCGCTCGATCAGTGCATCGAGCATCGCCTCGTCCTCGGCACTTCGGGCCACGACGATCGGCCCGCGCCAGCCGTGCCGGCGTGCCGCCGCCGCAACGCGTTCGCCGGGCACGAGCAGGGTCGCGTCCGCGAGGTGCGGTACCCGGGACTCGGGCGCGAGTTGCAGCAGCGACTCCAGGACCTCGACGCTCGTGACTGCGACCACGACCGATTCGGTGGCGCAGGCGTCGGCCAGCTTCTGCACCGAACCGGCGGCCGGCACGACCGGCACGCGGCGGTAGACCTCGGCGACGACAACCGTTGCACCGCGACGCACGAGCTCGGCGCGGAGCGCGTCGCGTCCACCGACGCCCTTGAAGATCACGATGCGCTGGCCGGAGGGTGCGGCGAACGCAGGGAGCGCCAGCAAGCCCTCGGAATCCGCGCCGGTCGCGGGAATGGCGTCGACGTGAATCCCCGCAGCTTCGACGGCTCGTGCGGTGGCCCGGCCGATCGCCGCGGTTGCTGCACGCGCAAGCCGGCCCGTCTGCGCGAGCGCCTGCTCGACGGCGTTCGCGCTCGTGTAGATGACCCAGTCGATCGGCTGCGCGACGAGCGCCGCACGGACGTCGGCGCCGAGCGGCACGGGCTCGATGGCGACCGTCGGAAACGCTACCGCGGCCGCGCCGCGTTCCGTCAGCATGCCGATGAATCGCGCAGCCTGGCGGGCCGGCCTCGTGACGACGACGACGAGTCCTGCCAGCGGCTGCGTCACGGCTGGGCGCCGGCCTCGCTGCGCAGGCGTTCGAGCAGCGGGCCCGCTCCCGCCGCCTGCATGCGGCTCGCGAGCGTCCGGCCGAGCTCGACCGCGTCGGTCGCGGAGCCGCTGATGCTGTCGCGGTACGCCTCGCGGCCGTCGGGCGCGCCGACGAAGCCGCGCAGCGTGAGCGTCGTGCCGTCGAGCGACGCGTGCGCCGCGATCGGTGAATGGCAGCTGCCTTCGAGCGTGCGCGCGAACGAGCGTTCCGCGCTCAGCCGCAGGAACGAATCGGCGTGGTGCAACGCAGCCAGCAGGTTGCGGCTCCGCGCGTCGTCCTCGCGGCATTCGATGCCGATCACGCCCTGGCCGACGGCGGGCACGCGACAGGTCGAGGTCGAGCATCTCGGTGATGCGTTCGCCGAGCCCCAGCCGCTCGAGGCCGGCGCAGGCGAGCAGGATCGCGTCGAGGCTGCCTTCCTCGAGCCGGCGCAGGCGGGTGTCCACGTTGCCGCGCAACAGCTCGAGGATGAGGTCCGGGCGCACGCTCCTGAGCTGCGCCTGCCGGCGCGGGCTCGAGGTGCCGACTCGCGCCCCGTGAGGAAGATCGGCGAAGCGCGCGAATCGCAGTGAAATGAAGGCGTCCCGCGGATTGGCGCGCGGCAGCGCCGCAGCGATGCAGAAGCCGGGCGGGAGCTCGCTCGGCACGTCCTTCATGGAGTGCACGGCGATGTCCGCGCGGCCTTCCTGCATCGCGACCTCGAGCTCCTTGACGAAAAGACCCTTGCCGCCGACCTCGGCGAGCGCGCGGTCCTGCACGCGGTCGCCCTGCGTGCTCATCGGCACCAGTTCGACCGGCGTGTCGGGATGGGCGGCGCGGAGCAGGGCGGCGACGTGCTCGGCCTGCCAGAGGGCGAGCTTGCTGCGTCGAGTGGCGATGCGTAGCGGTTGCGGCACGAGGGACTCCAGGATTGCGTTGATTGGTCTGCTCAGCCGGTCCCGCTTCGTGACGTCGGCCGCGTCGCTCTGGAAGCGGAACAGCGCGACGAGCAACCCGAGCACGATCGGTCCGACGAACAGCCCGATGAAGCCGAAGGCCTGCAGGCCGCCCATCACGCCGACGAACACCGCCAGCGTCGGCACCTCGGCGCGGCCGGAGATCAGCAGCGGGCGCAGGAAGTTATCCACCATGCCCACGGCAATCGTGCCCCACAGCGTCAGGAAAATCGCATGCCCGTAGTCGCCCTGGCTCGCGAGGTACAGCGCTCCGGGCCCCCAGACGATCACGGTGCCGACGAGCGGCACCAGCGCGAAGAGGGCCGCCAGCACGCCGAACACGAGCGCGGAGGGCAGCCCTGCGATCCAGAAGCCGATGCCGACGAGCATGCCCTGCACCAGCGCCGTGACACCGATGCCCATGAACACGGCGCGGGTGACCTCCCTGAGGTGCTGCCACAGCTTGCCGCGCATGCGCTCCTCGATCGGCAGCATGCGCACGACCTTCTGTGCGAGCGCCGGCCCGTCGCGCAGCACGAAGAACAGCACGAACAGCATCAGCAGGAAGCTGACCAGCGTGCCGAGCGCGCCGAGCACGAAGGTGCCGCCGGAGGAGGCCAGGAACTGCAGCACGTGCTTGCCCGCTGCAATCGAGCCAGTCCTGGACCTGGATGATCGAGATGCCAGCGTGCTTCCCGAGCCAGTCGAGCGGCTGCTCCAGCCAGGGCACCTGCGTCAGGTCCAGTGACGAGGCGTCGGTCGCCTGCGGCGCCCGACCATTGAGCTTGTGCAGCAGTTGCGCCGCCTGGGCCGCGACCGCACCGGCGATCAGCGCGACGGGCAGCATGAACAGCACCACCGTCAGGATCGTCGTGATCACGCTGGCGAGCCGCGCGCGGCCGCCCAGCCTGGCGGCGAGACGGCCGTTCGCCGGCGCCAGCAGCGAGCCGAGCAGCGTTGCCCAGAGCAGCGGCTGCCAGAGCGGCGTCACGATGCGCCAGACCAGGTAGGCGAGACCGGCCAGCAGCAGCACGCCGCCCAGCCTGACGTAGAAGCGGCGCTCGGCCGCGCCGGAGTCTTCCTTGAGCGTGACCGTCGATTCGCCGATGTCGTCCTGTCTGTCGCTCACTCAGTGCTCGCCTCTCAACTGCCGCAGGTATGCAGGACCATGCATTGCGCCTGGAACACCGCGAAGTAAAACATGCCCGCGAGCGGATGAGGTGCAACCCCAGGCCAGTCACGCCAGTTCCCCGGTCGCGCTTTCGGCGGCGCGCTGTCACTGCTGGCCGGGGCGACGCGCGGGGCTCGTTCAGCAAGAGCGAGAGGACCTCGCGCATGTTCATCGCTGCGCCGCGAACAAAGCGTCCTTCAGGCGGAAGATCGTGGAGATGTCCTCGTCACCATGCCCCAGCTCGATCAGCCGGCGATAGTGCTGCAGCGTCGTTTCGACGACGGGCAGTCGTACCCCGTGGCGCGCCGACATCTCCTGGCAGATGCGCAGGTCCTTTTCGTGCAGGCGAACACGGAAGCCGGCGGGATAGGCGCCCCGCACGATATTCGGCGCCCGGTGCACGAAGTACCAGCTCGAGCCGGCCCCCTTGCCCAGCGTGTCGACGAGCTTGTCGAGCGGGAGGCCCTCGGCCTTCGCGAACGCCATGGCCTCCGCAACCGCCTGGATTATGCCGGCGCACATGATCTGGTTCGTCGCCTTCGCGGCCTGGCCGCAGCCGGTCGGGCCGAAGTGAGTCACGGTGCGTCCCATGGCCGACAGTACCGGGCCGGCACGCTCGAAGGCGGCATCTGAACCGCCGACCATGATGGCGAGCGTGCCGTCGCGTGCTCCCTCGACGCCGCCGCTCACGGGCGCGTCGAGGAATTCAACACCTCGTGCCGGCGAGTCGTGTCGCAGCTGCCCGGGCCGTGTCGGCGCTCACCGTGGAGCAGTCGATCACGACGGAGCCGGGGCGCAGCCCGGCGAGCATCGCATCCACGACCGCGAGGACGTCGGCGTCTGCCGAAACGCAGATCACGACCACGTCGCACATGGCGGCCAGCGCGGCCGGATCGGCCGCCGCCGCAACGTGCAGTTCCGCGGCAAGTTCGCTCGAGCGAGCCGTCGTCCGATTCCAGACTCCCTGCAGCAGTCCTGCCTTGTGCAGGTTGCGAGCCATGCCGCGGCCCATGGCGCCGAGGCCGATGAAACCGGTGGCGAGGCTCACGTCACTGGCCGCTGCAGAACTGGTCCATGACCTGCTTGGCGTTCGAACGCGCGGCGTCGACTTCCGGGCTGTCGAGGTAGCGACGTTCGCCGTTCGGGCCTTCCTCGTACAGGCGCTGCGAGTCCATCAGGCTCTGATAGCGCTGGCGGGCATCGGTGCAGCGCTTGGCCTTGTCCTCGGCCGTCATCGCACTGGCATTCGCCGAGTCCGCGGTCCTGGCAGCCGACTTGCTCTCCTGCGCATCGTCCTTGGCGTACTGGTTCATCGTGTCCGAATAGCGCTTCTGGACGACGGTGGGGTCGGTGCCCGAATTGGCGATGTTGACCTTCTGGGCCGGGATGGATTGAGGCGTGTCGGTGTAGACGGGATTGCCTTTCGCATCCTTCGTCACATAGACGTCGCCGGCCTGGGCGCCGGCTGCGATGAGCAGCGCGGCCACGAGCGTCACGGTCTGTTTCATTCGGGTGGCCTCCATTACGGTGGGCCGAGTCTATCAGGGCCGACGCCATTGTCCCCACGGCCGGCGGGCCGGCCACGCCCGGAAGTGCGACGGAACGCGCATCGCGGGCAAAAAAGGTTCTTCTCCGATCTCCGGGGTAAGCGGAGCGGACTCACGGTCGTCACTGCTAACTTGTTGTTACCACGCATCAAGACGGCAGGAGGGCGACCGTGGCCCAGGTACATCCTATTTCCCGGCTGGGACGCTGGGAAGGCTACCTTGCCATGGAAGAGTGGATCGAGTTGCGCGCGGGGCAGTCTTGGAGCGTGATCCGGCTCGAGCCGGTGCGCGGCCACCTGCGCTGCTGCAGCGGCTGCGGAGGACGGACGGTCGCTATCCATGACCTGGACGAACGGCGGGTTCGGGATCTGCCGCTGTTCGAGCACTGAGTCGAACTGCGTGTGCCGCGGGCGCGGGTCGAGTGCCCGACCTGCGGCCCGAAGCTCGAGCGGCTGCCATGGCTCGAAGCGTATGCGCGCGTGACGCGCCGCCTGGCCGAGTCGGTGGGCCGGTTGTGTCGCGTCATGACGATCCGCCACGTGGCGCGGTACTTCGGGCCGACTGGAAGACGGCAAGGAGCTCGATCGCGAGCGTCTGGAGCGGGAACTCGGGCCAGTGGATTTCGATGACATACCATCATCGCGCTCGATGAGTTCGCGATCCAGAAGGGCCACCGCTACGCCACGGTGATCGTTGACGCTCGAGGTGCGCTCGCACTGATCCGCACGCAGCGATCGTCTTCGACCTGTTCCACGTCGTGGCCAACCACGACTTGTCCGCCGTCTACGTGCTGCGCGATCCCAAGGAACTCTGGCGCTACCGGCACGTTGGCTAAGCCGCCCCTGCCTGGCGCAGTTGGTATCGCAAGGCGCTGCGCAGCCGCATCGACCTTGGTCCGCTTCGCCCGGCGGCTGCGACCCTACCTGCCGGGCATCCTGGCCCACTGTCGCCGGCCCCTCGGCACCGACCTGGTCGAGGGTATCGACAACAAGGCCAAGGTCATCAAGCGCATGGCATACGGCTTCCGCGACGATGCCTACTTCTTCCTTAAGATCCGCGCCGCCTTCCCCGGAGTTGGGAGATGAACCAAAAAAAGCGGGCGCCGAAGCGCCCGCAAGGGGGGGTGAAGACGGCCGAACCAGGAACGGCCGCCTTCCACAGACTCGGTCAGTTGTATGCGCGCTCGCCGTGCGAGGCCGTGTCGAGGCCCTCGCGCTCCTGCTCCTCGGTGACCCGCAGGCCGACCACGAGGTCCACGAGCTTGAACGAGACCGCAGCCACGACGCCCGACCAGACGAGGCTCAGCAGCACGGCCCAGAGCTGTGCCTTGAACTGCGCGCCCATCGAGTACTCGGCCACGGCATTCGCGACGTAGTCGTACACGCCGGTGCCGCCGAGCGACGGGATCGCAGAACACCGCCGTCAGCAGCGCGCCGGTGATTCCGCCCACGCAGTGGACGCCGAACACGTCCAGCGAGTCGTCGTAGCCGAGCTTGTTCTTCAGGCTCGACACCGCCCAGAGGCAGACGAGACCGGCGATCAGGCCGATCGCGATCGCGCCCATCGGGCCCACCCAGCCGCAGGCCGGCGTGATGGCGACGAGACCCGCGACGGCGCCCGACGCGCCGCCGAGCATCGTCGGCGTGCCGCGATGGATCCACTCGGCGAACGACCAGGCGAGCGCTGCGGCGGCGGTGGCGAGGATCGTGTTGGCGAACACCATGCCCGTGAAGCCGTTCGCCTCGAGGCCGGAGCCGACGTTGAAGCCGAACCAGCCGACCCACAGCAGCGAGGCGCCGATCATCACCATCGCGACGTTGTGCGGCGGCATCGCGGTCGTGCGATAGCCGATGCGCTTGCCGAGCATCAGCGCGCCCACCAGGCCCGCGATGCCCGCGTTGATGTGCACGACGGTGCCGCCCGCAAAGTCGAGCGCGCCCTTCTGGAACAGGAAACCTGCCCCGGCCGTCGCGGCCGCACCGGCCTCGGCATCCGTGTATGCGTCGGGACCGGCCCAGAACCACACCATGTGCGCGATCGGCAGGTACGAGAACGTGAACCACAGCACCGTGAACAGCAGCACGGCGCTGAACTTGATGCGCTCGGCGAACGCGCCGACGATCAGCGCGGGCGTGATGGCCGCGAACGTGAGCTGGAAGATGAAGTAGACGTACTCGGGGATGACCACGCCCTTGCTGAACGTCGCCGCGACCGAGTCGGTCGCCAGGCCCTGCATGAAGAGGCGATCGAACCCGCCGATGAACGCGTTGCCGCCGGTGAATGCGAGGCTGTAGCCGTAGATGGCCCACAGCAGCGACACCATGCAGAAGATCATGAAGACCTGCATCAGCAGCGACAGCACGTTCTTCGAGCGGGCCATGCCGCCGTAGAAGAGCGCGAGTCCCGGGATGGTCATCAGGATGACGAGCACCGTGGAGGTCATCATCCAGGCGGTGTCGCCCTTGTCCGGGACCGGGGCGTCCCCGGCGAATCCGAGGGCGGGCGCGAGCATGGCGCCCAGTGCGAGCGCGACGGCCCATGGGCGGCGTCGGGCGGCGGTCGGCGTGTTCACTGGCTTTCTCCTGTCTGTCGGTCTGTCTGGATGAATGACTGTGCGCGGCGCCGGCTCAGACGGCCTCGGAACCGCTCTCTCCCGTGCGTATCCGCACGGCCTGGTCGAGTTGCGTGACGAAAATCTTCCCATCGCCGATCTTCCCGGTGCGGGCCACGTTGGTGATGGCTTCGATCACCTGCTCGACCACCGTGTCGTCCACGGCGATCTCGACCTTAGTCTTCGGCAGGAAGTCGACGCGATACTCGGCGCCGCGATAGAGCTCCGTATGACCGCGCTGGCGGCCGAAGCCCTGCACCTCTGTAACGGTCACGCCCTGTACGCCGATGTCGGCGATGGCCTGCCGCACTTCATCGAGCTTGAATGGCTTGATGATTGCGGTGATGAGCTTCATCGGCTGCGGTCCTCCGGATACGGGCAATGGGTTCCGGGGACCTCGATGCAGGAAGCGTGCCACCGGTTCGAAGACCAGCGGGTCAGGGCTTTTCCCTCGGGGTCGGCCACGCGGCGCACCAACATGGAGCGTCAATTACCCCATTCGCTTCACGTCGGGGCGCAATCTCTTAAACTACCCGCTAACCGCTAATCACTACCCGCTTCCTTATGGCCTTCGACCCACGCTTGATCGACGATCTCGCCCGCCGGCTCGCCGGATCCGTTCCGGAAAGCGTGGTCGCGTTGCGCCGCGACCTCGAGCTGAACTTCAAGGGTGTGCTGCAAGGTCAGCTCGCAAGGCTCGAGCTCGTTACGCGCGAGGAGTTCGACGTGCAGGCCGCGGTGCTGAAGCGGACCCGCGCGAAGCTCGCCGCGCTCGAGAAGCGGCTCGCGGAACTCGAGGCGAAAGGCTAGCGGACGGCGGCGACGCGACGGGGCGTATACCACGCACCCGTCGGTTCAGCGCAGCAGCTGCGGCGCCACGTCCGCGGCCATGAATATTCCCATCACGACGAGCAGGACGCCGAACAGCCGGCGCAACGTGGCCTGCGGCAGGCTCTGGCCGAGCTTCTGGCCCGCGAAGCTGCCCACGACGCCAACCGCCGCGACCGTGAGCAGGATCCGCCAGTCGAGCGCGAGGCCCTCGTGCTCGAGCACGCTGAGGTACTTGGCAAAGCCGCTGAAGGAGTTGAGTGTGATCACCGCGAGGCTCGTGCCGACCGCGCTCGTCATCGTCACGCCCGCGAGCAGCACCAGCGCCGGCACGATCAGGAACCCGCCACCCACGCCGACGAGTCCGCTCAGCAGGCCGACGCCCACGCCGCCCCCGACGACCGCGAGGCGCCTCGCTTCGCGGCCGGGTCGCGTGACGCTGCCGCCGCGCAGCATCCGCCATGCGGCCAGCAGCATCACAACGGAGAACAGCCCGAGCTGGACCGGACCCGGCACCCAGTGCGCGAGCGTCGCGCCCACCCAGGCGCCGCCCATGCCCGGGATCCCGAACCATGCGACCTTGCGCCAGTCCACCTGGCGGCGCAGTGCGTACGGCACGCAGCCCGCTGCGGCAATGAGCCCTACGACCAGCAGCGAGCCGCCGATCGCGAGCTTTTCCGGCTGGCCGACGAGGTAGTGCAGCACCGGGACGGTGAGGATCGAGCCGCCCGAGCCCAGCAGCCCGAGGCTGAGGCCGATCGCGAGCGCACCGAGCAGGGCGAGCAGCAAGGTTGGCGACCGCCGCCGTGCTATCCGGCGCAGGGCGGCCGGCGGCGGCCAGCACCGGTGCGAACCGGCGGCGACCCGGGCGCACAATAGATGTCCTGCAGCAGGGCCATCACCCGCGTCACCGGTCCGGGGGGCAGCGAATAATGAATGGACTGGGCTTCCCGGCGTGTCTCGACGAGCCCGGCCTCGCGCAGCAGCGCGAGGTGCTGCGACAGTGCCGACTGGCTGAGCGGCATGCGCTGGTTCAGCTCGCCCACCGTCATCGGCTGCTCGAGCAAGTTGCACAGCACCAGCAGGCGCTGCTCGTTGCCGAGCGTCTTCATCAGTGCTGCCGCGTCGGACGCGTGCACCTTCATCTGGTCGAGCGCAGCCGGTCCACTTGCGGCGGGCCGGGTGCGGCGGCGTGCGGCGGGCGACATGCGCGGCTCCTGGTCTCGGTCGGCCGTCACTATAGTTCACTATTGACTAATTTAGCAATCACTAATATGGTGGCCGCTCGCCCATGAACACCACTACTCCAGAAAAGCCGTCGGTCACCCCGTTCTTCCACGCGCCCACGGGCACCTGGACCTACGTGGTCGCGGACCCCGCGTCGCGTGCGGCCGCCGTGATCGATCCCGTGCTCGACTACGACTGGCGTTCCGGCCGGACCGCGACGAAGTCCGCGGACACACTGGTCGCGCACTGCGCGGACGAACGACTCGAAGTCGCCTGGATCCTCGAGACGCACGCGCACGCCGACCACCTGTCGGCGGCGCCGCATCTCAAGTCCTGCCTCGGCGGGCGCATAGCGATCGGCCGGGGCATCCTGCAGGTGCAGGCGACCTTCAAGAAGATCTTCGGGCTCGGTGCGGACTTCACTGCGGACGGCAGCCAGTTCGATGCGCTGCTGGCGGACGGCGATCGCGTCGACCTCGGTGCCATCCCGGGTCGCGTGATCGCGGCGCCAGGTCACACGAGCGACAGCCTGGCGTATCTCATTGGCGATGCGCTGTTCGTCGGCGACACGGTCTTCATGCCGGACGGCGGCTCGGCGCGCTGCGACTTCCCGGGCGGAGACGCGGCCGAGCTCTACCGCACGGTGCAGCGGCTCTATGCGCTGCCGGCCGCAACGCGCGTGTTCGTCTGCCACGACTACTCGCCCGGCGGCCGTGAGCCCAGGTGCGAGACGACCGTCGCCGCCCAGCGCGAGGGCAACATCCACGTTCGCGACGGAGTGAGCGAGGCATCCTTCGTCGAGATGCGCCGCACGCGCGACGCCACACTCGACGTGCCGAACCTGATCATCCCATCCGTACAGGCCAACATTCGCGCCGGCCGATTGCCGCCGGCGGGCGCCGACGGCGTCAGCTACTTCAAGGTGCCGCTGAACGTCCTCGGCCGCCCGCTCTGATGCAAGGAGACCGGACATGAGCATCGATCGATTCGTACTGGCATTCGCAGGCCTGATGATCCTGGTGAGCCTGCTGCTCGGCGCCTACGTGAGCCCGTACTGGTTCTGGTTCACCGCGTTCGTCGGCGCCAACCTGTTCCAGTCGGCATTCACCGGGTTCTGTCCGCTGGCGTTGATCCTGAAAAAGGCAGGCGTCCGCCCGGGCGCGGCGTTCTGATCGCGGAGTGATCGATATGAGGCGAGCCGCCGTACAGTCGCAGTGGACGATCCTGCTTGCGGCCCTGGCCGCGCTCGCGCCATGGCATGCCACGCCTGCCGAGGACACCCCGGCCACGGGACTCGCGACCTTCCGGGTGGAGTCGGCCCCGGTGCCCGAGGAACGGCTGCTCGACGGTACCGTCGAGGCGGTTAACCAGTCGACCGTGTCCGCCCAGACCGCGGGGCGCATCGACGCCATCAATTTCGATGTGAACGACCAGGTCAAGGCCGGCACGGTGATCCTGCGCATTCGCAGCACGGAACAGGTTGCGGGCCTGACGCAGGCGCAGGCGGCCCTGAAGGAAGCCACCGCGCGCGAAGCCGAGGCGCAGGTGCGCTACGAGCGCATCAACGACATGTACCAGCGGCGCGTCGTCGCCAAGGCGACGCTCGACGAGGCGAGCGCGGCGCGTGACTCGGCGGTCGCTCGGTTGATCGCCGCGCGAGCCGGACTCGATGCGGCCCGTGAGGGCGTCGCGTATACCGAGGTTCGTGCACCGTATTCCGGGGTCGTGACGCAGAAGTTCGTCCAGCTCGGCGAACTGGTCACTCCCGGCACGCCGCTGATGGCCGGCGCTTC
>CAVTDU010000017.1:0-30986 GCA_963733565.1 uncultured Gammaproteobacteria bacterium
CCGCTCTACTTCTACGTGAACAAGCACCTGGTGAAGCCGTACGTCCAGGGCTGGCACGACAACGTGATGAACGTGCAGTACAGCAAGGGGCTGGGGCTGGGGTCCGGCACATGAGCGGCGCGTCACAGAACCACCCCGCCTGCGGGCGCCGAAGTTGAGGTCGACCGGCTTCCGCAGGCAGGATGTCGACATCCCGTAACCCAGCCCCCTTCCCCGATGTTCTGGTTTGCACTATTCGCAGCGACGGTGTTCGGCCTGTACTTCTGGCGCGAGCACCGCATCCAGCAGCAGGACCTGCAGAGCGCGAGTGCCCCGCACCGCGTCGGCGAGCGCTACATCGGGCAGGTCCTGACGCTCAGCGACGGCATCAACGAAGGCGAGGGGCGGGTCAAGCTCGGCAACCGTCGCTGGAGCCTGCGCGGGCCCAACGTCCCGGCCGGGAGTCGCGTTCGGGTGACCGGCGTGGACGGCAGCGTCCTGATCGTCGATCGCCTGCCCGGCTGACGGGCGCGGAATCCGGCGCGAGCGAGGCGCCGAACGGTCAGGTAACGGCGCCGACGGCGCCGCCTCGACCCAGCCTCATGACCCAGTTCTTCGACTTCCCCGTCACCGGCATCCAGGGCGAGCCGCGACCTGCTCGGTCCGCTGCGCGGCAAGGTCGTGCTCGTGGTCAACGTCGCCAGCCGCTGCGGATACACGCCGCAGTACACGGGTCTCGAGAGGCTCCACGGCGAGCTTGAAGGCGAAGGCTTCGCGGTCGTCGGGTTTCCGTGCAACCAGTTCGGCGGGCAGGAGCCGGGCACCGAGCTGGAGATCCGGGAGTTCTGCTCGACCCGGTACGACGTGACGCTTTCCGCTCGTCGGCCAAGGTCGAGGTCAACGGCCCCGGCAGGCATCCGCTTTACGAGTGGCTCACCTCGCCCGGTAACGGCCATCCGGGCGACATCCAGTGGAACTTCGAGAAGTTCCTGATCGGCCGGGACGGGCGCGTCATCGGCCGCTATCCCTCGGGCACCAAGCCCGAGGACAACGGCCTGCGCACGGACATCGCCGAGGCGTTGTAGCCGCTGGCTCGTCGCAGGCCAGCGGCCGGAATCGCCAATATGTTATTGTAGTTTCTGTTGATAGTCAGGCTATCAATTGATCTAACACTGCCTGATAAATAATCAGATATTGATAGCCGATGCAAGCTGCGCGATGGTCACCTGGTGACGACCAGGTCGTACTCCGCGCTGACGCTCGCATTGAATTTCATCTCACCCGGCTGGTAGCTGCCTTCCGGCGCCGGCGGTGCCGCGGCGGCATCGGCCATCACCATCTTCGAGCGATACATGGGCATGACCGGCGGCGCCCCGGAGGCGCTGATCGTGCGCACCGCGCCCCAGCCCGACTCCGGCTGCCTGCGCCAGCGTCTCGGCGTTCAACCGCGCGTCCTGCACGGCCAGCGTCATTGCCTGGCGTTCGAGCTGCTTGCGCTGCGTCGAATCGAGCACCGGGTCGCTGACCTGGTTCACCCCCGCGCTGACGGCCCGCTCGATGAGGGGGCCGAGTTGCTCGAGGTCCCGCACCTCGACCTGGACCTGGCGGCTGACGATGTAGCCGAGCAGCACCTGCTTGCGGTTGCGCTCGTCCCAGCTGTAGTCGGGCTGGACCTGGACGCGGGTTGCATTGACGAACTTCGGGTCGACCTTGAGGTCCTTGCAGAGCGCGAGCACCCGGTCCACGGTCGTCGCGACCTCCTTGCGTGCCTCGGCCATGGTCGGCCGGCGGGCCTGCACTCCGAGAGTCACGTGGGCCAGGTCGGGCTCCGCCGAGACCTCGCCCTGTCCCGACACGCTGACCGTCCGCGGAGCCGGCTCGTCCGCCAGGGCGGTCGCGACGGGCAGGGTGGCGACGGCCAGCAGGCCGGCCAGCAGGACACTTCGAATCGACATGATTGGCTCCTTAGGTACGTGGGACCGGGCCCAGGCCCCTGCAGTCTATGACAGCCCGGCGGGGCTTCGGTGCGGTGCCGCCATTCGACTCGCGAAACGCTTTTGATTAACATGCCGCCCCTTCGGCCTTGGGGAGGCCGACCGCCGCACGGAGTGTGACATGACCTCGAGATCGGCCTGGCTCGCCTTGGGCCTGACCATCGTGACGCTCGGCGCGCCGGGCGTTGCTGCGGCTGCCGACGCGGCACGCGGCGCCAAGCTCGGCTACACCTGCCAGGGTTGCCACGGCATCCCGAACTACCAGAACTCGTTCCCGATCTACCACGTGCCGAAGCTCGGCGGGCAGCACACGGCCTACATGGTCGTGGCGCTCAAGGAGTACGTGAGCCAGGATCGGCCGCACCCGACGATGCACGCCCAGGCGTCCACGTTGTCCGAAAAGGACATGCAGGACGTCGCGGCCTACCTGAGCGGCCAGGAACTCAAGGCAACCGGGCGCGCGGTCGGTACGGCACCCAAGGCCGGCCAGACCTGCGTCGCCTGCCACGGCAACGACGGCATCGGCATCATGCCTGAGTATCCGAACCTCGCCGGGCAGCACGCCGACTACATCGAGCACTCGCTGAAGGCCTACCGGGCCGGGCAGCGCAAGAATCCGGTGATGGGCGGCATGGCCGCGGCCCTTACGGACAAGGACATCAGCGAACTTGCGGCCTATTACTCGAGCCAGCGCCCCGGGCTCTGCGCGACGAACGAGACGAGCAAGAAGGGCAAGTGCGCGGGGCTCTGACGCTTCCACGCTGAGCGCAGACGTCTCACGGAGGCCGGGTTCGCCCGGCCTTCTTGTTTTCGGGTCGGCGAAAACGCAGGCTTAGCGGTTCGAAGAATCGACCACGCGGCCGCCCTCATGCCCCCAATTCCGGTCCGAGCTGACACCAACGCAGGCGCGGGGCCCAACGCCGTCGCGGTGGGCGATGGCGTGTACCTCATCGATACCCATTACGTCCGCCCGGGCCTGGCGGCGAGTCACCTCGTCGTGGACGATGGCCGGGCAGCGTTCGTCGATACAGGCGCCGCCCCGGCTGCCCCACGGCTGCTGGCGGCGCTGGACGAGCTCGGTATCGCGCGCGAGCAGGTCGATTACCTGTTCCTGACCCACGTGCACCTCGACCACGCGGGTGGCGCCGGCCAGCTGATCGAGGCGCTGCCGAACGCAAAGGCCGTGCTGCATCCCCGTGGCGCGCCGCACATGATCGACCCGACGAAGCTGATCGCGGGGTCGATCCAGGTCTACGGCGAGGCGTTGTTCAACCAGCTCTACGGGAAGCTCGTGCCGATCCCGGCCGAACGCATCGTCGTCACCGAGGACGGCACACGCATCAGGCTCGGCGGACGGACGTTCGAGTTCATCGACGCGCCCGGACACGCCAGGCACCACCACTGCCCGATCGACCTCGACCACCGCGAGATCTACAGCGGCGACAACTTCGGCATCTGCTACCGCGAGTTCGACACGGCGGCGGGTCCCTTCATGCTGCCGACCACGACGCCGGTGCAGTTCGACCCGGATGCGTTCCACCGCACGATCGACCGCCTGATGTCGTACGCGCCGAGGCGCATCTACCAGACGCACTTCGGGCCGGTCGAGGACCTCGAGCGACTCGCCCGCGACCTGCATGCGGAAATCGTCGAGTTCGTGCGCATCGCGCGGACTCATGCCGGCGCGCCGGATCGTCGTGCCCGCATCGAAGCGGACATGTTCCAGTACCTGAGCGTCCGCCTCGACGAGCACGGGTATGCCGGCGACCTCGCCCGCCGCCACCGGCTGCTCGACGACGACGTGCGCCTGAACACCGACGGCCTCGAGGTCTGGCTCGACCGCTCCTGAGTACGCGACAGCGCTCTTCCACTAACCCTTATCCGCTGATCACTAGTCACTTCCCATGCCCACCTTCCGCGCCTTCCGCATCCACGAAGTCGACCGCAAGATCGTTGCGCGCTTCGACGAGATCACCCTCGACGACCTCTGCCCGGGAGAGGTGGTCGTGCATGTCAGCTGCTCCGGACATCAATTACAAGGACGCACTGGCGGCGACGGGCACCGGACGCATCCTGCGCAAGTACCCGCTGGTCGGAGGCATCGACTTCGCCGGCGAGGTCGTGAGCTCGGCCGACCCACGTTACGCGCCGGGACAGAAAGTGCTGGTCACCGGCTGCGGCCTGAGCGAGACGCACGACGGCGGCTACGCCGAGTTCGCCCGTGTGAAGGGCGACTGGGTCATCCCGCTGCCGCCCGGCCTCGGCGAACTCGACTCGATGAAGCTCGGCACGGCCGGCTTCACGGCCGCGCTCGCCATCCATCGCATGGAGGCCAACGGCCAGCGGCCCGCGAACGGGCCGATCGTGGTGACGGGCGCCGCGGGTGGCGTCGGCAGCCTGGCCATCAACATGCTGGCCGGGCGTGGCTATGAAGTCGTGGCAGTCAGCGGCAAGAAAGAGGCGGAGGGATACCTGCGCGAAATCGGCGCGGCCCGGGTGCTGCTGCGGCAGGACATCGACCTCGGCTCGAAGCCGATGGAAAAGGCGCTCTGGGCAGGCGCCGTGGACAATCTCGGCGGCCCGGTGCTCACCTGGCTCACGCGCACCGTGGACCAGTGGGGCAACATCGCCAGCATCGGACTTGCCGCCGGCCACGAACTCGCGACCACCGTGATGCCGTTCATCCTGCGCGGCGTCAACCTGCTCGGCATCAACTCCGTGCTGACGCCGCGTGACGTGAGGCTCGAGGTCTGGCAGCGCATCGCAACGGACCTGCGCCCGGCGCAGCTCGACCGCATCTGCACGAAGGTGGTCGGCTTCGACGAGCTGCCCGCGCAGTTCGACGACTACATCAAGGGCCGCGTGACCGGCCGCACCGTGGTGAGGATTCCGTGAGCAGAGTCGAACCGAAGAAGCTCCATCCGCAGACGCTGACGCACCTCGAGCGCCTGGAGGCCGAGGCCATCCAGGTGATGCGCGAGGTCGTGGCCGAGTGCGAAAGGCCGGTGATGCTGTATTCGATCGGCAAGGACAGCGCCGCGATGCTGCACGTCGCGCTGAAGGCGTTCTATCCGGCCAAGCTGCCGTTTCCGCTGCTGCACGTCGACACGAAGTGGAAGTTCCGGGACATGTACGCGTTCCGGGAGCGGATGGTGAACGAGTTCGGCTTCGACCTGCTCGTCTACACGAACCCCGAAGGTCTCGCGCAGGACATCAATCCGTTCACGCACGGCTCCGCGATCCACACGGACATCATGAAGACGCAGGCGCTGAAGCAGGCGCTCGATCTCTACGGCTTCGACGCCGCGTTCGGCGGCGCACGCCGCGACGAGGAAAAGAGCCGCGCCAAGGAGCGGATCTTCTCGTTCCGCTCCGCGCAGCACCGCTGGGACCCGAAGAACCAGCGCCCCGAGCTCTGGCGCCTGTACAACGCGCGCAAGCACAAGGGCGAGTCGATCCGCGTATTCCCGATGTCCAACTGGACCGAGCTCGACATCTGGCAGTACATCTACCTGCGCGACATCCCGATCGTGCCGCTGTACTACTCGGCCGAGCGCCCCGTGGTGGAGCGCGACGGCGCGCTGATCATGGTGGACGACGAGCGCATGCCGCTGCATCCCGGCGAGAAGCCGATGATGAAGAAGGTGCGTTTCCGCACGCTCGGCTGCTATCCGCTCACCGGCGCGGTCGAGAGCGAGGCGGACACGCTGCCCGCGATCATCCAGGAGATGCTGCTCACCACGAGCTCCGAGCGCCAGGGCCGGGTCATCGACCACGACCAGTCGGCGTCGATGGAGAAGAAGAAGCAGGAGGGGTACTTCTGATGGCTCACGTCTCGGACCTGATCGAGAAGGACATCGAGGCCTACCTCCACGCGCACCAGCACAAGAGCCTGCTGCGCTTCATCACCTGCGGCAGCGTCGACGACGGCAAGTCGACGCTGATCGGGCGCCTGCTCTACGACTCGAAGATGATCTTCGAGGACCAGCTCGCGGCGCTCGAGGCCGACTCGAAGAAGGTCGGCACCCAGGGCGGCGACCTCGACCTCGCGCTGCTGGTGGACGGGCTCGCGGCGGAGCGCGAGCAGGGCATCACGATCGACGTCGCGTACCGCTTCTTCTCGACCGACAAGCGCAAGTTCATCGTCGCCGACACGCCGGGCCACGAGCAGTACACGCGCAACATGGTCACCGGCGCCTCGACCGCCGACCTCGCCGTGATCCTGATCGACGCGCGCAAGGGCGTGCTCGTGCAGACGCGCCGCCACAGCTACCTCGTGTCGCTGCTCGGCATCCGCAAGGTGGTGCTGGCGATCAACAAGATGGACCTCGTCGACTACTCGAAGGACGTCTTCGAGCGCATCGTCGCGGAGTACACCGCGTTCGCCGAGCGCATCGAGCTGAAGGACATCGTCGCGATCCCGGTGTCGGGCCTCAAGGGCGACAACATCACCAGCCCGAGCGACCACACGCCCTGGTACCACGGGCCGACGCTGATGGCGTATCTCGAGACCGTCGAGATCGAGGACAAGCTGCAGCAGCGGCCGTTCCGCATGCCGGTGCAGTGGGTGAATCGACCCAATCTCGACTTCCGCGGCTTCGCCGGCACCATCGTGAGCGGTACGGTCGTGCCGGGCGAGAAGCTGCGGGTGCTGCCGTCGGGCCGCGAGAGCCGGGTGGCGCGCATCGTCACGATGGACGGCGATCTCGAGCAGGCTGTCGCCGGCCAGTCGGTGACGATCACGCTCGCGGACGAGATCGACGTGAGCCGCGGCGACATGCTCTCGACGACCGACGGGCCGCCCGGGGTCGCGGACCAGTTCGACGTCACGATCATCTGGATGGCCGACGAGCCGATGCTGCCGGGCCGCCCGTACTGGATGAAGATCGGCACGAAGGTCGTCACGGCGACGATCACGGAGCCGAAGTACAAGGTCAACGTCAACACGCTCGAGCATCTCGCCGCGAAGCAGCTCGGCGCTGAACGAGATCGGCGTCTGCAACCTCTCGCTCGACCAGCCGATCGCCTTCGATCCGTACACCGAGAACCGCGACACGGGCGGCTTCATCCTGATCGACCGCCTGACCAACTCGACGGTGGGCGCCGGGCTGGTGCATTTCGCGCTGCGCCGCTCGCAGAACATCCACTGGCAGGCGCTCGACGTGAACAAGGCCGCGCGCGCCGGCATCAAGGGCCAGAAGCCGTGCGTGCTGTGGCTCACCGGCCTTTCCGGCGCCGGCAAGTCCACGATCGCGAACCTCGTCGAGAAGCAGCTGCTGTCGCTCGGCAGGCACACGTACCTGCTCGACGGCGACAACGTGCGTCACGGCCTGAACCGCGACCTCGGCTTCACCGATGCCGATCGCGTCGAGAACATCCGCCGCGTCGCCGAAGTCGCCAAGCTGATGACGGAGGCGGGACTGATCGTGATGGTGTCGTTCATCTCGCCGTTCCGTGCCGAACGGCGCATGGCCCGCTCGCTGTTCGGGCCCGGCGAGTTCCTCGAGGTGCACGTCGACACGCCGCTCGCGGTGGCCGAGGCGCGCGACGTGAAGGGCCTCTACGGGAAGGCGCGCCGCGGGGAGCTCAAGAACTTCACCGGCATCGACTCGCCATACGAGCCGCCGGAGCATCCGGAGATCTACATCGACACCACGCACGCGGCGGCCGAGGAGTCGGCGACCCTGATCGTCGAGGAGCTGCGCAAGGCGGGCATGCTCGGGCCGGCGGGCTGAGGCGCACGATGTCCCTGATCGCCGAACTCAAGCGCCGCAACGTCTTCCGCGTGAGCGTGGCCTACCTCGCGCTCGGCTGGATCGTCACGCAGGTCACCTCGACCGTCGCGCCGATGCTGCACCTGCCGCCATGGATCGGGCCCGTGGTGCTGTGGATCGGCGTGATCGGCTTTCCGTTCGTGGTGATGTTCTCGTGGATCTACGAGCTGACGCCGGAAGGCCTCAAGCGCGAGAGCGAGGTCGATCGCGCCGGGTCCATCACGCACCACACGGCCCGGCGCCTCGACTACGTGGTGATCGCGCTGCTGGTGGCTGCGATCGGCCTGTTCGCTTTTCGCGAGTTCCGCCCGGTCGCCGACGCGCCCGTGACGATCGTGGCGAGGACGACGCCCGCTGCGGCGCCGGCGGCGGCCGACGTCGATCGCTCGGTCGCCGTGCTGCCATTCGTGGACATGAGCGCCGGCAAGGACCAGGAATTCTTCGCCGACGGCATCTCGGAAGAGCTGCTGAACCTGCTGGCGAAGGTGCCGCAGCTTCGCGTGATCGCGCGTACGTCCTCGTTCTCGTTCAAGGGCAAGGACGTGGACATCGCCGAGATCGCGCGCAAGCTCAACGTCGCCAACGTGCTCGAAGGCAGCGTGCGCAAGTCCGGCGACACGCTGCGCATCACCGCGCAGCTCATCCGGGCCTCGGACAGCTCGCACCTGTGGTCGCAGACCTACGACCGGAAGATGACCGACGTGTTTGCCGTGCAGGACGAGATCGCCGCGGCCGTGGTCGAGCAGCTCAAGGTCACGCTGCTCGGCACCGCGCCGAAGGCGCGGGTCACGGATCCAAAGGCCTACCCGCTGTTCCTGCAGGCTCGCGAGCTCGCCGACAGTACAGCGCCGTGGGCTTCGAGCAGGCGATCGCGCTCTACAAGCAGGCGCTGGCGATCGACCCGTCCTATGCGCCCGCGTGGAACGGGCTGGCGAACGTCTATTTCGGCCAGATGGACCTCGGCCTGATGACCATCGAACAGGGGCTGCCGCTTGGCCTCGAGGCGGTCAACAAGGCGCTCGAGCACGACCCGTCCTTCGCGCCGGCGTACGGGCAGATTGCCTTGTTCGAGGGCCTCATCGAGCGTGACTACGCGGCCGCGGCCCGGCACCTCGAGCAGGGCCTGGCGCTCGATCCCGCGAATCTCGAAGTCATCGGCTTCGCCTCCGTTGTCGCCCGACGCCTCGGCCGCATGGAGCTCGCCATCGCGCTCGCCGAATACGTGGTTTCGCGGGATCCGGTGAACGTGGATGCCTATGATTCGCTGGGCCATGCGTACCGCTACAGCGGCCGGCTCGACGACTCCGTTGCCGCATTCCGCAAGGTGCTGAGCCTGGCGCCTGATTCCGGGTGGGAGCGCACCGCACTCGGCAACGTGCTGCTGCAGAAAGGCGATGCCCAAGCGGCGCTGGCCGAATACCAGAAGGAACCCATCGAGGTTTTCCGCCTGGGCGGTCTCGCGGCCGCGTACCACGCACTCGGCCGGAAGGACGAGTCGGATGCCGCATTCGCCGAATTGAGGAAGAAGTACCCGGATGCGAAGCCGTTCACGATGGCGGTCGACCTGGCGTCGCGCGGTGATGTCGACGGGGCCTTCGAGATGCTGGAGAAGGCCGCGCGGATGCAGGACATCGACCTCGGCGCGGCCGCCGTCTATCCGACGCTGGCGGTCCTGCACGACGACCCGCGCTGGCTGCCGTTCCTGCGCAAGCTCGGCATGGCGCCCGAGCAGCTCGCGGCGATCAAGTTCGACGTCCGCGTCCCGCAGTACTAGCCGCGTCGGGGCCGCCACCCCGACAAGGGGGGTCGCGAGGATCCGTCTGCGCTATCATTCCAAGTCCATTCTTGCACTGCCAAATGGACCGCCCATGCCTGCACCGACCTCCGCTGGCGCCCGGCTCCGGACCGCCCTCGCCCACGAGCGACCGCTGCAGGTCGTGGGCACCGTCAATGCATTCAGCGCGCTGCTCGCCGAGCGGGCGGGCTTCCGCGCCCTGTACCTTTCCGGCGCGGGCGTCGCGAACGTCGTCGTTCGGCCTGCCGGACCTCGGCATCACCAGCCTGAACGACGTCTGCGAGGACGTCCGGCGCATCGCCTCGGCCAGCGACCTGCCGTTGCTGGTGGACGCGGACACCGGCTGGGGCGCGGCCTTCAACATTTCCCGCACCATTGCGGACCTGGTCCGCTCCGGCGCGGCCGGCTGCCATCTCGAGGACCAGGTGCAGGCGAAGCGCTGCGGCCACCGTCCCGGCAAGGCACTCGTCACGTGCGACGAGATGGTCGATCGCATCAAGGCCGCGGTGGATGGCCGCACCGACGGGCAGTTCGTGATCATGGCGCGCACCGATGCGCACGCCGTCGAGGGCCAGCAGGCCGCGATCGAGCGCGCGCAGCGTTACGTCGAGGCCGGCGCCGACATGATCTTCGCCGAGGCCCTCACCGAGCTCGACGAATACAGCCAGTTCACGAGCGCCGTGAAGGTGCCGGTACTCGCCAACATCACCGAGTTCGGCAAGACGCCGCTCTTCACCGTCGCCGAGCTCGGCAGCGCGGGCGTACAGCTCGTGCTCTATCCGCTTTCCGCGTTCCGCGCCATGTCGAAGGCCGCCGAGGTCGTCTACGGCGCGATCCGCCGCGAGGGCACGCAGAAGAGCGTCGTCGGCTACATGCAGACGCGCGCCGAGCTGTACGACGTGCTCGGCTACCACGACTACGAGCGCAAGCTCGACGAACTCTTCAGGCGCGAGGGCACCGACAAGTAGCCCGCACGCTGGCCCAGGCACAGGTTTCACACGAGACGAGCAGCGAACCATGAGCAGCGAAACGAGCCCCACCCCCGGTTTCAAACCCAAGAAGTCCGTCGCCCTGTCCGGCGTGACAGCCGGCAACACCGCGCTCTGCACCGTCGGCCGCAGCGGCAACGACCTGCACTACCGCGGCTACGACATCCTCGACCTCGCGGACAAGTGCGAATTCGAGGAAGTGGCCTACCTGCTCGTGCACGGCAAGCTGCCGAACCAGGCCGAGCTCGACGGCTACAAGACGAAACTCAAGCGGCTGCGCGGCCTGCCGACGCCGGTGCGCGCGGCGCTCGAAGCGCTGCCGGCCGCGAGCCACCCGATGGACGTGCTTCGAACCGGCTGCTCGGTGCTCGGCTGCGCGCTGCCCGAGAAGGACGATCACAACACCGCCGGTGCCCGCGACATCGCGGACCGGCTGATCGCGAGCTTCGGCTCGATGCTGTGCTACTGGTACCACTACAGCCACTCCGGCCAGCGCATCCCGGTCGAGACCGACGACGACACGGTCGGCGGCCACTTCCTGCACCTGCTGCACCGCCGCCCGCCGCCCGCATCGTGGGTCAAGGCGATGCACGTTTCGCTCAATCTCTACGCCGAGCACGAGTTCAACGCGTCGACGTTCACGGCGCGCGTGATCGCGGGCACCGGCTCCGACATCTACTCGTGCATCACCGGCGGGATCGGCGCACTGCGCGGCCCGAAGCACGGCGGCGCGAACGAGGTCGCCTTCGAGATCCAGAAGCGCTACGAGAGCCCCGACGAGGCCGAGGCGGACGTCCGCAGGCGCGTCGAGGCGAAGGAAGTGATCATCGGCTTCGGTCACCCGGTCTACACGATCGGCGATCCGCGCAACAAGGTGATCAAGGAAGTCGCGCGACAGCTGTCGAAGGAAGCCGGCGACATGAAGATGTTCGACATCGCCGAACGCCTCGAGTCGGTGATGTGGGACATCAAGAAGATGTTCCCGAACCTCGACTGGTTCTCGGCCGTGTCGTACCACGTGATGGGCGTGCCGACCGCGATGTTCACGCCGCTGTTCGTGCTGTCCCGCACGACCGGCTGGTCGGCGCACGTCATCGAGCAGCGGATCGACGGCAAGATCATCCGGCCGAGCGCGAACTACGTCGGGCCCGAGGACCAGGAGTTCGTGCCGATCGAGAAGCGCAAGTAGGCGGAAAGGGGGTCGTGATCAGCGGGTAGGGGGTAGTGCAGAGTGCCGGCTGCGCCGGCTGTTCCCGACAAGGCTCACTACCCGCTACCCCCTGATCACCACCCCCTCTTCTTCAACTCTTTACTAACCGCTTTCCCCCGCCCGTCCCCATGAACACCGCCAACCGCAAACCCCTGCCCGGCACCCAGCTCGATTACTTCGACGCTCGAGCCGCGGTCGACGCGCTCGAGCCCGGCGCGTACGACAAGCTGCCGTATACGTCGCGCGTGCTGGCCGAGAATCTCGTGCGCCGTTGCGACCCGGCAGCCCTGTCCGCTTCGCTGCGGCAGCTCATCGAGCGCAGGCGTGATCTCGATTTCCCGTGGTTCCCGGCGCGCGTCGTGTGCCACGACATCCTCGGCCAGACGGCGCTCGTGGATCTCGCGGGCCTGCGGGATGCGATTGCGGAGCAGGGTGGCGATCCGGCGCAGGTCAATCCCGTCGTGCCGGTGCAGCTGATCGTGGACCACTCGCTCGCGGTGGAGCACGGCGGCTTCGAGAAGGATGCCTTCGCGAAGAACCGTGCCGTCGAGGAGCGCCGCAACGAGGACCGCTTCCACTTCATCAACTGGACGAAGAAGGCGTTCCGGAACGTCGACGTGATCCCGCCGGGCAACGGCATCATGCACCAGATCAACCTGGAGCGGATGTCGCCGGTGATCCACGCGAAGGACGGCGTCGCGTTCCCCGACACGCTCGTCGGAACCGACAGCCACACGCCGCACGTCGATGCACTCGGCGTGATCGCGATCGGTGTCGGTGGCCTCGAGGCCGAGAACGTGATGCTCGGCCGCGCCTCGTGGATGCGTCTGCCGGACATCGTCGGCGTGGAGCTCTCGGGCAGGCCGGGCCCCGGCATCACCGCGACCGACGTCGTGCTCGCGCTGACCGAGTTCCTGCGCAAGGAGAAGGTGGTCGGCGCATATCTCGAGTTCTACGGCGAAGGCGCCTCCGCGCTCACCCTCGGCGACCGCGCCACGATTTCCAACATGGCCCCGGAATACGGCGCCACCGCGGCGATGTTCTACATCGACCGGCAGACGATCGACTACCTCAGGCTCACCGGCCGCGAAGACGAGCAGGTGAAGCTGGTGGAGACCTACGCGAAGGAAGCGGGCCTGTGGGCCGACAGCCTCAGGAACGCCGAGTACGAGCGCGTGCTCCGGTTCGACCTTTCGACCGTCGTGCGCAACATGGCGGGGCCGTCGAACCCGCACAAGCGACTGCCGACCTCCGACCTTGCCGCGCGCGGCATCGCCGGCAAATGGGAAGAGAAGCCGGGGTTGATGCCGGACGGCGCGGTGATCATCGCCGCGATCACGTCCTGCACGAACACCAGCAACCCGCGCAACGTGATTGCCGCGGGGCTGCTCGCGCGCAATGCGAACAGGCTCGGTCTCACGCGCAAGCCGTGGGTGAAGACCTCGCTGGCGCCGGGCTCGAAGGCGGTGCAGCTCTATCTCGAAGATGCGCAGCTGCTGCAGGAACTCGAGAAGCTCGGCTTCGGCATCGTGGCCTTCGCCTGCACGACCTGCAACGGCATGTCGGGCGCGCTGGACCCGAAGATCCAGCAGGAGATCATCGATCGCGACCTGTACGCGACGGCCGTGCTCTCGGGCAATCGCAACTTCGACGGCCGCATCCATCCGTATGCGAAGCAGGCGTTCCTCGCGTCGCCGCCGCTGGTCGTGGCGTACGCCATCGCCGGTACCGTGCGCTTCGACATCGAGAAGGACGCGCTCGGCATCGACAAGAACGGCAAGCCGATCACGCTGAAGGATCTCTGGCCGAGCGATGCGGAGATCGACGCGATCGTCGCCGCGAGCGTCAAGCCCGAGCACTTCCGGCGGGTCTACGAGCCGATGTTCGCCGTGCAGGCGGCCGATGGCCGCAAGATCAGCCCGCTGTACGACTGGCGGCCGAAGAGCACTTACATCCGTCGACCGCCGTACTGGGAAGGCGCCCTGGCCGGCGAGCGAACGTTGAAGGGCATGCGACCGCTCGCGGTGCTCGGCGACAACATCACGACCGATCACCTCTCGCCGTCGAACGCGATCCTGCTCGACAGCGCTGCCGGCGAGTACCTCGCGAAAATGGGCCTGCCGGAGGAGGACTTCAATTCCTACGCGACGCACCGCGGCGATCACCTCACCGCGCAGCGCGCGACGTTCGCGAATCCCACGCTCGTCAACGAGATGGCCGTGGTGGACGGACAGGTGAAGAAGGGATCGCTGGCGCGCATCGAGCCGGACGGCAAGGTCGTGCGCATGTGGGAAGCGATCGAGACCTACATGGAGCGCAAGCAGCCGCTCGTCATCATCGCGGGCGCCGACTACGGCCAGGGCTCCTCGCGTGACTGGGCCGCCAAGGGCGTGCGGCTCGCGGGCGTCGAAGCGATCGTCGCCGAAGGCTTCGAGCGCATCCATCGCACGAACCTCGTCGGCATGGGCGTGCTGCCGCTCGAGTTCAAGCCGGGCGTCAATCGCAAGACGCTGGCCATCGACGGCACCGAGACGTTCGACGTGACGGGCGAGCGCAAGCCGCGCGCGGACCTCGTGCTCGTGATCCATCGCAGCAACGGCGAGCGGGTCGAGGTGCCGGTGACCTGCCGGCTCGACACGGCCGAGGAAGTGTCGATCTACGACGCCGGTGGCGTGCTGCAGCGTTTCGCGAAGGACTTCCTCGAGGGAAACAGGGGACATTCTCCTATTTCCGCTGCTGGGAAATAGGAGAATGTCCCCTATTTCCCCGCCGCAGATCCGCATTCCCGCCACCTACATGCGTGGCGGTACCAGCAAGGGCGTGTTCTTCCGCCTGCAGGACCTGCCCGAGGCTGCACAGGTGCCGGGTGCGGCGCGTGATGCGCTGCTGCTGCGGGTGATCGGCAGCCCGGACCCGTACGGCAAGCAGATCGACGGCATGGGCGGAGCCACCTCGAGCACCAGCAAGACGGTGATCCTGTCGAAGAGCGCGCGGCCGGATCACGACGTCGACTACCTGTTCGGCCAGGTCTCGATCGACAAGCCGTTCGTGGACTGGAGCGGCAACTGCGGGAATCTTTCCGCGGCCGTCGGGCCGTTCGCGATCTCGAATGGTCTCGTCGACGCGAGCCGCGTGCCGAAGGACGGCGTCGCGATCGTGCGCATCTGGCAGGTGAACATCGGCAAGACCATCGTCGCGCACGTGCCGATCACGAATGGCGCCGTGCAGGAGACGGGCGACTTCGAGCTCGACGGCGTGACGTTCCCCGCGGCGGAAGTGCAGCTCGAGTTCATCGATCCGGCCGACGAGGGCGACGGCGACGGGGGCGGTGCGATGTTCCCGACCGGGAATCTCGTGGACGATCTCGTCGTGCCTGGCGTCGGGACGCTCAAGGCCACGATGATCAACGCGGGCATCCCGACCATCTTCGTCAACGCCGACGCGATCGGCTACAAGGGCACCGAGCTGCAGGATGCGATCAACGGCGATGCGAAGGCGCTCGCGATGTTCGAGACGATTCGCGCGCACGGTGCGATCCGCATGGGCCTCATCAGGAGCGTCGACGAGGCCGCGAAACGCCAGCACACGCCGAAGGTCGCGTTCGTCGCGAAGCCCGCGGACTACGTCGCGTCGAGCGGAAGGCACGTTGCGGCGGGCGACATCGACCTGCTGGTGCGTGCGCTCTCGATGGGCAAGCTGCATCACGCGATGATGGGCACCGCGGCCGTGGCGATCGGTACGGCGGCCGCAATCCCGGGCACGCTGGTGAACCTCGCGGCGGGCGGCGGGGAGCGCAAGGCGGTGCGCTTTGGCCATCCGTCGGGCACCTTGCGGGTCGGGGCCGAAGCCCGCCAGGTCGACGGCGCCTGGACCGTGACCAAGGCGATCATGAGCCGCAGCGCACGGGTGCTGATGGAAGGCTGGGTCCGCGTCCCCGGAAAATAGGTGCCTGGCACCGATTTATTGTTTAGTGGTGTAGTTGACTAATACACCAGAACTCCAATAGGATCCCCGCAATGAGGCCGGCCCAGACCCGGTCCGAAAGGGATCCCCCATGCTGCGCATCGCCGACCTCACCCACGTCTACCCCAATGGCACCCGCGCCCTCGACGGCGTGACGCTCGAAGTGCCGCGCGGCATGTTCGGGCTGCTCGGGCCGAATGGCGCCGGCAAGTCCTCGCTGATGCGCTGCATCGCCACGCTGCAGATTCCGACCCGGGGCTCGATCCGGTTCGACGACCTCGACGTGCTCGCGGACCCGGACGCACTGCGGCGCACGCTCGGCTACCTGCCGCAGGACTTCGGCGTCTATCCGCGCGTGTCGGCGCTCGACATGCTCGACCACCTCGCCGTGCTGAAGGGCATCGCCGACCGTGGCACGCGCCGCGCCACCGTCGAAGCGCTGCTGCAACAGGTGAACCTCTGGGACGTGCGCAAGAAGGCGCTGGCCGGCTTCTCGGGCGGCATGCGCCAGCGTTTCGGCATCGCGCAGGCGCTGATCGGGCAGCCGTCGCTGATCATCGTCGACGAGCCGACCGCCGGGCTCGATCCCGAGGAGCGCAACCGCTTCCTCAACCTGCTGGCCGAGATCGGCGAGAACGTGGTCGTGATCCTCTCGACGCACATCGTCGAGGACGTGGCGGACCTCTGCCCGAACATGGCCATCATCGCCAACGGCCGGATCGTGCAGACCGGCGCGCCTCTCGACCTGATCAAGGCACTCCACGGACGCGTCTGGCGCAAGACGATCGACCGGCAGGAACTCGACGCGTATCGCCGCGAACACGAGGTGATCGCGACGCGGCTGTTCGGCGGACGCACCGTGATCCACGTGCTGTCGGACAGCAACCCCGGCGCGGGCTTCGAGCCGATGACGGGCGGGCTCGAGGACGTCTACTTCTCGACCCTCGCGGCCACGCGCCGCATCGCGGCCTGAGCGCAGGCCATGTTCGGCCCCGTCGCCAGGTTCGAGCTGCGCTACCAGCTCAAGTCACCCGCGTTCTGGGTGACCTTCGCCATCTTCCTGCTGCTCACGTTCGCCGCGACCGCGTCCGACAACGTGCACATCGGCTCCGGCGGCAACGTCTGGAAGAACTCGCCCTACGCGATCGCCCAGACGCTGCTGTCCATGAGCGTGATGTCGATCTTCATCATGACCGCGTTCGTCGCGAACGTCGTCGTGCGGGACGACGAGACGGGCTTCGGCCCGATCATCCACTCGACGCGCATTTCGCGCTTCGACTACCTGATGGGGCGCTTCACCGGCGCCTTCCTCGCCGGTTGCCTGCTGTTCCTGAGCGCGCCCATCGGCATGATGATCGGCGCCGCGATGCCGTGGCTCGATCCCGAGACGCTCGGAGCGTTCAACCTCGGGCATTACGCCTGGGTCTACCTGCTGGTCTGCGTGCCGACACTGTTCGTGACCGGCGCCGGGTTCTTCGCGATCGCGACCGCCACGCGCTCGATGATGTGGACATACGTCGGCGTCATCGCCTTCCTGGTCCTCTACGCGATCGCCGCCGCCTTTCTCTCCCGGCCCGAGTTCGCACAGGCCGTCGCGCTGATCGATCCCTTCGGCACCGGGGCATACGAACAGGCCACGAAGTACTGGACCGCCGCCGAGCGCAATACCCGACTGCCCGAGTTCGCCGGGTACGTGCTGTGGAACCGGGTGCTGTGGGTCGGCATCGCGTTCGCACTGCTCGCGCTGGCCTGGAAGATCTACGCTCGCGCGGCGAAGGGCGGGCGCATGGCGACCGCCGCGGCCCATGGCGGCCCGGAGTCCGGCGTGCACGACGCGACCCCGCCGCGAATCGCAACGGCGACAACCGGCAGCACGCCTGCCCGCGCCGGCGATGCGGGATGGGCCCAGCTGTGGGCATTGACGCGATTCGACATGGTCGCGGCAGTGCGCAGCCCGGCCTTCATCGTGCTGCTCGGCATCGGCTTCCTGAATGCGATCGCTTCGCTGTGGTTCGCCGACGAGATCTACGGCAACACCATCCACCCGGTCACGCGGGTGATGATCGAGACGCTCCGCGGCGCGTTCACGTTCATCCCGCTGGTCATCGCGATCTACTACGCGGGCGAGCTCGTCTGGCGCGACCGCGAGCGGCGCGTGCACGAGATCCTGGACTCGACGCCGGCGCCGGACTGGGCCTTTCTCGTGCCCAAGCTCCTCGCCATCTCCGTCGTGCTGTTCGCCACGCTCGCGGCCAGCACGCTGGCGGCGATCGCGACGCAGGCGCTCAAGGGTCACTTCGACTTCGAGACCGGCAAGTACCTCGCGTGGTACGTGCTGCCCTCCACCGTGACGGTCGTGCTGTACGCCGTGCTCGCGGTCTTCATGCAGACGCTGGTGCCCAACAAGGTCGCCGGCTGGATGCTGATGCTGATCTTCTTCGTGAGCCAGGTGACGCTCGACCGGCTCGGCTTCGAGCACAACCTGTACCAGTACGCGGGAAACCCGGGCACGCCGCTTTCGGACATGAACGGCCAGGGCGACTTCGCGGCGTACGCGTGGTGGTTCCGGGCGTACTGGACCGCGGGCGCGGTGCTGCTCGCAGTGCTCGCCTATGCGCTCTGGCGCCGAGGTGTCGGCGCCCCGCTCAAGACCCGGCTCGCGCGCGTTCCGGCGCGGATGCACGGCACGGCGGGAGCGATCGCAGCCGTCGCCGCAATCGCGATGGCCGGCCTCGGCGGCTGGATCTTCTACAACACGAACGTGCTGAACGACTACCGCACCCAGCTCGACGAGGAGCGTCTCACGGCCGAGTACGAGAAGGCGCTGATCGGATACGAGAAGGTGCCGCAGCCGCGCATCACGGACGTCACGCTCGACGTCGCGCTGTACCCGGACGAGCCCAGGGTCGTGACGCGCGGCAGCTACGTGATCGAGAACCGGACCGGGCGGCCGCTCGATGAGGTCCACGTGAGCTGGTTGCGCCCGCTCGAGATGAAGACGCTCGAGGTCGAGGGCGCCACGCTGAGCAAGGACCATGGCGACTTCGACTACCGCATCTACCGCTTCGACCGGCCGCTCGCGCCGCTGGAGAAGCGCCGCATCACGTTCGAGACGCTGCGCCAGCAGCAGGGCTTCCGCAACTCCGGCAACGAGCAGCGCATCGTCGACAACGGCACGTTCCTGAACAACGCGGAGATCGCGCCGTTCCTCGGCATGAGCCGCAACGGGTTGCTGCAGGACCGGGCCAAGCGCCGCAAGTACGGGTTGCCGCCGGAGCTTCGGCCTGCCCTGCTCGAAGACGAAAGCGCGCGGCAGTTCAACGGCCTGCGGCGCGACAGCGACTGGGTGAACTCCGACATCACTGTCTCGACGTCGGCGGACCAGCTCGCGGTGGCGCCCGGCTATGTCGAATCGGAGACGGTGGCCGGCGGGCGGCGCACGGTCCGCTATCGCAGCGACGCGCCGATCCAGAATTTCTTCTCGGTGCAGTCCGCGCGCTACGAAGTCGCGAAGGATCGCTGGAAGAACGTCGAACTCGCCATCTACCACGACCCGGCGCACGCCTATAACGTCGAGCGCATGACGAAGGCGATGAAGGCGTCGCTCGACTACTTCTCGACGAACTTCAGCCCGTACCAGTTCCGCCAGGTGCGCATCCTCGAGTTCCCGGCCTACGAGGACTTCGCGCAGTCGTTTGCGAACACGATTCCGTATTCCGAGGGCATCGGCTTCATCGCCGACTACCGTGATCCCGAGAAGATCGACATGGTCACCTACGTGACGGCGCACGAGATCGGGCACCAGTGGTGGGGCCACCAGGTGACGAGCGCCGAGCAGCAGGGCGGTACGTTCCTGATCGAGTCGCTGGCGCAGTACTCGGCGCTGATGGTCATGGAGCAGATGTACGGTCCGGAGCAGATCCGCAAGTTCCTGAAGTACGAGCTCGACAAGTACCTGCGGCGGCGCGGCGGCGAGGTGATCGAGGAGCTGCCGCTCGTGCGCGTCGAGGACCAGGGCTACATCCACTATCAGAAGGGTGCGCTGGCGCTGTACCTGCTCAAGGACCAGATCGGCGCGGACAAGGTGAACGAGGCGTTGCGCGGCCTGCTCGCGGAATTCGCCTTCAAGCCGGCGCCGTACGCGAACTCGCGGGACCTGGTGCGCCGCTTCCGCGAGGTCGCCGGACCGGAGCACGAGCAGCTGATCTCGGACCTGTTCGAGAAGATCACGCTGTACGACGTGAAGGTCACCGAGGCGAAGTCGAGCCGCCGGGCCGATGGACGCTGGGACGTGACGCTGGAGGTCGACGCCCGCAAGCTCTACGCGGACGGCAAGGGCAAGGAGACCGAGGCCCCGCTCGACGAGTCGTTCGACGTCGGCGTGTTCACCGTCGAGCCCGGCCGCAAGGGCTATGACAAGACGAGCGTGATCGCGGTCGAGAAGACCCAGCTGCGCAGCGGCCGCCAGACGGTGCACCTGGTTGCCGACCGGGAGCCAGCCGTCGCGGGCGTCGATCCCTTCAACAAGCGCATCGACCGCAATTCGGAAGACAACCTGGCAACCATCGATAAATAGGGGCAGGAGGGGACACCGTCTCCGAGGGGAACGGTGTCCCTCTCACTGTGTCCCCTGATATCCTGTGCTGATGGATATCCTTCGCGAAGGCGCGCGCGCGCTCGGCATCGAGCTCTCGGACGAGCAGGCCGGCAAGCTCGTCGCCCACCTCGACCTGCTGGACGACTGGAACCAGCGCATGAACCTCACGGCCATTCGCGACCGTGGGCAGCAGCTGACGAAGCACCTCCTCGACAGCCTCAGCGTCCGGCCGTACCTGCGGGGCAGCCGGATCGCCGATGTCGGCAGTGGCGCGGGCTTCCCCGGCATTCCGCTCGCCATCGTGCTGCCGGACGTGCACTTCGCGCTGATCGAGTCCACCGGCAAGAAATGCCGCTTTCTCGAGCACGTGCGCGACACGCTGGCGCTCACCAATGTCGAGGTCGTGCAGGCCCGGGCCGAAGCCTTCAAGCCGGCCGCGCGCTTCGAAACTGTGCTGGCCCGGGCGGTCGGCCCTGTCGCCGACCTGGTCCGGAACGCCGGACCGCTGGTCGCGGGAGGCGGCCGGCTGCTGGCGATGAAAGGGCGCTTCCCGGAGGACGAACTCGCGAAGAAGCTGAGCGGCTGGAAGGTCGCCGCGGTGCACCGGCTCGTCGTCCCGGGGCTCGACGAGGAGCGGCACGTCGTGGAACTGTGCCGATCGCACGACAAGACCGACTGATCACGGCTATTCTTCCCGGTCCATGAAGCGCGTCATCGCGGTTGCCAATCAGAAGGGCGGGGTCGGCAAGACCACCACCGCCGTCAACCTTGCCGCGTCGCTCGCCGCGACGAAGCGCAAGGTGCTGCTGATCGACAGCGATCCGCAGGGCAACGCCACGATGGGCTGCGGCATCGACAAGCGCGGGCTCCGTTATTCGATGACCGAAGTGCTGCTCGGCGACTGCGACCTGGCCGCCGCGCTGCAGCCGGTCGATCCCGGTGGCTTCACCGTGCTGCCGGGCAACCAGGACCTCGTCGCCGCCGAGGTCCAGCTGATGTCCATGATCGGGCGCGAGATGCGGCTGCGCAACGCACTGAAGCCGGTGCGCGGCTTCTACGACGTCATCATCATCGACTGCCCGCCGGCGCTGAACCTGCTGACGTTGAACGCGCTGGTCGCGGCCGACACCGTGCTGGTGCCGATGCAGTGCGAGTACTACGCGCTCGAGGGGTTGTCGGCGCTGATGGGCACGATCGAGCAGATCCGCGCGAGCGTGAATCCGGACCTCAAGCTCGAGGGCATCCTGCGCACCATGTTCGATCCGCGGAACAACCTCTCGAACGAGGTCGCGGCCCAGCTCATGATGCACTTCGGCGACAAGGTGTTCCGCACGGTCATCCCGCGCAACGTGCGGCTCGCCGAGGCGCCGAGCTTCGGCAAGGCGGCCATGTTCCACGACAAGGACTCGCGCGGCGCGCTGGCCTATCTCGCGCTGGCCGGCGAATTGATCCGCCGTGACGAGGAAGCCGCATTGGCCGCGCCCAGTGATGCGCCGCCCGGCGGCTGAAGCGCGGCATACAAAAGAACTCTTTCGCGGATCGTCAGGACAGACCTGCTACGGGGCAGCAGTAGCGGCGACCGGACTGCCTGTCGAGCAGCCGTGAAAAGCCGACCCTCGCGAACGAGACAGTTCGACCAGGAGCAGACACCGGCTCGGCAGAAGAGCACATGCGCGCGGTGAACCTTTGCCCTCCTCACAAGAAGGCTGGAGTCGGGCAGCCGGTTGGGTCGGCCGCCGGGTTACAGAGCCGCACCTGCTCAAAGAACTGGCGTGCTTCAGCCAGCTTCAATTCGACGGACAGTAGAACCGCATTGCGGTCGCCTTTGGGGACGCGCCATTCGCGATGCACGTAGTAAGCGCGGTCCCGGCCAGCGAGCAACTTTCCAAAAGTGACTGCCGCTATGTCAGTCCCCGGAATATTTTCGCAAATAAGCAGTAGTACCGCGCTCGAGTCGGTGTCAGGGGCGTTCGGTCCTTGTGCCCCGTCGTGTCCATAGACGGCAGGCTCCTGTTCCGAACCGCACGAGACCTTCCGCGCTTGACGCAGGCCTTCGGCCATCTCGCGCAGCGAGGGACGATCTGCGTTCGCGAAGATTTGCAGCGTCAACATCTCATCCCATGCGTCCTTTTTCTGACCGACCGGGATGAACTCATAGGTCGCCGGGGCCTCGGCCCGCGATGGCTGCATGGAAGCCAGGTTCCACGCTGCGGGCATAGGAAGGTTGAGGTCAAGCCAGGAACCGACCGCGCGGGCCTGCTGCCGGCTCTCGATGCCGAACTTAACTGGCTGGTCATACTTGGCGAGATTCGAAGCGGCCAGCAGGTCCTGAAGCGGTGCGGCCGCTCCGGACAACTGGCCGTCTGCCCACATCAGCTGCGCCAGATACGTGACCTTGGCGCCGCACACGTCAACGTCCCAAAGCTGGAACGCTCGCTGCGCCACCGCGATGCCTGACGGGTCCGTGGTGAGAATGTCCGGCATGGCCGTGTAAGTCATCACGACCTGCGGCGTCGCACAGCCTGGCACTTTCTTGCGTGCTTGCTTGAAAATGATGTCGCGCAGAGTTGTCTGGGTAGCGGCTCTTGACCACGTGCCTGAAACACCAGGGACGACACGTGCATCTGCCGATGCCGTCGGACCGTACCGCCCGACCTCTGCCGGGAGGTTCTTGTAGTCTCGCGCTTGCGCGACCGACCCGAGACCACCGGCTGCGATGGCGGCGAGAATCGAAGCCCGGAGTGGTCCATCCATAAATTCACTCCTTGTCGAGCAGCGGCATGAAGCCGAGGAGCCCTGCCGATTCAGGTCAGAATCGTCCTCACACCCCAAGACGACCATGCGGAGAAATCCGTAGCAACACGCATCCACGCGTCATGCGTGCATGGGATATCGAAGCCGGGCCCGACTTGTCAGGGGTTACTTAACTCTTCCGGCAGCGCGTGCACGGTCGCACTCTGCCCTGCGAAGATATGCTTCGTCCGCTCCAGGCCGCCTCTTGCCGCGCAAGGTCTGCGTGGCTCGCCACGATTCAGCCGAAATCACAGCTTGCGCTGCGCAATTCGTGCCAGCAGAACGAGGAAGACCGCGAGTACCAGGACCGATGCCACCAGCAGCGCTATCAGGCTTCCCACGTAGACTGCTGCAACCGTTCCGCCGATCCAGCCTGCAGCACCCGCCGCGGTCGCGAGCGCGGAGAATCCAAGCAGAAGCGCAATTGCGGCGGGAAAGATCGGAACACGTGGAGGATGTCCACCGACGGTCAATCGCCTCCCCGCCCAGACCATGACACACACGAACGTGCCGATGTAGGCAGACGCAACTGCACTTGAAGCCCGATACACGAGGTCGTCCGGCCAATGGAACAGCGTCAGCCACAGCGGGAGCAATGCCAGGATCAGCGCGCCAATGCTCGCTCCCAGCATCCAGGACAATGACCAGATGTCCCGGGGATGCCAGCCGTCCGGAGAAGCGGTCCGGATCGCAGCGATGAGACCCGAGAATCCAGCGAGCGATACGGCTACCTGCGCAATGGTCGTGAGAAAGTCGGCTATAGGCATGGATGGACCCCTCGCCTGCTGACCTCACATTGCACGACGCTGCGGCGGGTCGCAACCGCCCAACGTCGCGTCAGCCACCGATGTCGTGGTCGCCGGCGGCGAGCGCCTGCGCACGAGGCAATGTCACGACGTTGCTGACCGGAATGGCGTGGGTCCCGGCGCCATCGGCCAGGCTCTCGAGGGTGCCGTCCACCATCGCGCCGCATTCCATCTGCAGCTGGCGGTAACGGATGTTGCCAGTGATGCGCGCGCCGGCCTGCAGCTCGAGATAGTGCTCGACCTCGAGGTCGCCGCGGATCGTGCCATTGATCACCGCGTCGTAGACCTTCGCGCTGCCGATGATGGTGCCCTTCTCGCTCAACACCAGCAGCCCGTGCGCGGCATCCCCGCAGAGGACGTTGCCCTCCACCTGGCCGTCGATCCGCAATCCGTCGGTGATGCGGATGTCCCCCGCGATCTCGACTCCTGCCGCGATCAGGCTGGAGAGGCGGGTGACGTCAATTGGCGTGCGAGGCTTTCTGCGAAACATTGAGCTCACCCCGTGAGATGACCGTGAAGCAGCTATCGCGTCGCGCGCGGATGGAGACGTTGAGCGTTCAGGAAATCGACCTGGCTGCGCAGCTCCGCGATGCGCTCGTTCAGCGTCGCGACTTGTCGGTCGAGCGAGGAACGCGTGGCGCGCTCCATCGCGAGCTCGGTGCGCACGCGCGCGAGTTCCGCATCGAGGGCAGCGTTGCGAGCCTCGAGGTCACGCAGGTGCAGCGTGGGCGTCCCGCCGCCCGCAAAGAGCCGCACCGCGAGCGTTCCCGACAGTGCGAGCAGCACCACCAGGGCCGTGACGGTAAAGCCGGTGCGCAGGCGCCGCGTGGAGGCAAGCTCGAGGTGGGCGGACGACAGCCGCCGTGTCGTGGCGGAGCCCGCCAACGATCTCATGGCGGTGCACTCGGGACGTCCACGTGGGCCAGGTAATCCCGGGGCTCGACACGGACGCCACGCCGCATGACTTCGAAGTGCAGGTGCGCACCGGTCGAACGGCCGGTCGAACCCACCGCGGCGATCGCCTGTTGCGGCATCACCAGGTCGCCCGGACGGACGAAAAGCCGGGAGGCGTGCCCGTACAACGTCGCGAGACCGTTGCCGTGATCGATCACGACCGCGTTGCCATAGGCGCCACTGGCGCCGGCGGCGACGACCCGCCCGCCGGCGCTGGCGAGAATCGGCGTGCCCGCCGGTGCAGCGAAGTCGAGGCCTTCGTGGCGGGCCGGTCGGCCCGTGAACGGGTCGCGACGCGTGCCGAAACCCGAGCTCGCCCGTCCTGCCCTGATGGGCCGTCGGCTGGGAAAAGCCATGCTCGCGAGATCGTGCTCGAGGGTGAGGTTCGCCAGGTGTGCGACCACGGCTTCGAGCCGCGCCAGCTCTTTCTCGAGTCGCGACAGACCCGTGCCGAGATCGCCGTGGCGGGCGAGGCCAGCGGCTGGCCGCGCGCCGTCCCGGCTGAGTGGAATGAATGGGCCACCACGCGGCAGCGGATCGACCGGGCTCAAGCCCGTTGTGCCTGGAGTTGTCAGCGCGGCTTCATGGCGCTGCGGCTGCGCTGCGGGTGGGACGGCGGCTGGCCGGCCCAGGCCGAGGCGCGTGGCCAGGGTTGCGGCTTCGCTTTCCAGCAGCGTGAGCCGGCCCGAAAGAACTCCGACCCGATCGATCAAGGCCCGGCCCTCGGGGCGATCCAGATCGAGTCGGATCGCTGTCCGGCCAGGTGCACTTTGCGTCACGCCCGTGTGTGCCGAGCCATAGCCCAGTGCGAAGCAGCCAACCATCAGCAGCAGCAGGACCAGGGCGACGCCAGCCGCGAGTGGCACCGCATCGACGGTGCGCAGGCGCGAGTGCGTCACGGGACCGGCAGAGAAGATCACAAATGCCACGGGCGTGCCCTCGTTGGTCGCGCGGCCGGTTCGTTCCAGGTCGGGTTGCCGTCGATACTTGCGCGAGCCGCGACGCCGGACAATCGTTCGGGGCATGGCTTGTCCAATCTGTGACCGACGGCGCAGGTCTCGGGCGCCGATTCGGTGGGATGCGGCGTGTCGGCCGGCAGCGCCTACTTCGCCGCGCGCTCCGCTTCGCTCGCCGCGCGCACTGCGCCGTACTCGATGCCCGGATACCAGCCGGGCCAGCTGCCGTCGTTCGCGATCGTGCGACCGAGTTCGAAGGCGACGGTCGCTTCCTGCACGGTGCCGGCGAACGTCCAGGTCGGATCGAACTCATCGGTCGTCTGGTGATAGTCGCGCGCGTTGTAGGGACCGACGATCGCGTTGCCGGCCGCGGTTCCGCCGTCGACGAGATCGCGGCCGGCGCGGAATGCGATGGCCGGCACGCCGCGCTTTGCGAACGGAAAGTGATCGGAGCGGAAGTACCAGCCCGCCTCGGGATTCGGTTCGAGCGTCACGCGCAGCCCGAGCTTCGCGGCGGCCTCGGCGAGCCGCAGCTCGAGTTCGGTGCGGCCGCCACCGATCAGCTCGACGTCGCGCGCCGCCGGCAATACGACATGCGGGTCGAGGTTGATCACGGCTGCGGTCCGGGCCAGCGGATAGATCGGGTTTGCCGCGTAGGCTTCGGCGCCGAGCAGGCCTTTTTCCTCGGCGGTCCAGGCCGCGAACACGACGGTTCGCGCGGGCCTCGGGCCTTTCGCGAAGGCGCGAGCGATCTCGAGCACCTCGGCGGTACCGGTGGCGTTGTCGACCGCGCCGTTGCGGATCGGGTCGCCTTTGGCGTCCGGACCGTTGCGTCCGTTGGCGTCCCAGTGCGCACCGTAGAGCACGTACTCGTCGGGACGTGATGATCCCGTGATCCGCGCAAGCACGTTGTGGCTCACGACGTCGGTCGCCTTCACGTCGCCCGCCGCACTCACCGTCGCGCCCTCGATGGCGAAGGCGCGAAACGAAGGTTCACGGGCACGCTGTTTCA
The DNA here is from genome assembly GCA_963733565.1 of uncultured Gammaproteobacteria bacterium. Classification (GTDB taxonomy): domain Bacteria; phylum Pseudomonadota; class Gammaproteobacteria; order Steroidobacterales; family Steroidobacteraceae; genus RPQJ01. Next base: position 26,823 of record CAVTDU010000017.1, read on the forward strand.
ACGACGCGAGGTCGAGGCCCGCGCGCGCGAGCAGGTCCGACGCCGCGTCGCCGCGCAGCCATCCCGTGAACTGCAGCGACGAAGGCTTGGGCGGCGCCAGCACGAAGGCCGGCAGCGCGTCGCCGCTGGCCACCTGCAGGAACGGATAGCTCGCCGCGGCGTCCTCGTGGATCACGAGCACGCCGAGCGCGCCGGCGCGTGCCGCGACCTCGAACTTGATGCCGATGCGTCCCGCCAGCGCCATGCGGCGTCCCTCGAAGCCGAGGTCACGGCCGGCCTCGAAGTCCGGGTCGTTGGCGAGCACGACGAGGACCTTGCCGCGCACGTCGACGCCGTCGTAAGCGCCCCAGCCACGCGAGGCGTCTGCGACACCGTAGCCGCCGAACACCAGCGGCGCATCCCTCACCTCCGTGCGGCCGGCGTTGCGGAGCGTGAGCGCCGCGTTGTCGCCAGGCGTCAACGCGATCGATTGGTCGGCGATCGTGAGCGACATCGTGGCGCCCGGTTGCCGGTCGAGTCGCACGAGCGGCACGGGCTGGGTCCAGAGGCCGTCCACGCCGCCGGGCTCGAGACCCGCGGCAGCGAAGGCCTTCGACAGGAACTCGATGGTCTTGCGGTCACCCGTCTCGCCGGGACCGCGGCCTTCGAATTCGTCCGAGGCGAGCACGCGCACGTCCTCGCGGATGCGCTCGGCGGAGATGACGGGCGCGGCGGTGGCGGTGGCGGCGGCGAAGACCAGTGGCAGCAGGATCATGGCTCATGATCGCGGCGCAGCCGGGGGGATGCAATGCTGCCGTCGATTACACGACGCGTCGGCTGACCATGCCCGAGGAGGACGGAAGCGGACATGCGGGAGAAAAAGGTGCTGGCCCGGGCGCTCAGGTGCCATCCGGCAGTGCTGGTATTTCCGGGCTGGGAAATCGCAAGCGAGTCGGCGGCGTAGCAAGGCGTTCGAGGCGCGACGCGGCGTCCCCGGAGATCGGCGAAGCACCTAAAAAAGCGCCCTCCGGAGAGGGCGCAATCAGGGGGAGACCGGAAAAATCGCTGGACGGACTACGCCGTCCTTGAACGTCAGCGTCTCGTCTTCGCGCGCGCCTTCGTCTTTCGAACAGCGCGCTTCGCCTTGCGGACGCGCGTGGATTTCGCCGCGGGTCGCGCCGCCGGGCCACGCTTCACGACTTTCGCGTAGGTCTCGGTCGCCACGTCGCGGGCGCCGATGCCGGCGTCCTTGACGATCGACACGGCGCGCTTGACGTCATTGACGACGCGCTCGCGCGTGGCGCGCAACTCGTCGGCCTGGCCACGAACGAGATCCATGACGTTGTCGGCCTGCGCCACACGCTCGAGTTGCGAGGCGGCATCCGACAGCGCCGAGGTGACGACCTCGAGCTGCAGATGCCATCAGTCCGAGCAGCGCCTCGTGCGACACGTTGGTCAGCTTCACACCCGAGTGCGTGACGACGCGCACGGGCTCCTTCAGCGCCTTGATGCCTTCCGCTGATCGGGCAGCGGCTTTTCGCACGACCTTGCCCGGCGCCCTGCCGAGCTTGCGGGCCTGGCGGGACAGCACCTGCTGCTGCTCACTCACGAACTCTTTGACCTTGCTGACCATCGTCGTTACCTGCGTGGATTGCTGCGCTGCAACAATCATACTCCAAGTCCCTCTCCAGGTGTCACCCTCGCAACGTCACGGTGCTAACGACCTGCCGGGATGCCGAACACGACCTCGAGCACCTCGACGCCGGGATTGTCGTCCGACAGGCCCGCGTTCGAGAGGTGATAGAAGAGCAGTCCGACCCGGTAGCGGTCCGCAACGCGAGCCGTCAGCTCGATCCCGCTCTTGAACTGGACGGCGTGGCCCAGGTCCACGTCGCCGCCGTTGCTGAACAGGCCCGCGCCGAAGACCGGCGTCAGGAACCACGAGTTGCCAAGGCGGAAGTCGTAGCGCAGGGCTGTGTAGCCATAGGCCACGCCTCCTTCGGCGAGCGTGAATCCCACGCTGGGGACCAGCTTCCAGCGGTCGAGCGGCGCCCAGCGGTATTCCACGCCGCCGCCGGTGGGACCTTCGGACGGATCTTCGATGTTGAACCGGCCGGCGCTCAGCACTGCGAGCGGTCCCGGCTCGCCCGTGACGGGGTCGCACGAGGCAACGGGTGCCGCCGCCATTGCGCAGGCGGACAACAGCATCGCGGTGACTTGCGGGATCGCCTGGCGCACGGCTGGCAAGTCTCGGGGCTTCGCGCGAGGATGGCTAGTCCGGTTCGTCCATCCGTTAGACTCGCGCACCTATGGCAACCAAGCGACCCTCGCTCGGCCGGGGCCTCGAGGCCCTGCTCGGCACATCGACCGCTTCGGCGGATCAACCGCCCGCCGGTGCCGCTGCGCCGCGCCTCGACGAGGAACTCGCGCGCATCCCGGTGGACCTGCTGCAGCGCGGCCGCTACCAGCCGCGCCTCGACATGCGACCGGAGAGCCTGCAGGAACTCGCCGACTCGATCCGTGCGCAGGGCGTCGTGCAGCCGATCGTGGTGCGGCCAGTGGCCGCGCAGCGGACGGGCGAGCCGTTGCGTTACGAGATCATCGCCGGCGAGCGACGCTGGCGTGCCGCGCAGATGGCCGGCCTCCACGACCTGCCGGCCGTCATCCGCCACGTGCCGGACGACGCCGCGATGGCGATGTCGCTCATCGAGAACATCCAGCGCGAGAACCTGAATCCTCTCGAGGAGGCCCGGGCGCTCGACCGGTTGATCCGCGAATTCGAGATGACGCACCAGAGCGCCGCCGACGCGGTCGGGCGGTCGCGCGCCGCGGTCAGCAACCTGCTCCGGCTGCTCGAGCTCGCCGAGGAAGTGAAGTCGCTGGTCGAGCAACGGCAGCTCGAGATGGGGCATGCCCGCGCGCTGCTCGGGTTCACGGTGGCGCGCCAGCAGGTGGAGGTCGCCACCCTCGTCGCCCGCAAGGGGCTGTCGGTCCGCGAGACCGAAGCGCTCGTGCGCCGCATGCTGACGCGCAAGGACGACGACGAGGATCGCGAGCCCCCGCGCAAGGATCCGAACATCGGCCGCCTCGAGCAGGAACTGGCTGGCAAGCTCGGCGCCAAGGTGCAGTTGCAGCACTCGGCGAAGGGTCGCGGCAAGCTCGTCATCAACTACAACAGCCTCGACGAGCTCGACGGAATCCTCGAGCACATCCAGTAGCGTCGGCCGGCGCGACAATAAGTCAGATCCACTACGCTATCCGATGGCTTGCCAATGAATATGCAGAGCCATTGTCGAGTTATTCTAAATATCTAGACTCGCGGCAAGTGGTCATTGCGGCAAGCCCGGCGGGCGAGCCTGCAGAGCAAGCCCGCCACCACACGACCATCAGCTGCGGACTCGCCGAGCCGGCCGCCACCCATGTTGTCGCGAGAAGTTTCAATGGCGACATTCCGCAGCAGTTGCGCGATGCCTGCGCAATTGCGGCACTGCAAAACGAACAGATATAATCGTCGGCCTTCCGGAAGCCGCGCCGACAGGTGTGGCCGGCCCGGGTAACGGTTACTGAATCGCCACCCACGGCCGGAGCGCCCGGCGCCTGACGTGGCTTTTTTGTTGCCCGGAGTTATTGAGTGAGGCCTTGAGCAAGCTCGAAATCCAGGAAGGCAGGCGCCAGGCGCTTGCCGTGCTGCTGGGTCAGGTCTTGCTCGGGGCGATCGTTGCGATCGCCTGCCTCGCCGGCTGGGGTGCCCGAGCGGCGGTTTCCGCGGCGACGGGCGCTGGAATCGGCATCGCTGCGACGGCCCTGATGGCAATCGCGATGCTGCGCCACGGCGAAGGGGCGAGCTTGCAGCGTGTGGCCTGGAGCTTTTTCTCAGGCTGGCTCGTGAAGGTGGGCTTCACCATCGCGACGCTGGTGCTGGCTTTCGGGTCGCCGAAGGTCGATGCGGTGCCGCTGCTGGCGGCATACGTCGCGACCTTCCTCGGATACTGGTTCGGGGCCGCTCGCTGGGGCGGGCCGAAAACGAAACAAACGGTCGGAGTGGCAGACTGAAATGGCCGGCGAAGCTCCTGCAAACAGTACCGAATTCATCAACCACCACCTGACCCACCTCAAGGTCGGCGAGGGGTTCTGGTCGCTGCACGTCGACACCATGGTCATGTCGGTGCTGCTCGGCCTGGTCAC
>CAVTDU010000018.1:0-22970 GCA_963733565.1 uncultured Gammaproteobacteria bacterium
TTGCGGTCGGCCTTGTCCTGCACGGCGTCCCCCGACGACAGCAGGTCCTCCGCTCCCGGGCCGAGCAGCTTCTGCAACGCGGGCACGTCGTCCTTCTGTATCGCGGCTACCAACGCGTCGACCGCTGCTTCCGGCGTCTTGAACGAGTTGTGATCCTCGACCTTGGCGCATGCGGCGAGCGCAACGGCGGACCCGAGAACCACGCAGCAGCGCAGGGCGGAAAATTGCGTCTTGATGATGTTCATGTGCTTCTCCTAGCGCTTGCCCTTCTTGCCGCCGCCGCCACCGCCACCGCCTCCACCGCCGCCCTTGCTGCGGGCACCCTGCGGCATGCTCTGCTTGCCTCGCTGGCTCGCAGCCTTGTTGGCCTTGCCGCCGCCACCCGAGCCCGACATGGCCGATGGTTTCGACTGCTTCGATCCACCGCCGGCCTGGCCACTGCGGTTCGCCGGCATCTGCGCCGGCCGTGAATCCGGTTTCGCGGACGGATCTGCGGTTTCGGCATCGACGCCGGCTTGGACGTCGGCTTCGAATAACCGCGATCACCGCCGCCTGACGACGGGGCCTTCACGTTGCCGGTGTTCGGACGGTTGGCAGCAGGTGCCTGCGCCGGTCGCGACGCGGGCTTCGCCATGTCCTTGGCTGGCTCCCTTGTAGCCGCTGTTGCTGGCGACCTTGCTGCCGCCGGTCGGCGCGCCCTTGTAGGAGCCCTGCACCTTTGGAGTCGGTCGCGCATCCGGGCGATTCGCAGCCGTCGTGCCCGCTGCGCCCTTGGCAGCGCCCTTGTACCCGCCGTCCTTCGCGCCGGCGTAGTTCTGGTTGCCCTTGTACTGCCTGGGCTCGGCGTCCTTGTTCGGGCGCTGCACGTCCGCGGGCATCGCTCGCGGCTGGCGCTTGTTCAGGTCGTTCAGATCGGAACGACCGGGTTTGGCCGAGCTGATCGGGCTCTTGTACCGGTCATTCCTGTCGACGGCGCCCGCCCGGTTGTTGTCGTACCGGTCCCAGTAACCGTTGCCGCCGCCACCACCGGGATTGGTGACGATGATGTTGCCGCTGTTGTGGAAGCCCGCCACCGTAGCCGGCAGGCGGCCGATACCCGTTGCTCGGGTAGTAGCCGTTGCCGTAACTCGGGACGGTACGGATACGGCGGGTAGTAGGGCATGCCGCCGTAACCGTAGTTCGGGTAGTAGTACTTGTTGTTGTGGTGATCGTCGTCGTCGTCGAAGAGCTCGTTGACGAGCATGCCCGCGCCGAACGACAGCAGGCCCGTCGTGACCATGCGCGCCGGTGCTGTAGCCGCTCTTCGTCTCGGTCGTCGTGGTCGTCGTGGTGGCAGGTGCAACGGCAGCCGGAGCGACCTCGGTCGTGGCGGGAGCCGGCGCATAGACCGCGACCGGATCGTACTGCGGCACGTAGACCGTGTTCGTGCTGGCCGGCGGCTCGAGCACGATGACCTCCTTGCCGGCCTGCGTCTGCGTGTCGACCGTCATCTGCGGCGAACTCTGCAGGTTGCCGACGTCCTTCGCCTGCCTGCGCAGGCGCTGCACGGCGTCGAGCACGCCGGCCTGGTCGGCGATGAACGCCTCGCCGAGCTCGGTGGTCCAGCCGAGTTCGCGGCACATCATGTCCAGCGTGTCCGGGAACTGCAGCAGCGCGCGCACGGGCGGCGTGAAGCCGATCGCGGCTGCCGCGTCATCGAGCGCCTTGCCCTTGAGGCCCTGGTTCTCGAGGATCCAGTTGCCGGCGTCGAGCACTTCCTGCGGATTCGCGGAAGCCATCAGCACCTGCGAGAGGACCGGGTCCGGATACAGCGCGATCGGAGCGAGCAGGTCCTCGAGAGCCTCGGCGCTCCAGGAAGTGGGCGCCTGCGCGGCGGCCTGCTGGACCACGGGCGCCGGGGCCGCCTGTTCCACGACAGCCGGCGGTGGCGCGAGCCGCCGTGGCCTGCGGCGGCGGTTCCTTGGAGCCGCAGCCGGCGATCGTTGCTGCAAGGGCAAACGCGATCGCAATGGACAGCGATCGACGATGCGTCGAAGTCATTTTCATCTGGGTGCGCTCCCGCCGCGGAATCCGCGGGTCTTTGATTGATCCTTTCAAGCGTCACGAACAGCACGCCCCGAGCACGAGGCGTACAGACTCGGACCTCAGCAACCCCCGGGAAAAATGTAGCACGAGCGAGCGGCGCGGGAGCGTCTGTTTGCCGGCCGTCCACGCGCGGGTTCGGCAGCAACTGGTGCGGCGCGGGCCGGCCGAGAGGCGCTCCATTTCGGTGCGCGCGCGAAACTGCGATGCACCAATATGAATCACAATCAAGCTCAATGATGAGGGTGCGCCGGATATAGGGCAGGCTTTGCGCCACTCCGGTGCGGTGGCATACAATGTGCATTCCTTCTGGTCCCCAAAGTCCAACTCCGAGGCTGTCGCGGCGAGCGGCCCCGGGCACCCGATTTCGCTGCATCCGTGAGGAGAGCCCATGACCACTGCTGCCGACGTTCTGAAGCTGCTCAAGGAGAAGGAGATCAAGTTCGTCGATCTCCGGTTCACCGACACCAAGGGTAAGGAACAGCACGTGACCGTCCCGACGCGCGTCGTGGACGAAGCGTTCTTCGAGGACGGCAAGGGCTTCGACGGCTCGTCGATCGCCGGCTGGAAGGGCATCCAGGAGTCCGACATGATCCTGATGCCGGATCCGTCCACCGCGGTCGTCGACCCGTTCTTCGAGGAGACCACGCTCAACCTGCGCTGCGACATCGTCGAGCCCTCGAACATGCAGGGCTATGAGCGCGACCCGCGCTCGCTCGCCAAGCGCGCCGAGGCCTACCTCAAGTCCACGGGCATCGCCGACGCCTCGATGTGGGGCCCCGAGAACGAGTTCTTCATCTTCGACAGCGTCCGCCACGGCAGCTCGATGAACGGCTGCTTCTACGAGGCGGACTCGCTGCAGGGCGCATGGAACACGGGCCGCACGGTCGAGGGCGGCAACCTCGGGCATCGCCCGGGCGTCAAGGGCGGCTACTTCCCGGTCCCGCCGGTGGACGCCTACCAGGACCTGCGCACCTCGATGTGCCTCGCGATGGAAGAGCTCGGCCTCAAGGTCGAGGTGCACCACGCCGAGGTGGCGACGGGCGGCCAGGCCGAGATCAACGTCTCCGCCAATACGCTGGTCAAGAAGGCCGACGAGGTGCAGATCCTCAAGTACGCGATCCACAACGTCGCGGCCAGCTACGGCAAGACGGCGACCTTCATGCCGAAGCCGCTCGTGGGCGACAACGGCAACGGCATGCACGTCAACCAGTCGCTCTCGAAGGACGGCAAGAACCTGTTCGCCGGCGACAAGTACGGCGGCATTTCCGAACTCGCGATCTACTACATCGGCGGCATCATCAAGCACGCCAAGGCGCTCAACGCCATTTCGAACGCGAGCACGAACAGCTACAAGCGGCTCGTGCCCGGCTTCGAGGCGCCCGTGATGCTCGCGTATTCGGCGCGCAACCGCTCGGCGTCGATCCGCATTCCGCACGTGATCAACCCGAAGGGCCGCCGCATCGAAGTGCGCTTCCCGGATTCGACCGCGAATCCGTACCTGTGCTTCTCGGCCATGCTGATGGCGGGCCTCGACGGCATCAAGAACAAGATCCACCCGGGCGACCCGGCGGACAAGGATCTCTACGATCTCGAGCCGGAGGAGGCGAAGCACATCCCGACCGTGTGTCACTCGCTCGACATGGCACTCGAAGCGCTCGACAAGGACCGTGCCTTCCTCAAGGAAGGCGGCGTGTTCACCGACGACGTGATCGATGCCTACATCGCGCTCAAGATGCAGGAAGTCACGCGGCTCAGGATGTCGACCCACCCGGTCGAGTTCGAGCTGTACTACAGCGTCTGACGGAACGCTGGACTGCCTGGGACCGGGCGGCGGCCGACCGCCGCCCGGGGCCCGCGGGCCGCATCTCTTGACGCACCTCCCGATTGCGGGCCGTCACTTTGTCTGTACGGGGTCCCGGGGCTATGCTCTTCCGCCATGAAGACCCGAATTCTCGTCCTGGCGTCGTGCCTGCTGGCGTTCGCGAGCCAGGCACAGGAATCGAGGAAGGAACTCTGGACGTGGAAGGACGCGAACGGCGTCGTCCATTTTTCCGACACGCCCGGGCCGGGCGCGACGAGGGTGGACCTCGTCGTTCACGGGACCTCCGTCCGGCGGCGCGACGGCACCGGCTTCCGCGGCGGCCGCAGCGGTTGCGCAGCCGCCGGCCGCGCCGGGCACGACCTACAATCTTCTCGAGATCTGGCAGCCGGAGAACGGGGCTTCGTTCTTCGACGCCGATGCGACGGTGAACGTGCGCATCCGCACGGAGCCCGCGCGTGGCGGAGGGCGACTCGCTGCGCCTGTTCCTCGACGGCATGCGCCGTCGAAGGAGCGGACAACTCGCTCGACTACACGCTCGAGAATCTCGACCGGGGCACGCACTCGATCACGGCCACGATCCGCGACGCCAAGGGCGTCGAGAAGATCCGCAGCCAGCCCGTCGTCTTCTACATGAAGCAGAACACGATCATCGCGCCTCGCGCCGTCGGGCCGAACCTGAGGCCGCCGACGCGGCCCACGCCCAGGGGCGGCTGACCGGCGCGTGCCGGCAACCGGCACGCCGCCGGCTGGGGGCGTGACGTGGCTGCAGATCCGCGCAATGCCTTCCGCCCGGCCTCCGTCGAGCTCGGCGAGCTGCTCGACGGCCAGTCCACCTGCGTCGTCTGGCTCGATGCGGACGGCGCGATCCTGCACCTGAACGAACCGGCCGAGGACCTGCTCGGCATCAGCCGCAACCAGGCCGCAGGCCGTGGAATTCGCGACCTTCTCAAGGCCAACGTCGAACTCGAGGGCGTGATCGGCCGCGCGCGGGCCGCTGGCGCGCAGTACTCGCGCCGCGAACTGCCGTTCGAGGCAGGCCCCGGCGCCGCGCCGCGCATGCTCGACGTGACCGTCACCCCGTTCGACCAGCCCGGACAGGCCCGGCGGCGTGATCGTCGAGCTGTCGGACGTCACGCAGCACCAGCGCATCCTGCGCGAGAACGCGCTGCTCACGCAGCTCGGCGGAAGCCGCGCGATGGTCCGGCAGCTCGCGCACGAGATCAAGAACCCGCTGGGTGGACTGCGCGGTGCCGCCCAGCTGCTCGAGCGCCAGCTGAAGGACCCGGCACTGCACGAGTACACGACCGTCATCATCAGCGAGGCGGACCGGCTCGCGGCGCTGGTGGACGCGTTGCTCGGTCCCGGCCAGCCGCCACGCAAGGAACCGGTCAACATTCACGAGCTCATCCAGCACGTCGGTCACCTGCTCGCGGCCGAAGCTCCCACGGGCGTGTCGATCGAGCGCGACTACGACCCGAGCCTGCCGCGCCTGAGGCTCGACCGCAACCAGGTGATACAGGCGCTGCTCAACCTCGGGCGCAACGCGATCCAGGCCGTCGGCGGCAGTGGTCGCATCGTGCTCAGGACCCGCGCACTCACCAACGCCAGCATCGGCAGTCGCCGCTACCGGGTGGTCGCTGCGATACAGGTCGAGGACGACGGCCCCGGCGTCCCGGCGGAACTCAAGGACACCGTGTTCTATCCGCTCGTGACCGGCCGCCAGGGCGGCACGGGCCTCGGGCTCGCGGTGGCGCAGGATCTCGTCGGGCGCCACGACGGCCTGATCGAGTTCGACAGCCGCCCGGGTCGCACCGTCTTCACCATCCTCCTGCCGTTCGACAGTCATGAACTCAGCGAAAACACTTAACGTCTGGATCGTCGACGACGACGCGTCGATCCGCTGGGTGCTCGAGCGGGCCCTCCGGCAGGGTGGCATGCAACCGACGGCGTTCGAGGATGCGGACTCGGTGCTCGCAGCGCTCCGCCGCGAGGAGCCCGATGTGCTCGTGACCGACATCCGCATGCCGGGCCGCAGCGGGCTCGACCTGCTGGAGGAGATCCGGAGCAAGCGGCCGCGACTGCCCGTGATCGTGATGACCGCGCACTCGGATCTCGACAGCGCCGTCGCGGCCTACCAGGGCGGTGCGTTCGAGTACCTGCCGAAGCCGTTCGACATCGACCAGGCCGTCGAACTGGTGCGCCGCGCCGCCACGCAGATTCATCGCTCGGAGACTTCTTCCAGCGAATCGCGCCGCATCCCGGAGATGCTCGGCCACGCACCGGCGATGCAGGAGGTCTTCCGCGCCATCGGCCGGCTGTCGCGGTCGAGCATGACCGTGCTGATCACCGGCGAGTCGGGCACGGGCAAGGAGCTCGTGGCGCGGGCGCTGCATCGTCACAGCCCGCGCGCGGCCAAGCCGTTCATCGCGCTCAACACCTCGGCGTTCACCGCCGACCTGCTCGAGTCGGAGCTCTTCGGGCACGAGAAGGGGGCCTTCACGGGCGCGACGGAGCTCAGGCGCGGGCGTTTCGAGCAGGCCGACGGCGGCACGCTGTTCCTCGACGAGATCGGGGACATGTCGCCGCAGCTGCAGACCCGGCTGCTGCGCGTGCTGGCCGAGGGCGAGTTCTATCGCGTCGGCGGGCAACTGCCGGTGAAGGTGGACGTGCGCGTGATCGCCGCGACCCACCAGGATCTCGAGAACCGCGTGAAGGAAGGCCTCTTCCGCGAGGACCTGCTGCATCGCCTGAACGTGATCCGCATTTCCGTGCCGCCGATGCGCAGCCGGCGCGAGGACATTCCGGAACTGCTGCAGCACTATCTCGACGTGGCGGCGATGGAGCTCGGCGTCGCGCCGAAAGTACTCACTCCGGAGGCCGCCGCGGCGCTGGCCGCGTTCGACTGGCCCGGCAACGTGCGGCAGGTGGTCAATGCCTGCCGACGTCTCACCGTGCTCGCGGCCGGTCGCGAGATTACGCGCGGCGACATTCCTGCGGACCTCGGCGGAGGCAGCGCTGTCTGCGGGCGCGTCCTCATCGGACTGGTCGAGCGCGCTGGCAGGCTGGGCGCAGGCGAGGCTCGCCGCCGGCGGCGCCCCGCTGCTCGAGGATGCGATGCCGGAGTTCGAGCGGACGCTGATCCGCGAGGCGCTCAAGGCCGCGGGCGGCGGACGCCAGGATGCGGCGAAGCTGCTCGGCTGGGGCCGCAACACGCTCACGCGCAAGCTGAAGGAACTGGGGATGGACTAGGGGACTGTCCCCTTCCAGGGGACTGTCCCCTCCGAGACTGTCCAAAGGGAATGTCCCCTGGTTCCATGGCCCCTGTTTTCTCTGCGTAGAAGGCGCATGCCACCTTCCGCACGCTTGCATGTCTAATGGGCAGGCCATGCCCGAACCCGAACTGATCCGTACGGAGGATGTCGCCCGACGCTATCGCATGGGCGGCGAGACCATCGAGGCGCTCCGGGGCGTCAACCTGGTGATCCGCCGCGGCGATTACACCGCGATCATGGGTCCGTCGGGTTGCGGCAAGTCCACGCTGATGAACATCATCGGTTGCCTGGATGCCCCCGACGGCGGCCGCTACTGGCTGGACGGGCAGCTCGTGTCGGACCTGAGCGACCGCGAGCTGGCGCAGGTGCGCAACCGCGCCATCGGCTTCGTCTTCCAGTCGTTCGCGCTGCTGCCTCGCGCCACGGCATTGCAGAACGTCGAGTTGCCGCTCGTCTACGCCCATGTCCCGAGGCGCGAGCGGCTGCGCCGGGCCGCCGAGGCGCTCGAGCGAGTCGGCCTCACGGGCAGGTCCAGGCATCGGCCGGCAGAGCTCTCGGGCGGCCAGCGGCAACGCGTCGCCATCGCGCGTGCGCTCGTGACCAGTCCGAGCCTGCTGCTCGCCGATGAGCCGACCGGCAATCTCGACACCACCACCGGCGAGGAAATCCTCGCTCTCTTCGACGACATCCACCGTGCCGGCAACAGTGTCATCGTCGTCACGCACGATGCCGGCGTCGCCGCCCGCGCGAGCCGCGTGCTGCGCATGCTCGACGGCAGGATCGAGGGCGACACACAGGCACCCGGGGACCCATCCTGATGAACCTTCGAATCCCGGCCATCGCGCTCGACCACGATCATCGTCGCTGCCTGCGGCCAGCGCGGCGTAACGCCCGCGGCGCAGCAGTACGACACGGCCACGGTGGAGAAGCGCCCGCTGGTGCTGACGGTGGAGGCCGCCGGCGTGATCGAGCCCGTCCGCACGGTCGAGATCAAGTCGAAGGCCTCGGGCGAGATCCTCGAGCTCGGCGCGGACACGGGCGATACCGTGAAGAAGGGCGCGCTGCTGGCTCGCATCGACCCGCGCACTCCCCGCAATCGCCTCGACCAGGCCGCCGCCCAGCTCAATGCGGCCCTGGCCAGGTCGACCAATGCGCGCAGCCAGCTCGATCGCGGCAAGAAGCTGCTCGGCAATGCGTGGATCAACCAGGCCGACTACGACAAGCTCGTCCTCGACGCCGCAACCGCGGAGTCGGAGGTCGTCTCCGCGCGAATCGCGGTGGACAACGCGCGCATCTCGCTCGACGACACGGAGGTTCGTGCCCCGAGCGATGGCACGATCCTCTACAAGAAAGTCGAGCGTGGCCAGGTCATTTCCTCGCCGACCATGGACGTCGGCGGCGGCACGCTGCTGATGACCATGGCCGACCTTTCCCGCGTGCAGGCGCGCGTTCGCGTCGACGAGACCGACCTCGGCAAGATCGCACCCGGCATGCCTGCAAAGATCGCCGTCGCCTCGTATCCCGGGAAGCGCTTCTCGGGCACGATCGAGAAGGTCGAGCCGCAGGCGGTCGTCGAGCAGAACGTCACGCTCTTCCCGGTGCTGATCTCGCTCGAGAACGAGGAGCGGCTGCTCAGACCGGGAATGAACGTGGACGTCCGGTTCGAGGTCGCCCGGCGCGATGATGTGCTGACCGTGCCGGTCACTTCGCTGCGTACCGAGCGCGACGTCGACACCACCGCATCGATCACCGGGCTCGACGCGGCCGCGATCCGCGCGAAGCTCGGCATCGCTGCAGGCCAGGCAACGGGTGCGCAGAACGGGTCCGCGCGGGAAAGCGCGGCACGCTTCGGCGGGAGCTTCTGGGTCGTCGTCGATCGCAAGGGCGCCCTGGAAGCCGTTCCGATCGTCACCGGAATCACCGATCTCGACCGGGTGGAGGTCACGGAGGGCCTCGCGGAAGGCGAGACCGTGCTCGTGCTGCCGAGCTCGAGCCTCGTCGAGGCGCAGGAGCGCCTGCAGGACTTCATGCGTTCGCGCGGCGGAATCCCGGGAATGACGCAGAAGTCGCAGGAGACGCCCGCCGCGCAGGGTCCGCGTGCAAAGCGATGAGTGAAATCCTGCGCGTCGCCTTCACGTCCATCCGCGGCAATCTGTTCCGCGCGTCCCTGACGATGCTCGGAGTCATCATCGGCGTCGCCGCGGTGATCGCGATGCTTGCGCTGGGAACGGGTGCGCAGAGGGCCATCGACGATCAGCTGAAGTCGCTCGGCGCGAACGTCATCACGGTGACGACGGGCATGCGCTTTGCCCAGGGTGTCGCAAGGGAACAGCAGGTACTGACGACCGACGACGGCGACGCATTGCGGGACGATGCGGGCAACGTGTCCGCCGTCGCTCCCGAACAGACGTCGCGCCAGCAGGTGAAATTCGGCAACCGCAACGTCAACCTGAGCGTGATCGGCACGACGCCGGAACACCGGATCGTGAATGGCTACACGATGCTGGCGGGCCGGATGTTCACCGCCAACGAAGACGCGAGCCACGGCCGGGTCGCGGTCCTCGGTGGCGAAGTCCCGGAGCAGCTCCAGGTGAACGCCGCGCGACCTCGTGGGCCGCCAGATTCTCGTGAAGGCGATGCCGTTCGAGGTGGTCGGCATCTACCAGAAGAAGGGCTCGGTGGGCCCGGGCAACCCGGACGACGACGTGTTCATCCCGATCCGGACGTCGCGCTACCGCGTCACCGGCGACGACAGGATCCAGTCGATCGCGGTGCAGGTCGCGCCCGGCGTCGAGCTGAGTCGCGCAATGGTCGAAATCGAGCGGGTCGTCCGCCGCAAGCACGGGCTCGCGCCCGGCGCAGACAACGATTTCTCCATCATCGACCGCAAGCAGTTCCTCGCGACCCAGCAGCAGACCACGGAGATCCTGGGCTTCCTGCTGGCAGGGATCGCGGGCGTCAGCCTCGTCGTCGGCGGCATCGGCATCATGAACATCATGCTCGTGACCGTCACCGAGCGGACGCGCGAGATCGGCATACGCAAGGCGCTCGGGGCCACGCGCGGCAACATCCTCGCCCAGTTCCTGGTCGAGAGCCTCGTGATGTGCCTGGTCGGTGGGACCCTGGGCATGCTGCTCGGCACCGGTGTCGCGGCGGCGCTCACGAAGCTGGCGGGGTGGCAGACATACGTCACGCTGGACGCGCTCGCGCTGGCCTTCGGGTTCAGCGCAACGGTGGGCCTGCTGTTCGGCCTGTGGCCGGCGTGGCGGGCCGCGTCGCTCGACCCGATCGCGGCGCTGCGCTACGAATAGACAGGGGACATTCTCTGAAGAGGGGACACTCTCCTGCGCAGGAGAGTGTCCCCTCTCCAGAGAATGTCCCCTATTCCTTCAGCAGTAACAGGCCTGGATGGTCTTCTTCGGCGCGTCGAGTGAGCCGACGAGTTCGCTCACCGATGCCATGCCGTTCGCGGCCAGGTACTCCGCGATCCCGGCGTTGATCTTCCTGCACACCAGCGGATCGTAGAACAGCGACGTCCCGACGCCGACCGTCGTCGCGCCCGCGATGATGAACTCGAGCGCGTCCTGCGCCGTGAGGATGCCGCCCTGCCCGATGATCGGGATGCCCAGCGGTCGCGCGACCTCGGCCACCTGCATCACCTTGAGCAGCGCGATCGGCTTGATGGCCGGGCCCGAGAGCCCGCCCTGGATGTTGCCGATGACCGGACGGCGCGTCTTCACGTCGATCGCCATGCCCATGATCGTGTTGATCACGGCGAGCGCGTCGCTGCCCGCCTCGATGCAGCGCCGCGCGTTCTCCTTGATGTCCGTCTGGTTCGGCGAGAGCTTGGTGATGAGCGGCTTCTTCGTCACGGCGCGGCAGGCTGCGACGACCCGCGCCGACATCTCCGGCACGTTGCCGAACTGCACGCCGCCTTCCTTGATGTTCGGGCACGAGATGTTGATCTCGATGGCGTCTATGGCCGAGTCGTCGAAGCGGCGCGTCACCTCGACGTAGTCGTCGATCGTCGAGCCGCAGACGTTCGCGAAGAAGCGGGTCTCGGTGAAATCGAGCGTCGGCAGGATCCGGTCCACGACGTGCTCGACGCCCGGGTTCTGCAGCCCGATGGCGTTCAGCATGCCCATCGGCGTCTCGTAGACGCGGTGCGGCGGATTGCCGAGGCGCGGCTCCCGCGTCGTGCCCTTGAGCACGATCGCGCCGACGTCGGTGTTCGAGAATCCCTCGACGCGCGTGTACTCCTCACCGAAGCCGACACAGCCCGAGAGCAGCACGATCGGCGAGGCGAGCTTCAGCCCGCAGAAATCGACCGTCAGAGAGTGGGCGGGAGGCATCGGCGGGATTGTAGATGAACGGCCGATCCGACGACTGCCACGGCGGACCGATGGCACTCGCAGCCGGGCAGCGACATCGCCAGGTCGCCGGCGTGCGGCGTTCGGTGCGGATCTCCTTGCACGTCAGGACCCAGGCGACGGAGCCGGACTCCCAGGATTACACTATCAAGTCAAAAACGAATAGTCAGCCTTCTAGAAGCTGTCTTTATTGAACAATAGTACAACATCAGTTTTGTAAAAAACGGCAATCGGCTGGCGCGGACGACTCACCCCGCGATGAATTTCTCCAGCTGCTCGATCGTCTCCTTCTGCTCCTCGATCACCGCGCGCACGAGGTCGCCGATGGAGATCATGCCCACCGTCGCGCCGCCCTCGACGACCGGCAGGTGCCGGATGCGCCGCTCGGTCATGATCTCCATGCAGCGCCTGACGGTCTCGCCCGGACCCACCGTGACGACCGGCGAGGACATGATCTGCCAGACCGCGGTCTCGGCCGAGGAGCGTCCCAGCAGGATGACCTTGCGGGCGTAGTCGCGCTCCGACACGACGCCGACCAGTTCCCCGGCACGCATCACGGGTAGCGCGCCGATACGCCGGTCCGCCATGATCCGGATGGCTTCGAGGACCGGCTGTTCCGCGTCCACGGACCAGAGGTCCTTTCCCTTGCTGGCCAGCAGGTGAGTTACGCGCAGCATGCTTGAGTCCCCCGGGGTGTGCGCGAAGAGTGCGACCCGATTCTAAACCTGTCCCGGCGCCCGCATCACGCATTGCCGGGCCCAGTCGTCCGCAGCCACAGAGACCGTGTTCAACATCATCCTGCACGAGCCCGAGATCCCGCCCAACACCGGCAACGTCATGCGGCTCTGCGCGAACACGGGCGCCCGGCTGCACCTCGTGAAGCCACTCGGGTTTCGTCTCGACGAGAAATCCGTGCGCAGGGCCGGGCTCGACTACCGGGAACTTGCGGACGTGCAGGTCCACGAGAGCCTTGCGGCGTGCCTCGAGGCACTCGGCTCGCCACGCTGGTTCGCTTTTTCCACCCACGCGAGCGCGCGCTACGACTCCGCGAGGTTCGAGCGGGGTGACGCGCTGCTGTTCGGTGCCGAGACCCGGGGCCTGCCGGACGCCGTGCTGGAGGCCTGCCCCGTCGAGCGACGCCTGCGGATCCCGATGCTGGCCGGAGTCCGGAGCCTCAACCTCTCGAATGCCGTCGCCGTGGCGGTGTACGAAGCGTGGCGACAGCAGGGATTCGTCAGCCAGTCTCCGCCTTGATCGAGCGATTCATCAGCGCGAAGACCGCATCGCGCGGCGACTTGCCTTCGTACAGCACGCGGTAGATCTGCTCGCTGATCGGCATTTCGACGCCGTGACGCAGCGCGACTTCGTGGACGGCGCGGGCCGCGAGCACGCCTTCGACGACCTGCCCGATCTCGGCCTGCGCCTCGGCCGGCGTCTTGCCGGCGGCCAGCAGCAGGCCGAAGCGACGGTTGCGCGACTGGTCGTCGGTGCAGGTCAGCACGAGATCGCCGAGTCCGGCGAGGCCCATGAACGTGTCGCGGTCGGCGCCGAGCGCCACGCCGAGGCGCATCATCTCGGAGAGGCCGCGCGTGATGAGCGCGACGCGCGTGTTCGCGCCGAATCCGAGACCGTCCGAGACGCCCGCTCCGATCGCGAGCACGTTCTTGGTGGCGCCGCCGACCTCGACGCCGATCATGTCGTCCGAGGCATAGGCGCGGAAAGTTTCGCTCGAGATGCTGCGCGCCAGCGCCAGGGCGTAGTCGCCGTCGCGGGATGCGACGGTCATCGCGCTGGGCAGCCCGGCGCCGACTTCCTTCGCGAACGTGGGGCCCGACAGCACCGCCGTCGGTACGCCCGGGCCGAGCACCTCGGTCGCCACGTCGTGCGGCAGCTTGCCGGTCGCGAGCTCGAAGCCCTTGGTCGCCCAGGCGACACCTTGTCCCGTGCGCAGCAGCGGCCGGATCCGCTCGAGGACCTCGCGAAACGCGTGGCTCGGCACTACGACCAGCAGCTCGTCAGCCCCGCTGACGGCGCGGGCGAAGTCGTGCTCGATCTCGAGCCCGTCGGGCAGCTTGACGCCCGGCAGGTAGCGGCTGTTGACCCGGTTCCGGGCCATCGCGTTGAGCTCGTCCGTCTCGATGCCCCAGAGCACGGTGCGGTGACCCGTGCGCGCAAGGTGCACGGCCAGCGCCGTTCCCCACGATCCGGAACCGAGCACGGCGACGACCGGCTTCACGGTGTCTGTGTCCTCGTGCGGTGTCGCCACCAGGGCGACAGCGTCAGTTGACCGAAGGGCTCGCTGCCTGCTGCTGGGCGGCCGCCCGGGCGTGCAGGCCCTCGAACGTCACGAGCGGCAGCAGGAACGGCGGAAAGCCGCCCTTGGTGACCAGCTCGGCAATGGTCGAGCGCGCAAACGAGAGCAGGTAGTTCGGGGCGACGATGCTCAGCACCTGGCCCAGGTCGGTGGTCGACAGGTTGCGGATCGTGAACGCGCCCGCCTGCTGCAGTTCGAGCAGCCAGACCGTCTTGTCGCCGACCTTCGCCTCGAGATTCACCTGCAGCACGACCTCGTGCATGTCCTGGGCGAGCGCGTTGGCACGGGTCGCGAGGTTCAGGTTGACCGTGGGGCTACCCTCGGCACCGCCCATGAAGGGGCCGGTCGGCGCCTCGAACGAGCAGTCCTTGATGTACACGGCCTGGGGATTGATGAGCGGCGCATTCGGGTCCGCGGCAGGCTGGGTCTGGTTGATCGGCTGATTCATGGTCTCGTCCTGTGGAAGTGTTCTGGTGGACCGTCGTGGTCCGTGGGTCTCAGGCGCGCCCGAGCAGCTTGTCGAGCTCGCCGGTCTTGTCGAGTGCATAGAGGTCGTCGAATCCGCCGACGTGGCGGTCGCCGACGAAGATCTGGGGAACGGTGCGTCGGCCGCCACTGCGCTTGAGCATGGCATCGCGCTCGGCCGGATCCTCGTCCACCTTGATTTCGCGGAAGGCGACGCCCTTGCGCCCGAGCAGCGACTTGGCGCGCTCGCAGTAGGGGCACCAGCCAGTCGAGTACACGACGACGTCGGTTTCGCTCATCCCGTCGCCCCTCACTTGCCCTTCGCGTCGGCCTTCACGAGCGGCAGGTTCTCGGCCCGCCAGGCCTGCAGTCCGCCCCTGAGATTCACGACCTTGGTGAATCCCTGGGCCTGGAGCACGCGCGCGGCCGCGGAGGAACGCATGCCGCTCTCGCAGCACATGACGACGACCTTGTCCTTGTACTTCTTCAGCAGCTCGCCGCTCTGGGCGACCTGGTCCTGCGGGACGTGCTTCGCGTCGATGACGTGGCCCGAGTCGAATTCGGCCTTGCTGCGCACGTCGACCAGGACCGCGCCCTGGTTCAGCAGTCGCACGGCGTCCGACGGGCCGACCGCCTGGCCGCTGCCCCGCAAGCGGCTGATTTCGTAGGCCAGCGCCGCCAATGCCAGCAGCACCGTGCCTCCGACGAGGAACGGGTGTCGGGTCGCGTATTCGAGGAGACGGTCCATGGTCCGGGCCGGGGAAAAGGGTCGCGGATTATAGCAGCCTCGCCGACACGCTAGACTTGTCGGCTTCTGCACCGCCTGGAAGCCCGATCGAGGCATGTCGAGTCACCCTCACCCAAGTCCTGGACGCTCCGGGCCGCCGCGACGGCTGGCCCGCGTCGCCTTTCTTGTGCTGTGGGCGGTCGTCGGCAGCCTCTCGGCGCCGCTGGCCGCGTCGGCCCAGGGCAAGGCGACGCCGACCCAGAAGGAGGCCGAGCTCCGCAAGGTCAATTCGAAGATCGAGAAGGTCCGCAAGTCGGTCAACGCCGACATCGAAAAGCGCGACCGGCTGAGCGTGCAGCTCCGTGATGCGGAGCTTGGCGTCCAGGACGCCCGCAAGCGCCTCGACGCGATCCGCGCGGAGCGCATCGCGAGCGAGGGCCGCCTCAGGGAGCTCGAGCTCGAGCGCGCGAAGCTCGACAAGGACCTCGCGGGCGAGCGCGGTGCGCTGGCCGGGGAGCTGCGGGCGGCGTACGTGAACGGGCGGGAGGAAGAGATCAAGCTGCTGCTGAACCAGGAGGACCCCGCGACCTTCGGGCGGATGCTGCAGTACTACGGCTACCTCGGCCGGGCCCGCGCCGAGCGCATCGGCAGCATCCGGGACAAGCTCGAGCACCTTGCGCTGGTGCGCGAAAAGATCGCCGCCGAGCACGCGCGCCTGCAGGAACTCGAGGCCGGCCAGGAGCGCGAGGTGGCTGCGCTGCGCTCAGCGCAGGACAAGCGGTCGAAGGCCGTGGCGAGCATCAACAGCCAGATCAAGTCGCGCGGCGGCGAGCTGCAGAGACTCGAGTCGCAGGCACGCGGGCTCGAGAAGCTGATCGCGGACCTGCGCAAGGCACTCCGGGACGTGCCGGTGGCGAAGCAGGCGCCGTTCGAGCCGCTGAAGGGCAAGCTGCCCTGGCCCGTCCAGCAGGGGCGGGTCCTCGCCCGGTTCGGACAGCCCCGGGCGGGCGGCTCGATGCGCTGGCAGGGGATGCTGATCGGTACCGACCGCGGTGCCCGGGTCCGGGCGCCTTTCGCGGGACGGGTCGCCTACGCCGACTGGTTGCCCGGCATGGGCCTCATGCTGGTGGTCGATCACGGCGGCGGGTACATGAGCCTCTACGGCCACAACGAAGAGCTGTTCCGCAAGGTCGGCGACCCGGTGGCCGCAGGCGACGTCATCGGCTCCGTCGGCGACACCGGCGGGCACAACCAGCCGGCGCTTTATTTCGAGGTCAGGCGCGGTCGCCAGCCCGTCGACCCGGAGATCTGGCTGCAGCGCCGATAGCCGCCGGGATTATGTTCAACGCCGGCCGTGCGTTGCCCGGCCGTCGGCGGGGCTACCAGACTGAGGGGCACGTCAAGGATCCTGCTCGACGCATCAAGGAAGATCCTGTCCAAGCAGAACGGGCCAGAAGGCCCCGAAGGACCCGACATGCAGCTCGCAGAGACGCTGAACGACGCGACAGCGCCGATCAACGTCACCTCCCTGGATCCGTACGGCCAGCTGATCAAGATGCTGATGCCGCGCGCCCAGTCCATCGCGATCTACGATCGCATCGGACTGCCGGTCTGGTTGAACGACGGCCTGGACGCTCCCGAACTGCATCGGCTGCTGCAGGAAACGCTGTCACAGGAACTCGGCGAGGACTCCCGCAGCGAGGGCTTCACCGAGGCGGTGGACAGCGAGCACTCGGCGCACATCTTCATGCTGCGTGATGCCGACTCGGCGCTGCACGGCGCCGTCGGCATCATCTCGCGCGAATCGAGCAAGCGCGGCGAGGCCCGCCCCTTCTCGCTGGTCCAGGGCCTGCTGCGCCCGGCACTCGAGTGCCTGAAGCGCGAGCTTGCGTCGCAGCACAGCATCGGCGACCTGCAGCGCAGCCTGATGACGCGCGACCGCGACCTGGAACTGCTGCTCGGTGCCGCGCAGGGCGACGGCGGGGAGACGACGGACGATTTCGCGCAGCTGATGCAGGGCTGCGTGGACCACCTCGGCTGCAGCGTCGGTGCGCTGCTCATTCCGGACAAGAACATCGCGGTCTGCCGCACCGGCAAGGGCACCGCGGCTCGCACCGGAGCGGAGGTGCTCACGAAGTCGCACCGGCCGCTGCTGGCATGGACGCAGCTGCATCGCCGGACCATGACGGCGAATGTGCCGGGCGCGGACAGCCAGTTCGGCGCGGTGCCGTACAAGATCCTCTCGTGCCCGGTCATGCACGGTGCGCAGAGCGTGCTCGGCATCCTGGCGCTCTTCAAGCCGCCGGCGTCGCCGGATTTCGACCTGCGCCAGGTCCGGCTCATCGAGCTGCTCGCGCGCCGCGTGGCGTACATCCTGATGAACGCCTACGACCCGACGACGGGCCTGCTGACGCGTTCGGCGTTCGAGAAGCGCGCGCAGTCGCTGCTGGCGGCCGGCGACACCGCAGTCGAACCACTGCGTCATCTACGTCGACATCGACCGCCTGCACGTGCTGAACGAGAACCTCGGCATGCACGTCGGCGACGAGGTCATCGTGCGTGTCGCGGACGTGATCCGCCGCAACCTCTCGCCCCGCATGCTCGCGGCCAGGATTTCCGGCGACCGCTTCGCGCTCTTTGCCAGCGACGCTTCGATCGACGCGACGCAGGACATCGCCGAGAACCTGCGGGAAGGGCTCGAGCGACTGGACTTCGTCAACGGCACGCAGACCGTGGACGTCTCGGCGAGCTTCGGCGTTGCCCGGGTCGTCGAGAGCAAGCATCCGCTGTCGCATGCGCTCGCGGCGGCCGAGATCGCCTGCAAGGCGGCCAAGGACCGGGGCCGCGACCGCGTCGAGACATACGAGGACAGCGACCAGAGCATCGTGCGCCGCTACACCGACATCGGCCTGATTGGCACTCTGCGACGCGCGCTTGCGGAGGACCGGTTCCGGCTCGAAGCCCAGCCGATCGTGCCGCTGAACGGCGCCGTCGGCGGGCCGAAGTTCGAGCTGCTGCTGCGAATGACCGACGAGGCAGGCGACAGCGTCTCGCCGGAGAAATTTCTTTCCGCCGCGGAGCGCTACCAGCTGGCACCCGCCATCGACCGCTGGGTCGTGCGTCGCGTGCTGGCCACGCTGGGCGAGCACACCGACGATCTCACGCGGCTCGGCGCCTGCTTCGCGGTGAACATTTCCGGGCAGTCGCTCGGTGACCAGGACTTCTGCGCCTTCCTCGAGGCGGAACTGCGCCAGAGCGGACTCCCGGCCAGGCTGCTCACGTTCGAGCTGACCGAGACCGCCGCCGTTGCGAACATCGTCCGCGCCGAGTCGCTGATCCGCCGGCTGCGCGAACTGGGCTTCGGCGTGGCGCTGGATGATTTCGGCCGCGGCCTGAGTTCCCTCACCTATCTCAAGACGCTGCCGGTCACGACGCTCAAGATCGACGGCAGCTTCGTGCGCGACGTCATCGGCGACGACCGCTCGCAGGCGATGTTGAGCGCCATCGTCCAGCTGGCTCACGCCATGGGACTCGCCACCGTTGCCGAGTGCGTCGAGAGCGAGCAGATCCAGGACATCACCCGGCGCCTCGGCGTCGAGTACGGCCAGGGGTTCCACATCGGCAGGCCGACCCCGCTCGACCAGGTCATCGCCAGCCTCGTCGGGTAATATCGGGGCCGTAACCCTTTTCGGCCCTGCTGCGGTGACCAACCGAGTCCGAACCATCCTTGCCGTGCTGGCCGGCGCCGCCATCGGCGCGGGCCTCATGCTGCTGCGCGGCGCGCCCGCTGGTCCGCCGGCCGCGGCGGCCCCGCCCATTGAGCCGGTGGCCGCAAGCACGGAGCACCAGCTCCTCGACGAGGTCGCCGAGCACGTGCGCCGCGAGTACGTCGATCCGGTCGCCCCGGGCGCGCTCGAGCAGGCCGCGGTCGAGGGCATGGTCGAGAGCCTCGACCCGCACTCGGCATTCCTCGATTCAGCCGAGTTCGACGAGATGCGGGTGACCACCGCCGGCAGCTACTCCGGCGTCGGCATCGAGGTCGCCGAAGAAGACGGCAATGTCGTGGTCGTGTGCGCCGATCGAGGGGTCACCCGCGCAGCGGGCCGGCGTGCGCCCTGGCGACGTGCTCGTCGAGGTGGACGGCGTTGCCGTGCAGCCGGGGAAGCTGAATGCGGCCATCGAGCGGATGCGCGGACTATCCGGTTCGAGCGTGCACCTCGTCCTGACGCGCAAGGACGAGCCCAGGCCGTTGCGCTTCGATCTCGAGCGGTCCGAGGTGCACGTGCGCACGGTGCGCGCGGAGCCGCTGCCGGGTCACTACGGCTACGTGCGCATCTCGCACTTCAGCGACTCGACACCCGGGGATTTCGACGCCGCCGTGCTGGCGCTCCAGTCGGCCGAGTCGCCACTGCGCGGCCTCGTGCTGGACCTGCGCGACAATCCGGGCGGCGTGCTCGAATCCGCGGTCGGGGTTGCCGACAGTCTTCTCGAGTCCGGGATGATCGTGCGGGCCGACGGCCGGACCGCCGAAGCACGCTTCGAGCTCGACGCGACCCAGGGCGACCTGCTGGCCGGTGCGCCGGTGGTGGTGCTGGTGGATCGAGGCTCGGCTTCCGGGGCAGAGATCGTCGCAGGCGCGCTGCGGGACCACGGCCGCGCCACGCTGATGGGCGAGCGCACGTTCGGCAAGGGCTCGGTGCAGACCGTCATGCCATTGAGCAACGGCGAGGCGCTCAAGCTCACGACCTCGCGCTACTTCACGCCTTCCGGCCGTTCGATCCAGGAGCGCGGGCTCGAGCCCGACGTCAGGATCGCGACCAGCACAGGCGATTCGCCGCATCCGGCGAGCCTGAAGGCCGGCAGCGACCCGGCGGTGCGCTCCGCGCTGCAGTACCTGCGCGATCGCGGCCTCGATACGCACGTCGCCCTGGCCGGCACGCCGTCGAGCACGCGCTGACGGGACCGCGTTCATGGCGCGCGTGCTGGTTCCGCTGCCTGAAGGGTTCGAAGAGATCGAGGCGGTCACCGTCGTGGACCTGCTGCGGCGCGCCGGCGTCGAGGTGCGCACCGCGTCGCTCGCGGGCAGGCAGGTTACGGGTTCCCACGGCATCCGGATCGAGGCCGACATCACGCTCGACGCCGTGGACGCCGCGGACTACGACATGATCGTGCTGCCCGGCGGCATGCCCGGTGCCGACCACCTGAAGAACGACGCTCGCGTAGTGAGCCTGCTGCAACGATTTGCGTCAGCGGGCCGGTACACGGCAGCCATCTGCGCGGCGCCAGGAGTGCTCGCGCACGCGGGCCTGCTCGAGGGTCGTACCGCGACGAGCTTTCCCGGGTTCCTGCGGCCGGACTCGGCGCCAGGCCTGAAGCTCACCGACGCTCCGGTCGTGGTCGACGGCACGGTGATTACATCCCGTGGGCCGGGCACCGCGATTGAATTCAGTCTCGCGCTGATCGAACTGCTGGCGGGTCGGGAGACGGCGTTGGCGGTTGGAGGCAGGCTGCAGCGCAGCGGACGCGGATAGTGATCAGGACAAGGGGATCAGCGATAGCAGGAGGTAGCGTTGGCGTAGTCCAGATCGAGCAAGAATCCGGCGCCGCCAGCATTGCTCGGCTCGCTGCGCTACCGCCTAGCCCCGCTGATCACGACACCCTTGCTCTCCGCTATCCCCTATCCGCTTCCTACAGCATCACCCGTCACCGCACCCCAGAGCGCTCCAACGAGCAGCACGACGATCGGCAGCGCGCTCAGCCCGAAACCGATCTCGCGCTTCCTGGGGTCTGCGACGTAGCCACGCAGGTAGACGATCCGGCCGACGAGGTAGACCGCGCCGATGGCGGCGCCCCACTGCGGGCTCACGTAGAGCCCGAACAGCCAGATCGACGGCACGAAGGTGACCAGCATCTCCATCGTGTTGTAGTGAACCCGGAAGTACCGGTCGAAGATCTCGTGCCCGCTGACGGCCGGCGCGTTCACCCCGTAGCGCCCTCGCGCGCGCCCGACCAGCATGCCGAACACGACGAACTCCAGCAGCGCAAGCGCGATCACGACCGCTACGATTTCCATCTGGCCCTCCCCGGGCGTGCGAATTGGTGGCCGGCGAAGATTCCATTACCATTCACGGCACGTCAACGGCCGCCGGCCGTTCGGTCCCGAGGAGTAGCTGCGATGGTTGGATTCCTGCTGCGCGCTGCGATCGCCGCGCTGGGTTTGTGGGTCGCGAGCGAAATCCTCGACGGCCTGGTATTCGAGTCCCCTGCGAAGCTGATCGTTGCCGCGCTGATGCTCGGCGTAGTCAACGCCTTCGTCCGGCCGCTGGCGTTCATCCTCACGTTGCCGCTCACGGTCCTGACGCTGGGGTTCTTCCTGCTCGTGCTGAATGCCGGCATGGTCGCGCTCGTCGCGTGGATCGTGCCCGGGTTCGAGATCTCCGGATTCTGGACCGCGGTGGGTGCGGCGCTCATCGTGAGCCTGGTGTCCTGGGCCGCGTCGAGCGCGATCGGCTCGACAGGCAGGATCGAGATCTTCACGACGAAGAAATAGGGGAAATAGGGGACATAATCAGGGGACATTCTCGGACTTCCGGGGAATGTCCCCGGGCCGAGAATGTCCCCTATTATCCCCTATTTCCCCTACGCCAGCCGGCTCGGCAGCGTCACGAGCGCGACGCCCAGCAGCACGACCAGCATGCCCGCGACCTGGGCGGGTCCCAGCGTCTCGCCGAGCACTGCCCAGCCGAGTACCGCGGCAATCGCCGGGTTCACGTACGCAAACGTGCCGACACGGTCGGCCGGCGAGTGCTTCAGCAGCCACGTGTACGCCGTATACGCGAGCGCCGAGCCGAACAGCGCGAGATAAACGAGCGCGGCGAGTCCGGCGGGCTGCCAGCTCCAGCGCGGCAGTTCTCCGGTCGCGATCCCACCGAGCAACAGCCAGGTGCCGCCCAGCAGCATCATCACCGCGTTGAATGCCACCGGGCCGATGGGCAGCGCGGCGTTTCGATAGACGACCGTGCCGACCGCCCAGGACAGGCCGCCGATCAGCACCAGCGACTGCCAGCCGAAGTGTCCGGAAGGCGCCGACTCGCGCGGCCACACGAGCAGTGCGACTCCCGCGAGCCCGAGCAGCAGACCGAGCATGCCGCGCACGGTGAGCTTGTGGCCCTTGGGCCCCAGCGCGCCGAGCCACGCGATCCAGAGCGCCGTGCCGGCCGCGAGCAGCGCGCCTTCGTTGGATGGAATGTGGCGCATGGCGAGGGTGCTCAGGCCGTTGCTGAACGTGATCATCAGCAGCGAGAACAGCAGCATGTAGCGCCATTCGCGCGCCGTGCGCGGGAAGCGCTCGCGCAGTACCAGCGCGACGATCATCAGCAGCGTACCGGCGAGCAGGAATCGTCCGCCCGCGAACAGCAGCGGCGGCAGGTTGCGCACGCCGATGCGGATCGCGAGGAACGTCGAGCCCCAGACGAGATAGATCGTGGCGTACGCCGCGACGATCCTGAGTCGCAGGCGCGGATCGGCGGCCCCCGGGACCGTCACGTCCGGCGAACGGCGGTTCGGTACAGCGAAAGCGCGAGCCAGCCGACGATCGCGAGGCCGAGCCAGCCGCCGAACTGCAGGCCTTCCGGAAGTGCCAGCACGTCCGCGCGGCCCGACGTCACGATCGGGATCGCAATGAAGATCCCCATCAGCGCTTCGCCGGTGATCAGGCCGGCGGCAAACAGCATGCCGTTTCGTCCCGGCGCGCTCGGCCGCTTCGCCGCCGCCGAGCCTGCGCTCGACGAGGTGCGCGATCAGTCCGCCGAGGAAGATCGGCACCGACAGCTCGAGCGGCAGGTAGAGGCCGACTGCGACGGCGAGCACGGGCGCGCGGAAACTCGAGCCTCGCTTCTTGAGCCACAGGTCCCAG
>CAVTDU010000019.1:0-175064 GCA_963733565.1 uncultured Gammaproteobacteria bacterium
GCGCCCCTGCCACAAACAGCTGGCGCTGCGCGAGGCCCTCGCGGATGCGCCCGACCACGGCCCGGGCGATAGCGAGGTCTGCACCCGGCAGCGATACCAGAAACTCATCGCCGCCGTACCGGAACACCTTGTCGTCGGCTCGCAGGTGCTCGCGCAGAAAGTGCACCACGTTCGCCAGCAGCGCGTCTCCGATCGCGTGACCCTGTGCCTCGTTCACCTGCTGGAGGCGATCGAGGTCCATCAGGACGATGCAGCACGACAATGTGCCGCGGCTCACCGGTTCGCGCCAGCGACGCAGCTCCGGCAGCACCTGCTCGCGTTCATACGCGCCCGTCAACGCATCGCGGCTGCGCAGCTCCACCTGGAGTTCCTGTCGGAGCCGGACGAGTTCGCGGCGCAGCCGCAGGCTGCTGGCGATCAGCTCATTGAACCCCGCCCGATCCATGGCCCGGCCGGCAGCGATTTCTCGCAGGACTCCAGTCGCGATCTGGTGTATCCGCTGGTGCTCGATACCGATGGCGGTGAATGCGGGCCGGTCCCTCAGTTCCGCGCTGGCACGCTGGTAATACCACTGGCCAAACCGGCACCGACGATGCGCGTTCGACGCAAGGTCGTTGGGATCACACGGCAACTCGCAGGCGATTACCCGCAGCAGGTTGGGGGTCTGCCGCTCCAGGTGATCCTGCGTCGCCTGGTCGAGCTGCTCCAGTATGTTGCGCAACGCGGCCGTCTGAATGTTGTGCATCGGTGTTCACCTCGCACCCTCCAGGCCAGCGTCCGCGGCATCTCCGCGAACTTCGACGGAACTGGCTCCCCCCGGATCCTCGAACCCCGCGCGAGAGCGGATGCACTCAATGCGTCGCGATCAAAGAAGGGTCCCGCGCTCGCTTTGCAACCCGCTCGTCAACTGCCGCTGCAGCTTCCCGCCGCTCGGCCGGCGGTACGACCCGGACCGGAAAATCCCGCCCGAATCTCGTGTAACGCGTCACAAATTGAAGAAGACCCAAACCGGCGGGCTTGCCAGCATAGGTCATGGTGTCACGTCGTTCTCGCCGTCAAGGCCGTCCGTTGCTCTCTCAGTCCGCCGGCGCGACGAACGCGCAGGTGGTGGTGATTTCCCGGCGCACCATTCGAAGGGGCCCGTGCGGCCCCTTCATTGTGCCGGCTTCCGCAATTGCGCTGTCGCTGCCCTGCCTCGCCTGTCACCGCCGCTGGCAACGCGAGCCGATGCGACGTCGGCGTCCGCACGCTGCCTCCTCCATCCGGTCCCGCAAGGTGTCCATGAGCTTATGCGCGATCCGGATCCAGATACTGGCGATGCCTCCGCCTGCGCTGGACTGCTGTCAGCTTCACTCGATGCGGTTCGCGTACTGATTGCTGCACCTGGCGTTCAGACTCTCCTTGTCATGCTGCTGAGTGATTGCCCATCGCATCAAAGCGTCGGGCCATTCTCGGCCGCGCGCTCCCCGCATCAAGGGTAGGAACGAGCGCTGCAGGCAGCGCGCATGTGGCTGCGGCGTGAGACGGCCGAACTTCCGTTCGCCGAGCTAAAGTGGCGCATCTTCGGCTACCCGCGATTCCTGCTGCGAGGCCGACACGGCGCCGGTACCGAGATGGCGATCGGGGTGATCGCCTGCAACCTGAAGCAGGCGCTGCGGGCACTGCGTCCAGCAGGGTTGATGGCGGCGCTCGCCAACTGATCCCGGAAATGACAACGCCCCGTCACCGGGGCGTTGTCTGGATTTCGAGTACCGGGTCCATTTTAACACGGACTGCAATGCCGCCCTTCCTGCTATCCGCTATCCGCTACTCACTTCTTCTGATCACTAGTCACTGATCACTTCCGGCGTAGCGCGCGCCGCTCGTGCAGGTCTCGTGCACGACGACGCACGCGAGCAGAGGCAGGCGGGGCTGCAGTTCGCTCCAGATCCAGCGCGCCAGGTTTTCGCTGGTCGGATTCTCGAGTCCCGGTACGTCGTTCAGGTAATGGTGGTCGAGCCGCTGGAAGAGCGGATCGAACGCCGCCTTCACGTCGGCGAAATCCATCACCCAGCCGAGATGCGGGTCGAGCGGGCCGCTCACGTGGATTTCGACGCGAAAGGAATGACCATGCACCCGCGCACACTTGTGCCCCGCGGGCACGTTCGGCAGCCGGTGCGCGCTTTCGAGAGTGAAGGTCTTGAAGATATCCACGGGTCCGGCACCGCGCCATGCATGAAAGCTCAAGGATGCAAGGCTGGCCGGACGATGTCGAGAGGCGCATGTCCGCAAGCTGGCGGATCCAGTGATCGCTGCTATTCTGGACGCATGAAATTCAGTGACGTCCTCGCGTCGGTCGCACCGAATGGCAAGGAATGGACCGCCCTGGTCCCTGCCGAATGGGCACAAGGCCGGACCGTTTTCGGAGGGCTGCAGGCCGCACTGATGGCACGCGCCATGCGTGGCGTGCTGGCCGACGCCAGTTCCCTGCCGCTCAGGAGCGTGCAACTGACGTTCATCGCGCCGGTCGCCGCGGGAACGAAACTGAGGTTGCGGCCAGAGTTACTCCGCTCGGGAAAGTCGGCGACTCACGCCCGGTGCGACCTGTATTCCGGAAACGACCTGGCATGCTGTGCAGTGGCCATTTTTGGCGCCGCTCGCCGCTCGCGGATCACGCTCGACATACCGCGCCTCGCGTTCAGTCGCGACCCGGAGACCCTGAGCGACATGCCTCATGTGCCAGGGATCACCCCGGCGTTTACCCAGCACATTCAACTACGCTGGGCACTCGGCACCGTGCCTTACTCCGGGCACCACGAGGCCAGATCGACCATTTTCGCGCGCCTGCGCGATCCGCAATGCAATGCCGAGGACGCCCTGATCGCGCTTTCGGATTCCATACCGTCGCCGGCGCTTTCAATGCTGAGTACTCCGGCACCAGCGAGTTCCCTCAACTGGATGCTCGAGCTGATCGGTGATCCGGCGGACCTGGAGCGGACGGCGTGGTCAACGATCGGCACGGAGGTGAGGGCGGGCGCCGATGGCTACCTGAGCCAGACGTCCGTGCTGTGGGGGCCGACCGGTCACGCATTTTCCGTGAGCCACCAGAGCGTTGCGATCTTCGGCTAGTCCTTCTTGTTGTCCTTGTCCTTGCCATCGCCCTGCGACTTCTTCGCATAGTCGTCGGTGTTCTTGTCGACACAGCGGCGGATGAAGTCCCGGCGCTGGTCGCCCGACAGACCCTTGTTGTCGGCCTTCTGGTAACACGAGCGGTCGTCGTTCCAGCGCCAGTCGTAGAAGCCGTGGCGCTCGCTGCTGTCGGTACACCAGTCGACGAAATCCTGGCGTTCCTTGCCCTTGAGATTGCGGTCGTTCGCGCGGTGGTTGCACTCGGACACGACCTGCCCGTGGTTGTCCTTGCCCGAGTTGCCGGACTTCCCGTTACCCTGGTAGTTGTCCTGTCCCTGTTGCCCCTGGCCCTGGGATTGGCCCTTCGACTGCGACTGGCCTTGCCCTTTGCCCTGCGAATTGCCCTGCGAATTGCCGGGGTCAGCGTGGGCGGCCGGCGCCAGCAGCGCCGCTGCGAATACAAGAATGGGGAGATAGCGTTTCATGTCCTGTTCCCTCCTGGAACCAGCCGATGATCCGCAAGTCATTCAGCCGCCAGCAACGCCGGCGGTCTTGCGTCGCAATGAGTATGCGACATGGATCCTGGGATTGCGCCGGAAATCCTCGGGAAGCGTCTTGCGGCTCAGGTCCTGGACCTCGAACTCGGCCAGCGACCCGGCATCGAGCTTGAACCGCTGGTAGTTGTTCGAGAACAGGATCACTCCGTCGGGCTCGAGCAGCGCGGCGACCATCCGCAGCAGCTGCACGTGGTCGCGCTGCACGTCGAACTCCCGCTCCATGCGCTTCGAGCGTGACAGCGTGGGCGGATCGACGAACACCAGCCCGTAGCGCTGGCCGCCCTCCCTCGCCTGGTCTTCGAGCCACGCGATGCAGTCCGCATGCACGAACCCGTGGTTCGGCCCGGCGAGGCCGTTCAGTGCGAGGTTGCGCTTCGCCCACTCGAGGTACGTGTTCGACATGTCCACCGTCGTCGAACTCGTCGCTCCGCCCCCGGCGGCGTAGACGGTCGCCGTCCCCGTGTACGCGAACAGGTTGAGGAAGCGTCGCCCCGCCGCCAGTTCGCCGATGCGCCGCCGCGTGATGCGATGGTCGAGGAACAGGCCGGTGTCGAGGTAATCGGTGAAATTGACCAGGAACTTGTAGCCGCCTTCGCGCACGACGTGGAAGCTCTGCTCGCTGTCCACCTTCTCGTACTGCTCGCCGTGACGCTGCCGCCTGCGGACCCGCAGGGCGATGCGCTCGGACGGCAGGCCGAGCACCTCGGGCAGCACCGAGAGAGCCTCGTCACGGCGACTGCGGGCGGCGTCCCTCGACACGGTCGGCGGCGCCGCATATTCCTGCACACACGCGTAGCGCTCGTCGTTGCCGTAGATGTCCACGGCGAACGAGTACTCCGGCATGTCGGCGTCGTACACGCGATAGCACGCCACATCCTCGCGCCTTGCCCACGACTCGAGCCGTGAGAAGTTCTTGCGCAACCGGTTGGCGAACATCGTGGCGCCGGGCCTGGCGCTCGCGGCCTCCAGTCGATCGCGTCGCGCCGTGTCCGCATCGGGCTCGACCGCATCCGCGTTCAGCTCGAACCGCAGCAGGCGGCACTCGATCGGGCCGTTGAAGAACGTGTGCGAACGATAGGCCCTGAGCCGCAGCGCCCTGCCGAGCGGCGGATTGCCCGTGAACACGCCGGCATCCCAGTCCGGGAAGTGCTCGATCAGCGCGCGGCCGAGCTCGGCGTACAGCGGGCCGAGCGTGCCCTCTTCCTCGAGGCGCGCGCCGTATGGCGGATTGACGAGCACCAGTCCGCGCGGCTCCGCCACCGTTGGCAGCGACGAGATATCCCGGCGCTCGAAAATCACGTGGTCGCCCACGCCGGCGCGCCCGGCATTCGCCAGTGACGACCGGATCGCGGTCTGGTCACGGTCATAGCCGCGCAGGCGGCCGGTCCCGAGCACCGTGAAGTCACGGCGCGCGAGCGCTGCCTCGCGCAGCGACTGCCACAGCGCGGCGTCGTACTGCAGCCAGCGCTCGAACCCGAATCGACGCCTGAGCAGGCCGGGCGCCACCTGCGCCGCCATCAGCGCCGCCTCGACCACCAGCGTGCCCGAGCCGCACATCGGGTCGACGAACGCGCCGCCCTCCGCCGCGATCGCCGGCCAGCCGCAGCGGAGCAGCAGCGCCGCCGCCAGGTTTTCCTTGAGCGGCGCCTCGACGCCCGACTGGCGGTAGCCGCGACGGTGCAATGGTTCGCCGCCGAGATCGATCGACACCGTCGCATGCGTGCGCGCGAGACGCAGGCTCACCCGCAGGTCCGGCGTCCGCAGGTCCACCGATGGCCGCTCGCCCGTGCGCGCGCGAAACCGGTCCACGATCGCGTCCTTGGTTTTCTGGGCTGCGAACTGCGTGTGCCGCAGCCACGCGGGAGCCTCGCCCACCACGTCGACCGCGAGCGTGCCCTGCGGCGCGAGGTGTTCCTCCCACGGTATCTCGCGCAGCGCAGCGTGCATCGCATCGACGGTGTCGAGTGGCACGGTTGCCAGCGCGAGCAGCACCCGGCTTGCGGTACGCGAGTGCAGGCATGCGATGTAGCCATCCTGCAGCGGGCCGTTGAAACTGACGCCTGCGGGGTGTTCGCGCGTGACGTTGAGGCCTGCCGCGCGAAGTTCGGACGCGAGCAGTTCGGACACGTGCCGCGGGCAGGCAGCGAAGAATTCGAATCCCGCGATCTCGGGTGCGTCCGTCATGTCAGTGCTCCTCGCGCCCGAACATCACGAGGTCGCGTCGCGGCAGGCGCTCGAGGCAGCGCGCCACGATCCGGTAGCTGTCCGGATCGAACGAACGACCGCGCGATGCGCGCAGCAATTCCGCGACTTCGCCGTCGTCCTGCGCCGTGCCGAGGTGTTGCCAGCGATCGACGACGTGCAGCAGCGTGCCGGCACCATCGGCGGCCCGCTCACGGATTCCCACAGGTCCCTCGAACGGCCACGCGCGCAGGCGCAGCGACGCCAGCGCGAGTCGCAGCCGCGCGTCGTGCAGCGCCGGCGGCTCCTTGCCGACACAGGCGCCGCGGCAGCGACCGAGCTGGAACCCGAAGCACGATCCCGGCCCCTGCTCGAGCCCCATCAGCTTGAGACAGAGCCCTGCCTCCCGTGCCTTTCCTTCGACGGCACGCCACGCGTCGCGCTCGCTGCGGAACGGTCCGTAGGCTTCGGCGTCCCCGTCGAGAAACTCCGCGTCCAGCGCTTCGACGCACGGCCGAAGCGCGCCGTCCGACTCATGGAGCCGGACACAGAACACGCCCACCGACTTTCGCAGCCTGCGGTTCGCCGTCGGCGCGAGCTCCTTGACCATGCGTGATTCGAGCAGCAGCGCGCCGAGCTCACCGCCCGTCTCGATCCACTCGACTTCGCGCACCTGGGACCCGAGCTTCGCTTCCTTGCCGGACCTGTGCCCCGCCGAAAAATGATCGAGCACGCGGCTGCGCAGGTTGCGGCTCTTGCCGACGTAGAGCAGCGTGCCGCCCTCGCCGCGGAAAAGGTAGACGCCAGGTCCTTCGGGAAGGTCGTCCGCGAGATCCGGCGGAAGATGCGGCGGCAGGCGCGATTCGAAGCGCGACGCCTCGACTACCTGCTGCACCCTCTCGGCACCGACGGCGCCTTCAAACGCCGCGAGCAGGTCGGGCAGCACCGCCGCGTCGCCGAGCGCACGGTGGCGCTGGCCGCACTCGAGGCTCCAGCGCTCGATCAGCGCGTCGAGGTTGTGCCGGTTGTGCTCGGCAAAGAGAGTGCGCGACAGGCGAACCGTGCACAGCACTGGCGCCGAGAACTTCTCGCCCACGCGACGGAACTCGCTGCGCACGAACCCGTAGTCGAAGCGGGCGTTGTGCGCGACGAACAGGCGCCCCTCGAGCCGCGTCCCGGACCTCCGACCGCAGGTCGTCGAAGGTCGGCGCGTCGGCGACCATTGCGTTGGTGATGCCGGTGAAGCTCTGGATGGACGGCGGGATGCGCTGGCAGGGATTGACGAGACTGCTCCACTGCTCGACGACGGCGCCGTCGTCGAGCAGCACGATGCCGACCTCGGTGATCCGGTGCTGCGCGGCCGTCCCCCCTGTCGTCTCGAGATCGACGCACGCGACCGGCCCGCGCAATACGGGCGCGGCGAGCGCGACCGTCCGGGAGCGGCCAATGAGGCTGGGCGCGGTCAAAGCGTCCCGTCGCCGTCCAGCGTCATGATCGGGCCATAGAGCTCGGGGCGCCGGTCGCGGAAGACTCCCCACGCGTGGCGCTGGGCACGTATGGCGTCCAGGTCGAACGTCGCCGTGATCACGGCCTCCGTCGTGCGATCCGCCTCGACCAGTTTCTCTCCCGCGGGACCTGCGATGAACGACGAACCGTAGAACGTCATCTCGTATTTCTGGCCGCGCTCGACGCCGATGCGATTCGACGCGACCAGCGGCATCACGTTCGCGGCCGCATGACCCTGCATGCAGCGCTGCCAGTGATCGCGCGAGTCGATGCTGGCGTCGTGCGGCTCCGAGCCGATGGCGGTCGGATAGAGCAGCACGTCTGCACCCATCAGCGCCATGCAGCGCGCCGCCTCCGGAAACCACTGGTCCCAGCAGATGCCGACGCCGAGCGTGCCGTAGCGCGTCTTCCAGACCCGAAAGCCCGTGTCGCCGGGCGAGAAGTAGTATTTCTCGTGGTAGCCGGGGCCCTCCGGAATGTGCGACTTGCGGTAGACGCCGAGCACGCTGCCGTCCGCGTCGATCATCGCCAGCGAATTGAAGTAGGCGTTGTTCGCCCGCTCGAAGACGCTGAGCGGCAGGGCCACCTCCAGCTCGCGCGCGAGCGCCTGGAACCGCTGCACGACCGGGCTGCCCGCGATCGGCCGCGCCAGGTCGAAGTGGCTCGCGAGGTGGTCCTTGCAGAAGTACGGGGTTTCAAAAAGCTCTTGCAATAGAATGACTTGCGCGCCCTTGCCAGCGGCCTCGCGCACCGCGCGCTCGGCCCGGTCGAGGTTCTGCGCCGCGTTCGTGGAGCAGGCGAACTGGGTCGCGGCAAGCGTCATTTTCATGTGGTCACCTCAGGTCACAGGCGCGGGGCCCAGGGGCGGGCGACAGAGTCTAACGGCCGCCCCGGCACCGGCAACTGGTGCGTTGCCGTGATTATGTTCAAAATCTCCCCGCGAAGTACGTCTCACGCGGTTTGGGGGCTGGCCGCGACGGACGACAACGGACTGAGAAAACCATTCGAATCAATAGGGAGATGACTATGTCAGCCACACTTCTCGACACACTCTCGGGACTCCTGACCCCGGACATGATCGGCAAGGCAGCGTCCGCGCTCGGCGAGTCGGAGCCCGCGATGTCCAAGGGCATGAGCGCCGTGTTCCCGGTGCTGCTCAGCAGCGTCGCCAACCGCGCCGGCGATGCGGATTTCGCATCGACACTCTTCAACCTCGTCCGTGACCCGGCCAACGACGGCAGCCTGCTCGGCAACGTCGCGAGCCTGCTCGGTCCCGGCTCGTCCTCGTCGCCGATGATGGCGCTCGGCGGCAAGCTGCTCGGTTCGCTGTTCGGCAACAACCTCGGCAGCCTCGCGAGCGCGCTCGGCGGCTATGCCGGCGTGAAGCCGGCGACGTCGCATTCGATGCTCAGCGTCGCTGCGCCCATGCTTCTGGCAGTGCTCGGCAAGGCCGTGAAGAGCGGCAACCTGAACCTCTCGTCGCTGATCGGCATGCTGACCGGCGAAAAGGATTCGTACGCAAGAGCGTTGCCGGGCCCGCTGTCGCGCCTCGACGGCTACTTCGCCTCGCCGGTGCGTGCAGCCTACGCGGCGCCGCCGCCGGTCGAGGAAAAGAAGTCCATCTGGCGCTGGCTGCTGCCGCTGCTGATCGCGCTCGCGGCGCTGTGGCTGCTGTCGCGCTGCATGGGCCCGAAGGAGACGGTCACCGAAGTCATCGAGACCGTGCCCGCTCCGGTGGTCGAGTCCGCGCCGGCGCCCGAGCCGACGCCTGCGCCGGCAGTCGAGGCGGCTCCGGCCGCGGAGCTGCCGCTCGCGAACTACTACTTCGAAGTCGACCAGTTCGCGCTGCCGGTGGCACGCGAGGGTTCGCTCGAGGCGGTGATCGCGTACCTCAAGGCCAACCCGACGGCCGTGGCGAGCGTTTCCGGCTACCACGATCCGACGGGTGATGCGGCCCACAACGAGGAGCTCGCCAAGAAGCGCGCCCAGGCCGTGAAGGACGCCATGACGGCGGCCGGCGTGCCGGACTCGCAGATCGACATGGTGAAGCCCGTCGTGACGACCGGCTCCGGCGACCTGGCCGAAGCGCGTCGCGTCGAGGTCGCGATCCGTCAGTAAGCCAGGCCCGACGGCCTGACTGCACGGGGCCCCTCGCGGGCCCCGTGTTTTTTGGCGACTCAGCCGAGCAGTGCGGCCACGTGCCGCGCGATCATCTGTTCCTCGTCCGTGGGCAGCACGTAGGCCGCAACACGGCTGCCGGGCGCGCTGATGCGTTGCTCGCCGCGGGCGTTCGCCGCTTCGTCGATCTCGACGCCGAGCCAGCCGGCATCGACGCAGATGCGCCGGCGCACTTCCGGCTGGTTCTCGCCGATGCCCGCCGTGAACACGACGGCGTCGAGCCCGCCGAGCGCGGCGGCGAGCGAGCCGAGTTCGCGACGCGCGCGGTAGACGAAGACGTCCACCGCCATGTGGGCCGCCGCGTCGTCACTCGCGAGCAGCTCGCGCATGTCGCTCGACAGTCCCGACATGCCGAGCAGTCCCGACTCGTGGTAGAGCAGACGCTCGATCTCGCGAACGCTGAGCCCGAACTCGTCGAACAGGAACAGCAGCACGCCGGGATCGAGCGAGCCGCTGCGCGTCCCCATCGGCAGTCCCTCGACCGCCGTGAATCCCATGGTCGTCGCCACGCTCCGGCACTCCAGCATGGCGCACATGCTCGCACCATTGCCGAGGTGGAATGCGACCGTGCGCCCCGCCGCGGCCCGCGCATCGAGCGCCGGCAGCACCGACGCGACGTACTCGTAGGAAAGCCCGTGAAATCCGTAGCGCCGCACGCCCGCCTCCGCGAACCGCGGCGGCAGTGCGAACAGCTGCGCAACCTCGGGGATCGTGCGGTGGAACGCCGTGTCGAAGCAGGCGATCTCGGGCACGCCGGGCAGCTGCTGCAGCATCAGCCTGATGGCCGCCAGGTTGTGCGGCTGGTGCAGTGGCGCCAGCGGAATGTAGCGTTCGAGCCGACGCAGCGTCTCGGCGTCGACCCGCGTCGGCGCCATGAATTCGAGGCCGCCGTGCACGACACGATGTCCGACGCCGACGATGCGTGCCCCGTGGAGTTCGCCGCGCAGGAAATCGAGCAGGATGCCGAGCGCATCGGCATGGCTCATCGGTTCATGCGCGATCTCGCGATCGACGACAGCGTTCGGCACCGTGCCTTGCGGTGAGCCGCGGCGCGGTGCCGAGCCCCGAGACCTGGCCACGCAGTCTCGCGCGAAAGCAATCCGTCGCTGCGGCGGAACGTGCTGAACTTTACGCTCGAGGAGCCCGCGTTCAGGACGAGGATCGCGTCTTCGCCCGCGCTCACCTGGGCTCCTTCCACCCTGCTGCGCGGCGGGCGTGCGCCATCAGCTTGGCAACCGCGGTGGACCCTATGCGCATGCGAACGTTGTCGGCGCGACTCGTGAGCACGACCGGCACCCGCGCTCCCAGCACGACGCCCGCGCTGTCGGCACCGGCGAAGTACTGCAGCTGCTTGGCGAGCATGTTGCCGGATTCGATGTTCGGCACCATCAGGATATCGGCCCGCCCCGCCACCGGAGAGCGGATGCTCTTCGTGCGAGCCGCGTGCTCGCTGATCGCATTGTCGAAGGCCAGCGGTCCGTCGAGGATTCCGCCCTGGATCTGGCCCCGATCGGCCATCTTGCAGAGCGCCGCCGCGTCGAGCGTCGAGCGGATGTTGGGATTGACCGTCTCGACCGCCGAGAGGATCGCGACCTTCGGCATCGCGATACCCAGCACGTGCGCCAGGTCGATGGCATTGCGCACGATGTCGGCCTTCTCGGCCAGGGTCGGCTCGATGTTGATGGCCGCGTCGGTGACGAGCAGCAGGCGATCGTAGGCCGGCACGTCCATCACGAACACGTGGCTGACGCGCCGCTCGGTGCGCAGGCCGGACTGTGGCGCCACGATGAAGCCCAGGATCTCTTCCGTATGCAGGCTGCCCTTCATCAGCATCTCGACCTCGCCGCCGCGGGCGAGCGCCACGGCGGCCGCTGCCGAGGCATGGCTGTGCTCGGTCGCGACGAGCCTGAAGCCCGAGATGTCGGCGCCGTTGGCGTCGGCCACGGCCCGGATGCGCGCAGGAGGCCCGACCAGCACCGGCACGATCAGCTTGCGTCGCGCCGCCTCGAGCGCGCCGAGCAGTGAATCGCGGTCGCAGGGGTGCGCGACCGCGCAGGTCACGGGCTCGAGCGGCTCGCACTCCCTGAGCAGCTGCACGAAGACGTCGTTGCGCCGCAGGATGATTTCCGGCGTGGCGATGTCCGAGTAGGCGAGCCGCCGGCGCGGCGCCTCGACCACTGTCCTGGCCCCAGAGCACCCGGCGCTCACCGACGCGGGCGTCGCAGTCGAACACGACCAGCCCGGTGCCCGCGTGCTTTTCACGCACGGTGACGGACGCCGAGAGCTCGTCGCCCACCTGCACGACTGCCGGCGAACTCGAGCTGCATCGAGACGATGCGCGTGCCCGGGCCCGGCAACTTCCGCTCCAGCATTCCCGAGATGACGGCACTGACGCCGACCGCGTCCACGCAGAGCAGTTCGCCCGTCGTCTCGCCCAGGTCCTCGACGTGAAACGGCTCGATGTCGCCCGAGACCAGCACCAGCGCCTCGATCTCGGCCTGTGTCATCACACGTTGCGCGCCCGCGGAGGCCCCGACCTCGATCTCATCGAACGTGACGTTCTGGTACGCGCTCATGACAGGTCGATCCACGTGGTCTTCATTTCAGTGTACTTGTCGAATGCGTGCAGCGACTTGTCGCGTCCGGTCCCCGACTGCTTGTAGCCGCCGAACGGCACGGTGATGTCGTCGGCGTCGTAGCAGTTGACGTAGACCATCCCGGAGCGCAATGCCCGCGCCATGCGGTGCGCGCGCGTGATGTCGCGCGTCCAGATCGCGGCGGCGAGCCCGTAGATGACGGAGTTGCCGACCCGCACGGCCTCCTCCGCGTCCTTGACCGTTATCGCGGCCAGCACCGGACCGAAGATTTCCTCACGCGCGATGCGCATCTGCTGGCGCACGTCGCCGAAGATCGTGGGCTCGACATAGAAGCCGCCGGTCTCCTGCCGCGCACGACGGCCACCGGCGAGCATCTTCGCGCCGTCCTCGCGCCCCGCCTCGATGTAGCCGAGCACCGTCTGCAGCTGCACGTCGTCCACGATCGCGCCCATCCGGGTCGCCGGATCGAGCGGATCGCCGGGTTGCAGGTCCCGGCTCGCCGCGATCACCTTCTCGAGCACCTCGTCACGCACGGACTCCTCGACGATCAGGCGCGATCCGGCGGAGCACATCTCGCCCTGGTTGAAGAAGATCGCGGATGCCGCGGCCGCCGCCGCGCGATCGAGATCGGGGCAGTCCGCCAGGATGATGTTCGGCGACTTGCCGCCGCACTCGAGCCAGACGCGCTTCATGTTGGACTGGCCCGAGCACTGCAGCATCAGCTTGCCGGTGCGGGTGGAGCCCGTGAAGCCGATGCAGTCCACGTCCATGTGCAGCGCGAGCGCCTGGCCCGCCGTGTTGCCGAAGCCCGGCAGCACGTTGAAGACGCCGTCTGGAATGCCCGCTCGAGCCGCGAGCTCGGCGATGCGGATCGCCGTGAACGGCGACTTCTCGGACGGCTTCAGGATGAACGAGTTGCCCGCCGCGAGCGCGGGGCCGATCTTCCAGGCCGCCATGATGAGCGGAAAGTTCCAGGGGACGATCGCCGCCACCACGCCGACCGGCTCGCGAGTGATGAGCGCAAGTGCGTCGTGACCCGTCGGCGCCACCTCGTCGTAGATCTTGTCGATGGCTTCGGCGTACCAGGCGATGCAGCGGGCGGTCGAGTTGACGTCCACGGCGAGGCTGTCCGAGATGGGCTTGCCCATGTCGAGCGTCTCGAGCAGCGCCAGCTCGTCGCGGTGCTCGAGGATGAGTTCCGCGAATCGCAGCAGCACGCGCTTGCGCTCGCGCGGCGACTGGCGGGACCAGGCACCGCTCTCGAACGAGCGCCGCGCCGCCGCGACGGCCAGGTCCACGTCGGCGACATCCGTCGAGGCGACCTGCGCGACGACGCGCCCGTCGATCGGGCTCACCCGATCGAACGTGAGGCCCGACGCCGCGTGCACGTAGCGCCCGTCGATGAACGCGCGGCCTTCGATGACCAGCGACCGCGCGCGCTGGTGCCAGTCGGGTTTCGTCTCGGTCATGGTCCTCGTCTCAGAAGGTCGGCGGCGTGCTCGCGGAGATGATCTCGCAGGGCTCGCTGCCCGGGTTGCGGAAGCGGTGCGGAATCGCACTGGTGAAATAGTATGCGTCGCCGGGGCCGAGCACGCGCGTCTCGCCGCCGATCGTGAGCTCGATGCGGCCGCGCACGACGACGCCGCCTTCCTCGCCATCGTGACGCAGCATGTCGGCGCCCGTGTCCGCCCCCGAAGCGTAGCGCTCGTGCATCACCGACATGGCACGGTTCGGGCGGCGCGCGGCGACGAGTCGCAGCGAGACGCTCCGGTCGCCAAGGTCCGTGAGCTCGTCGCCCCGGTAGAAGACCTGCGGGCTTGCCGAGAGGTCCAGCGTGAAGAACTCCGCGAGCGACATCGGGATGCCGTCGAGGACCTTCTTCAGCGAACTCACCGACGGGCTCACGCGGTTCTGCTCGATCAGCGAAATGAGGCCGTTGGTGACCCCCGCCCGCTTGGCGAGCTCACGCTGCGAAAGACCGTACATGGTGCGGACGGCGCGCAGGTGGGCGCCGACGTCGAGGGTCATGCCAGCCACGGGGTGTTCAATATCCTGCACACGAAACACGTAAGTGGCGGAATTTTACGGCTGCGTTTGAGGCGGGTGTCAATTTTTCTTATCATCGGTGACCCGCCCACCTGCCGGTCAACCACCATGCCAACGCAGCCACGACTCGACCGCGCCGACCTCGAAGCCTTCTGGATGCCGTTCACGGCCAATCGCCAGTTCAAGGCGAAGCCGCGGCTGCTCGCGAAGGCGTCCGGCATGCACTACTGGACGCCCGAGGGACGGCAGATTCTCGACGGCGTGGCAGGACTCTGGTGCGTGAACGCGGGTCACGGCCGCAAGGAGATCGCCGAGGCGGTCAGCCGGCAGATCGCCGAGATGGAGTACGCGCCGCCGTTCCAGATGGGACATCCCGGCGCGTTCGAACTCGCGAACCAGGTCGTGCGCTGGCTGCCGGAAGGACTCGACCACGTGTTCTTCACGAACTCGGGCTCCGAGTCGGTCGACACGGCCCTCAAGATCGCGCTGGCCTATCACCGTGTCCGGGGCGAAGGCACGCGCACCCGCCTGATCGGCCGCGAGCGCGGCTACCACGGCGTCGGCTTCGGCGGCATCTCGGTCGGCGGCATGGTGAACAACCGCAAGTTCTTCGGCGCGCAGCTGCCGGGCGTGGACCACCTGCCGCACACGCACGACCTGGCACACAATGCGTACACGCGCGGCGAACCGGCGTGGGGCGCGCACCTGGCCGACGAGCTCGAGCGCATCGTCGCGCTGCACGACGCGAGCAACATCGCGGCCGTGATCGTCGAGCCGGTCGCGGGCTCCACGGGCGTGCTGATGCCGCCGCAGGGATACCTCAAGCGACTGCGCGAGATCTGCACGAAGCACGGCATCCTGCTGATCTTCGACGAGGTCATCACCGGGTTCGGCCGCCTCGGCACGCCGTTCGCGGCGCAGCGCTTCGACGTGCTGCCCGACATGATCACGATGGCGAAGGGACTGACGAACGGCGCCGTGCCGATGGGCGCCGTCGCGGCGCGCAAGGAGATCTACGACGCCTTCATGCACGGGCCCGACAACGCCATCGAGCTGTTCCACGGCTACACGTATTCGGCGCACCCGGTGGCCTGCGCGGCGGGCATCGCGACCCAGCAGATCTACCAGCGCGAGGGACTGCTGACGCGCGCCGCGGAAATGGCCGACTACTGGGCCGATGCCGTGCACTCGCTCAAGGGGCTGCCGCACGTCATCGACCTGCGCAACCTCGGGCTGATCGGCGCAGTCGAACTCGAGTCCATTCCCGGCAAGCCCGGAGCGCGCGCGTTCGACGTCTTCGTGCGCGCCTTCGAGAAGGGCATACTGATCCGCACCACTGGCGACATCATCGCGCTGTCGCCGCCGCTGATCATCGAGAAGCAGCACGTGGACGAGCTTTTCGGGAAGCTGGCGGAAGTGCTGCGGGAGACGGCTTGAAGAAAGCGGTTAGTGATTAGCGGATAGCGGATAGCAGGAAAAAGAAACGCCCGGCCTCCTTGCGGAGACCGGGCGTCTTTACTGAAGCAGCGTAAGGCGTTCGCCGATTACTGAGCGGCTTCCTTCGCTTCCATTTCGCCCGAGACAGGCTCGTCGTTCGACCACGGGAACGAGGTCGAGACCGTGAAGATCACGACGGCGTCCGAGTTCGAGATGTCGCGCGGCGTGTCGCGCAGCGTCTCGAGGTCCTCGCCGTCCACATACTTCAACGAGAAGTCGAAGTGCTTCCACGTGTAGCCGACGCCGGCCGCCCAGTCGAAGTAGTTGTCCTGGCCATAGGCGGTCTCGATGCCGTCGCCGTCGCTGTAGCCGAAATGGCCGAGCAGGCTGAAGTCGGCCGGCAGCGGGTAATCGACGTTGGCCTCGTAATAGAAGGCCTGCGCGCCCGCGTAGCCACCGAAGTTATACGAGTAGGAAACCTTGCCGGTGATCCATTCCCAGCCGAGGCTTCCATAGAACTCGGTGAAGTTGAAGTCGCTTGCACCAGGTAGGTGTAGTAGAGGATGCCGACGTCCCACAGGAACGTCTCACCGCCGCCCCAGCCGGCGTACAGGTCGATCTCGACGTTCGGGTCGCCGCCGCCGAAGTCCACGTTGCTCGCCCAGGCGCCGCCGTGCAACCCCATGTCGGTCGAGAAGTCGAGGCTGCCCTGGAGTGCCGGGTCCTGGGCGGTCTGCGTGATGCCGCGCCAGTTGTAGTCGGTCGTCGCCGCGAGAGTGCCGGTGACCTCCGCATGAGCCGCAGCCGCCGACGCCATCATGACGAGCGCCGCGATGCCGTGAGTCAATTTCATGCTGAACCCCTTCGTTGCAATAAAACCACAGAAGAATCCCGCCCTGCTGGCCGATTGTAGCAGACGTGACACGCGCCTTCCCAGAGGGCCGACGCGCCGCCATCGCCGCCGGGATTCATATAGCAGGATTCGTGCCAGCCCGGATTGCGCGGAAATGCTGGGAAAAAAGCCGGGCTCATGCACCGTAGCGGCGCATGACGCGCGCCGGCCGCACCGGAGTGGACGGCCTGGCCGGGTCAGCCCGCCGGCGGCGGCTCGTAGATGGCGTAGAACTTGCGGGCCGGCTCGAGCACTTCCCACACCCCGCGAAACCCCGCCGGCATCACGAAACAGTCGCCGGGCCCGAAGGTCCAGAACCGCCCGTGGTCGTCGGATATCCGGACGCGGCCCTCGGTCAGCACGCAGAGCTCGTTCTCCGTGTAGGACACGTGCCACGCGCCCTTGCCGCTGCGCCAGATGCCGCCGAAGAACCGGCCGGTATCGTCGGTGTAGAGATTGCGCACGTGCTGCTCAGGGACTGGGGCTGCCCTCGACCAGTCGCGCCGGGTCGAGGTCGAGCGCTTCCTCCCGGCCGCTCAGGTCGTCGATGCGGAGGACTTCCGGTCCAAGTTCACTCATGTGCGTTGCTCCTCGCGCCGTTGCGCCGCTTCGAGCGTAGCAGAAGATCCTGCTGCAATTTGGGCGACCGACACGCCGGGTCCGTTCGCGAAACCGTGCGCGGCAGGACGCCGCGCCCGGAGTCCCCAGGGTGGGTTCACGACGTTTTCGCGAACGGACCCGGCGTGTCGGCGCCCGACGTTGCGCGAGGTCTGCGCGAGCAGTTCGCTGACCTCCGCATCCGATGTCTGGCCGAAGTCGCGGTACCACTGCC
The DNA here is from genome assembly GCA_963733565.1 of uncultured Gammaproteobacteria bacterium. Lineage (GTDB taxonomy): Bacteria > Pseudomonadota > Gammaproteobacteria > Steroidobacterales > Steroidobacteraceae > RPQJ01. The sequence continues at coordinate 17,335 of CAVTDU010000019.1, forward strand.
CGACCGCACTGAAGAACATCGGCGCCTCGAGGCACACGACCTCGTCGGCAACTGCGGCGATGCGACTGAGCGCATCCTGGGATGCGACGGGGACCGCGACGACGATGCGCGTCGCGCCGAGTCCACGCAGCGCGCGCACGGCCACCTCCATGGTGGCGCCGGTCGCGAGCCCGTCGTCGACCAGGATCCCGGTGCGACCAGCCATCTCGAGTGGCGGCCGCGCACCCCGGTATTGCCTTTCGCGCCGCTCCAGCTCCACCTGCTCCCGACGCCGCACCTGCTCGAGGGCCGCTTCGCGTCCGTCCGCAAAGCGCAGCACGTCCTCGTTCACTACGAGCGCGCCACCGGTGGCGATCGCGCCCATCGCCAGCTCGGGCTGCCCCGGCAGGCCAAGCTTGCGCACCACGAGCACGTCGAGCGGCAGGCCGAGCGCCTGCGCGACCTCGAAGCCGACCGGGACACCGCCGCGAGGCAGCGCGAGCACGATGGCGTTGGTCGCTCCGCGGTAAGCGAACAGCGACTGCGCAAGTGCGCGGCCCGCCTCCACGCGATCTTCGAATACGCGCGTCATGGAGATCGTCCTTCCGACCCGTCCCATGTTCCACGTCGGGCCGCGAGGTGCCATTCGCGCTAGTACCTAAGTGCTATGCTGACTTCGTGCCGATCGGCCTCGCAGACAAAGTCGCATACCTGCGCAACCTCTGCGGCGCGGGCGACGAAGCCATCGAGACTCACTTCGCGTGGGTGTTTCTCGTCGGTGAGCATGCATTCAAGCTGCGCAAGCCCGTGCGCCGGGACACGATGGACTACGGCACGCTTGCGGCACGCAGGACCGACTCCGAGGCGGAGGTGCGGCTGAATCGCCGGCTGGCGCCGGACATCTACCTGCGCACCGTCGGCGCTTGTCGTCGACCGCTGCCGGCCAGCTTCTCGATCGGCGGCGCCGGCGAGACCGTCGACTGGCTCGTGGAGATGCGGCGCGTCGATCGCCGCTGGATGCTGGACGCCGCGCTCGAACGTGGAGACGCCGGCGCACCCGCTTTGGCGCGCGTGGCCGACCTGCTCGCTGCGTTCTATGCGGCCGCTGAACCCGCGATCACGCAACCCGGCCTGCTCGGGCAGCGCATGCATGCGCAGGTCGACGCGAACCATCTCGTGCTGCGTACGCTCGACGACGACCGCGCAGCGCTGCTGGCCAGGCGCCAGCACGCGATCCTCGCCAGTCTCGAAGTGGAACTCGACCTTCGCGTCGCACGTGGCTGCGTCGTCGAGGCGCACGGCGACCTGCGGCCGGAGCACATCCTGCTGTCGGATCCGCCTGCGGTGATCGATTGCCTCGAATTCGACCGCAACCTGCGGATTCTCGACCGGGCCGAGGAACTGTGTTTCCTCGAGCTGGAATGCGCCCGACTCGGCCATGCGCCGGTTGGTCGCTGGCTGCTGGAGGAATGCCTGCGGCGGCTGTCGGACGATGCGTCGCGCACGCTGCTCGACTATTACCGCGGTCACCGATCGGCGACACGCGCGAAGCTCTACACGTGGCGCGCGAGCGAGCCGGACGGCGGTACACCGGAGCAGTGGCGGGCCCGGGCCGCGCAATACCTGGCGATCGCGCTCGACGCCACCACGGAAGCGCCCCGCTCCCGCTAGCGACGCTTCGGCTGCAACTCCCGCAGCGCGACGACAGATCCACCCGCGCAGATGCGCCTGATCGCCTCGGCAAAGAGCTGCGAGACAGGCAACACGACGGGCGAGCGCGCTGCGTCATGGCCGCCGATGCGCGTCGGCAGGATCGAATCGGTGACGATGAGCCGGTCGGGTCCGTCCGTCCCCAGCAGCTGCTTCGACTCCGGCTCGAACACGCCGTGCGTGGCGAACGCATCGACCTGCGCGGCTCCGGCAGCACGGCACGCCTTGACGCCGCGCATCAGCGTCGTGCCGGCGCTGATCAGGTCGTCCACGATGACCGCACGGCTGCCGGCGACCGGCCCGATCACCTCCTCGCCGCCGCTGACCACGCCGCTGCTGCGACGCTTCTCGATGATGGCGAAGCCGACCTCGCGACCCGTGCGCGACTCGAGTATCTCCCGGACGCGCTGGGCCCGCTTCGCGCCGCCGATGTCCGGCGAGACGATGCAGACGCGCGCGTCGCCCTGCCCGGCTGCCAGGTAGTCGGCGAGCAGCGGTGCGGCCTCGAGGTGATCGAGCGGGCAACGGAACGCACACTCGAACGCCGCGAGATTGTGCGCGTCGAGCCCGATCACGTGGTCCGTGCCGACGGCCTCGATGAGCTGCGCCACGTAACGCAGCGTGACCGGGTCGCGATCCTTGGTGCGCCGGTCCTTGCGCGCGTAGGCCAGGAACGGGATGCAGGCCGTTACGCTCGCGGCGCCGCTGTCCTTGAGACCGGCGATGAAGAACAGCAGGCGACAGAGACGGTCGTTCGCGCTGCCCGCCGCATCGCCGCTCAGCGACTGCAGCACGAAGACCCGCTGCCCGCGCACGCTCACGAGCGGCCGCGTCTTGTGCTCGCCGCCCTCGAATTCACGCTCTTCCATCGGCGAGAGCGCGGTGCCGAGCGCAGCCGCGACCCGCTCGCCGAACTCCCGCGACGCGAGCGGGGCAAACAGGATCGGATCGGTCATCGATTCAGCGCGCCGGACGTGGCGTCACGACAGCGTCTCGCGCCGCTTCACGTCGCCGCGCAGCGAAGACATGCGCTGCTGGAGCTGGCGCTTCGCAGCGTCGAACGCGTCGCGCAGCACTACGTAGACGTCCTCGTGCCCGTCGCGCTGCGGCCGCTCCATGTCCACGACCACGTCTTCCCCGGGCAGCGCAAGCTGCACCTTGACGTTGAAGACCTTGCCCTGGTGCGAATGCCGGTGTGGCGAGTCGAGCACGACGCGACACGACGTTATCTTGTCGCTGAATACGCCGAGATGGTCCGCCAGTTCGCGCACGCGCGTCTCGACGGCCGTTGAGGATTCCATGTGACGAAAGGTGATTTGGACAGGAATGGTCACGTTTTGTGTCCTTTGATTTCTTCCCGACAGGACGCCTTCATTTTCGAGCCGGGCCCGCCTGCGAACATAAGTATTGCCCGAAGGAACGCGACTCCACGATGCCAAGATTACACTGCACGGGCGGCCGCGGGTGAGCGCAGAATACGTTGCGAACGTCCGCAAAGTCATGCCGCGGCCAGGGGTCCCGATGCCCGACCGCCCTGATCTCGCCGACCGCCTGCTCGCTCCGGAGGCGTATCCGCATGCCGTGGTTACGCCGATCCGGGTGGTCGAGACCCACATTTCCCTGGTACTGCTCACCGGGGCGTACGCCTACAAGATCAAGAAGCCGGTCCGGCTGAGTTTCCTCGACTATTCGACCCTCGCGAAGCGCCGGGCCTGCTGCGAGGAGGAGGTTCGCCTGAATCGCCGGTATGCCCCGGACCTCTACCTCGGCGTGTCGACCGTTGGCGGTCCAGCGACGGCGCCGCGCATCGACGGCGGCGGCGAACCGATCGAGTACGCGGTACGCATGCGGCAATTCGACCGGCACGACGAACTGGGCGCACTGCTCGCCACGCGCGGTGTCGATGCTGCCGAACTCGCGGCGCTGGGCGAGCACGTCGCGCGCTTCCATGCGTCGGCCGCGCCGGTCGTCGCCACGAGCACGTTCGGAACGGCCAGCGCGCTGCGCAAGATCATCCTGGACAACTTCGCCAGCCTGCGCAGCCTCCCGGAGGCCGCGCAGTGGCAGGAGACCGTGCAGGCACTCGAGCAATGGGTCGAACTCACGCACGAGCGTCTCGCGACGCTGATCGGCAGCAGGCGCGATTCGGGCCTGGTCCGCGAATGCCACGGCGACCTGCACTGCGGCAACGTCGTCCGCTGGGAAGGCTCGCTCACGCCCTTCGACGGGATCGAGTTCGACCCGGCGCTGCGGTTCATCGACGTCGCGAACGACATCGCGTTCCTGACCATGGATCTTGCGATGCACGATCGCCATGACCTGCGGCGCGCCGTGCTGCAGGCCTGGACCCAGACGCTGGGGGACTTCGGCGGCCTGCCGCTGCTGCCGTACTTCGAGACGTACCGGGCGCTCGTTCGCGCCAAGGTGGCGGCGCTGCGCGCACTGCAGGAACAGCCGGGCAGCCAGCAGAGAAGCCTGGAGTGCGGCACTGCGGCGCGATACCTCGCCTGGGCAGTCGGGCGAGCGCGGCGCCCCCCGCCATGCCTCGTGCTGACCTGCGGACTCTCGGGCTCCGGCAAGACATCGGTCGCGCGAGCGGTCGCGACGCCTCTCGGTGCGCTGCACGTGCGCTCGGACGTCGAGCGCAAGCGTCTCGCCGGCCTCGGACCGCTCGACGATTCGCGTTCGCCGCCCGATGGCGGAATCTATTCGCGCGATTTCACCGAGCGAACCTACGCCCGGCTGCAGGACTGCGCCACGAGCGCGCTGCTCGGCGGAGAGAGCGTGATCGTGGATGCCGCGTTCCTGAAGCGAGACGAGCGACGGGACATGCTCAGCCTCGCACGACGAATGGCCGTCCCCTTCGCCATCCTGCACTGCGTGGCGCCGCTGGCCGTGTTGCGCGAGCGGCTCGAGAGCCGCTCCCGATCCGGGAGTGATGCGTCCGAAGCAGGCGTCGCGATCCTCGACCGGCAGCCCGGGTACTGGGAGGAGTTCGACGACGAGGAACGGGCGAAGGTCGTCGCGGTCGACACGACCGCGCCCGATGCCGCGGCGACGGCGCTCGACGAGCTGCGGGCGCTTGGCGTCGGCTGAGTCCGGCTAGGCAGGGACGCCGGGCTTCTCGACCCACACGTTGCAGGGCAGCCGGTCCAGCGCGGCCTCCGCGGTGCTGCCGACAAACCAGCGTTCGAGACGACGACGGGAAACGGCGCCCATCAGCACCAGGCTGGCATCGATCTCACGTGCCTGTGCCACGATGTCCCGCGCGGGCACGCCTACGCGGAAATGGACGTGATCCGCCGGAAGTCCGTTGGCCCTGGCGAGATCGAAGCACGCCTTGCGCGCCTGCTCGACGGATTGCTCGACCGGCGGCATGGCGGCCGATGCAATGTATGCGTCGCCGATGACGCCGACCGGCGCCGGTACCGAGAACACGTGAACCGCATGCAGCTCGCCGCCGAGCCGGTGCGCCAGCGCTGCACCCCGCTGCAGCAGCTGGACGTCCAGCGCCGCGGGCTTGTCGTGCGCGTGCGTCGGATCCACGCAGGCGAGCATGCGCGCACCGACGAGCCGCGCGGGCTCCTTGACCAGCAGCAGCGGAACGGGACAGTCGCGGATCAGGTGCCAGTCCGAGCCCGTGAAGAGCGTGCGCTCGACGCGGTTGTGGAACACGCTGTACTTGACCACGAGGTCCGGCCGCGTCGCGGCGACGCGTGCCAGCACGATCTCGTGGAACGGAGTGCCCCACAGCGCCTCGCCGATGGCTCCGACGCCCTCCTCGCCCGCCTGGCCCACGTAGCGCTCGAGCATGGCGCGGTGGCCGGCCATGATCGAGTCGTGGAACTCGAGCGGCGTCGCCGTCATCGGCTCGAAGTAGGCCGGGTGCAGGTCCTGGAACACGACGATCAGCAGCTCGAGACTGCTGCCGTATCGCTTCGCGAGCGTGATGGCCGCGTCGAACGCCGGCTGCGACTCCGCGCCGGGCTCCATCAGGACCAGGATGTTCCGGAGTGCGTTCATGGGGCACCTCCAGCGACTCTGAATGGACTGCTTGATCGTGTCAGGGCAAGCATACGGCGACCGGACGCTCGCGCAGGTCGTGAGCCTGTCGCGGGTTGTACCTAGGCCCGGCGGCCCGGCAGGGAACGCTAACTGCCGTATTGCCTGCGCTGCCCCGCGTCCACCACCGCCGTCGTCACGAGGTCCGAGCCCACGTTGGTCATGGTCCGGGTCATGTCGAGGATGCGGTCCACGCCCAGGATGATGCCGATGCCCTCGGGCGGGATGCCGAATGCGACCAGCAGGCCGGCGATCAGCGGCAGCGAACCCCCGGGGATCGCGGCCACCGCCACCGCGCTCAACACCGCCAGGAACACCAGCGTCGCCTGTTGCGCGAGGTCGAGGTGCACGCCGAAGACCTGCGCGACGAACAGCACGACGCAGCCTTCATAGAGCGCCGTGCCGCTCATGTTCATCGTGGTGCCGAGCGGCAGCACGAACCCGGCCGTCGAAGGCGCGATGCCGAGACGGTCACGGGCCGCCGCGAGCGCGGCTGGCAAAGTCGCGCTGCTCGAGCTGGTGGAGAAGGCCGTGATCAGCACGTCCTTGATCTGCCGGAAGAACTCGCGCGGGCTGCGCTTCGCGAGGAACCTGAGCCACAGCGACATCGTGCCGAACAGGTGCAGCAGCAGCATCGCGACGCAGCCGACGACGAACAGGCCGAGCGCGATGATGATCTCGAAGCCGACCTTGACGATGACGCTGAAGATCATCGCGGGCACGGCGATCGGCGCGAGCTTCAGCGCGAAATGCACGATGCCGGTCATCAGCTCGGTCACGGTCTCGAGACCGTACTGCATGCGATGCCGCCGTTCCTCGGGCAGGCCGAGGCCGGCAGCGCCGACCAGGATCGCGAACAGGATCAGCGGCAGGATCTCGCCGAGCATGCCGCGCTGGTTGCCGACGAACGCGCCGAAGAGGTTGCGCGGCATGAACATGTCCACGATCGCCGTCGGGGTGACCGCGGGCCGCGTCTCGCTGGTTTCGACGTGCTTCGCGGCCTGGCCGCTGTATTGCGCAATGAGCTGGGCGGAGGTTTCCTCGCCGAGGCGCTCGCCGGGCTGCAGGATGTTCATCATCAGCAGGCCGAGCGTGGCCGCGATGGCCATGTTGGCGAAGAACAGCGTGAACGTGCGGCCCGCGAGCGGCCCCAGGTGCGAGAGTTCGCCGAGCTGCACGACCCCGTTCGCGAGCGACGCGAACACGAGCGGGATGACGACGAAGAACAGCATGCGCAGGAACACCTGCCCGATCGGGTCGAGCAGCGTCGTCGAGAGCCACTGCGCCGCCTGCAGCACCTGCGGCGAGAACCTGCCGATGACGAGGACGACTGCACCCGCGACGGCGCCGAGCACGAGGCCGAGCAGGATGCGGTTCGCGAGTCGGGTATCGGTGTCTGCTGCCACGAATCTGCCTCGGTGGAACCTTCGTGGGCCGGCACTTTGTCCAATCCGGCCACCCCCCGCAAGCCCGGCCAGCGCAGCCGGGTGATTCGACCTGCGCCCCTGGGATAAGCTTGCGCGTCCGAAAACGAGCCGCCACCGACATGAAACGAGCAATCGCAGCAATTTCCCTGGTCGTCGCCCTGGCCATCGGCCCGGCCCTCGCTCAGGCGGCCGACACGCCAGTCACGGTCCCCGGATTCAAGTACGTCCGGACCGTGGGCACCATCTCCGAGTACACGCTCGAATCGAACGGACTGACCGTGCTGCTGATGCCGGAGCGGTCGGCGCCGGTGGTGACCTTCATGGTCACCTACATGGTGGGCTCGCGGAACGAGGTGACCGGCACGACCGGCGCCACCCACCTGCTCGAGCACCTGATGTTCAAGGGCAGCGACGCCTTCAACGACGCAAAGGGCAACAGCGTCAAGCAGTACCTCGAGACCGTCGGCGGCAACCTCAACGCGTCCACGTATCTCGATCGCACGAACTATTACGCGGTGGTCGGCAAGGAGTTCCTCGAGGGCTACGTCGCGATCGAAGCCGACCGGATGCGCAACCTCTGGCTGCACGAGGAGGACCGGCAGCTCGAGATGACTGTCGTGCGCAACGAGTTCGAGCAGGGCGAGAACGATCCGCAGCAGGCGCTCGACGTCCAGATCAACGCCGCCGCGATCATCGCGCACCCCTACCACCACTCCACGATCGGCTGGCGCAGCGACATCGAGAACGTGCCGATCGAGAAGCTGCGCGCGTTCTACGACACGTACTACTGGCCGAACAACGCCACGGTGACGGTGATCGGCGACTTCGAGCCGGCATCGGTACTGGAACTGATCAGGAAGTACTACGCGTCGATCCCTCGTTCGCCGCAGCCGATCCCGCAGGTCTACACGACCGAGCCGGAGCAGCAGGGTGAACGGCGTGTCACGCTGCGGCGCGCTGGCGAGCTCGGCATCGTCGGCATCGCCTACAAGAGCGTGGCCGGCAGCGACCCGGACTTCCCGGCCCTGAACATGCTCGGGACGATCCTCGGCAGCGGCAAGACGAGCCGGTTCTACAAGGCGCTGACCGACGCGAACCTCACGCTCGGCGCAAGCGCGAACGCCGGGTTCTTCCACGACCCGCAGCTGTTCCAGGTCTACGCATTCCTGGCGCCGGGCGCCGACCAGGCGCAGGTGGAGAAAGTGCTGCTCGAGGAGATCGAGCGCATCAAGAAGGACGGCGTGACCGATGCCGAGGTCGCCACGGCGCTCGGCAAGTACAAGGCCTCGATCGCCTACGGCCGGGACGGCTCGTTTTCCATCGCCAGCAACCTGAACGAGTCGATCGCCGCCGGCGACTGGACGCTTTACTACACCGTGGACGACGCCACCGCGAAGGTGACGGCCGCCGACATCAAGCGCGTCGCGAACAAGTACCTGGACGTGAACAAGAGCACGACCGGCTGGTTCATCCCGGTGACGCCCGAAGCAGCGGCAGCAGCGAAATGAACGGCCGCCCCACCATGCGAGTTGCCCACATGAGATTCATTGCTGCATTCATTGCATGCGCCTCGTTCCTGCTGGCCTCCGTCGCGCATGCTTCCGTCGCAAGAGACGCGGTCCGCGCCGACATCGACGGCATCGACGTGATTGCGCTGCCCACCAGCGTTCGGGACGTCGTGACCCTCGTCGGCTCGCTGCCGGCCGGCGACGACCGCAGCCCGCCCGGCAACGTCATGCTGGCCACGCTCACCGGCGCGATGCTCGACAAGGGCACGACGGCGCAGGACAAGTTCGCCATTGCCCAGAAACTGGGCAACGTCGGGGCAGCGCTCTCGTTCTCGGTGGATACCAGCACGCTGCAGATCCGGGGCCGATGCCTGCGCAAGGACCTGCCCTTGCTGGTAGTCTCTGATGGCCGAGCAGCTGCGCACTCCCGCGTTCTCGGAACAGGAGTTCGCGAAGCTCAAGGTACAGCTGCAGGGCGCGGTCCGGCAGCAGCAGGACGACACGGGCTTCCGGGCCGGCGACGCGTTCTCACGCGCCGTCTTTCCGGTCGGGCATCCCAACCGCCAGCCCACTGCCGAGCAGATGCTGGCCGACATGGGCAAGGCGACGATCGCCGAGGTCAAGGCAGTTCCACCAGCAGTACTACGGGCCGACCGGCATGCGGCTCGTCATCGTGGGCGACGTGGACCCGGCCGCGGCCCAGGCCGAGGTCCGCAAGGCATTTTCGGGATGGGCCGGTGGCTCGCTGCCACCCGCCGTGGCGCCGGCGAAGCCGGCTGCGAGCGGGCAGGACGAGACCATCTTCATGGCGGACAAGACGAGCGTCACTGTCGTGCTCGGACAGGCCACCCAGCTCAGGTACTCGGACCCCGACCAGCTGCCGCTGCGCCTCGGCACGCGGATCTTCGGCAGCGGTGGCTTCACGAGCCGCCTGATGGCGAACGTGCGCGACAAGGAAGGCCTGACCTACGGGATCTATTCGTTCATGTCGGGCGACACGTTCGTGGACGGCGACTGGCGCATCCAGGCCGAGTTCTCGCCGGCCCTGCTCGACAAGGGCGTTGCCTCGACACGGCGACAGCTCGACGCCTGGTACGCGGACGGCATCACGGATGGCGAGCTGATGCGCGCAAAGAGCGAGTTCGCGGGCACCTACCAGGTCGGTCTCGCCACGAGCGGCGGCATGGCCGGCACGATCCTGCTGATGCTGAACCGTGGCATGCCGCTCGCGTTCGTCGATGAATACCCGGCGCGCGTGAATGCGATCACGCGGGCGCAGGTCAACGACGCGATCAGGAAGCACCTGGACCCGGCGACGATGACGCTGGTGAAGGCTGGGACGGTGGAGAAGGCGGCGACTGGCAAGTAGCGTGAAATTCGACTGATTTGTCGGAAACCATGGAAGCCGTGCGGGCACTTGCCGGCCCGGGTGCGGCATGCGACGGTGGACCTGCATCACAGTCAGTGCGACCACTGCTCGGCTTCGGGCGGCTTATGTCGACTTCGGCTCACCTGAGCCGTGTCCCGGACCACGATCCGCGAGGAAGACGCGAATCGTGTGATCCGGGAGCCAGCGATGAAACCAGTAACCCGTGCGGCCGGCAGCTTTCATGCGGCGACTGCCCTGCTGCTTGTCCTCACCCTTCACCTGCCCGTCGGCCCGCGCGGCCGACCAGGGCCAGCGCGTCGTCTACGAAGGCACCGTCGCGGTCGCGGTCGAGGACGACTTCGCGCGCGGACGAGCGACACGACGCTATTTCCTCGATGAGCAGAACCTCGGCCAGCGCTTCGAGCTGAAGGTCAACGAGTCGCAGGGCAGGTCACTCAAGACCGGCGCTCGCATCCGCGTACGCGGTGTCTCGGCGGGTGGAGCGCTCAGCGCGGACACCCAGGCAGGCGGGGTCACCCTGCTTGCCGAGCCACTGGCGGCCGCTCCGGTGGCCGCGCGCAAGGCCGTCGTCGTGCTGGTGGACATCAAGGACTCGAGCGGCACGATTCATAGCGTCAGCACGGACTGCGACGGGGCCGCCGTCAAGTCCGCCGGCATCATGTTCGGCACCCAGACGACGGGCGCGAACGTCGACGGTTGTTACCAGGACAGCTCCTACGGCGCGCTCGGCTTCGGCGGCGCCACGTATCCGGGCAGCGCGCTCGACGTGACGCGCGTCACCGTGAACGAGGCTGCGGCGATCGGCGGCGTGTGCAACTACTCCGCCTGGGGCGCGGCTGCGGACAAGGCTGCAACCGGCGTCACGCTCGGCAACTATCAGCACCGCGTGTACGTGCTGCCTGCGAACGTGGGCTGCAGCTGGGCCGGCCTCGCCTACGTGGGCTGCGGCAACTCGTGCCAGGCGTGGGTCAAGGCCTACTCGGGACAGGCCTGCGGTTACAACGACGCCTATGCGCACGAGATCGGCCACAACCTCGGCATGTGGCACGCCTCGACCGACACGAACAACGACGGCACGCTCGACTGCGAGTACTGCGACACGTCCGACTTCATGGGCTACGCGACGGCCAACCTGCGCACGCAGAACGGGCCGCACAAGGTGCAGATGGGCTGGGCGAGCGGCGCGAGGGTCGTCGACGGCTCGTCGGGCGGCACGTTCACCGTGTCGTCGCTCGCGCTGTCGGCTGCCGGCTCGCCGCAGGTCGTGAAGGTACGCCCGAACAGCGGCGACCCGTACTACCTGAGCCTGCGCACGGCCGTCGGCTACGACCAGACCATGCCCTCCGGCACGACGTACCTCAACAAGCTGAACGTGCACCGCTGGAGCGGCAGCGGCAATACGCGGTTCGTGACCGCGCTGGGCGACGGCCAGTCGTTCAACGATGCGACGTCCGGCATCTCGATACAGCAGCTGGCCCGCACGTCCGACAGCGCCACATTCCAGGTGTCGACGGTGTGCGCTGCGCTGGCGCCGACCGCGACCATCAGCCCGGCCAGCCAGGGTGCGGGCGCGACGCTGCCGGCCACGCGTTCGTACACGGTCACGGTAACCAACCGCGACAGCGCGTCCTGCAGCAACAGCACGTTCGCGCTTGCCAGCACCGCTGCCAAGCTGGATGGTCGGGCGGGTTCGGCGCATCGACGCTCACGCTGGCGCCCGGCGCGTCGGGAACGGCCACTCTCAGCGTGACGGCACCCGCCGGCACGAGCGCCGGAAGTTACCCGGTCTCGGGTGGCACCGCGTCCGATGGCTCGCACGCTGCGGCAACGGCCAGCGGCTCGTTCTGGATCGATGTTACGGGGCCTGACGCACCGACCGGCCTGCGTGCATCGGTGAAAGGCTCCAGGGTCGCGCTGTCGTGGACCGCAGCGAGCGACGGCACCGGCGGCTCGGGCGTCGCTCGTTACGAGATCCGACGCGGCGCGACGCAGGCAGGTACAACCGCATCGACGACGTACTCCGATACACCCGGCAACGGAACGTGGACGTACACCGTCGTGGCCGTCGATGGCGCAGGCAATGCCTCCGCGCCGAGCACGGCTGTCTCGGTCAAGGTCGGGCGCAAATGAGCTGACGTCTCCGGGCACGGTTCCCTCGAGCCACGCCGCACCGGCACTGGCTACCCAAGGACTACGGAAAGGCCTACCCTTTGCCTTGCGGTAAGACTTGAACGGCCTGAGGGGGGCGCTCGGACGATGCACGATCTCGACTGCGGAGATGCAGCCGGCGGGAGAGCGCGGCCTTGAGCAACGTTTACCCGCTCGAGCCGCATTCAGCTGGCCTCGATGATGACGCCTGGGAAGACCTGCTCAACTTCATCGAGGAGCGCCGGGTCATCCCGATCGTCGGACCGGAATTGCTCAAGGTGGAAACCGAGAGCGGGCCGCGGCTGCTGTACGACTGGATCGCGGACAAGCTCGCAGCGAAGCTCGGCGTGGACACCGCGCGCCTGCCGAGCCCCTACACCCTGAACGACGTCGTCTGCTGGTTTCTCTCGGCGCGCGGCCGCCGGGAGGATACCTATACGCGCATGCGCAGCATCCTGCGCGAGACCGCCTTCGCGCCGCCGAAGGCATTGCGCCAGCTCGCGGAGATCTCGGACTTCGACCTGTTCGTAAGCACGACGTTCGACTCGCTGCTGGAGAACGCGATCAATGCCGAGCGCTTCGGCGGCGCGCAGTCCACCGAGGTCATCGGCTACGCGCCGAACCGCGTCGTCGACCTGCCGAGCGAGCGCGAACAGCTCACCAGGCCGGTCGTCTACCACCTGCTCGGACGCGTCTCTGCCTCGCCGACCTACGTGATCTCCGACGAGGACATGCTGGAATTCGTCTGCTCGCTGCAGAGCGAGCACCTGACGCCCGAGAAGCTCTTCTACGAGCTCGAGCACAGCCACCTGCTCATCATCGGCAGCAGTTTCTCCAACTGGCTGGCGCGGCTGTTCCTGCGCATGGCCAAGCGCAGGCGCCTGTCGGACCCGCGCGACTTCGGCGAAGTGCTCGCCGACTCGCATACCGACAGCGACGAGCGGCTGATGACGTTCCTGCAGCAGGTGAGCGTGCGCACCCGCGTGTACAGCGGTGCGGAGCAATTCGTGGATGAGCTGCATCGCCGGTGGATGTCCCGGCGCAGGCCTGCCGAGGTGATCCCGCTGGCAGCGCCGCAGCGCTTCCTGCCGCCCGAGCGCGAGATGCCGGACAACGCCGTCTTCATCAGCTATGCGCGCGAAGACCTGCCGGCCGTGCAGAGACTGAAGGCGGGGCTCGACGCCGCCGGCATCCGCACCTGGTTCGACCTCGAACGGCTCGAGGGCGGCGACGACTACGACCGCAAGATCCAGAAGAACATCGCGCGCTGCTCGTACTTCATCCCCGTGGTCTCGGCGAACACGGAAAGGCGACTCGAGGGCTACTTCCGGCGCGAGTGGAGCTACGCAATCGATCGCGCACGGAACATGGCGGACGACGCCCTGTTCGTCATGCCCGTCTTCGTCGACGCGCTCGACCAGCAGGGCGCGCGCATTCCCGACCGCTTCAAGGCGGTGCACATCACGGAGCTGCCCGGCGGCGAGCCGGCTCCCGCATTCGTGCAGCGGCTGCAGCACCTGCTGTCCGGGCGCGACCGGGGCGCGTCGTGAGCGCGGCGGTCGCGCCGGAGGCAGGCGGCGCCACGCCGCCAGTGGACACACAGCATCCCTGGCTGGGACTGGCCTCCTATACCGAGGAGACACGCGGCTATTTCCATGGCCGCGAGGACGAGGTCGCCGAGCTCGGCCGGCGCGTGCAGCGCAAGCTGCTCACGATCCTGTTCGGGCAGTCGGGGCTCGGCAAGACCTCCATCCTGCGCGCCGGCATCGTGCCGCGCCTGCGGCCGGAAGGCTATTGCCCGGTGTACGTGCGAATCGACTATTCGCCGGAATCCCCACCGCCGTCGGAACAGATCAAGCAGGCGATCTTCCGGGCGACCCGCGACACGGGCCAGTGGACGCAACCCGGAACCGCCGTCGAGGGCGAGTCGCTCTGGGAGTTCCTGCACCATCGCGACGACATGCTGCGTGATGCCGACGGCAAGACCGTCATCCCGCTGCTGATCTTCGACCAGTTCGAGGAGATTTTCACCCTCGGCCAGGGCAACGACGCCGGACGGCGGCGCGCCGCCGAGTTCATCGAGGATCTCGCGGACCTGGTCGAGAACCGTCCCCCGCGTGCGCTCGAGGCAAGGCTGGAAAGCGACGACACGGTCCCCGAGCGCTTCGACTTCAGTCGCGCCGACTACCGCATCCTCATTGCGCTGCGCGAGGACTACCTGGCGCACCTGGAGGGGCTCAAGGGCGTGATGCCGTCGATCACGCAGAACCGCATGCGGCTTGCGCGCATGAACGGCCAGCAGGCGCTGGCCGCCGTGCTGAAGCCGGGCGGAAGACTCGTCTCCGAGGAAGTCGCCGAGTCCATCGTGCGCTTCGTCGCAGGTGGCGCCGAGCTGCGCAATGCCGAGGTCGAGCCCTCGCTGCTCAGCCTGATCTGCCGCGAGCTCAACAATGCGCGCATCGCGCAGGGCAGGAACGAGATTTCCGCCGACCTGCTCGCGGGCTCGCGCGACACCATCCTCAACGAGTTCTACGAGCGGACGCTCGCCGACCAGCCGCCCGCGGTGCGCAAGATCATCGAGGACGAGCTGCTCACCGAGTCGGGCTTCCGGGAAAGCCTCGCCGAGGAGCGGCTCATCAAGGCGTTCGGCGCCGTCGGCGCGCCCGGGGACGCACTCGCGACGCTGGTCAACCGGCGCCTGCTGCGCATCGAGGAGCGCCTGGACGTACGCCGCGTGGAACTCACGCACGACGTGCTCTGCAGCGTCGTGCGCGGCAGCCGCGACCTGCGGCTCGAGCGCGAGGCGCGCGACGAGGCCGAGCGCCGGCTCGAGGCACAGCGCACGCGGGAGGCCGCGACGCGCAAGGCGCTGAAGCGGGCCCGGCAGGTCGCTGTGGGTTGCGCCGTGCTGGCACTGGCCGCGGTGGGCAGTGCGATTTTCGGCTACCAGAGCGCCAGGCGAGCCCAGAAGGCCGAGGCGAGCGCGCTGCAGACCCGCCAGATGGCCGAGACCGCGCGCGGCGAGGCCGAGAAGCTGATGGTGTACCTGCTCGACGACTTCACGCGCGAGCTCGATCCCGTTGGTCGGCTCGACATCGTGGCCAACCTCGCGCGACGCGCGCTCGACTACTACCGTGAATTGCCCGAAGAGCTTCGCACTCCAGACACCGAGCGCAACCGCGCACTCGCGCTCGTGCGCTACGGCGCGGTGCTCAGGAAACAGGGCGACCTCGCGGGCGCACTGGTGCCGCTCGAGGAAGCCGAAGCGGTCTTCAATCGGCTGCGTGCACAGGGCGACTCCTCGGAGGTGCTGGTGGTCGGGCTGGCCACCGCACTGCAGCTGCGTGCCGCGGTCCTCGGTTCCCAGAAAATGTTTCCGGAGGCCTTCGCAGCCGGGGATGCCGGCCTCGCGCTGTTGAGGCCACTGGCCGCGATGCCCGATGCCACGCTGAACGTGCAGCGCGGCCTGGGAGAATCGTTGCACCTCTACGCATTCAACCTGTTGCGCAGCGGCCAGGTCGAGAAGAGCCTCGAGCACTTCCGGGAAGAGCGGCAGATCTTGAGCAAACTCGGTGCGCCGGGCCTCGCCGACCTGTCGACCGCGGCGTTGTACGGCAGCAGTGCCGTCTGGATGGGCGAGGCGTTCGATACGCTGGGCGACGTGGCACAGTCGAGGGCCAGCTACCAGGAAGCCTACGCCGTCTCCACGAGCGTCCTCGACGCCATGCCCGGGCACTCCCTGGCCATGAGCACGAAAGCGATTTCCGCCGGCGCGTTGGGCGAACTCGAGGCCAATGATGGCCGCATCGGCCGCGCAATCGAACTGTCGGCCGAGCACGCTGAGATCTACCAGGCGATGCTGAAGACCGCCCCGACGAATGGCGGCCGCCAGGAACAACCTGGGGGTCGCGTACGGGGATACGGCGGGCTACCTGTTTGACGCAGGCAGGTTGGAGGAGGCGCGGGACATGACACGTGCCGCGGCCAGCGTGGGCGACAAGATGCCTGATCGCAGCTCGCTCGCGCAGAATCTCATGTTCTGGTTCGCGGACCTGGCGGAGTTCGAAGACGAGCTGGGCGACGAGGCCGCTGCCGGCAAGGCGTTGCTCGAGGCCAGGAGGCTTCTCGATACCGAATTCAAGCAAGCCGGAGCGGACTTTTCCGTCTCGATGATGCGGCAGCGGTACGCGGCAGCGCAGGCCCGGATGCTGCTTGCCGGCAATGACTATCCGCGGTCGCTCGAGATCACTCGAAACATGCTGCGCGAAATCGAGGCACTCGATGCGCCGAGCACCGGGTCAGAACAGTGGAAGCGCGGTTTCCTGATGTGGACCGCACAGGGGGGAGCGATCGCCGAGTACGAGCTGGAGAACTTCGCGGCGGCCGAGGAGTATGCGCGCAGCTCGGTGGAACACTGGCGGGCACTCAAGGATGCCGGGCTGCGGCACGAAGTCCTTGGCGCGCAGAACAAGACCCTTCTTGCACAATCCATCGCGCGCCAGGGTCGGTCGGCGGAGTCCATGCAGATCCTGCGTCCGCTGCTGGCGTTCTTTCGCGAGCAGCGGGCGCGGCCGCACGAGAATCGCATGCTCGACTTCCAGTACGCCCACGCACTGTACGCGGCGGCTCTGGCGGAGCCCGCGGAGCGCGAAGCACGCCTGGCCGAAGCGTCCGCGGTTCTCGACCGCCTTCCGCCGGCCATGAACAGCTGGAAGACGGGCAAGCGTCTGCGCACATGGATCGCCGAGGCGCGCGGCTAGGCCGTCGACGCTGCCACGGTCGCCGCGACCGACCATGGGACACCTCATGCTGCGCATCGCATCGCTCGCCGCCTTGTCGCTGGCCCTGGCCGCGCCCGCGTTCGCCGCGACTTACCAGGCGGAAATAAAGCGCGACGACTGGGGGATCGCTCACGTCACCGGCCAGAGCGACGCCGACGCGGTGTTCGGGATGATCTATGCCCAGGCCGAGGACGACTTCAACCGGATCGAGTTGAACTACCTCACGAGCCTGGGCCGTCGCGCTGAAGCGGAGGGCGAGGCGCTGATCTTCAGCGACCTGCGCCAGCGGCTGTGGATCGATCCCGCCGACCTCAAAGTGCAATATGCCGGGAGCCCGCGGTGGCTGCGCGCGCTGATGCAGGCGTGGGCGGCCGGGCTCAACCAGTACCTGGCCGATCATCCGGAGGTGAAACCCAAGGTCATCACCAGGTTCGAACCGTGGATGGCATTGAGCTTTTCGGAAGGAAGCATCGGCGGCGACATCGAGAGCGTTTCGCTCACCCGGCTCCAGGCCTTCTACGAGAAGCGCGCCATTGCCGTCGACCGACGAGGAGCGCGGGGCGGCGCAGCGCGAGCCGTCCGGCTCGAACGGCTTCGCGATCGCCCCTTCGCACAGCGCCAGTGGCCATGCCCTGCTGTTGATCAACCCGCACACCAGCTTCTTCTTCCGCTCCGAGCTGCAGGTGACGAGCCGCCAGGGCCTCGACGCGTATGGCGCCGCGACCTGGGGGCAGTTCTTCATCTACCAGGGCTTCAACCGGCACGCCGGGTGGATGCACACCTCGAGCGGGGTAGACAACGTCGACGAGTTCGCCGTGACGGTTACACCGTCCGCCAATGGCTTTTCGTACCGCCATGGCCAGCGGCAACGCTCGGTGACGGTAAAGCCGATCACGCTGGCTTACCGCAAGGCCGATGGCACGATGGGCAGCCGCACCATCACCACCTACGCCACGCATCACGGCCCGGTGGTTCGCGCGGATGGCGACAAGTGGATTGCGGTTGCCCTGATGAACCGCCCGGTCGAGGCGCTGCAGCAGAGCTTCCTGCGCACCAAGGCCGTCGACATTGCCAGCTTCCTGAAAGTCGCGGCGCTCAAGGCCAACTCGTCCAACAACACGCTGTTCGCGGACAGCAAGGGCGGGATCGCGTACTTCCATCCGCAGTTCGTGCCGCTGCGCGACGATCGCTTCGACTACTCGAAGCCGGTTGACGGCAGCGATCCGGCAACCGACTGGAAAGGGCTCCACGCGCTCTCGACGCTGCCGCAGGTGATCAATCCGAAGAACGGCTGGGTGATGAACGTCAACGATGGGCCGTGGTGGGCGGCCGGCGAGGACAGCCCGCGACAGGCCGCGTTCCCCCGCTACATGGATGCGGCTGGCATCAATCCGCGCACCCGCACATGCAATCGCGGTTCTCTCGGCCAGTGCGCGCTTCACGCTCGACGGGCTGGTAGAGGCGGCCTACGATCCCTGGCTGCCCACGTTTGCCGAACTGCTTCCCGGCCTCGTTGCCGCGCACCAGGACGCCCCCGATCCGGCGCGCGACGAGGCCATTGCGCTTGCTCGGCCAATGGGACTGCAGGTGGAGCCTGGCTTCGACCGAAACCAGCCTCGCCGTGTTCTGGGCCGACGCGCTCTGGGCCAAGGGCAGCGAGACTGCCGCCGCGCAGGACATCCCGGTACAGGACTGGATGAAGCGCCAGGCCACCGCCGCGCAGAAGCTGGCCGCGCTGGACGAGGCCATGGCGCGACTCACCGCCGATTTCGGCTCATGGCGCGTGCCCTGGGGCGAGATCAACCGCTTCCAGCGCAACGATGCAAGCATCGTCCAGACCTTCGACGACGCAAAGCCCAGCACGCCGGTTGCGTTCACATCGGCCCGATGGGGCTCGCTCGCGGCCTTCGGCGCCGAGCGCTATCCCGGGACCAGGCGCTACTACGGCACTTTCGGCAACAGCTTCGTCGCCGCGGTCGAATTCGGCCCGCGGGTAAGGGCGCGCGCCGTGACTGCCGGGGGCGCAAGCGGCGATCCCGCGTCACCGCATTTCAAGGACCAGGCAGAGCGCTACGCCGACGGCGACCTGCGCCCGGTGTACTTCTATCCCGAGGAGCTTGCCGGGCGCGTGCGATCCACGCAGGTCGTGAAGGGCGGTTATCCGCACCCTCCGGCGCTCTCCGGACGCCACTGAATCGAGCCGGACCGGAGGAAGAGAGAGGGGATTGGTGGTGAGGGGCGGGATCGAACCGCCGACCTAGGGGTTATGAATCCCTCGCTCTAACCGTCTGAGCTACCTCACCACGAGGGGGCGAAATTGTCCGGACCGGGGGGGCCGGAGTCAAGGAATCACACGTTGAACCGGAAGTGCATGACGTCGCCCTCGCGGACGACGTACTCCTTGCCCTCGAGCCGCATCTTGCCGGCCTCCTTCGCGCCCTGCTCGCCCTTGCAGGCAATGTAGTCGTCGAAGGAGATCACTTCGGCGCGGATGAAGCCCTTTTCGAAGTCGGTGTGGATCTCGCCGGCCGCCTGGGGGGCAAAGGCGCCGATGTGGCTGGTCCACGCGCGGGCCTCCTTGGGGCCGACCGTGAAGAACGTCAGCAGGCCGAGCAGGTGATACGCGGCGCGGATCACGCGGTCGAGCCCGGGCTCGTGCAGGCCCAGCTCCTCGAGGAACGTCGTCCGGTCGGCCTCGTCGAGCTGCGCGATCTCCGCCTCGATCGCCGCGCACACGGGCACGACGTCGGCGCCCTCCACGTCCGCACGCTTCTGCACGACGTCCAGGTACGGGTTGTCCTTGAAGCCGTTCTCGGCCACGTTCGCGACGTACATCAGCGGCTTCAGCGTGATCAGGTGCAGCTCGTGCAGCAGCGGCCGCTCCGCCGGGTCCATCTGCAGCGTGCGCGCCGGCTTGCCGGCGTCGAGGTGCACCTGCATGCGCTTCAGCAGGTCGAGCTGGCGGATCGCATCCTTGTCGCCGGCCTTCGACGCCTTCTCGGCACGCCGCAGCCCGCGCTCGACGGTGTCGAGGTCGGCAAGCCCGAGCTCGGTATTGATGACGTCGATGTCGGCCAGCGGATCGATGCGCCCGGCGACGTGCACCACGTCGTCGTTCACGAAACAGCGCACCACGTGCGCGATCGCGTCAGTCTCGCGGATGTGCGCCAGGAACTTGTTGCCGAGGCCCTCGCCCTTGGACGCGCCCGCGACGAGCCCGGCGATGTCCACGAACTCGACCGTGGTCGGAATGATCTTCTCGGACTTCGCGATCGCGGCGAGCTTCGCGAGCCTCAGGTCCGGCACCGGCACGACACCCACGTTCGGGTCGATCGTGCAGAAGGGATAGTTCGCGGCCGCGGCGTTCTGCGCCTGCGTCACCGCGTTGAAGAGCGTGGACTTGCCGACGTTCGGGAGCCCGACGATGCCGCACTTGATGCCCATGGGATAGTGATCAGTGATCAGTGATTAGTGACTAGTGAAGAAGCAGGACGTGGCTCGCAGAGTGGGCATGAAGCGGAATCGAGCCGGAGCCGAGACCGGGCTCTCTTCCACTATCCGCTGATCACTGATCACTGCTCACTTCCCTTGCTGTGCAAGGCCTTCATCGCCTTCTCGGCCCCGTCGCGAACGAACATCGCCAGCGCGTCGAACGACGCGCCCAGGCTCGCGATGATCGCCTCTTCGTCCGCGGGCGCCGGGCGCTGCAGGACGTAGTCGATCACCTGGTCGCGGTCGCCCGGATGACCGATGCCGAGCCGCAGGCGCCAGAAATCCGCGCCACAGTGCGTGATCGTGTCGCGCAGCCCGTTGTGGCCGCCGTGCCCGCCGCCGAGCTTCAGCCGTGCGACGCCCGGCGGAAGGTCGAGCTCGTCGTGCACGACCAGCACTTCCGAGAGCGGCGCCTTCATGTAGTCCACCAGCGAACGGACCGAAAGTCCGCTGCGGTTCATGTACGTCTGGGGCTTGAGCAGCGTCAGCTCGCGCCCCTCGACTTCCACGCGGGCGATCTCGCCGTGGTAGCGCGAATGCGAGCGGAATTCGGCGCCCTGGGCGCGCGCGAGCGCGTCCACGAACCAGAACCCCGCGTTGTGCCGCGTGAGCCGGTGCTCGGGCCCGGGGTTGCCGAGTCCGACGATGATCTGCAGCGCTGTGCCAGCCATTGGTGAGTCTTGGAAAAAGACCGGGCCGCCCCGAGGGGCGGCCCGTATCCCTCGGCCCGGGGCCGGTTACTTCTTCGCGTCCTTGCCCTTCGCTTCGGCAGCAGGCTTCGCTGCAGCCTTGGCATCGGCCGCAGGCGCCGCAGCTGCCGCAGCAGGCGCCGCGCCGGCCGCTGCCGCCGCTTCGGCCGCAGGCGTCTCCACCTCCTCGGCGCGAGCGTGGTGCACAGACACCACCGGCGAGTTGCGGCCGTGGGCCAGCTCGGGGATCTCGACGCCCTCGGGCACCTTGAGGTCCGAGAGGTAGAGCATCTGGTTGATGTCGACCGCGGACAGGTCGACGTCCACGAACTCGGGCAGGTCCTTCGGCAGGCAGGTGACCTCGACCTCGTTACGCAGGTGCGACACGATGCCGCCCTTCTTCACGCCAGGCGAGACAGCGTCGCCCTTGAAGTGCAGCGGGATCGAGATGCGGATCTTCTCGTTCTCGAGCACGCGCTGCAGGTCGACGTGCAGCACGGCGTTCTTCGCCGGATGCCGCTGCACGTCCTTCAGGATCGCCGCCTGCGCGACGTCGCCGACCTTCAGGTTGATGATCGTGGAGTAGAAGCGCTCGTTGTCGAGCATCAGCAGGAGCCTGGTGTGGTCGACCGCCAGGGCGCGCGGCTCGCGATGGCCACCATAGAGGATCGCGGGCACCTTGTTCTCGTGACGCAGGCGGCGGCTCGCACCTTTGCCCTGCGCGTCACGGAACTCGGCGTCGAGTTCGAATGAGGTCTTCATGGTTATCTCCGATTAACAACAGCAAATGCCGTCCGCTCGCGACCAGGCTGGACGACTCCAGGGAAAGTGATCAGTGATCAGTGATCAGCGGTTAGTGCAGAGGCCGCATGCGCCGGCGCTGCTCGGCCTCTTCACTAACCGCTGGTCACTGATCACTGGTCACTAGTCTATGTACAGCGAGCTCACGCTCTCCTCGTCGCGGATCCGGCGCATCGTCTCCGCGAGCAGTCCCGCGACCGACAGCTGGCGGATCTTGCGGCTCACGCGCGCGTTCTCGCGCAGCGGAATCGTGTCGGTCACCACCAGCTCGTCGAGCGCCGATGCCTCGATCCGGTCCACCGCCGGGCCCGAGAGCACCGGGTGCGTGATGTAGGCCGCGACGCGCTTGGCGCCGTGGTCCTTCAATGCCTTCGCCGCCTGGCACAGCGTGCCCGCGGTATCCACCATGTCGTCGACGAGCACGCAGGTCTTGCCCTCGACCTCGCCGATGATGTTCATGACCTCCGACTCGTTCGCCCGCGGCCGGCGCTTGTCGATGATCGCGAGGTCCGCGTCGTCGAGGCGCTTCGCGATCGCACGTGCCCGCACCACGCCGCCGACGTCCGGCGACACGACCACGAGGTCGGCGTACTTCTGCTTCCACACCTCGCCGAGCAGGACCGGCGACGAATACACGTTGTCCACGGGGATGTCGAAGAACCCCTGGATCTGGTCGGCGTGCAGGTCGACGGTCAGCACCCGGTGTATCCCGACGCCTGCCAGCATGTTGGCGATCACCTTCGCCGTGATCGCGACTCGCGTGGCGCGCGGGCGGCGATCCTGCCGCGCATAGCCGAAATACGGCATCACCGCGGTGATGCGGCCGGCGCTGGCGCGACGGCACGCGTCCACCATCACCAGCAGCTCCATCAGGTGGTCGTTGGCCGGCGGACACGTGGACTGGACGACGAACACGTCGCGCCCGCGCACGTTCTCCATCAACTCGACCGTGACCTCGCCGTCGCTGAAGCGCCCGACGTGGGCGCGACCGAGCGGCACCTGCAGGTAGCGCGCAATGTCCTGGGCCAGCTGCGGGTTGGCGCTGCCGGTGAACACCGCCATCGTCGGGCCGTCCATCACGCTCACTCCTCAGAAAAAGGGGACATTCTCCTTTTCCATCGCTTCTAACCTACAGTCACCTCTGGAAAAGGAGAATGTCCCCTATTTCGGGACGGTCCCCTTTTCTCAGTGGCTGGGGTGGAAGGATTCGAACCTCCGAATGGCGGGATCAAAACCCGCTGCCTTACCGCTTGGCGACACCCCAGCGCATTCGTCAGCGGCCAGATCCCGGCACGTCCCGCTCGAGCGCCAGTCGCCCGATCAGCGGCGAGCGATTCAGCCCGCGCACCACGTGACCGTTCCAGCGCGCCGGCATGCAATCGAGCGCCGCGCGCGCGGCCTCGTCACTCGGCATCACTGCGAATACGCAGGAGCCCGTGCCCGTGAGCCGCGCCGGCCCGAACCGCCCAAGCCAGTCGAGCGCTTCCGCCACCACCGGAAAACGCCGCCTGACGACCGGCTCGCAGTCGTTCCGTCCGCCCGTCGTCAGGGAATCGCGGATTTTGATGGCGGGGGAATCCCTTGTCAATTCAGGGTCTTTGAATACTTCTGCGGTGCTGACGGTCGCGTCGGGCTGGACGAGCAGAAAGACGGGTTCCGGGAAGTCCATCGCGGTGAGTTGCTCGCCGATACCCTCGGCCCAGGCCGCCTGTCCGTGAACGAAAACCGGCACGTCAGCACCAAGTTCGACGCCGATAGCGGCAATTTCGGCGCTTTTAAGACCAAGATCCCACAGCTCGTTCAGTGCAACCAGCACCGTGGCGGCGTCCGAGCTGCCTCCGCCAACGCCGCCCTGCATCGGAAGGCGCTTCTGGACCTCGATCGCGACGCCGGGGACGTCGGGTCGTGCCCGCACCGCGAGCCTCCGCGCTGCCCGGATGGTGAGGTCCGACTCGGCCGGGACGCCAGGCAGCTCGCCGACTCGCTCGATCACGCCGGCGGGCCGCCGCCAGAAACGGATCCCGTCGCAGAGGTCGATGAACTGGAACGCCGTCTGGAGCAGGTGATAGCCGTCGGCGCGCCGGCCCACGACGTGCAGGAACAGGTTGAGCTTGCCGGGCGCAGGCCATGGCTCGGGCCTGCCGAGCGGCTCGCCCTGCGCGCTCAAGGCCCCTGCCCCGGCGCAGCGGCGACCCGCCAGTCGTCCACGACCACCTTGAGCCGCACGGCGCCCTGGGTCGCCGTGAAGCGCTCAGGCAGCGAGACACCGCCTGCCGCGGTAAATGTGTCGTAGCCGATCCGCCATCCCGATTGCTCGATGACCCGCACGGGCGCGACGGCGGCGTCCGCGACGCTGGACGGACTCCCCGGCGAAGGCACGCCCAGCATCCAGTAACGCAGCTCGGCGAGCGGCAGGTCGGTGCCCAGGCGTCGCCTCAGCAGCGCCCCGGCCTGCTCGGTGTCGAGGTGCCGCCCCTCGGCGTCGGTGACGATGAGCGACTGCCCGTCCGTCGTCACCTGCATGGCGCCGGCGCCGAGCGGGCCACGGATCGACAGCGTGGTCTCGGCGCCCGTGCTGGCCCCAGGTGAACGAGCCGCTGCCGCCCTCGCCGTTCGCGGCCAGCGCAAGCCGGCCGGACGCGGTCCAGTGCCGGAATGATTCGGGATCAGGCGACGACGACGGGGGCGCGACCGGTGCGACCGCGCAGCCGCCGCACGCGGCCGCCAGCACGAGCCAGCCTGCCCTCCGGTTCACGGCACCGGACGCGCCAGGCGCTCTTCGAGCGGCTTGTTGCCGGGATGGCGTTTCAGCGCCTCCTCCCAGGTCTTGTGCGCCGCAGCCTTGTCGCCCATCGCCCACTGCACCTCGCCCAGGTGGACGGCGATCTCCGAGTCATCGCCCAGTTCGTACGCGCGCTTCAGGTAGCCGAGCGCCTGCTCGTAGCGCTTCTGGCGGTAGAGCACCCAACCCATGCTGTCGAGCACCGCCGCACTGTCCGGCATCTGCGCGAGCCCGGCCTCGATCAGGGCTTGCGCCTCGGGGAGCTGGCGGTTCTGGTCGGCGAGCGTGTAGCCGAGCGCGTTCTGCACCACCGGATCGCCCGGCCGGTCCTCCGAGCAGCTTGCGCAGGTCGCGGACCGCGGCGTCGCCCTTGCCGTCACGCTCGTAGGCAAAGACGCGCGCCATGCGCAGGTCGAACACGTCCGGGATACTGGGCGAGCCCTTCGTCGAGCACTTCGACCGCACGGCGCGCTTCGTCGAACGACGTCAGCAGGCCCGCGCGGGCCATCACGACCTGCGGCCCGAGTGTCGGCTGGGCGTGACCGAACTCCTGAAGATGCGCGAGCCCGGCATCCACGCCCGACTTTTCGGCCTTGATGCGCGCAACCCGCTGCTGGGCCGCGATCGCGTGGTCGCCGCTCACGACGCGGGAATAGAAGCTCATCGCGCGCTCGGTGTCGTCGCGACGCTCGGCGATGACGCCCAGGTAGTAGAGCGATTCGTAGGACTGCGACCCCGTCGAGAGCAGGTCCTCGAACCGGGCCTCGGCCGCCTTGAGATCGCCGCTCTGGAGCGTCCATCAGGCCCAGGCTGCGCACGGCGGCGGGCACCACGACCTGGCCGGACGCATACGGCGTCAGCACGGCGCGCGCCTCGTCGTCCCGGCCCGTGCCGGCGAGCAGCAGCGCGTATTCGATGTGCGTCGCGACGTCCGAGCCGGGCGCCGTAACGACATCGCGGACCGTTGCGAGCCCCAGGTCTTCCTGTCCCGAAGCGATCTGGGTGCGCGCAAGCAGCAGTTTCGCCGGCACCCAGTACGGAGCCAGCTCGACGGCTCGCTGCGCGCTCTGCATCGCGAGCGCGTAATTGTCGGACCGGAGCGCCGCCGTGCCGAGCGCGACCTGGCCCTCGGCGAGCGTCGGGTGGCGGGCCGCCAGCCTGCGGAACAACTCGGTCACGTCGGGCGGGTTGCCCTCGTCCATCATCACGGGCAGCAGCGCGAGAAACCCGGCGGCCGTGCTGATGTAGGCCGTCTCGATCAGCCGGGCAAAGTGCTCCTCGGCCTCGTCCAGCCGGTGCAGGGCGAGTGCCGACACGCCGGCGTAACGCTCCGCCTGCTCGCTGGACGGGTTCAGCGCGAGCCAGCGGTCGGCGGCCCTGGACGCCTCGCCGAACTGGAAGTTGTCGAAGGCGACGCGGGTCGCCTGCTCGGCCACCGCCTCGTCGTCCGAAGCGTCGGCAGCCAGCCGATAGGCCCGGGCCGCCTCGGGAAGCTCGCCACGAGCGAGCGCGGCATCCCCCTGCGCGAGCAGGGTCTCCGCGTCGGCCGGGGCGGGGGTCGAAGGCGTGCCTTCGCCGGGCACCGTCGCACAGGCGACAAGCAGGGTGAGCGCCGCGGCCACGACGAGCCGGCGGACGAGAATGAGGGGTTTCCGCATGACCCGCGCACTATAGCGGAAGCGCCGCCGCGCTTGTGTTGCCACCGGGCATCACCCAGAATTTCGCGTTTTCCGCGCCCGGAAGCCGAATGCCTCTCGTCGTCGTCGGAGTCAATCACCGCACCGCGCCCGTCGAGGTACGCGAGCGCGTGGTCTTCGATCCGGCGCGCATGCCCGAGGCGCTGCGCGAGCTGACCAGCCTGCCCGACGTCCGCGAGTCGATCATCGTCTCGACCTGCAACCGCACCGAGCTCTACTGCGTGACCGAGCGTGGCGAGCCGGAGCTCGGCGAATGGCTGCAGCGCTATCACCAGCTCGGCTCGAGCATCCACCACTGCCTCTACCGGCACGAGGAAATGCGCGCCGTCACGCATGCGTTCTCGGTGGCGTCGGGACTCGACTCGATGGTGCTCGGCGAACCGCAGATCCTCGGGCAGCTGAAGGACGCCTACCGCACGGCCCAGGAAACCGGCACGACGGGACCGATGCTGAACCGCCTGTTCCAGGCTGCGTTCTCGGTCGCGAAGCGGGTGCGGACCGAGACGCAGATCGGCGCGAACGCCGTGTCGGTGGCGTCTGCCGCCGTGTCGATGGCCAAGACGGTGTTCTCCAGTTTCGACACGCGCACCGCGCTCATGGTGGGCGCCGGCGAGACGATCGCGCTCGCCGCGCGGCACCTGCACGCGGACGGACTGAGGCGCATGATCGTCGCCAACCGCAGCGTCGATCGCGCCCGTGAGCTCGCGGCCGAGTTCCAGGGGTTCGCGATCGGCCTCGACGAGATCCCGTCGCACCTGCGCGAGGCCGACATCGTGGTCGCCTCGACCGCCAGCCCGAACCCGATCATCACGCGAGCCATGACGGCGAGTGCGCTGCGTGCGCGCAAGCGCAGGCCGATCTTCATGGTGGACATCGCGGTGCCGCGCGACATCGAGCCGGAGGTCGCGGAACTCGAGGACGTGTACCTGTTCACGATCGACGACCTGCAGTCGGTGGTGAAGGAGAACATGGAGGGCCGCCGGCAGGCCGCACGCGAGGCCGACCAGATGATCGCCGCGGAGGCGGACCGCTTCGAGATGAAGCTGCGCACCCGCGACGCCGCGCCGACCATCCGGCGCCTGCGCCACCAGGCCGAGCAGGCCCGCGAGCACACTCTCGACCAGGCGCGCCACATGCTGGCAGCCGGCCGCAGCGCGGACGAAGTGCTCGATTTCCTCTCGGCCACGCTCACCAATCGGCTGATCCACGCGCCGAGCCAGCGGCTGCGCGAGGCGGCCGAGACCGGCGACGACGCGATCATCGAGGCGATCACCGACATCTACCACCTCGACCGCGACTGATGAAGGATTCCATCCGGGGACGGCTCGAGAAGACCGTCGAGCGATTCGAGGAGGTGGGCGCGCTGCTCGCCGACCCCGACGTGATCGGCAAGCCGGGCCGCTTCAAGGATCTTTCCGTCGAGTACGCCCGCCTCGAACCGGTCGCGACGCGCTTCCGCGAATTCGGCCGGCTCGAGCTGGAGCGCGCCAAGGCGGCCGAGATGGCCGGCGGCGCGGACGCCGAGATGCGCGAACTGGCGGAGGAGGAAGTCCGCGACCTCAACGCCCGCATCGACACCGAGTCCGCGGAGCTCGCGAAGCTGCTGCTGCCGAAGGACCCGCGCGACGAGAGCAACATCTTCCTCGAGGTGCGCGCCGGCACCGGCGGCGACGAGGCCGCGATCTTCGCGGGCGACCTGTTCCGCATGTACGCGCGCTACGCGGAAAAGCAGGGCTGGAAAGTCGAGGTCCTGAGCGAGAGCCAGGGCGAGCACGGCGGCTATCGCGAAGTCATCAGCCGCGTCGTGGGCCGGGGCGTCTATTCCCGGCTCAAGTTCGAGTCGGGCACGCATCGCGTGCAGCGCGTCCCGGCGACCGAGGCGCAGGGACGCATCCACACCTCGGCGTGCACCGTCGCGATCCTCCCCGAACTCGACGAGGTGGACGAGATCACGCTCAACCCGGCGGACCTGCGCATCGACACCTACCGCTCCTCGGGCGCGGGCGGCCAGCACGTGAACAAGACGGACTCGGCGATCCGCATCACGCACGTGCCGACCGGGATCGTGGTCGAGTGCCAGGACGAGCGCTCGCAGCACAAGAACCGCTCGCGCGCGATGTCGCTGCTGCGCTCGCGCCTGCTGCAGGCCGAGCAGCAGAAGCAGGCGGCGCAGCAGGCGCAGGAGCGCAAGCTGCAGGTGGGCAGTGGCGATCGCTCGGAGAGGATCCGCACCTACAACTATCCCCAGGGTCGCGTCACGGACCATCGCATCAACCTGACGCTCTACCAGCTGCCCGCCGTGATGGAGGGCGCGCTCGACGACGTCATCGGCCCGCTGCAGCAGGAATGGCAGGCGGAACTGCTCGCGAGCCTGCAGTGAACGGCCCGGCCGCAGCGACATGGCCACCGAGATCCGCGCGCTGATCGACGAAGGCGCCGCGCGCCTGAAGCGCGTCGCCGACGACCCGCGCCGCGAGTCGGAGATCCTGCTCGGTGCGGCGCTTGGCCAGCCGCGCGCCTGGCTGATGGCGCACGGCGAGACGCCGGATCCTCGACTGCGAGGCCACGGACCGCTTCGAGGCGCACGTCACGCGACGCGCGCACGGCGAACCGATCGCCTACATCCTGGGCGAGAAGGAATTCTGGTCGCTGCCGCTGCTGGTCGAGCCCGCGGTGCTGATCCCGAGGCCGGAGACCGAACTCGTGGTCGAACGAGCGCTCGCGCATGTGCCGGCCGGGTCGGCAGGCTCGGTGCTCGATCTCGCGACGGGCAGCGGCGCCATTGCCCTTGCCATCGCCAGCGAACGACCTGGCTGTCGCGTCGTCGGCACCGACCTCTCGCCAGACGCCGTGACGCTCGCGATGCGCAACGCGGCGCGGCTCGACCTCGCGCACGTCGAGTTTCGCGTGGGCTCGTGGTTCGAGCCGGTGCAGGACGAGCGCTTCGACCTGATCGCAAGCAATCCGCCTTACATCGCGGAGGGCGACCCGCGGGTGGAAGCTGGCGTGCGTCGTCACGAGCCGCATGCCGCACTGTTCTCCGGAGCGACGGGCCTCGAGGCACTGGCCGATATCGTGGCCGGCGCGCCCGCGCACCTGAATCCAGGCGGCTGGCTGCTGCTCGAACACGGTGACCAGCAGGGCGAAGCCGTGCGCCGCCTGCTCGCTGACCGTGGCTTCGTGGACGTTGCCACATTGCCCGACCTCGCGGGACTCGACCGTTGCACCGAAGGGCGTCTCGCGGGCCGCTGATCGCGGGACCGTCTGCGCAGACCGCGCGGGCCAGCAGCAGGCGATCTACGACGGTGGCAGATCCGTCAGCCGGCGCCGCTGCAGCTTGCCTGCCGCGGTGCGCGGCAATGCGCTCACGAAGCGGAATTCCCGCGGACACTTGAATCCGGCGAGGTGCGCGCGACAGAACTCCGCCAGCGCTTGCGGATCCACCGTCGCCGCGTCGCTGGCGACGATCCACGCAACGACCCTCGACCCCAGGTCCGCGTCCGGAACACCGGCCACGCCCGCCTCCGCCACCGACGGATGCCCGACGAGGACCGCTTCGATCTCGGCCGGGTAGACGTTCTCGCCGCCCGAGACGATCAGGTCGTCACGCCGGTCGAGCACGTGCAGGCCGCCCGCATCGTCGAGAAAGCCGATGTCGCCGGTGTGGAGCCATCCGTCGCGCAGCGCCAGCGCGGTCGCTGCCGGATCGTCGAGGTAGCCCTGCATCACGGTCGGTCCGCCAACGACGATCTCGCCGGGCTCTCCCGCGGCAGCGTCTTCTCCGTCGACGACGATCCGCACCGCGACTCCAGGCAAGGGAAGCATCGGCGCCGGGCGGGCGGCACCCGGGCGCTGCGGGCGCGCAGTCGCCACTTGCGACGTCGCCTCGGTCAGGCCGTAGGTCGGACAGACGGGATAGCCCGCGAAACGGGCGCGTGCCAGCAACTCGGGCGACGCAGCGGCACCGCCGAGCAGCAGCACCTGCAGGCCCGCGGGCGCGGGCCGCGGCCCACGGTGATCGAGCAGTCGCGAGAGCATGGTGGGCACGAGCGAGATGCCGGCGATGTCGCCCGCGTCGAGCGCATCGCTCACCAGCGCCGCATCGAATCGCGAGTGCAGGCGGATCGGACCGCCGAACAGCACGCTGCGCACGACGATCGACAGGCCGCCCACGTGGAAGAGCGGCATGCAGGCGAGCCATCTTTCCGCGATGGCGGGACCGAGAGGATCGGCGGCGGCCAGCGCGCTCGCAGCGAAGTTGCTCCAGCTGAGGCACGCGCCTTTCGAGCGCCCCGACGTGCCCGACGTGAACAGCACGACGAGCAGCGCGTCGTCCGCAGCCTCCTCGCCCGGCAATGGGCCGTTCGCGTCCGGCAGGTCCTCGAATTGCGGCACGGCGACGATCGTGAGTCCGGGCAGCCGTACGGCGAGCTCCGCGAGGCGCGAGTCCCCGTTCTCGCCGAGCAACAGGCCTGCATGAGCGTCGGTGAGTTGCTGCGCGAGTTCGTCCGTGGTCAGGCGGGCATTCAGCGGCAATGCCGCCCTGCCGGCGAGCGAGAGTGCGGCCAGCCATCCGACAAACCGCGCGTCGCCAGGGAGCAGCATCGCGACCGGCGCAGCGGCCGGCGGGACCGACGCAACGATGTACGCCGCGCCGCGCCGCGCGCGTTCGCGCGAGTTCGGCGAAAGTCCAGGTCGAGTCCTCGCCTTCGATCGCCGGCGCGTCGGGCGTGATTCCGGCGCGGGAGAGCAGCGCGAGACCGAAGCTCATGGCGTGACGCCGAGGCCGGCCGTCGCCGTCAATGCGGCGCGCCCGTCATGACAATCCACGGGGTCGGCAACATCGCGCACGAAGAGCCCGGCAGTGCGCAGGCCGTGCTGTGCCGTCGCATCGCCCCACGCCGCCGCGCAGTGCAGGGCGTGACGGGCACCAACGGCGCTCTCGAACGCGTGGGAGAAAACGACGTCGCCGCCGGCCTTGCGCACCAGCGTCGCGATCTCGAGGGCGCGAGCGGCGCCGCCGAGCATTGCAGGTTTCAGCACGAACACCTGCGCAGCCTCGGCCGCGATCACGCGCAACGCACCCTCCTCCGTCGAGACCGATTCATCCACTGCGATCCGCACGGTTGAACGGCGCCTCAGCCGGGCGAGTCCCGCAACATCATCGGCCGGCAGTGGCTGCTCGACGAAATCGAAATCGAATTGCTCGACGGCGGCCAGCGCCTCGCCGGCGGTGCTCTCGTTCCACGCGCCATTCGCGTCGCCGCGCAGCCGGATGCCCGGCCCGAGGCCCAGCCGCGCCGCGCGAGCGCGCGCGAGGTCCTCGTCGAGCGACGCTGCGCCGAGCTTGATCTTGGCGGCCCGGAACCCGGCGGCTGCCGCGCGTTCCGCTTCGACGCGCAGCGCCTCGGGTCCGCGCTCGATCAGCAGCGCCTGCACGGGCACCTCTCGCAACACGGATCCACAGAAGGGAACACCGCGCGACGCGAGGAAGTCGGCGAGTGTGAGACCGGCGTTGCGGGCGGCGAGATCGCACAACGCTCCCTGCACCGCGGCGCGCGCGGCGGGAGCGTTGCGCAGGCGCAGCGCGACGGGCGCCGGCCAGTCGCCCGGCTCGATATCGAGGCCGTCGAGCAGGCGCGCTGCATCCGTGAGGGCAGCGAATGCCTCGTCCACGCTCTCCGTGCCGAAGCCTGGCCAGGGGGCCGCTTCGCCATAGCCGGTGAGCCCGCTCGTATCGTCGACGGCGAAGATCACGCTGCGCCGTTCGTCGAAATCGCCACGCGCCGTCCGCACGGTCCGGGCGAACCTCAGTTGCGCGAGGCTCGCCCGGGCCGCACGGATCTTCACGATGCGAGGCCGAGCGCGAACAGCAGGCCGAAGACCACTTCGAGACGCGCGGTCTGCACGAGGCAACCGTTCAGCGCGAGGCCGCGCTCGTGCCGCATGCGGCCGGCGAGCTTCAGCGCGAGCGGCAGCGAAAGCCACGGCAGCATCACCCATGGCCCCGCAAGCCCGCGCCACCAGAGCACGAGCGGCACGACGTACGCGACGGCGAGCAGCAGCTGGTAGTACACGCGCGTGGCAGCGTCACCGAGACGCACGGCCAGCGTGAGCTTGCCGGAGCGCGCGTCGGTTTCGATGTCGCGCAGGTTGTTGACGACGAGGATGGCGGTCGCGAGCGCGCCTATGGGAACCGACGCGACCAGCACCAGCGGCGACAGCGCATGTGCCTGCACGAAGTAGGTGCCGGCGACGGCGCCGAAGCCGAAGAACAGGAACACGCTCAGGTCGCCGAGCCCGAGGTAGCCGTAAGGCTTCGGCCCTCCGGTGTAGAGGTACGCTGCGGCGATCGAGAGCAGGCCGAGCGCCAGCACCGGCCAGCCGGCGACCGACGTGAGGTACAGGCCCACGACGGCGGCGCCCGCGAATGCGAGCCACATGGCGCGCTTCATCTGCGCCGCGCTGATCCACCCCTGCTGCGTCGCACGCTGCGGGCCAAGCCGGTGCTCGTTGTCCGCACCACGCTCGAAGTCGAAGACGTCGTTGGCGAAATTGGCGCCAACCTGCAGCAGCGACGCGCCGATCAGCGCGGCCAG
Source organism: uncultured Gammaproteobacteria bacterium (assembly GCA_963733565.1). Taxonomy (GTDB): domain Bacteria; phylum Pseudomonadota; class Gammaproteobacteria; order Steroidobacterales; family Steroidobacteraceae; genus RPQJ01. Next base: position 50,400 of record CAVTDU010000019.1, read on the forward strand.
TGCCGGGCCAGGCGCGAACACGCCTTCGGCCCACGCAACACCCGTGCCGACGAACACCGGAGCCGCGGACGCGGTCAGCGTCGCGGGCCGGATCGCCTGCCACCAGGCGGAGCGTGCGCTTACGGTCGCCATGGGAAGCGCGAGAAGTCGGGCGGGCGCTTTTCGTTGTAGGCGTCGCGCCCTTCCTGGGCCTCTTCGCTCATGTAGAAGAGCTGGGTCGCGTGTCCGGCCAGTTCCTGTATGCCGGCCTGTCCGTCGAGTTCGGCGTTGAACGCGGCCTTGAGGCAACGGATCGCGAACGGGCTGTGCGTGAGAATGCGGCGTCCCCATGCGACCGCCGTCGCCTCCAGTTCCGCGAGCGGCACGACCTTGTTCACGAGCCCCATCGCGAGCGCTTCCTGGGCGTCGTACTGCTCGCACAGGTACCAGATCTCGCGCGCCTTCTTCTGCCCGACGATGCGGGCGAGGTAGGACGAACCAAAGCCGCCGTCGAACGAGCCAACGCGCGGCCCCGTCTGGCCGAAGCGTGCGTTGTCCGCGGCGATCGTGAGATCGCAGACGACGTGCAGCACGTGTCCGCCACCGATGGCATAGCCCGCGACCGCGGCGATCACCGGCTTCGGCAGCGAGCGGATCAGCCGCTGCAGGTCGAGCACGTTGAGCCGCGGCACGCCGTCCTCGCCCACGTAGCCCTCGTTGCCGCGAATGCGCTGGTCGCCACCCGAGCAGAAGGCAAGGTCGCCCTCGCCGGTGAAGATGATCACGCCGATCGTGCCGTCCTCGCGCGCGCGGGAAAACGCGTCGATCAGCTCGAACAGCGTCTTTGGCCGGAATGCATTGCGCACCTCCGGCCGGCAGATGGTGATCTTCGCGAGACCGCCGTCCCTCTCGAAGCGGATGTCCTCGTAGGTGCGAACGGCCTGCCAGTTCGGCGGGCTCGACGCCGCACGGGTCGTATCTGTCATGACGCGGTCTCCTCAAGCGGAATCGAATCAGTGTGTTGCGCCGGCCGGCCGGCCCGGCCCAGGAATTCCCTTGCGACCTCGATGAACGCGGCCGGCTGCTCGAGATGCACCGCGTGACCCGCATCCGCGATCTCACGGACCTCGGCGCCGGGAATGCGGCGCCCGAGATCCATCGCATGCGCGACGAAGGTGCGATCGAGCGCTCCCGCGACGAGCAGCACCGGAACGTCGAGGCGCGGCAGGTCGTCGAACAGCGGAGGCTGCGCGCCTGGCCCCAGGCCGCGCAAGCTTGCTGCGAGCGAGCGAGCGTCGTTGTCCAGGCGCTGGCGGCGCTGCGCCGCGACGAACTCGCGGCCGAGCCGCTGCTGCGATGCGAAGAGCGGTTGCGCAAGCCATTCGTCGACGAATGCCTCGATGCCATCCGTCTCGATGCGATCGGCCAGCGCTCCATCCGCGCGACGACGGGCTGCGCGCTCCGAGGCGTTTTCGATGCCGGCGCGCGCGCCGATCAGCAGCAACGACGCGACGCGCTCCGGGAAATCGCAGCGCGAACGCCAGCGCGAGCCGCGCACCCATCGAATAGCCGATCCAGTGCGCCCGCGCGTGACCGGCCTGTTCGAGCGTTGCCGCGAGCCGATCCAGGCAATCGTCGAACGAGTGGACCGGCCCGTCGTCCGCGGCGATTGAACGGCCGTGGCCCGGGAGGTCCGGTGCGATCACCTCGAAGTCCCGGGCCAGTGCATGCGAGACTTCGCTCATGCTGGAACCGCTGCCGGTAAACCCGTGCAGCAGCATCACCGCGGGGCCTTTGCCGCGGCGCTCGAAATGCAGTGGCCGGATCGTCACGCGGACCACTCCTGTCTCAACCGCGCACTTACTGCCGCGTTCACCGTTGCGTGGAATGCAGTATTCGCGGCGCGGTCCACCGGCACCTCGATCAGGTGCCTGCCGCCGGCGAGCGCCTGCGTCAGCCCATCGGAAAACGCCGCTGCCGATTCGACGCGCGCCGCCTGCCAGCCGAGGCCGCGCGCGAGGCCGCACAGATCGAGGCCATGAGGAACCGCGAACATCCGCTCGAACACCGGCCGCGGCAACGTACGCGCCGCGGGCAGGTACTCGAATATGCCGCCGCCGTCGTCGTTGCTCACCACGATCGTGAGGTCGGCTTCCTGCATCGTGCCCGCGAGCAGTCCCGACACGTCGTGCAGCAGCGCGAGGTCGCCGCACCAGAGCACGGTCGGCCGGCCGAGCGCCGCGGCCGCGCCGAGCGCCGAGGACACCATGCCGTCGATCCCGTTCACGCCGCGGTTCGCCAGCAACCGCAGGCGAGCAACGCGGTGGTCCGCAAACGCGTCGACGTCACGGATGACCATGCTGTTCGCGGCATAGAGCGCGGCGCCATCCGGCAGCCCGGCCCAGATCGCACGCGCGAGATGCGGCGTCAGGAATCGCTGCTCCGCATCGCAGGCCGCAGCGGCACCTGCCCGGGCGACGCGGTCGGCCTGCTGCCACCTGGAACGCCATTCGCTCCCTCGCACGGCAGACCCTGCTGCCTGCTGCGAGAGTTGCCGGCAGAACTGGCGCGAACTCGCCCGGAACACCCGCGTCGCACGATGCTGCGGGTCGCGGAATCCATTGGCGGGATCGACCAGCCACACGTCCGCCGTGGCGTGGCGCGCCATCCAGCCGTTGATCGCCGCGCTCGTCGGCTGACCGCCACAGCGCACGATGAGTTGCGGCGCGAGAGCCGCCGCGACGGTGGCATCGCGCAACAGCAGGTCCGCACCGTGAATGATGCTGTCGGCCTGCGGCTCGCCCGCGCGCAGGCCCGAGGCGGGATCGGCGAGCACCGGCCAGTCGAGCGCCGTCGCGAGCGCGTGCACGGCATCGCCGAGCATCGGATCCCAGCTGTCCGGCCCGAAGACCAGCACGCCCCGCTCGATGCCGCGCAATTCCTGCGCGAGTCCGTCGAGATCGGCGAGCGGGTATTCGCCATCCTGCAATGCGAGTGGCCGCGGCCGCGTGACATCGACACCCTCGACCGCAGCCTCGATCGACGCAGGCAGCAGCGGCTCACGGAACGGCAGGTTGAGGTGCACCGGCCCCGGCGCCGGGCCCGTCGCCTCGAGCACCGCACGGCGACCGAGCGCGCATGCATAGGAGATCGCAACGCCGCGCTCCGACGGACAAGGCGCTTCTTCGCTCCAGCGTGTGAAGCCCGCGTACAGCGTGCGCTGCTCCATCGTCTGCGCGGCACCCCAGGCCCGCAGCTCTGGCGGCCGGTCCGCAGTCAGTACGACGAGCGGAACCCGTGACCGATGCTGCCTCGGCGACGGCGGGCAGGAAATTCGCGCCGGCCGTACCCGACGTGCACAGCAGCACGACCGGCCGGCCGGAGGCCTTCGCGAATCCGAGCGCCTGGAAGGCCGCGCTGCGCTCGTCCACGTGGACGCTGTGCCGCAATCCCTCGCGCTCGGCGATGGCGAGTGCAAGCGGGGTCGAGCGCGAGCCCGGGCAGACGAAGGCGGCGGCGACGCCGGCCAGGTGCAGCTCACCGACCAGCGCGCGAGCGAAGCGGAGGTTTGCTTCACCGACACAGTTCGCGTCGGACCGGTCGTTCATCACGGCGCTCCCCACAGCAGCGGACCGAGCACGGTCCGCAACTTCAGCTCGGTCTCGGTGAATTCGGCTGCGGGCTGGGACCGGGCCACGATGCCCGCCCCCGCCCATGCGGTGGCGCTTCTTCCCCGCGCCAGGGCCGAGCGCAAGGCTACCGCAAACTCCCCGTCACCGTTCGACTGCAGGTAGCCGACGGGCCCGGCGAACCAGCCTCGATCGGCCTGCTCGTTCTCGGCCAGCCAGCGCAGTGCCGCCTCGCGCGGGGCGCCGCCGACGGCTGGCGTCGGATGAAGACGGCCAGCGAGGTCCAGCAGCGACACGGGTGCGCCCGCGCGCCTGCGCGCACGAATCTCGGTGCACAGGTGCTGCACGGTGCGCGTGCGGAGCAGCACCGGCTCGCTCGCCACCTCGACGTCGTCGCAGCAGCTCTCGAGCGCACTCCTTGAGGTGACTCACGACGATCGCGTGCTCGGCGCCGTTCTTGCTGCTGTCGCACAGCGCAGCGCCGAGCGCGTGATCGGCCGCGCGTGAAGCGCCGCGCGGCGCGGTTCCTGCCAGTGCCGCGGTCGACACCACGTCGCCCTCGACACGGACCAGGCGCTCCGGGCTCGCACCCAGGAACACCGCATCGCCTTCGCCTACCGCGAACAGCGTGCAGTTCGGGTATCGCTCACGCAGCGCGACGAGCCAGGCGACCGCGTCGATCGGCGAACCTGCGGTGATGTGCACCTCGCGGGTGAGCACGACCTTCTGCAGGTCTCCGGCGCGGATGCCATCGAGGATCCGCTCGACGCGCGCGACGTACGGCTCCGGGCCACCGTTGCCGATCTCGACCACGCCACGCACCGGGTGGCCGAGTGACAGGGGCCGAGGTCGCAGGTCGGCCCAGTGGCTGCCGACCCGGGCGTCGCGTACGTAGCGATCCTGCTCGCGCCAGTAGACGAGTTCCGGCAAGCGCAGTTCGCCGTCCGGAAATCCCTGCCAGAGTCCGTTGGCCGACTGTGCCGGCGCGAAGGCAAAGCCGCCGAGCAGGTGGGAAATCCGCGGACCCGGGCCTTCCCAGCCGATCCTGCCGAAGGTCTCGCGTGCGAGTTCGTCGGCCGCGTGAAACCGTTCATGCCCCCTGACGGTGAGCCGGGCGGCACAGCCGACGCCGACGCGGAAGCGCCCCGCGGCCGGCTGCTCCCAGTAAAAGCGCGGCGCGGCACCCGCCGCCGCAAAGACCTGCAGTGGGTCGACCGCTTCGCAGGGCTCCGAACGGAATGTGAGGGGCGACCCGTCCATGACAGCCCGGCACTTTACCCGCTGCGGCGCCCAACGAGGAATACGTGCGCCCCGCCGCCGCCGCGCAGGGCGTGACATCGGGGCCGCATCCCTTCACTATTCCGGCCCCGTCAACGACTCTCCACGGACCCCCCGCCATGATTCGCTTCGAGACCACGCTGGGCAGCTTCACCGTCGAGCTCTTCGAGAAGGAAGCACCGATCTCCGCGAAGAACTTCCTCGACTACGCGGAGGCCGGACACTTCGACGGCACGGTGTTCCACCGCGTGATCCCGGGCTTCGTGATCCAGGGCGGCGGCATGACGGCCGACATGCGCCAGAAGGAGACGCGGGCCCCGATCCGCAACGAAGCGGACAACGGACTCAAGAACCGCCGCGGCACGCTGTCGATGGCACGCACCAACGACCCGCACAGCGCGACCTCGCAGTTCTTCGTGAACCTCGTGGACAACGCGTTCCTCGACCCGGGTCGTGGCGGCGCGGGCTACGCGGTCTTCGGCTGCGTGACCGAGGGCATGGACGTGGTGGACAAGATTGCCGCAGTGAAGACTGGCAGCAAGGGCGGTCACCAGGACGTGCCCGTCACGCCGGTCGAGGTGAAGAGCGCCAAGCGGGTCGAGAAGGCCGGCTGATCCCGGCGCGCGCGCCGAACAGGGCCGGGACCGCGGGTGGCGAAACGTCGCAAAGGACGGCTCGGCCGCTTGCTGCGCATCGCCGGCCTCGCAATCCTTGCCTGGGCGGCCGTGACCGTGCTTTCGGTCGTGGCACTGCGCTGGATCGATCCGCCCTTCACGGCATTCATGATCGCGGACCGGATCGGTGCGCTCGTCACGCGTCCACCCGGCTATGACTTCGCCTACGAGTGGCGCGACTGGGAGCACATCTCCAGGTACGCGGCGATCGCCGTCGTCGCGGCCGAGGACCAGAGGTTCCCCGAGCACCGGGGCTTCGACTTCAAGCAGATCGACAAGGCGCTCGCGGATCGTGAGCGCGGCCGCAGAGTGCGGGGCGCGAGCACGATCTCGCAACAGGTGGCGAAGAACCTGTTCCTCTGGCGGGGCCAGAGCTGGTTCCGCAAGGGCATCGAGGCCGGAATCACCGTGCTGATCGAGGCGGCCTGGAGCAAGCAGCGCATCCTCGAGGTGTACCTCAACATAGCGCAGTTCGGCCGCGGCACCTACGGCGTGCAGGCGGCGAGCCAGCGATTCTTCCGCAAGGACGCGGCACGGCTTACGCAGGCCGAAGCGGCGCTGCTCGCGGCCGTTCTGCCGGCGCCGACGCGATTCAAGGCCGATGCTCCGTCGAACTACGTGCGCCGTCGGCAGGCCTGGATCCAGCGGCAGATGGCGTCGCTCGGCGGCAGCGCCTACATCTCGAACATGGACTGACGAGAGGCACCCGTGGCAGCTGTCACACAGATCCTGATCATCGGCGCCGGGCACGCCGGCATCTGCATGGGCATGCAGCTCAAGCGCGCCGGCATCGACGATTTCGTGATCGTCGAGAAAGCTGCGACGCTCGGTGGCACCTGGCGCGACAACACGTACCCAGGCGCCTCCTGCGACGCACCGTCGTTCCTCTACAGCTTCTCGTTCGCGCAGAAGACCGACTGGAGCCGCCGCTTCGCGTGGCAGTCCGAGCTGCTGGCGTACTCCGCCGAATGCGCAATCACTGCCGGCCTGCTGCCGCACTGCCGCTTCAGCACCGAGGTGACTTCCGCGCGCTTCGACGAGTCCCGCAACCTGTGGCAGGTCACCATGGCCGACGGCTCCACGCTCGAGGCGAGGCAGCTCGTGAGCGGCGTCGGCCAGCTGCATCACCCGGCGACCCCGGAGATTCCGGGGCGGCGCGACTTCGCGGGCGTGCAGTTTCACTCGGCGCGCTGGGACCACTCGGTGGACCTGACGGCCAGACGCGTCGCCGTGATCGGCAACGCGGCGAGCGCCGTGCAGTTCGTGCCGCAGATCGCACCGCAGGTCGCGCAGCTCACGGTCTTCCAGCGCTCGGCCAACTGGCTGCTGCCGCGCAAGGACAAGCTCTACTCGCCGCGCCTGCACCGGATGATGGCCCGCTGGCCGTGGCTCGCGCGTCTCAGGCACGACTTCCAGTGGCTCTTCTTCGGCGAGATGCAGCTCACGCCGCTGATGAAGCAGGTGCGCCCCGTCGTCTGGCTCGCGCGACGAAAGTCCATGGCACACCTGCGCCGGCAGGTGCGGGACCCGGTGCTGCGCGCGAAGCTGGTGCCGGACTTCCCGATCGGTGCGAAGCGCGTCCTTTTCAACGACGACTATTACCCCGCGCTCGGCCGGGCGAACGTCGAGGTCGTGACGGACGCGATCGAGGCGATCGTGCCGGACGGCGTACGTACGCACGACGGCAAGGTGCATGCGGCCGACGTGATCATCTACGCGACGGGCTTCAAGGCAACGGACTTCCTCGCGGGCGTGGAGGTCACCGGACTCGCGGGCCGTCGGCTGCACGACGAATGGAGCCACGGGGCGCACGCATACCTCGGCGTCACGGTGAGCGGCTTCCCGAACTTCTTCATGTTGTACGGGCCGAACACCAACCTCGGGCACAACAGCATCCTGGTGATGATCGAGGCACAGGTCGGCTACATCATCGACGCCATCCGGCAGATGCAGCAGCGCGGGATTCGACGGATCGACGTGAAGCGCGGCGTCATGGACGAGTACAACCGCGAGCTGCAGAAGGACCTCGCGAAGTCCGTCTGGGCCGCCTCCAAGGCCAGCTGGTACAAGCTCGCCGACGGCACGATCACGAACAACTGGCCGCACGGCACGATGCGCTACCGCAGGCTGCTGCGCCGGGCCGACCTCGGGGCATTCGAAACCGCATGAGCGGCAGGACAACAGGCGGCGCGAGGCACTTCATGAACATCCGCTCCATCACGGCCGTTCTCGTCGGCACCTCGGTCCTCGCATTCGACTGCGCGCCTGCGCTGCGCCCAGGACGTCGGGCCCATCAGCGGCGAACGGATGTCGGGCATCGCGAAAGTGCTGGCCTCCGACGAATTCGAGGGTCGAGCACCCGGCACGCCGGGCGAGACGAAGACGGTCGAGTATCTCGTCGCGCAGTTCAAGGCGCTCGGCCTCGAGCCCGGCGGCGAGGCCGGCAGCTGGACGCAGGCCGTGCCGCTCGTGCGCACGCAGGTGCCTGACGACGCAAAGATGAGCGTGACGGTCGCGGGCGTGAAACTGCCGCTCGTGCAGCACGAGAACGTCGAGGCCCTCTCGCTGCGGCCGGTGGATCGCGTCTTGATCGAAGGTGCGCCACTCGTGTTCGTCGGCTATGGCGTCTCGGCGCCAGAGCGCGGCTGGGACGACTACAAGGGCGTCGACCTGAAGGGAAAGGTCGCGGTCTTCCTGATCAACGATCCCGACTTCGAGGCCGGGCCCGGCGATGCGGTGAGTGGCCGGTTCGGCGGGAACGCGGCCACCTACTACGCGCGCTGGACCTACAAGTACGAGGAAGCTGCACGCAGGGGCGCGATCGCTGCGCTGATCGTCCACGAGACCCCGGGAGCCGGTTACGGCTGGAGCACCGCCGTCGCCCCCGGCGGCGAGGGTTTCGACGTGGTTCGCACGGACCCGGCGCGGGACAAGGTCCTGCTGCAGGCGTGGCTGCATCGCGACGCGGCCGTCGCGATCTTCGGCAAGGCCGGACTCGACTTCGAGTCGCTGAAGGTCGCAGGCCCGGAAGCCGGATTTCAAGCCGGTCGCACTCGGCGGCGCCACGCTCTCGGCGGACTATCCGCTGGCGCATTCACGCCTCGAGAGTCGCAACGTCATCGCGCTGCTGCCGGGCGAGAAGCGCCCCGCGGAGACCGTGATGATCGGCGCACACTGGGATGCGTATGGCATCGGCGAGCCGGACGCCTCTGGCGACAGGATCCGGCGCGGCGCGGCCGACGATGCACTCGGCGTCGCCGGCGTACTCGAAGTGGCGCGGGCGTTCGCGAAAGGCCCTCGCCCGCCGCGCTCGCTGGTGTTCGCCGCCTGGACCGCAGAGGAGCGCGGCCTGCTCGGCTCCGAGTTCTACGCCGAACACCCGATCTACCCACTCTCGACGACGGTGGCGAACCTGACGATCGACGTGCTGCAGACGGCCGGTCCCTCGCGCGACGTCGTGCTGATCGGTGCCGGGCAGAGCAGCCTCGAGCAACTGCTTGCCCGGGAAGCAGCGAAACAGGGCCGCACCGTCACGCCCGACGCGAAGCCCGAGCGTGGCCTCGCCTTTCGTGCCGACCACTTCCCGCTGGCCAAGCGTGGGGTGCCGGCGTTGCTGCTGATGGCGATCGGCGGCGGTCCGGACCTCGTCGTGGGCGGCCGGGAGGCGGGCGACCGCTGGGTCGCGGATTACACCGCGCGCTGCTATCACAAGGCGTGCGACGCCTGGAGCGCCGACTGGAACCTGCTCGGTGCCGCACAGGACGTGTCGCTCATCTACGAAATGGCCCGCGATCTCGCCGATTCCCGGCAATGGCCGGCGTGGAACCCCGGCTCCGAGTTCGGGGCGGTGCGGGAAAAGACGAAGTCACAGCGCGCCGACTGACCGGTGCGCGGGGAACTTTCCCACCCCGGGTGGCTCGAAACCGCATGAACCACCAGAAAGCCCCTTCGACGCAGCCGCTGTTGCGCGCGCCTGCCCTGTTGCTGCCCCTTTCGCTCGCGCTGCTGGCACTGACGGCATGCGGGCGCTCGCCGCAGACCGAGCCGGCAGCCGAAGCCACGGCGCCAGCCTGCCCCGGCCGTCGCGGAAACGTCGCAGGCCGACGCTGACCGCGCCGCGGCGCTTGCCGCGAAGGAGAAGGAAATCGCGGACCGCGAGGCCGCCGTTCAACAGAAGGAGATCGAGCAGCAGCTGGCGCAACGCGCAGCCGAGGCTGAGGCGGAAGCCGCCGCGGCCAGGGCGGCGCGCAGCAAGGCCACGGTCGCGAGGAAGCAGCCCGCCTCTGCGAAGCCCGCTGCCGTCGCGGCAGCTCGGCCGGCTTCTCCCCCACCGCCACCTCCGCCCCCGATCCTGGTTCCGGCGGGCACCCAGCTCGCGGTCGAACTCACGGCGGCGGTGAGCACCAAGACAGCGCAGGTGGGTAATCGCGTGCAGGGGCGTCTCGCATCTGACCTCGTGGTTGGCGGGCGGCGAGCCGCCGCCGCTGGCTCGCCCGTGCAGGGCACGGTGACGCAGGTGGTCTCCGGCAGCAGGAAGGTCGGCGGCACGCCGACCCTGGGCATTGCGTTCGACAGCCTCACGGTCTCCGGCAGCGCGCCGATCGCCATCAATGCTCAACTGGTGCAGCAGGGCGCGAGCGACACGGGTAAGGACACCGCGAAGATCCTCGGCACGGCCGCCGCCGGCGCAATCATCGGCCACCAGGTCAACCACAAGAACGGCTCGGTCGTCGGCGGCATCCTCGGTGGCGCCGCAGGCACTGCGGTTGCAGCCAACACGGGCGGCGAAGTCAGTCTCCCCGCCGGGACGGTCGTCAGCGTCGCGCTCGGCAACTCTTTCCAGGTGGCCGGCGACTGACGCGCGACGGCTGCGCCGGACGCGGCACTCAGGCCGCGTCGGCCGAGGGCTCGTAGCCGATCACGGGCGCAAGCCAGCGCTCGGCTTCCGGCACCGTCATCCCCTTGCGCCGGGCGTAGTCCGACACCTGGTCCGCGTCTATCTTGCCGACCCCGAAGTACGTCGCCTCGGGGTGTGAGAAGTACCAGCCGCTGACGGCCGCCGTCGGATGCATCGCGAAGCTCTCGGTGAGCGTGATGCCCGCATTGCGCTCGACGTCCAGCATCTGGAACAGCGTCGCCTTCTCGGTGTGGTCCGGGCACGCCGGATACCCCGGCGCCGGACGGATGCCGCGGTACTTCTCGCGCACCAGGTCGTCGTTCGTGAAGCGCTCCTCGGGCGCGTAGCCCCAGAACTCGCGCCGCACGCGCTCGTGCATGCGCTCGGCCAGCGCCTCGGCGAGGCGGTCCGCCAGCGCCTTCACCATGATGCTGCCGTAGTCGTCGTGGCGCGCCTCGAACTCGCGCACTTTCTCGTCCAGCCCGATGCCGGTGGTGACGGCGAACGCGCCGACCCAGTCCTTCACGCCCGACTCGCGCGGCGCGACGAAATCCGCGAGCGCGTAATGCGGCTGGCCCGCGGGTTTCGGCTTCTGCTGCCGCAGGTGATGCAGCCGCCACGCAACGTCACTGCGCGACTCGTCGCGATAGACCTCGATGTCCTCGTCCACCGAGTTGGCCGGGAAGAAGCCGATCACGGCATTTGCCTGCACCCAGCGCTCCGAGACCATCTGCTTGAGCACGCGGCGCGCATCGGCGTACAGGTTGCTCGCCGCCTCGCCCACGACCGGGTCGGTGAGGATGTCGGGGAACTTGCCCGCGAACTCCCATGCGTTGAAGAACGGCATCCAGTCGATGTAGCGCACCAGCTCGTCGAGTGCGACGTTCTCGAAGCGCCGCACGCCGGCGAGCTTCGGCACCGGCGGGCGGTACGCCGGCCAGTCGCAGCGGAAGCGGTTCGCGCGCGCCGCTGCGAGCGTGAACGCCGGCGCCTTCACCTTGCGACCCTTGTGCTGCTCGCGCCGCGCCGCGTGGTCGCTCTTGAGCTTCTGCGTGAACTCGTCGCGCTGCCCGGCCGTCACCAGCGACTGGCAGACGCCGACGGCACGCGAGGCGTCCTTCACGTAGGCGACCGCGCCGTCGTACTCGGGGTCGATCTTGACGGCCGTGTGGGCCGGCGACGTGGTCGCGCCGCCGATCAGCAGCGGCATCACGAATCCGAGTCGCTTCATCTCGCGCGCGACGTGCACCATCTCGTCGAGCGACGGCGTGATCAGCCCCGACAGGCCGACCATGTCCGCGCCCTCGCGCTGCGCCGTCTCGAGGATCCGCGCGGTCGGCACCATCACGCCGAGGTCGATCACCTCGAAGTTGTTGCACTGGAGCACGACGCCCACGATGTTCTTGCCGATGTCGTGCACGTCGCCCTTGACCGTGGCGAGCACGATCTTGCCGTTCGAGCGCGCGGCCTCGCCCGGCTCGCGATCGAGGTACGGCACGAGGTGCGCGACCGCCTTCTTCATGACCCGCGCCGACTTCACGACCTGCGGCAGGAACATCTTGCCGGCGCCGAACAGGTCGCCGACGACGTTCATGCCGTCCATCAGCGGGCCTTCGATCACGGACAGCGGCCGCCCGAGCTCGATGCGGGCCGCGTCGGTGTCCTCGGTGATGAACTCGTCGATGCCACGGACCAGCGCGTGCTCGAGGCGCTTCGTCACCGGCCACGACCTCCAGGCGTTGTCCTCGGCACGCTTCTGGCCGGCCTCGCCCTTGAAGCGCCCGGCGATCTCGAGCAGCCGCTCGGTCGCATCCGCCCGCCGCGCCAGGATCACGTCCTCGACGCGCTCGCGCAGCTCCGGCTCGATCTGCTCGTAGATCGCGAGCTGCCCGGCGTTGACGATGCCCATCGTCATGCCGGCACGGATCGCGTGGTACAGGAACACCGAGTGCATCGCCTCGCGCACCGGCTCGTTGCCGCGGAACGAGAACGACACGTTGCTCACGCCGCCGCTCACCAGTGCGTGCGGGCAGGCGGCGCGGATCTGCGCCGTGGCCTCGACGAAGTCGAGCGCGTAGCGGTCGTGGGCCTCGATGCCGGTCGCCACCGCGAAGATGTTGGGATCGAAGATGATGTCTTCGGCCGGAAAGCCGGCCTGCTGCGTCAGGATCTCGTACGAGCGCCTGCAGATCGAGACCTTGCGCTCGATCGTGTCGGCCTGTCCCTGCTCGTCGAAGGCCATGACGACCACGGCCGCGCCATAGGCGCGGACGCGCCGCGCCTGCTCGAGGAACGCACGCTCGCCTTCCTTCAGGCTGATCGAGTTGACGATGCCCTTGCCCTGCAGGCACTTGAGGCCCGACTCGATCACCGACCACTTGGACGAGTCGATCATCACCGGCACGCGCGACACGTCCGGCTCGGCGGCGAGCAGGTTCAGGAAGCGCACCATCGCGCCTTCCGAATCGAGCATGCCCTCGTCCATGTTGATGTCGATCACCTGCGCGCCGCTCGCGACCTGCTGGCGCGCGACGTCGAGCGCCCCCGCGTAGTCGTCGGCCTCGATCAGGCGGCGGAACTTCGCCGAGCCGGTGACGTTGGTGCGCTCGCCGACGTTGACGAACAGGCTGTCCGGCCCGATGTTCAGCGGCTCGAGGCCGCTCAGGCGGCAGCGGGGCTCGAGCACGGGCGGGCGGCGCGGCGGCAGCCCGCGACGGACTCGGCGATGTGCGAGATGTGCTCCGGCGTCGTGCCGCAGCAGCCGCCGACGATGTTCACGAAACCGCTGGCCGCGTAGTCGCGGATCAGGTCCGCGGTCTCGCACGCCGTCTCGTCGTATTCACCGAAGGCGTTGGGCAGGCCCGCATTGGGGTACGCGCAGACGTACGCGTCCGAGATCTGCGAGAGTTCCTCGACGTACGGACGCAACTGCCTGGCGCCGAGCGCGCAGTTCAGGCCGATCACGACCGGCCGCGCGTGGCGCACCGAGTTCCAGAACGCCTCGACGGTCTGCCCGGAGAGCGTTCGTCCCGAGGCATCCGTGATGGTGCCGGACACCATGATCGGCAGGTCGAGCCCCTGCTCGTCGAGCACCTGCCGCACGGCGAAAAGCGCGGCCTTCGCGTTCAGCGTGTCGAAGATGGTCTCGACCAGGATCAGGTCGACGCCGCCCTCGACCAGTGCGCGGGTCGCCTCGCTGTAGGTCGCCACCAGCTCGTCGAACGTCACGGCGCGGTAGCCCGGGTCGTTCACGTCCGGCGAGAGCGACGCGGTGCGGTTCGTGGGCCCGAGCGCGCCGGCGACGAATCGCACCCGCCCGGTGCGCGCCGCCACTTCGTCCGCCGCCCGCCGCGCAATCTGCGCAGCGGTGAGGTTCAGCTCGCGGACCAGCGACTCGAGGCCGTAGTCGGCCTGCGAGGTCGCATTCGAGTTGAACGTGTTGGTCTCGATGATGTCCGCGCCGGAGTCGAGGTAGCGCCGGTGGATCTCGCCGATCACCTCCGGGCGGGTCAGCACCAGCAGGTCGTTGTTGCCCTTGAGGTCGCGCGCGGAATCGCGGAACCGCTCGCCGCGGTAGTCCGCTTCGCCGAGCTTGTAGGACTGGATGACGGTGCCCATGGCGCCGTCGAGCACCAGGATGCGCTCACCGAGCAGGCGGCGGAATTCGCGGATACGTTCGGGTCGCAGCATGTTTCAGGCTCCTGCGGTGGCGCGGCCGGCCGCGGGCCGGACGCCGAGCGCATGACAGATCGCGTAGGTGAGCTCGGCGCGATTCAGCGTGTAGAAGTGGAATTCCTGGATGCCGTGCTCCTGCAGCCGGTGCACCTGCTCGATCGCGACGTTGGCCGCAATCAGGCGGCGCGTGTCGGGGTCGTCGTCGAGCCCGTCGAAGCGGTGCTGCAGCCAGTCCGGCACGCTCGCCCCGCAGCGCTTCGCGAAACGCAGCATCTGCGGGAAGCGCGTGATCGGCAGGATGCCGGGAACCAGCTGCGCGTCGAGGCCACGCGCGGCACAGCGGTCGCGGAAGCGCAGGAACGCATCGGTGTCGAAGAAGAACTGCGTGATCGCGCGGTGCGCACCCGCGTCGATCTTCGCCGCGAGGTTGTCGAGATCGAAGTCCGCGTTCGGCGCTTCCGGGTGCACCTCGGGGTAGGCCGCGACCGAGATGTCGAAGTCACCGATGGTCCTGAGCCCCTTCACGAGGTCGGTGGCATACGCGAAGCCGCCGGGGTGCGGCTGGTAGGTCGCCTGCCCGGCCGGCGCGTCGCCGCGCAGCGCGACGATGTGTCGCACGCCCGCGTCCCAGTAGCCGCGCGCGATGTCGAGGATCTCCTCGCGCGGCGCGCCGATGCAGGTCAGGTGCGGGGCCGGCGTAAGGGAGGTTTCGCGGAGGATGCGGGTGACCGTGTTGTGCGTGCGCTCGCGGGTAGACCCATCCGCACCGTAGGTGACCGATACGAAGCGCGGCGCGAGCGGCGCGAGACGCTGGATGGACTCCCACATCGTGCGCTCCATCTCCGCGTCGCCGGGCGGAAAGAACTCGAACGACACGAGGACCGGGCGCAGCAGCTTCGAAGCCGCCGAATCGATTCCGTCACGCAATGCGCCTGCTTCCATCGTCAATGCCTCGTTCGATTCTTGAGTTCAGGCCGCCGCCACGGCCCGGTCGGGGGTCGCGTGCGCGAGCAACAGGTGCCCTGTACCGACGTCCACGGGCCGGATCCGCGTGCAGAGCAGCCCGCCCTGGGCGATCCAGTCGCGCAGCAGGCCGAGCGGGTTGCCCCGCGCGTCGCGCTCGGTCAGCGCGTCGTAATCCTCGATCAGCAGCAGCTGGCCTCCCGGCCGCAACACCCTTGCCGCTTCTGCCAGCAACAGTTCGGCGCTTGCCGGCGCCGCCATCATGCGGTCCAGCACGACCGCGTCGAAACTTGCCGAGACCCCGGCGAGACTGCGCGCGTCGCCGTACTGCGCCACGCAATGCGCAAGGCCGCGGCCGTGCAGGCTGCCGCGCGCGCGCTGTACCTCGGGCCTCGAGTCGCAGACGCCGAGCACGCGACGGGCGCGAGGACCCAGGGCCAGCAGCATCTCGGCAGGTGCACGACCGACGTAGAGGATCGAGTCGAATCCCCGGTCGCCAAGCTCCGCAACGGCCAGCTGGGCGAGATCCTGGGCAGACTCCGGCGTGGCCCCGCGCGCGATCGCGGCAGGGTCGCTCGACGCAGTACGGGCCGCCAGGATCGCGGTCGCCCGCATCCGATCGAGCGCCAGCACCGGATCGTCGCGATCGAGCAGGCCGAGCAGGACACGCGCGAACTCCGCCCCCTCTCCCTCTGCCGGGACCCGGTGGTAGACCCAGTGCTGCTCCCGGAACCGCTCCAGCAACCCGTCGTCGGTCAGCAGCTTCAGGTGACGCGAGACGCGCGGCTGGCTCTGGCCAAGGATCTCGGTCAGCTCCGACACCGTGAACTCACCAGAGGCCAGCAGGGCCAGCAGCCGCAGCCGACTGAGATCAGCGGCGGCTCGAAGCCCTCCAAGGAGTTGATGCAGGCCTGTCGTCATTTGATGCAAATATAAACAAGTCTTTATACAATGACCAGCCCGCGCCACCAGGACAGCCTTCTCCCGGGAGCGGCGTGTCGTAAGTTGTTAACATATCGACCTTTCCTAAAACCAAAGACAGCCGTGCACCTGAGCGGTGCAGGCCAGATCAATACCTTGCCAACCGACCCTTTCACCCGCGCCGACCTCGAGCAGGGCCCACGCAAGCGACTCAGCGAAGGCCGCTGGGCCAACGCCGTGCTCTATCGCTTCGAGCACCAGGGCACCTCGTGGGTCGTCAAGGACTTCGGGTCGCGCTCGTTCCTGGTCCGCAACCTGATCGGCCGGCTGCTGGTCCGGCGCGAGGTGGGCGGCCTCAGGCGGGTGGACGGCATCGCCGGCGCGCCGAGCGGCGCCTTCCGCGTGGACGCCTATGCACTCGCCTATCGCTTCGTGCCGGGCCTGACCCTCAGGCGCACCGACAAAGGCCGCGATCGGCCCCGACTACTTCCCGCTGCTGGAACGCGACCTTCGCGAAATGCACGGCTCCGCCCGCCTCGTGCATCTCGACCTGCGCAACGCGGACAATATCCTCGTCGGCGACGACGGCACGCCTTCGCTGCTCGACTTCCAGTCGTACCTCGGCACGCGCTGGCTGCCGCCGCCGCTGCGTCGCTTCGTCGAACGCATCGACCTCGCCGCCATCTACAAGCACTGGGCGAGACGCAGCCCCGAAACGATGGGCGCGGAACGCACCGCCGCGCTCGCCAGCATGAACCGCCTGCGCCCGATCTGGGTGCTGCGCGGGTATATTGGCCAGAGTCGCCCGCGCAGGAAGCCGCGGCGCTGACACGCACGAACACAAACGACCAGACGCCCAGGGAGCCCACCGTGCTCGACGCAATCCACCGCCTGTTCAACCACCCGACGCTGCGCAAGGTCCTGCGTGAAGAGCCGCGTGCTGCTCGGCGTCGCCGTGATCGGCGCCATCGTCTGGTACATGGACCCGAAGTGGCTGCTGCCCGGGTTCCTCGTGTCGATGTTCGGCGAGGCGATCCAGCTCTGGTGCTTCGCCTCGCTCGACAAGGGCCGCACCCTCGCCTGCAACGGCCCGTACGCGATCGTGCGCAACCCGATGTACCTCGGGCGCTACTTCATCATCCTCGGCGGACTGATGCTGCTCGGCCAGTGGTGGCTGCTCGTCGTCTTCACCGTGATCTATTACTTCTACATGGTCAATCGCGTGAAGCGCGAGGAAGAGTACCTGCGCGGCGTGCTGGGCGCGCCATACGCCGAGTACCTGCGGACCGTGAACCGATTCCTGCCGGGCGCACCGTTGCCGGGCAATCCGCTCGCGTTCTGGGACTGGAAGCTGCTGAAGCAGAACCACGGCACGGCGAACCTCGTCGGCACGCTGGTGTTCTGGGCGGCGGCGTTTCTGCGGGCGCGGTACGGGGCCGGCTGAGGCAACAGCCCGAAAGACTCAGTGCACCCCGCCGCTCGGCGCGTCCGGGCCACGGGAGAAGATCACGCCCGCGTCCACCGGGTCGAAACGGTAGGCACGGTTGCAGAACTCGCAGCGGACCTCGACCGAGCTGCGCTCGGCGAGGATCGAGTCCACTTCCTCGCGACCGAGCGCGCGCAGCATCGTCTCGACCCGCGACCGTGAGCAGCTGCAACGGAAGAACACCGGCGCCGCCTCGAACATGCGCACGTCGTCCTCGGCGAAGAGCCGGCGCAGCAGCTCGCGATCGGAGAGCTCGGCAAGCTCGGGAGCTGTCACAGTGTCGGCGACGAGCTGCACGCGCCGCCAGGCATCCTCGATCTCGTCCTCCGCCACGCCACCGGCACCAGACTCCGTCGCCGTCGCCGGCCGCGTCGTGACCGGCAGCCGCTGCAGCAGCAGGCCGCTCGCCTGCTCGCCGTCCGCACGCAGCCACAGGCGCGTCGGCAGCTGCTCCGAGTTCTCGAAATAGTCGCGCAGGCAGTCGCTCATGCGCTCGCCCGCAAGCGGCACCACGCCCTGGTAGCGATTGGCGAGATCCTCACCTTCGAGCGTGACGGTCAGCGTGCCGTTGCCCGAGAGCTGGCGCAGGTCCCGGATCGCGGGCGGGTCGCGGAATCTCGCCACCGCGCGCACGCCGAGGCCGTCGGTGCATTCGACCAGCATCAGGTGCATCGGCCCGGTGCCGCGCAGCTGCAGCGACAGGCGTCCCTCGAACTTGAGCGTCGCCGCGAGCAGCGCCGTGGCCGCGACCGCTTCGCCGAGCGTGTCACGCACCTCGGCCGGGTAGTCGTGGTTCTCCATCATGGCGCGCCAGGCGGGCCCGAGGTGCACGAGGTGGCCGCGGAAGGGATAGCGCTCGAAGACGAAGCGCCGCAGCGAATCGGTCTGCTGCATCGGTCAGGCGACGCGGACCGGAGATGCCGAGCGTGCGGATCTTCTCCGACCACTCGGCGGGCGCGGTGTCGTGCACCGACGTTCCGTTCGAGTCCACGGCTACGGTGACCGGCATGTCCTTCACGTCGAACTCGTAGATCGCCTCCATGCCGAGGTCGCCGAACGCAACGACGCGCGCCGAGCGGATGGCCTTCGACACGAGGTAGGCGGCGCCGCCGACGGCCATCAGGTACGCAGCCTTGTGCTTGCGGATCGCCTCGATGGCGACCGGACCGCGCTCGGACTTGCCGATCATCACGATGAGGCCCGTCTTCTCGAGCATCATGTCCGTGAACTTGTCCATGCGCGTGGCGGTCGTCGGGCCCGCGGGACCCACGACCTCGTCGCGCACCGGATCCACGGGACCCACGTAGTAGATCGCGCGGTTCCTGAAATCGACGCCCTCGGGCAGCCCCTGGCCGCTCGCGAACAGGTCGGCGATGCGCTTGTGCGCGGCGTCGCGACCGGTGAGCATCCTGCCGTTCAGCAGCAGCGTCTCGCCGGGCTTCCAGCTCTGCACCTCGGCGGGCGTGAGCGTGTCGAGGTTTACGCGGCGCGAGCCCTCGCCGGCGCTCCACGTCACCTTCGGCCAGCTGTCGAGCGACGGCGGCTCGAGCAGCGCCGGCCCGGAGCCGTCGAGCACGAAGTGCGCATGACGCGTTGCGGCGCAGTTCGGGATCATCGCGACCGGCTTCGAGGCCGCATGCGTCGCGTAGGTGCGGATCTTCACGTCGAGCACCGTCGTGAGGCCGCCGAGGCCCTGCGCGCCGATGCCGAGCGCATTGACCTTCTCGTAGAGCGAGATCCGCAGTTCCTCGAGCTTGTTCGACGGGCCGCGCTCGATGAGCTCGTGCATGTCGAGCGGGTCCATCAGCGCTTCCTTGGCGAGCAGCATGGCCTTCTCGGCCGTGCCGCCGATGCCGAGCCCGAGCATGCCGGGCGGGCACCAGCCCGCGCCCATCGTCGGCACGGTCTTCAGCACCCAGTCCTCGATCGAGTCGCTCGGATTCAGCATCACGAACTTCGACTTGTTCTCCGAACCGCCGCCCTTCGCGGCCACCGTCACTTCGACGGTGTTGCCCGGCACGAGCTCGACGTGGAAGACGGCCGGCGTGTTGTCGCGGGTGTTCTTGCGGGCAAAGGCCGGATCGTCCACCACCGACGCGCGCAGCCGGTTGTCCGGGAACTCGTAGGCGCGGTGCACGCCCTCGTTCACCATCTCGGCGAGGCTGCGCTTCGTCTCCCAGCGCACGTCCATGCCGACCTTGAGGAACATGTTGACGATGCCCGTGTCCTGGCAGATCGGGCGCTTGCCCTCCGCGCACATGCGCGAGTTCGTCAGGATCTGCGCGATGGCATCCTTCGCGGCCGGCGACTGTTCGCGCTCGTAGGCGCGACCGAGGTGCTCGATGTAGTCCGCCGGGTGGTAGTAGGAAATGAACTGCAGCGCGTCGGCGACGCTCTGCACGAAGTCGTCCTCGCGGATCACGGTCATGGCGCTGCTCCTCAACCGGCCAGCTTGCGCTTCAGCAACTCGTTCAGCTGTGCCGGATTTGCCTTGCCCTGGGTGGCCTTCATCACCTGTCCGACGAAGAAGCCGAACAGCTTGTCCTTGCCCGAGCGGTAGTCGGCGAGCTGCTGCGGATTGCCCGCCATCACGTCGTCGATGGCCTTCTCGATCGCGGAGGTGTCGGTGATCTGCCTCAGGCCGCGCGCGTCGATGATCTCGTCGGCGCCCTTGCCCTCGGTCCACATCGCCTCGAACACTTCCTTGGCGATCTTGCCGGAGATCGTGTTGTCGCGATCCGCGCCAGCAGCTGCGCGAGCGCCGGCGCCGCCACGCGGCTCTGCCCGACCTCGAGGCCGTCCTTGTTGAGCGCACCGGAGAGATCGCCCATGACCCAGTTCGCGGCCAGCTTCGGCTGGCCGCCGAGGCCCTTCACCACGGTCTCGTAGTAGTCGGCGAGTTCGCGGCTCGCGGTGAGCACGCCGGCGTCGTAGGCGGAGAGCGCGTGATCCGCGACGAAGCGCGCGGCCTTCTCGTCAGGCAGCTCCGGCAGCGTCGCCCTGACCGACTCGATCATCGCGTCGTCGATCACGAGCGGCAGCAGGTCCGGATCCGGGAAATAGCGGTAGTCGTTCGCCTCTTCCTTCGAGCGCATCGAGCGCGTCTCGCCGCGATCCGGGTCGTACAGGCGCGTTTCCTGCACGACCTTGCCGCCGCCCTCGATCAGCTCGATCTGGCGCTCGACCTCGTAGTTGATCGCGCGCTCGACGAAGCGGAACGAATTGAGGTTCTTGATCTCGGCGCGCGTGCCGAACTTCTGCTGGCCCTTCGGCCGCACGGAGACGTTCGCGTCGCAGCGGAACGAGCCTTCCTGCATGTTGCCGTCGCAGATCTCGAGGTAGCGCACCAGCGTGTGGATCTTCTTCATGTACGCCACGGCTTCCTTCGCCGAGCGCATGTCGGGCTCCGAGACGATCTCGAGCAGCGGCGTTCCCGCGCGGTTGAGGTCGATGCCCGAAAGCCCGTGGAAGTCCTCGTGCAGCGACTTGCCCGCGTCCTCCTCGAGGTGGGCGCGGGTGATGCCGATGCGCTTCGGCGTGCCGTCCTCGAGCAGCACGTCGAGCCAGCCCGACTGCACCACCGGCAGCTCGTACTGGCTGATCTGGTAGCCCTTCGGCAGGTCCGGATAGAAGTAGTTCTTGCGCGCGAAGATCGAGCGGCGCGCGATCGTCGAGCCGGTGGCGAGCCCGAACCGCACGGCCATGCGCACGGCGTCGAAGTTGAGCACCGGCAGCACGCCCGGATACCCGAGGTCAACGAGGTTGGCCTGGGTGTTCGGCGCGGCGCCAAACGCGGTGGAAGAGCCCGAGAAGATCTTGCTGCGCGTGGCGAGCTGCGCGTGGATCTCGAGGCCGATGACGGTTTCCCAATCCATAAGAGAGTGATTCGTGACTGGTGATCAGCGGTTAGTGAAGAGAAGAAAAGAAAGGGGGTAGTGAGCAGGGGGTAGGGGGTAGTGCCCGGAGGTTCCGGAACCCGGCGTTAGAGTCACATCGCGACATCAGCAAGCACTCCTCTTCACTAACCGCTAACCGCTGATCACTAACCGCCCTTTCCGCTTTCCTACTCGATACCCCGGCGGCACCCTGCGATGCCAGTCCGTCAGCTGCTGGTACTGGTGCGAGACCGACAGCAGCAGCGACTCGGCGAAATGCGGACCGACCAGCTGCAGGCCGACCGGAAGGTCGCGGCCGCCTTCCTGCACGAAGCCGCAGGGGATCGAGATCGCGGGCAGGCCGGCGAGGTTCGCGCCGATCGTGTAGATGTCGTTCAGGTACATCGTGATCGGGTCGCTCGTCTTCGAGCCGATCCCGAAGGCCGGCGTGGGCGAGGTCGGGCCTATCACCACGTCCACCTCGCCGAACGCGCGCGCGAAATCGGCCGCGATCAGCTGCCTGACCTGCTGCGCCTTGAGATAGTAGGCGTCGTAGTAGCCGGCCGAGAGCACGTAGGTGCCGGTCATGATGCGGCGCTTGACCTCGGCCCCGAAGCCCTCGCCCCGCGAGCGCTTGTACAGGTCGAGCAGGTCGCGCGGCGCCTCGCAGCGGTGCCCGAACCGGACGCCGTCGAATCGCGAGAGGTTCGACGAGCATTCCGCCGGAGCCACCACGTAGTAGGTCGGCACCGAAAGCGGCAGCGCCGGCAGGCTCACGTCCCGGACGACGGCGCCCGCGGCACGCAGCGCTTCGATCGCGTCCTGCACCAGCTTGCCGACGGCGGGCTCGAGACCCTTGTCGAAGAACTCCCGGATCACGCCGACGCGCAGTCCCGCGAGCGGCCGCGAGAGTTCGGCGACGTAGTCGGGCACCGGCACATTCACGCTGGTCGAGTCGCGGGGGTCGAAGCCGGCCATGGCGCCGAGCAGCAGCGCCGCGTCCTCCGCCGACCGCGTGAGCACGCCGGCCTGGTCGAGGCTCGAGGCGAACGCGATCATCCCGTAGCGCGACACCCGCCCGTACGTCGGCTTGATCCCGGTGAGGTTCGTGAGCGCCGCCGGCTGGCGGATCGAGCCGCCCGTGTCGGTGCCGCTGGCCGCCGGGGCCAGGCAGGCCGCGACGGCCGCGGCCGAGCCGCCGGAAGAGCCGCCGGGCACGCGGTCCGTGTCCCAGGGATTGCGCACCGGGCCGTAGAAGCTCGTTTCATTCGACGAGCCCATCGCGAACTCGTCCATGTTCGTCTTGCCGAGCAGCACGGTGCCGGCCGCCTTCCAGCGCTCGACGACCGTGGCGTCGTAAGGCGCGACGAAGTTCGAGAGCATCTTCGACGAGCAGGTCGTGAGTATCCCGTCGGTGCAGAAGATGTCCTTGTGGGCGATCGGCACTCCCGTCAGGGGGCCGCCCTCGCCGCGCGCAAGGCGCTCGTCGGCGGCGCGCGCATCGGCCAGCGCCCCATCCGCCGTGATCGTGACGAACGCGTTCAGCGCCGGCGCCATCTTCTCGATGCGCCCGAGGAAATGCAGCGTGAGGTCGAGGCTGGAAAACCGGCGGGCCTTCAGGCCGGCCGCCAGTTCGGCGACGGTCAGGTTATGCAGCGACATGGCCGGGCCTCAATCGATGACTTTGGGCACCAGGTACAGGCCGGCCGCGACCGCGGCGGCATTGCGCTGGTACTTGTCGTGCCGGTCCGACTCGGTGACCTCGTCCGCCCGCAGCCGCTGCACCTGGTCGGCGAGCGGGTGGGCCATCGGCTCGACACCGGCCGTGTCGGCCGTGGCAAGCTGCTCGACGAGGTCGATGATGCGGGAAAGACTGTCGACGTAAACGGGCATCTGCGCCTCGGTGATCTCGAGGCGGGCGAGGTGGGCAATGCCCTCGACCTGGGCGCGCGTCAGGCTCATGCGGGAAATGCTCGCTCGAACACAAAAAAGAGCCGTAAATCATACACCTCGCCTTGCTGAATGTCGTGACTATGGTTAAATTGGGCGGATACCGCGCAACCTATGCGCGTCCCTCCTCCCCTGCTTCCACGGTCCAGATGTTCAAGAAACTCCGGGGCTACTTTTCCAACGATCTTTCGATCGACCTTGGCACGGCCAATACGCTGATCTACGTCCGCGGCAAGGGCATCGTCCTGAACGAGCCCTCCGTGGTCGCGATCCGCGAGGAGCCGTCGCGCGGCGGCAAGCGAATCGAGGCCGTCGGCACCGAGGCGAAGAACATGCTCGGCCGCACGCCGGGCAACATCACCGCCATCCGTCCGCTGAAGGACGGCGTGATCGCCGATTTCACCGTCACCGAGAAGATGCTGCAGTACTTCATCGAGAAGGTGCACGGCAATCGCCTCATCCGCCCGAGCCCGCGCGTGCTCGTCTGCGTGCCGTACGGCTCGACGCAGGTCGAGCGCCGCGCGATCCAGGAGTCGGCCGAAGGCGCCGGCGCCCGCTGGGTGCGCCTGATCGAGGAACCGATGGCCGCGGCAGTCGGCGCGGGCATGCCCGTGCACGAGGCGCGGGGCTCGATGGTGCTCGACATCGGCGGCGGCACCTCCGAAGTGGCGGTCATCTCGCTCAACGGCATCGTGTACGCGGCTTCCGTGCGCATCGGCGGCGATCGCTTCGACGAGGCGATCATCAACTACGTGCGCCGCAACTACGGCATCCTGATCGGCGAAGCGACCTCCGAGCGGATCAAGATCGAAATCGGCTCGGCCTACCCCGGCCAGCAGGTGCGCGAGATCTCGGTCAAGGGCCGCAACCTTTCGGAAGGCGTGCCGCGCAGCTTCACGCTCAACTCGAACGAGATCCTCGAGGCACTGCAGGAACCGCTGCAGGGCATCGTCGGCGCGGTCAAGGCCGCGCTGGAACAGACCCCGCCCGAACTCGGCTCCGACGTCGCCGAGCGTGGCATCGTGCTCACCGGCGGCGGCGCGCTGCTCCGCGACATCGACAAGCTGCTGATGGAAGAGACGGGACTCCCGGTCGTCGTGGCCGAAGACCCGCTCACCTGCGTGGCTCGCGGCGGCGGCAAGATGCTGGAACTGATCGACGAGCACGGCCCGGGCCTCTTCGGACTCGATTGAACACGGGCGTGACCGCCCACCAGCTGCCACCGTGGTCGAGCTAAGCCACGATTCGCGCCCGATCATCGGCCGCGGCCCGCCGCTCGTCGCGACGTTCATCACGCTTGCGATCGCGTCGATCGCGCTGATGGTGACCGACCAGCGCTACGACCAGCTCGAGCGGGTGCGCGGCTGGCTCACGGCCGCCGCATACCCGGTCCAGGTCGCGGTCGACACGCCGTTCCGGGCGTGGAACTGGCTGACCGGTTCGTTCGCCGACAGGGACCGCCTGCGGCAGGAGAATCTCGAGGTCACTGCCCGGCTGCGCCTCGCAAACCTGCAGCTGCAGCGCTTCGCAGCCATCGAGGAAGAGAACCGCCGCCTGCGCGACATGCGCGAGAACTCGGCCGGCGTGGCCGAGCGGGCGCTGGTCTCGTCGATCCTGAACGTGGACCTCGACCCGTTCCGCCATCGCGTGCTGCTCGACAAGGGCAAGGCCGACGGCGTCTTCAAGGGCCAGGCCGTGCTCGATGGCGAAGGCATCTTCGGCCAGGTCTGGCGCGTCAACGAGCGCAGCGCCGAGGTCATCCTCATCACCGACGCCGAACACGCGATCCCGGTGCAGTCGAACCGCAGCGGCGTACGCACGATCGCGGTCGGCACCGGCGACCTGAACCGGCTCGTGTTGCCCTTCGTGACGGGGGAATCGGACCTGAAGAAGGGCGACCTGTTGCTCTCCACCGGCATGGGCGGAGTGTTTCCGCCGGGCTACCCCGTGGCGAAGGTCACCAAGGTCGAACGAAACTCCAAGGCGACGTTCGCGATCGTGGAGGCGCGCCCGACTGCGGCGCTCGACCGGGATCGCGAGGTGCTGCTGGTGTGGTTCAAGGCCCCGGTGCCCGAGCCTCCGCCCGCAGCCGCACCGGCGCCCGCGACCGCGACCTCGCGCGGCCACCGCAGCCCGCGGCCATCGCAGCGATCCGCCGCCATCGACCGCCCGACGACGGCAGCACCGGCGGTCCCGGCGAGCGCGCTGCGCACCTGCGCCTGGTGCACGCAATGAGCCGCAGCACTTTCGGCCGGCGGATCCTCTACTGGCTGACGGTCGCCGCCGGGCTCGTGCTCGCCATCGTGCCGCTGCCCGACTGGCTCGATCCGGTACGGCCCGACCTGGCGCTGCTCGCCGTCATCTACTGGATCCTCACCAGTCCGCGCATCGCGGGACTCGGCTACGCGTGGCTGGCGGGACTCTTCCTCGACGTGCTGCACGGCATGGTGCTGGGCCAGCACGCACTCGGCTTCCTGGTCGTCGCGTTCCTGACGCACCGGCTGCAGTTGCGCATGCGCATGTTCCCGATCCCGCACCAGGCCGGCGCGGTGATGCTGCTGCTCGCGCTCTACCACTTCATCATCTTCTGGACCGACGGTCTCACCGGTCACGGCTACACCGGCTGGAACCGCTGGTTGCCGGTGCTGTCGGGCGCGCTGCTGTGGCCGCTGATCGTCGCGGCTGGCGACACGCTGACACGCCGCTCGCGCTGACCCGACGGGCCGCACGATGTCACGCTCCGTACGCCTGAAGGACCACTGGGCCGAACAGCGCCTGTTCGGCCGGCGTGTGCTGGCCGCCACGACGGTGATCCTCGTCTGCCTCGGCGCGCTCTTCTCGCGGCTCGTGTACCTGCAGGTCGTCAAGCACGACTACTTCAGCGACCTTTCGCAGGGCAACCGGATCCGCATCGACCCGGTGCCGCCCAGCCGCGGGCTGATTTTCGACCGCAATGGCGTGCCGCTCGCGCTCAATCGCCCGGCGTACCAGCTCGAGGTGACCCGCGAGCTGACACCGGATCTTCCGGACACGCTGCACCGACTGGTCGGCCTCGGCCTGATGCCGGCCGAGGACTACGAGCGCATGCTGCGCACGATCAAGGCGCGCCGCAGTTTCGAGTCGGTGCCGGTCAGGCTGCAGCTGTCCGAGGAAGAACTCGCGCGGTTCGCGGTCAACCGTCCGGACTTTCCTGGCGTCGAAGTCCGCCCGCGCCTCACGCGCTACTACCCGCTCGGGGGCACCGGCGTGCATGCGCTCGGCTACGTTGCCGCGATCAGCGAGCAGGACCAGGAGCGCATCGACACGGCGAACTATGCCGGCACCACGCTGATCGGCAAGCTCGGCATCGAGCGGGCCTACGAAGACGACCTGCACGGCGAAACCGGCTACCAGCAGCTGCTGGTCAACGCCCAGGGCCGGCGCGTCGAGCGCGTCGGGCTCACCGCGCCCGATCTCGAGCGTCGCGAGCCGATGGCCGGCAAGGACCTGTATCTCGCGGTGGACGCGCGCGTGCAGAAGGCCGCCGAGGACGCGCTCGCCGGGCGGCGCGCGGCCGTCGTCGCGATCGACCCGAGGAACGGCGACGTGCTTGCGTTCGTCAGCACGCCGACCTTCGACCCGAACGGGTTCGCGCGCGGGCTCACGTACGCCGAGTACGCGGCTCTTTCGGAGAACATCGACGTCCCGCTGTTCGACCGGGCGCTGCGCGGCGAATACCCGCCCGGCTCGACGATCAAGCCGCTGGTCGCGCTGGGCGCGCTCGAGGACGGCGTCGTCGACGCGGACACGACGAAGCTGTGCCGCGGCGCTTTCCAGCTGCCCGGCTCGAGCCACCGCTTCCGCGACTGGAAGAAGGGCGGGCACGGCACCGTCAACCTGCACTCGGCGATCGCGCAGTCCTGCGACGTCTATTTCTACGGCGTCGCCGACCGGATGGGCATCGACCGCCTGCACGATGCCCTCACGACAGTTCGGCCTCGGGGCTCCGCGACCGGCATCGACATCGGCGGCGAGCGCAAGGGACTGGTGCCCTCGCGGGAGTGGAAGAAGAAGGCATTCAAGCGCAAGGACCTGCAGACCTGGTTCCCGGGCGAGACGGTGATCACCGGCATCGGCCAGGGTTACATGCTCGCCACGCCGCTGCAGCTCGCGCATGCCGCCGCAACCGTCTCCATGCGTGGCAAGCGCTTCGCGCCGCGCCTCGTGACGGCGATGCGCGATTCGGTGACCGGCGAGATCCGCAAGCTGCCGCCCGTCGAACTGCCGCCGGTGAAGGTGAGCAAGCCCGAGTACTGGGATGCGATCATCGGCGGCATGATCGGCGTGACGAACGACCCGACCGGCACGGCGAGACGCATCCAGGTCGGAGCGCCGTACGTCCATGGCGGGCAAGTCGGGCACGGCGCAGGTGTTCAGCGTCGGGCAGAACGAGAAATACAGCGACAAGGGCCTCGCGGAGCGACTCAAGGACCACGCGCTCTTCATCGCGTTTGCGCCGGCCGATGACCCGAAGATCGCCGTGGCGGTGATGGTCGAGAATGGCAAGAGCGGCAGCGGCACCGCGGGGCCGATCGCGCGCAAGGTGATCGACGCTTACCTGTTGCCGGCGACAGCCGAGACCGCGTCGCCGGCTCCCGCGACCGAGGGTGCACCACCCGCCCCACCGCCCGGAGGCAACGAGGAATGAAGACTGAAATCGCGGGCCCGGGCTACTCGAGCCGCGCGCAGCGCACGTTCACCGTTTCCGGGCGGCTGCTCGAGGCACTGCATCTCGACGGACCGCTGCTCGCCTCGGTGCTGGCCGTCTGCGTCACCGGGCTCGTGGTGCTCTACAGCGCCGCCGGCGAGGAACTCGGCGTCTTCTTCGCGCAGGCCGCGCGGCTCGGACTTGCGCTCGGCGTGATGGTCGCGGTGGCGCAGGTACCCCCGCGCATCATGCGCATCGGGGCGCCGTGGCTCTACCTGATCGGGGTGCTGCTGCTCGTCGCCGTCGCCGTCAAGGGCGACATCGCAATGGGCGCGCGACGCTGGCTCGACCTCGGCTTCGTTCGATTCCAGCCCTCCGAGATCATGAAGATCGCCATGCCGCTCGCCTGCGCGTGGTACCTGCACGACCGGCCGCTGCCCCCGGACCTGCGATCGCTGGTCGTGCTCGGCGTCGCGATCCTGGTGCCCGCGCTGCTCATCGCCGAGCAGCCCGACCTCGGCACCGCACTGCTCGTGACCGCGGGCGGCGGGCTGGTCGTGCTGCTCGCCGGACTCCAGGCGCGCTACCTGCTCGGCCTGGGAGCCCTGGTTGCGGCCGCCGTCCCGGTCGCATGGCATTTCATGCACGACTACCAGCGCAGGCGCGTATTCACGTTCCTGAACCCGCAGGAAGACCCGCTTGGCGCCGGCTACCACACGATCCAGTCGCAGATCGCGATCGGCTCGGGCGGGCTCTTCGGCAAGGGCTACATGAACGGCAGCCAGGCGCAGCTCGAATTCCTGCCGGAGCGCTCGACCGACTTCATCTTCGCCGTGATCGGCGAGGAATGGGGCCTCGTCGGGCTCGGCGTGCTGATGGCGCTCTACATGCTCGTGATCGCACGCGGGCTGTACATCGCCGTGCAGGCCCAGGACACGTTCTCGCGCCTGATGGCCGGCGCACTGACCCTCACCTTCGCGGTCTACGTGTTCGTGAACAGCGGCATGGTCGCGGGACTGCTGCCCGTCGTCGGCGTGCCGCTGCCGCTGGTGAGCTACGGCGGCACGTCGATGGTGAC
The DNA here is from genome assembly GCA_963733565.1 of uncultured Gammaproteobacteria bacterium. Taxonomy (GTDB): domain Bacteria; phylum Pseudomonadota; class Gammaproteobacteria; order Steroidobacterales; family Steroidobacteraceae; genus RPQJ01. Next base: position 79,492 of record CAVTDU010000019.1, read on the forward strand.
CCTCATGGCGGGCTTCGGTATCCTGATGTCCATCCACTCCCGTCGAAAACTGGTCGCCACGTGATCCACCACCGCCTGCGGCATGGAACGCCGCGACGCCTGCTGCCCGTGATCCTGCTGGGCGCGCTGTCGGTCTGTGCCGCCGCGCGCGATTGCGCTGGACGCCGGACGGGAGGACGTCGCCGGGTTCGTGGCCGAGATGTCGAGCCGGCACGGATTCGACGCCGCGTCGCTCAACGTGCTGTTTGCGCAGGTCGAATTGCGCCCGTCCATCGTCGCGGCGATGAAGAAGCCTGCCGAGAAGACGATGCCCTGGAACGAGTACCGCGCGCGCTTCATCACCGAGCGGCGCGTGGCGCGCGGCGTCGAAGTCTCGCGCGCACAGGCCGGGGCGCTCGACGATGCCGCGGCGAAAGGCGTGCCGACGGACGTCCTGCTGGCGATCGTCGGCGTCGAGACCGCCTATGGCGAGAACGTCGGCAAGCACCGCGTGCTCGACGCCCTCTCGACGCTCGCCTTCGATTACCCGCCGCGCAGCGAGTTCTTTCGCGGCGAGCTCGAGCAGTACCTGCTGATGACGCGCGAGGAATCGCTCGACCCGCTCGTGCCGCTCGGCTCCTACGCCGGCGCGATGGGCATCCCGCAGTTCATGCCGTCGAGCTTCAACCGCTGGGCCGTGGACGGCGACGGCGACGGTCATCGCGACCTGTGGAACGACTGGGCCGACGTGTTCGCGAGCGTCGCCAACTACCTCGCGGCGCACGGCTGGCGCGCCGGCGAGCCAGTGATGGTTCGCGCAGACGCGACCGATGCCAGGCTCGACGACTTGCCCGGCGACAGGCTCGCACTCTCGGAGACCGTGAAGTCGCTGCAGGATCGCGGCGTCAGGTTCACGACGTCGCTGCCGCCCGATGCGCCTGCCGTGCTCGTGCCGCTCGTCGTCGCCGACGGGATCGAGTACCGCGTCGGCTTCACGAATTTCTACGCGATCACCCGTTACAACCGCAGCCTTCTCTATGCGAGCGCCGTCAACGACCTCGCGGAGGCCATCGCCGCGGCCAACGCACCACCCACCGGACCCGCACCTTTCACTACCCAATGACACGACTCAATCCGACGATTCCTGCCCTGCTCCTTTCCATCGGCGCCCTGCTTGCCGGCTGCTCCGGCTCGAAGCAGGACGCAACGACTCCGGCCGCAGGCCCCGCTCCGGCGACTGCAACCGGGCCAACCGCGGCACCGGCCGCGACCGCGCCGACCCCGGTCCCGCCGCCGCCGCAGCTCAAGGCCCGCAGCTTCATCGTGATCGACGGCGACAGCGGCCGCGTGCTCGCGGCGCTGGATCCCGACTCGCGGCAGGAGCCGGCCAGCCTCACGAAGCTCATGACCGCATACGGCGTGTTCCACGCGCTCAAGGAAGGCCGCATCAAGCTCACCGACATGGTGACGATCAGCGAGCACGCCTGGAAGCAGGAGGGCTCGCGGATGTTCGTCGAGGTGGGCAAGCAGGTCACGGTGGAAGACCTGATCCAGGGCATGATCGTGCAGTCGGGCAATGACGCCACGGTCGCGCTGGCCGAGCACGTCGCGGGAACCGAGCCCACGTTCGTGCAGATGATGAACAGCTACGCGAAGCAGCTTGGCCTGACCGGCTCGCACTTCACGAATGCCGCCGGCATGCCCGACCCCGAGCACTACATGACCGCCCGGGATGCCGCGACGCTCGCCGACGCGGTGATCCGCGAGTACCCCGACTACTACCGCTGGTACTCGCAGAAGGAGTTCACCTGGAACGGCATCACGCAGCCGAACCGCAACGGCCTGCTCTGGCGCGACCCGAGCGTGGACGGCGTGAAGACCGGCCACACCGAGACCGCGGGCTACTGCCTGATCGCTTCCTCCAAGCGCGACGGCATGCGGCTCGTCTCCGTGGTGCTCGGCACCGACTCGATGAAGGCCCGCGAGGACGCGAGTGCAGCGCTTCTGAACTACGGCTACAACTTCTTCGAGACGAAGCGCGCCTACTCCGCCGGCCAGCCGCTCACGAGCGTGCGCGTCTGGAAAGGCGCGGCCCCCGAAGTGGGCCTGGCATTGAAGCGCGACCTGTTCGTCACGGGCCAGCGCGGCCACGCCGGCTCGGTCAAGGCCGAGTTCGAACTGCCGGAGCGGCTGATCGCACCGCTCAGCACGGCGACCGCCGTCGGCAAGGTCAAGGTCCTGGTGGACGGCGCCAATGTCGCGACCTACGACCTGTACCCGGCAGCGGACGTGCCGGCAGGCGGATTCTTCCGTCGGCTGGTCGACAGCATGCGGCTGTGGTTCGCCTGACATGGCAACGCCCTTTCCGACCTGCTACCTGAACGGCGCGTACATGCCGCTGGCGGATGCGCGCATTTCGCCCCTCGACCGGGGCTTCCTGTTCGCGGACGGCGTCTACGAAGTGGTGCCGGTGAATCGGGGACGGCCGTTCCGGCTGCGCGAGCACCTGAAGCGCCTCGACGACAGCCTGCGCAGCATTCGCGTGAAGAACCCGCACACCGATGCCGAGTGGCTCGCGATCCTCGGCAGGCTGGCTGCCGAAGCGGGATCGCAGGAGGCGCTCGTCTACCTGCAGGTCACGCGCGGCACCGAGTTCGGACGCAATCACCTGTTCCCGCAGGGCGCCACGCCGACGGTGTTCGCGTTCGCCAATCCGTTTCCGCAGCCATCGGCCGAAACGCTCGAGCGGGGACTCTCCGCGGTGACGCTCGAGGACATCCGCTGGGACCGCTGCGACATCAAGTCGGTGGCGCTGCTCGGCAACGTGCTGCTGCGGCAGGAGGCCGCCGACGCCGGTGCCGACGAGGCGCTGCTGGTGCGGGACGGCCTGCTGCTGGAAGGCTCGTCGAGCAGCGTATTCCTGTGCATCGGCGGCAAGCTGGTGACTCCGCCCAACAGTCATCGCATCCTGCCCGGCACTTCGCGCGACGCCGTGCTCGAGCTGGCGGAGGGCTGGTTGCCGTACGAGATCTGCTCGCTCGAAGCCCGCGAAATCCACAGCTGCGAAGAGGTGTGGATCGCATCGGCCGGCCGCGGCGTGCTGCCCGTCACGCGCGTGGACGGCGAGCCGGTCGGTGACGGCCGTCCCGGCCCGCTCTGGAGCGAGATGTACGCACGACTGCAACGGCATCTCGACGACATCGCCACGACGCCCGCGCTCTGAGTCCATGGCCGAGGAAACGCTTCTGGAGTTCCCCTGCCGTTTTCCCATCAAGGTGATGGGTGCGGCGACGGACGACTTCCGCAGCCTGGTGCTCGGCATCATCACGCAGCATTTCGGCGAGCCTGCAGCGGCCGACATCGAGGAGCGGCCCAGCAGCGGCGGACGCTACCTCGGCATCACGATCACGGTCGAGGCTGAGAGCAAGGCGCAGCTCGACGCGGTCTACCGCGACCTCACGTCCTGCCGCCAGGTGCTCGTGGCGCTCTGATCCGCTGGCGGCAGCCCGAGGCATTCGAGCAACCGCGGGGCGAGCGCCGCAGCGACGACCTTCAGGTCCGCGGGCCCGCCGAGCGCGCTCAACTGTGTCATTTCGAGTCCCGCGTAACCGCACGGATTGATGCGGCGAAACGGCTCGAGGTCCATGGCTACGTTGAGCGCAAGCCCGTGATATGAACGCGCCCGGCGAATGCGCAGGCCGACGCTCGCGAGCTTGCGGCCGTCGACGTACACGCCCGGCGCATCGCGCCTGCCGACGGCCTCGATGCCCCACTCGGCCGCAGTGCCGATGATCGCGCGCTCGATGCCTTCCACGAGCGCACGCACGCCGAGCCGCGCGCGTTCGAGATCGATGAGCGGATACACGACGAGCTGGCCCGGCCCGTGATACGTGACCTGGCCGCCGCGGTCGATCTGCACGACCGGGATGTCGCCGGGTGCGAGCAGGTGCTCGGGCTTCGCGTTCATGCCCAGCGTGAATACCGGAGGATGCTCGAGGAACCAGATCTCGTCCGGCGAGCCGGGCCCGCGCGAATCGACCTGGGCCTGCATCGCGCGCCACGTGGGCTCGTAGTCGACGAGCCCGAGCCAGCGCAGCAACGGCGGCGGCCCTCGATCGGGCGCGCTACCTGGAAGCGATTCCACCCGTCCCCAGCCCGGCATTGTTGCGGGCGAGCGCCTGCTCGGCCCGGTAGCTCGAGCGCACCAGCGGGCCCGCGACGCATTCCAGGAAGCCGCGTGCGAGCGCGGCGGCGCGCTAGGACTCGAATTCCTCCGGCGCAACGAACCGCTCGACGGTGAGGTGATTGACGGTCGGGCGCAGGTACTGCCCGAGCGTGAGAATGTCCACGCCGACGGCACGCAGGTCGTCCATCGTCGTCGTGATCTCGTCGTCGGTCTCACCGAGCCCGAGCATCAGGCTGGTCTTCGTCAGCACACCGGGGCGGTGACGCCTGGCGTGCGCGAGCACGGCGAGCGTCTGCTCGTAGGAAGCGCGCGGATCGCGCACCGGGTGCGTCAGCCGGCGCACCGTCTCGACGTTCTGCGCGAACACGTCGAGGCCGCTGTCCACGACCGTCTCGACATCCGCCAGCACGCCCTGGAAATCCGGCGTCAGGGCCTCCACGGCGGTCGCGGGATTCAAGCGCTTGATTTCACGTACGCACGCCGCGAAGTGGCCGGCACCGCCGTCCGCGAGGTCGTCACGGTTCACCGAGGTCAGCACGACGTAGCCCAGCCGCATCAGCTGCACCGTTCGCGCCGCATTCACGGGCTCCTCGGCATCGAGCCAGCCGCGGGGATTGCCCGTGTCCACCGCGCAGAACCGGCAGGCGCGCGTGCACACCTCGCCCATCAGCATCAGCGTGGCGGTCCCGGCATTCCAGCACTCGCCGATGTTCGGGCACTTCGCCTCCTCGCAGACCGTGGCCAGGCGATGCTCGCGAACTGTCTGCCGGACGTCGTCGAAACGCTGGCCGCCCGGCATCGGGGCACGCAACCACGCGGGCTTGCGGCCTGCAGGCAAAGGCGCGGCAGAGGCACCGGCCTTGATGCCGTCCTTGATCGCGGTCGTGCCCTGCGGCGTCAGGTATTTCTCGCCGCTGCGGGCGGGCGTGGTGACGAGCGGTATGCCCTTGAAGTCGCTCATTGCGTGTCGTCCGTGTGGTGCGAAATTGTACGGCCCCCCAATCGCCGACAGCCGGTTCTTTTTCGGGGTGGGGGAAGGGTCGCCGGGACGCCGCAAGCACATCCATGTGGGCTCCGTGGCGCGGCGTCCATGCCGCGCACGGCCCGGCAGACCCTTCCCCCACCCCGAAAAACAACCGGAGCGCGCCTGTTGGCGCTCGTCCAGTACCCACCAGCACTCTGCACCATCTGAGCGGCGCTCGCGGACGGATGGCGCCAAACGCTGAACCACTGCGTCAGCGAACGGTTGATTGCCGGGAGGCGATGCCATTCCCCGGGCCGTGCGCGGCATGGACGCCGCGCCACGGAGCCCACATGGATGTGCTTGCGGCGTCCCGGGCAATGGCATCCCTCCCGGCAATCAACCATTCGCCAGACACCGTGGCCAGGATTCAGCGCGCCCCACCCCGAAGCCGCCGGTCCAGCTCCGCGAGTCGCTCCGGAGTACCGATGTCGAGCCAGTCTCCGTCGTGGACTTCGCCACTCACGCGGCCGGCGCGCGAGGCTGCGCGCAGCAGCGGCGCCAGCTTGAAAATGCCGTCCTGGCAGCCGTCGAAGAGTCCCGGCCGGTAGACGCCGACGCCGGAGAACGTCAGTCGCTCGCCCGGCTCTTCGACGATGCGGCCGGCGCGCAGCACGAAATCGCCGGCCGGATTGTGGTCGGGATTGCCGACCAGCACGAGATGGGCGAGGTCCGTCGGTCGCAGCGATTCGCGCAGCTTCGCGTAGGGATAGTCGGTCCAGACGTCGCCGTTCAGGACCAGGAACGGCGCCGGCCCCAGCAGCGGCAGCGCACGAAAGATGCCGCCTCCGGTCTCGAGCGGCTCGGGGCCCTCGTCGCTGTAGGCGAGTCGCACGTTGTAGCGGGAGCCGTCGCCGAGCGCGGCCTCGATCTGCGAGCCGAGCCAGGAGACATTGACGACGACGTCGCGGAAGCCGGCCATCGCGAGCGCGTGCAGGTGATGCACGATCAGCGGCAGCCCGCCGACTTCGAGCAGCGGCTTCGGGCGATCCAGCGTCAGCGGGCGCATGCGCTCGCCGCGGCCCGCCGCGAGGATCATCGCTTTCACGCAGGGCTCGCCGCGAGACTCGCGCGCATCGCCGGCAGCACGCGGTTGCGAACGAGGTCACCGAGCGCGAGCAAGGTCCGCATGCCGTGCGCACGACTGCTCGATGTACGTGAGCGTGCGCGGCACGTCGGGCAGGTAGCCCGCCTTGCCGTCCCGATGCCAGAGCCGCGCGAAGATGCCGCTGGCCTTCAGGTGCCGCTGCACGCCCATCAGGTCGAACCAGCGCAGGAACTGCGCTTCGTCGGTGCCGACCGGCGAGTCCCGCTGCGGACGCTCCGCGCCGGAATTCGAGCGCCCACGCGACGACCTGCTCCTGCGGCCACGCGACGTAGCAGTCGCGCAGCAGCGACACCAGGTCGTAGGTCAGCGGGCCATGCACCGCATCCTGGAAATCGAGCACGCCCGGATTGGCCCCGGCGCAGACCATCAGGTTGCGGGAGTGATAATCGCGGTGCACGAACACGCGCGGCTGCTCCAGAGCGGCCGCGACCAGGCGATCGAAGACTCCGGACAGCAGGCCGCGCTCCGAATCGTCGAGCTGCAGGCCGAGGTGCCGGCCGAGCAGCCAGTCCGGGAACAGGCTCATCTCGAAGCGCAGCAGCTTCTCGTCGTACGGTGGCAGCTGGCCGGCGTGGCGAGCGCCTCCGGACTGGATCCGGACCAGCGCGTCGATCGCGTCGTGGTAGAGGTCTCCGGCGCGGTCGCGGTCCGCGAGCTCGGCAAGATAGGTGGTCGAGCCGAGGTCGGTCAGCAGCAGGAAACCGTCGGTGGCGTTGCGCGCCAGCACCCTCGGCGCATTGACACCGATGTCTGCCAGCATGCTCGCAACCTTCAGGTACGGCTCCACGTCCTCCCTGTCTGGAGGAGCGTCCATCGCGACGTACGTGCCATCGGGCCTCGTGACGCGGAAATAGCGCCGGAAACTCGCATCGGCGGATGCCGGGGCGAGGCCGGAGTCGGGCCAGCCGAGCCCGTGCTCGAGCCAGTGGCGCAGTAAATCGAGCCGCGGGTCGTCTGGACCGGTATCGTGCAAGATGGGCCTCGGAAAGTCGGCTGGGTGAGGGCGCGGCAATTATAATCGCAACGATGAAGCCGCCCGTCCGAATCGCGCATCACCGACGGCGGCTCCTCGGCACCCTGCTGCTCACGCTCTTTGTCACGCCCGCGTTCGCGGCCGACGAACAGGCGTGCCGGGTGCCCGTGACGACGGACCCGCGCCTCGAGGAACTGCTCAAGGCCGACCCGGACGATCCGCACATCGACATCTCGAGCGACAGCGGCGATCTCGCGCGCTCGGGCGACGCCGAACTCTCCGGCAACGTGACAGATCCGCATGGGACAGCGGCTGCTCACCGCCGACGAAGCGAAGGTCAATGCGGAGAAGCGCAGCATCCAGGTAAGCGGCCACACCGGGTACCTCGACCCGACGGTGCGCGTCACCGGCGAAGGAGGCTCGTTCGCGGGCGGCAACGGCGAATTCAGGGGCGCGAAGTTCGAGCTGGTGGACGGATCCGGGCGCGGCGCGGCGAAGAGCGCGCAATTGCGCGGCGAGACCGCGCTCGACCTCGAGGGCGTGCGCTTCACGGTCTGTCCGCCCGGCAACGACGACTGGCAACTCAGGGCCGACAGCATCTCGCTCGACCAGAAGAGCAGCACCGGCACCGGACGCAACGTGCGGCTCGACTTCCTTGGCGTCCCGATCCTCTACACGCCATGGATCTCCTTCCCGGTCGGGGACACGCGCAAGTCGGGCCTGCTGTTTCCCGCGATCGGCAGCGGCGGCAAGACGGGCACGCAGATCGTCGTGCCGTGGTACTGGAACATCGCACCGAACTACGACGCGACGTTCACTTCGCGCTATTTCTCGTCACGGGGCTATCGCATCGACCCCGAATTCCGCTACCTGACGGAGCGCAGCCGCGGCACGCTCGAGGCCGAGTACCTGCCGTACGACAGCGAACGCAAGGACGCCCGCGGCCTGTTCGCGTTCCGGGACACCACTCTCTTCGAGCCGCGCACGCGGGCGCTGGTGAACGCCTCGTACGTCACGGACAACTCGTACTTCGAGGACTTCGGCGTCGGCTTCGAAGGCACCAGCATCATCTTCCTGAACCAGCTCGGGGAACTGCGCCGCGACACGACTCACTGGTCGCTCGTGGGACGGGCGCAGAACTACCAGGTCATCGACGACGCGCTTGCGGACGACGAGCGTCCGTACTCGCTGCTGCCGCAGGTGTTCGCGGCCGGTCGCTGGAACGACCTGCCGCTCGGCCTCGGCGCAACCTTCGATTTCGAGGCGACGAATTTCTACCGCGACCTCGGGCCGCAGGGCATCCGCGTCGACACGCAGCCGGCGCTTTCGTGGCGCACCGGGCGACGCGGGGCGTACGTGGAAGGCAATGCGGCGTGGCGCTACACGACGTACTCACTCGACGAAATGGCGCCAGGCGCGGACGAGAGCCTGTCGCGCTCGCTTCCGGTCACGAGCCTCGACACCGGCTTCGTGCTCGAGCGGACGACGGGATCGAGGCAGCAGCGACTGCAGACGCTGGAGCCGCGCCTGCAGTACGTCTACATCCCGTATCGCAACCAGGACGCGATCCCGATCTTCGACACGGATACGCCGACCCTGAACATGGTCCAGCTGTTCCGCACGAACCGCTACGTCGGCGCAGACCGGGTCGGCGACGCAAACCTCGTCAGCGTCGGGCTCACCAGCCGCCTGCTCGACGCGGGCGGCGGCCGCCAGTTCCTGAGCGCGACGCTCGGCCAGGCGTACTACTTCGAGGACCCGCGGGTGACCCTGCCGGGCGAGGACCCGACGAATCGCGCTTCATCGGACGTGGTGGCCGAACTCGAGCTCGACGCGTTCAAGAACTGGAACGCGCGGGCGGCCTACGTGTGGGACCCGGACGCGAACCAGACCCAGCGGGCCGAGGCGGCGCGTGCAGTACCGGCTGGCCGGCGACAGCGTGCTGAACGGCGCCTATCGCTACCAGCGCGACCTGCTCGAACAGTTCGACGTCTCGGCGGCCTGGCCGATCGCGAAGAACTGGCAGCGTCTTCGCCCGATGGGTCTACTCGCTCGCCGAGGACAAGACGCTCGACCAGTTCGTGGGCTTCGGGTACTCGTCGTGCTGCTGGTCGATCCGCGCGATCACGCGCCGATTCATCAGCAGCCGCACCGGCGACTCGGACACGTCCGTCGGGCTGCAGCTGGAACTCAAGGGATTGTCGAGTGTCGGAGTGGACAACCAAGCTTTCCTGCGCGACGCGATTCGTGGATACTCCCCGGTCTCGTCCGTGCCCGGTTCGTGAGATGCCATTGATTTACAAGCGTTTTTCAGCCCTCGTACTGATGCTGGCCGGTGCCGTCGCGATGGCGCAGAACGCTCCTCCGGCAGCTCCGGCGACACCCGCGTCGGCTCCCGCCCCGACACCTGTCGCGGCGCCCCCGGCAGCGGCTCCGCGCGGCGTCACGCTCGACCGCGTCGTCGCCGTGGTCAACGACGGCATCGTGCTGCAGAGCTCGCTCGACCGACAGGTCCAGGTGGTATCGGGACGCCTGCAGCAGGCCGGCCAGCAGATGCCGCCGCGGGACATCCTGCGACAGCAGGTGCTCGAACGCCTGATCGTGCAGGAAATCCAGATGCAGCGCGCCGCACGCCTCGGGATCAAGGTGTCGGACGAGCAGCTGAACGAGACTCTCACCGAGGTGGCACAGCGCAACAACGTCAGGTTCAGCGACCTGCCGGCGGCGCTCGAGCAGCAGGGCATCGACTACCGCTCGTACCGCGAGGAAATGCGCCGCGAGATGATCCTCGGGCAACTGCGCCAGCGCGACGTCTACTCGCGCATCTACGTCTCGCCGCGTGAGCTGGAGCAGTGCGTCGCCAAGACGCAATCGTCGCCGGAAGAGACGCAAGGAATACGAGGTGGCGCACATCCTGATCTCCGTGCCGAGTTCGGCGACCCCGGAGCAGATCGAGGAGCGCACGGCGCGCGCGCAGGGCGTGCACGAACGCGCCCAGCGTGGAGAGGATTTCGCCGACCTCGCGGTCGCGTATTCCGACGGCGCAACCGCGCTCGAAGGCGGCAAGGTCGGCTGGCGCAAGGCGAACCTGCTGCCGTCCGCCGTGGCCGATCTCGTGCCGGGCATGAAGAAGGGCGACGTCACGGAGGTCATCCGGACGCCGAGCGGATTCAACATCTTCAAGCTCGTCGACGTGCGTGGTGCCGAGCAGGCGGCGCTCGTGGCGCAGGTGCACGCGAGGCACATCCTCATGCTGCCCACGGCCGTCGAGGACGAGGAAACCGTGCGCCAGAAGCTCTCCCGCATCCGCGAGCGCGTGCTGAAGGGCGAGGACTTCGCCGCCATCGCATCGGTGTCGTCGGCCGACAAGGGCTCGGCGACGCGCGGCGGCGACCTCGGCTGGGCGAGCCCGAGTTCGTTCGCGCCCGACTTCGCCAGGGAGGTCGACGCGCTCGAGATCAACCAGATCAGCCAGCCATTCAAGACGCAGTTCGGCTGGCACATCGTGCAACTGCTCGGCCGCCGCGACTACGATGCGACGACGGACGTGACACGCAACAAGTGCCTGGTCCAGCTGCGCGAAGCGCGGGCCGAGGAAGAAACGGAGATCTGGGCGCGCCGGCTGCGCGACGAAGCCTACGTCGAATACCGGTGAGCACGCCGAGCCAGCTCCCGACCGTCGCGCTGACGACCGGGGAGCCGGCCGGCATCGGACCGGACCTGTGCGCGGCCCTGCCCGGCCGCCGCCTCAACTGCCGCGTCGTGCTGCTGGCGGACCGGTCGCTGCTCGGACGGGTCCGCGGCGAGCGCAGGCGCATGAATGCGCTGCCCGATTACGACCCGGCCGCCCGCGCCAGGGGACGGGTCGAAGTACTGCACGTGCCGCTGGCCGCGCCGTGCCGGGCCGGGCGCCTGGATCCCGCGAATGCTCGATACGTGCTGTCGCTGCTCGACCGCGCGGTCGACGGGTTGCCTCGCCGGGGAGTTCGACGCGATGGTGACCGCGCCGGTGCACAAGGGCGTCATCAACGATGCCGGCGTGCCATTCACCGGCCACACCGAATATCTCGCCGCCCGCTGCGGCGCACCGCTGCCGGTGATGATGCTGGTCGGAGGCGGCCTGCGAGTGGCACTCGCAACGACCCACCTCCCGCTCGCAGGCGTGCCCGCCGCCATCACGGCACAGAGGCTCGAGTCCGTGCTGCGTATCCTCGACGCCGACCTGCGGCGCATCTTCGCGGTGCGCCGGCCGCGCATCCTGGTGTGCGGCCTGAACCCGCATGCCGGCGAAGGCGGCCATCTCGGCCGCGAGGAAATCGAGGTGATCGAGCCCACCATCGCCCGGCTGCGCCGCTCCGGGCTCGCGCTCGTCGGTCCGCTGCCGGCCGACACGGCATTTCTGCCGGAGCGCACTGCCGCCGTCGACGCCGTGCTCGCCATGTACCACGACCAGGGGCTGCCCGTGCTGAAGCGTGCCGCCTTTGGGTCTGCGGTCAACGTCACGCTCGGGCTGCCGATCGTGCGCACGTCGGTGGACCACGGCACGGCGCTCGACCTCGCCGGCACGGGCCGGGCGGATCCCGGCAGCCTGCTGGCAGCGCTGCGGCTCGCTGCGAGCCCGGTGAGGCCGCGGCAACGGTGAAGCGCGCCAAGAAGCGCTTCGGGCAGCACTTCCTGCACGATCCCGGCACCATCGACCGGATCGTCCGTGCGATCGACGCCGAGCGCGGGCGACCGGATCGTCGAGGTGGGCCCGGGGCGCGGCGCCATCACGCTGCCGCTGCTCGAGGCGCTTGGCACGCTGGACGTGATCGAGATCGACCCGGACGTGGTGCCACGCCTCGAGGAACGCTGCGCGGGACGCGGGGAACTTCGCGTCCATCTCGCCGACGCCCTGGAGTTCGACTTCCGCTCGTTGCGGGGGGACGGTCCGCCGCTGCGGCTGGTCGGCAACCTGCCCTACAACATCTCGACGCCGCTGCTGTTCCACTTCATCGCGCAACTCGACGCGATCGCGAGCATGCACTTCATGCTGCAGAAGGAAGTCGTCGCACGCATGGCCGCGAAGCCGGGCGGCAAGGAATACGGCCGCCTCACGGTGATGCTCGCGCCGTGGGTCCGCGTGGAGCCGCTGTTCGACATCGGCACCGGGGCGTTCTCGCCGCCGCCCAAGGTGATCTCGACGTTCTTCGCGCTGCACCCATACGCCTCGCCACCGTTCGCGATCCACGATCACGCCGTGTTCGCAAAGGTCGTGCTGGCCGCCTTCGGCCAGCGGCGCAAGACACTGCGAAACTCGCTTGCCGGCCTGATGGACGCCGCGGCGATCGCCGCTGCCGGCGTCGACCCGGGCGCCCGTCCGGAAACCCTTGCACCGGCTCGAGTTCGCCGCGCTGGCTGCCCAGGTCCGGGCCTGAGAATCACACGGATTTGTGGCCTGCGCCGGCCGACCTATAATCGGGCAGAACGAGCTGGACACCCCTGCTGGAGAAGCCGATGCACGCCTACAAGAAATTCCTCCTGTGCCTCGACCTCACGGACGACAGCGAAGTCATCGCCGAGCGCGCCAAGTCGCTTGCGGGCCTCTGCGGGGCGAGCCTGACGCTGCTGCACGTGGTCGAGTACGTCCCGGTCGAGCCGATGGGCGAGGCGCTGCTGCCGGCGGTACAGATCGAGGGTGAGCTGGTCGAACGGGCGACGTCGCGGCTCGCCGAACTTGCGCGCAAGCTCGACCTCGGCCAGGCCGAACGGCTGGTGCTCACCGGCAACATCAAGTCGGAAGTCGTCCGCGTGGCCCAGGAACGCGGCGCGGACCTGATCCTGATCGGCAGCCGCGAACGCCACGGCGTGTCGATCCTGTTCAACTTCACGGAAGACACCGTGCTGCACGCGGCACCCTGCGACGTGCTCGCGATCCGCCTGCACAAGACATGACCGGCCCGGACGGCGCCGCATGAACTCGATTGCGCCCCATCGGATACGCGTGGACGTGGTGACCAACTACGTCGAGGACCAGTCGAATCCTGTCGACGGCCGGTTCGTCTTTGCGTACACGATCACCATTCGCAACGAAGGCTCCGTGCCGGCGCGGCTGCTGACACGCCACTGGGTCATCACCGACGCGAACGGCAAGGTCCAGGAAGTGGTCGGCGAGGGGGTGGTCGGCGAGCAGCCGCACCTGCAGCCCGGCGAGGGTTTCCGCTACTCGAGCGGCGCGATCCTGGAAACGCCGGTCGGCGCGATGCAGGGCAAGTACCGCATGGTCGGGGACGACGGCGAGCACTTCGACGCGCCGATCGCGCCCTTCACGCTCGCGATGCCCGGCCTGCTGCACTGAGAACCGATGGCGACCTACGCCGTCGGCGACGTGCAGGGCTGCGCCGCCGAACTCGAGACGCTGCTCGGGCGCCTTGATTTCTCGCCGGCCCGCGACCGCCTCTGGTTCGTGGGCGACCTCGTCAATCGCGGGCCGCGCTCACTCGACGTGCTGCGGCTCGTGGCGGGACTCGGCGACGCGGCCATCGCCGTGCTCGGGAACCACGATCTCCACCTGCTCGCCGTGGCACGCGGCCATGCGGACCTCCGCGACGGGGACGAGTCGCTGCAGCCGATTCTCGATGCCCCGGACCGGGAAGCGCTGCTCGACTGGCTGCAGGGCCGCCCGATGCTGCACCACGATGCGTCGCTCGGCATCACGATGCTGCACGCCGGTCTTCCGCCGCAGTGGGACATCCCGCTCGCGCAGCGCTGCGCCGCGGAACTCGAGCAGGCGCTGCGCAGCGACAGCAGCGGCGCGCTGTTCGCGAGGATGTACGGCAACCAGCCGGACCTCTGGCGCGACGACCTCGATGGCGCGGACCGCCTGCGATTCATCACCAATGCGCTGACGCGGCTGCGCGCCTGCGATGCCGAAGGGCGACTGCTGCTCAAGCTCAAGGGACCGCCCGCACGACTGCCGGCCGGCGCGACGCCGTGGTTCCGCGTCGCCGGACGTCGTTCGGCCGGGTCCCGCATCGTGTGCGGGCACTGGTCCGCGCTCGGCTACCTCGACGAGGGTGGTGTCCTCGCACTCGACACCGGATGCGTCTGGGGCGGCACGCTGGCGGCGCAGCGACTCGACACGCCGTCGGCTCCGGTCTACGTGCCGAGCACGATGCCTGTCGCCGACTTCAGCTCCGCATGAGCCAGGCGCTCACGGCCGCAGTCCTCGAACCGAGCAGGCGAGCCACCCAGTTCATCAAGCGGGCGTCCGCGCCGACGCGCCAGTGCGATCGGTTGCCGTGCACTGCCCGCCAGGCGGTTTCCGCCACCTGCCCCGGCGTGACTTTCACGCCCATCCGTTCGATGGACGCCGGCTTGACCTTCGCGTCGAACACCATGCCGGTCTGCACGTAGGCGACGTAGATCGCCGACACCTGGATGTCGTGGCGCCGGTATTCGATGTTCAGTGCCTCGGTGAGCCCGCGCACGAAGAATTTCGTCGCACTGTAGACGGCGTGCTCGGGCGCTCCGTACTCCGCCGAGGTCGAGCACATGGCGAGCGCGTGGGCACCCGGCGTCTGCCTGAGGAACGGGAATGCGGCGTCGAACGTGTGAAGGACGCCGCGCACATTGACGTCCACGAGCAGGTCCTTCTGCGCGCGCGTCACGTTCTCGTGCGGACCCATGAACAATACGCCCGCGTTGGCGAACACGGCGTCGAGCTGCCCGTCGGCTGCGGACGCGAATTCGCTGATCGCCGTCTCCACGGCGGCGAAGTCGCGGACGTCGGCGACCCGGGTGATCAGCTTGTCGGGTCCAAGCTCACGCTGCAGCGACGCGAGTGCGGCACCGTCGACGTCCGACGCGCCCACGAGCCAGCCGCGCGAGGCGAACAGCCGCGCCGTCTCGGCACCGATGCCGGCCGCAGCGCCGGTGATGAAGATTGATTTCCGTCGGCTCATTTTTCGGGCACCGGCTGCAGGACCTCGAGCGTGAGGCGAATGCTGCCCGGGTTCACCTGGCGCGGCACGCAGGCGGTCAGGTCCTCGATGACCCTGGCGCCGAGCTGCGCAAAGGCATCCTCGGCCATCTCGTCCACCAGCTCGCAGTCACCGAGCTGGACCGGGCCGATCGGCTTGCCCAGGAATTCGACGCGCCGCCACTGCGCCGGGAACTGCGCGGTCGCCTCGGCTGTCGCCGACGGCTTGCCGGTCGCGCGGGCGACCAGCTCGGCCTTCGGATCAGGCTTCGCGAGTTCCGCGAGCAGTTCGGGCGTGACCGGTTGCGGCAGCGCCGCCGTGATGTACACCCACGGCATGGTTTCGACGCCACCCAGACTGCGGTTGCCGCCGACGTCGTTGACGCAGGACCGGACCTTTACCTTGAACCCGGGCCGTGCGCCGATGTACTTGAGGATCTCGCGCACCTTGTCGCGGATGCCATCGCAGGTGTAGTAACTCGTCAGGCCCTTGTAGGGGAAGTTGACCTCTTTCTGCACCCAGACGGCCATCACCGTCGGCGCGCCGTCCGCGGCGGTGGCCTGTGCGGCAGTCGCCTGGCCGCTCGCCTGCTCCGCAGCCATCAGGGACGCCAGGAATACGGACGCCACAGCGACCACCACGCGCATGCTGCTCATGTCGGCCTCCCGCCCCGTATCGGGGCCATCTGACTATACTCCCACACGCTCGCGGACTCGTACGACACTCCCCGGACGACAGCACCGCGACCAGCACTCCATGGACACGCTCGAATTCAGCAGGTCTGGCCGGCGCTGGCGGGTCGAACTCCACTCTCCTTTCGACCTTGCGATCACGATGGAGTTCGACGGACCGCAGCCGCGATTCTTCGCCGCGAGCGGGGCAGTCTCTGAGCCGCTCAGGGCAGGCGCTTTCACGGGCGACGTCGCAAGCGGAGCGAGCTGCATGTGCGGTGTTTACACGCTCTCGCCGCACTGCCACGGCACTCATACCGAGTGTGTCGGACACCTGACCGGCGACGGCACCCATGTGGCCGCGCTGACCCCCGTGCCTCCCGCGCTTGCGGCCGTCGTCACCGTGCAGCCCGGACCACTCGGCCTCATCTCGCACGACCGGCCGCGGTTGAGCGCGCCGACGGACGCGGTGATCACCCGGGCCATGCTCGCGGAGTCGGCCGCGGCGTTGGCCGGCGATCCCTGGACGGCACTCGTCGTGCGCACACTGCCGAACGAGCCTGCCAAGGCGCATCGCCAGTACGAGGGCCCCTGCCCTGCACCGTATTTCACGGCCGACGCGATGCACTGGGTCGTCGAGCGCGGCGTCACATCGCTCGTCGTGGACCTGCCGAGCCTCGACAGGGCCGACGACGGCGGCGGCCTCGTCGCGCACCGCACCTACTGGGGCCTTGCGCCCGGCGCACGCGACGCGCGACTCGCCCGGCGCGGGCGCGCGCTCGTCACCGAACTCGCATATGTGCCCGCAGCAGCAGCCGACGGACTCTACCTGCTCGACCTGCAGGTACCCGCGTTCGGCGCAGACGCCGCACCGAGTCGCCCGGTCATCTATCCGCTGCAGGAGCTCGCCTCATGAGGCTCGATCGCGAACATGCACTTGCGCTCGACGCCGCAGACCCGCTGCGCGGATGGCGCGAACGCTTCGTCATTCCGCAGGATCCGGACGGCAACGAGCTCGTGTACCTCTGCGGTCATTCGCTCGGCGCGCAACCGGTGCTCGCATCGGACTACGTCGAGGAAGTCATGCGCGACTGGCGCTCCCTCGGCGTCGAAGGACACTTCTCCGAGCGCAGCGCCTGGATGCGCTACCACGAAAGGCTCGCACCGACGCTGGCTCGCCTCGTCGGTGCGACCGAGCAGGAAGTCGTGGCGATGAACGCGCTCACCGTGAACCTGCACCTGTTGCTTGCCAGCTTCTACCGCCCGTCGGGCGAGCGCACGGCCCTGCTGATCGAGCAACACGCTTTTCCATCCGACCGCTACGCTGCGGAATCGCAGGTCCGGTTCCACGGGCTCGACCCGGTGCGCGACCTGATCGAGATCGCCCCGCGTGAGGGCGAGGCATGCCTGCACACCGATGACATCCTCGCCACGCTCGAACGCGAGGGCTCGCGGATCGCCGCCGTGCTGCTGCCCGGCGTGCAGTACCTCACCGGCCAGGCACTCGACATCGCGGCCATCACGGCGGCGGCACATCGGGCCGGATGCACGGTCGGGTTCGATCTTGCGCACGCGATCGGCAACGTGACGCTCGACATCCACGAGGCAGGCGTCGATTTCGCGGCATGGTGCAGCTACAAGTACCTGAACGGCGGGCCCGGCTGCGTCGGCGGCGCCTTCGTGCACGAGCGTCACGCCCGGCGCACCGACCTGCCGCGTCTCGCCGGATGGTGGGGGCACGACAAGGCGACGCGATTCCAGATGGGTCCGCGAGTTCAACCCGATCGCCGGCGCCGAGGGCTGGCAGGTCAGCAACCAGCCGATCCTCGCGATGGCGCCGCTCGCGGCGTCGCTCGAGCACTTCGCGGCGGTCGGCCTGCCTGCGCTGCGACGCAAGTCGATGGAGCTGACGGGGTACCTCGAGTCGCTCGCGCACGCCCGGCTGGCCGGCAAGGCAAGGATCCTCACGCCTTCGGATCCCGCCGCGCGTGGTGCGGCGTTGTCGTTCCGCCTCGAATGCGACCGGGCCCGCGCACGCGCCGCCTTCGACGGTCTGCGCTCGCGCGGAATCCTCCCGGACTGGCGCGAGCCTGGCTTCATCCGGGCCGCTCCGGTGCCGTTCTACAACACGTTCGAGGACGCATGGCGCTTCGTGGACGCGCTTGCGACCGAGCTGCAATGAACGCTGATGGACAGGCGACATGCGTGACCCGACAGTCGGCCCGGCCGGACCCATGACCGTGCTGTCCACTCAGCGGCTCGATCTGAGGCAACTCGACGCAGGCGATGCGCCGTTCATGCTGGACCTGCTGAACGACCCGTCCTTTATCGCGAACATCGGCGACCGCGGCGTGCGTACCGTCGAAGACGCCGCCCGGTACATCCAGGACCGGATGGTTCCCAGTTATGCGCGATACGGCTACGGCCTGTATCTCGTGGAATTCAGGGCAACCGGCGCGGCGATCGGCATCTGCGGACTGGTCAGGCGCGACTACCTCGACGACCCGGACGTCGGTTTCGCGTTCCTGCCGCCCTACCGGCGACACGGATATGCGCACGAATCCGCTGCCGCAACAAAGGCCTACGCACTCGACGTGCTCGGTGCGACTCGCGTGCTTGCGATCACCGCACCCGGCAACACGGGCTCGATCCGCGTGCTGGAGAAGATCGGCCTGCGATTCGAGCGGATGATCACGCCACCGGGCGATAGCGGCGAAATCCGCCTGTACACGTCGGACCCCTGAGACGATCGGCGCCAACCTGAGGCCCCAACCGCGCTTCCTCAGGAATTCCTAAGAAGAAATCACTCATCCCTCAGGACTTGAGGGCGGCCGCGATTCCAGCATTGCGCCTCGACGGTGCCTGCCAGGCACAGCGCAACACTGGAGGACGAGCCATGTTTCGAACCATTTTCGCCTGCGCAGCCGCCATTCTCGCCGGTGCCGGCTGCCAGAGTGCCGGCCAGCACCGCGCGGACGTCAGGGACGAATCGATCGACCGCCTGACCGTCGGCACCGTGCAGCGGGAGATCCGCGTGGGCATGCCGGGGGCCGAGGTCGCCCGCGTGCTGGGCGCGCCCAACGTCGTTACCACGGATGAAGCGCGACGCGAAGTCTGGGTCTACGACAAAGTCGCCACCGAGACCGTGTACTCCTCGAGTACCGGCGGCGTCGCGGCCCTGGTACTGGCAGGTGGTGCCGACGTCGCCGGCGGTGCCGCGGGAAGCCTGTCCCGCAGTGCGGGCGCGACGTCGCGAACGCAGCGCACGCTGACCATCGTGATCCGGATGGACGCGGACGGGCGCGTACGGGACTTCTCGTACCGTGCCTCGCAATTCTGAGCCAGGCGCCATGACACTTTCACGAGCGTTGTGCCGGGGAGCGGCTGCCGCTCTGCTCGCGCTGTCTGCGGCCTGCGCAACAAAGGTGCCGCGCGACGTGCTGCAGCTGCCGCCGGAGGTGGCCGCGAACCGAGCGCTGCAGACAAGGCGTTTCGACGGGATCGACGCGGGCAGGATGCTCACGGCCGGCACGGGTGTGCTCCAGGACCTCGGCTTCACGATCGACGAGGGCGAGACCTCGCTCGGCCTGATCGTCGCATCGAAGGAGCGGACCGCCGTGAATGACGCGGAGGTCGCCGGAGCCTACCTGTTGACGATGCTGTCGATCGTCGCGCTCGCGCCCATCGCTCCCATCTACGCCAAGCGCCAACTGGTCCGCGTCTCGCTCACGGCGAACCCGGTACGCGAGGGGAAATCCACGGCGACGATGGTGCGCGTGACCTTCCAGCGCACGGTCTACGACAACTACGACCGTATTCGCCGTCTCGAGCAGGTCAGCGACGAGGACCTCTACCAGGAGTTCTTCGATCGCTTGTCGCAAAGCGTCTTCCTGGAGGCCCAGTCGCCATGACCATGCATCACTCGCCGCGTGCCGCGGTCCCGATCATCTGCCTGGTGCTGCTGCTGGGAGGCTGCGTCTGCCTGACCAGCTGCGTGACCGGTCCGCAGCGAGCAATCTTCGAGACCGACAGTGCACTCGAAGCCCGCAGCCAGCAGACCCGCGTGCTGGACACGACCGACCCGAACGCAGCGTTGCGGGCGGTGATCTCGACGCTGCAGGACCTTGGCTTCGTGATCGACCGGGCCGACGCGGCGCTCGGTTCCGTGAGCGCGACGAAGCTCGAGCGCTATCAGGTCCGCATGACCGTCACCGTCAGGTCGCGCGACACCGGCGGGCTGCTGGTGCGCGCCAACGCCGACTACAGCGAGCCTGCGAACGGCAAGACAGCGCTGCCGATCGATGACCCTGTCGCCTACCAGGATTTCTTCCAGGCGCTCGAGCGTTCCGTGTTTCTCGCCACTCAGCGCGCGGAGTGAGCACACCGCCCACCCGCACCCGAGTGGATCACCGCGGCAGACCGATAGACCTCAAACCAAAAGGAACCAAGCCATGTCAACCAGCAAGTGCAAGTCAGTTCGACTCCTCGTCGGATTCGTCATCGCGATGGCAACAGGCACCCTGCAAGCTGGCGACGTCCGCGACGTCGTCGTCTTCGGCGACAGCCTGTCCGACCCCGGCAATCACTTCATCGCATTCGGCGAGTCTGCCAGGCGCCCGTTCGAGCCGGTGCCTTCGGCGCCGTACACCATCGGGGGTCACCACTTCAGCAACGGCAACACCTGGATCGAGCAGCTGGTTGCGGGTTCGAGCGCCGCGCCGACTGCGGGGCCTGCGCTCGGCCATTCGCCACGCGCCAGCAACTACGCCGTGGGACGTGCCCGGGCGCGCGCCAACGCCGCAGACTTCCCGCTCTACGACCTTTCGGCGCAGGTCGGTCTCTTCCTGGCGGAGCACGACGGCAGCGCGCCGTCGGACGACCTGTACGTACTCTGGATCGGCAGCAACGACGTCCGGGACGCGCTCGCGACCATTGCAGCAGGGGGCGGCAGCGTCGAATCGCAGCTCGCCGGCCAGCAGATCCTCGGCAGCGCCGTCCAGGCCATCGTCGATAACATCGTTGCGCTCTACGCGAGCGGCGGACGGGTATTCCTGATCGTGAACGTGCCGAATCCGGCCAATACACCCGTGGTGCGGGCACTGCCGCCAGTCGTGCAGGCCATCGCCGCTCAGCTCGGCAGCGGCTTCAATGCGGCCATGGCACAGGTACTCGGGGCACTGCCGCAGATCCTGCCCGGCGCGCACTTCGTCTCGCTGGATGCGGACGCCGTGTTGACCGAAATCGTCGCGGATCCGGCCGCGGCCGGCCTCGAAGATGTATCGACGCCCTGCCTCGCGTTCGGCGTCACGCCGAATGCGATCTGCTCCGATCCGTCGTCGTTCCTGTTCTGGGATGGGACACACCCGACGTCGGCTGGTCACCGCCTGCTCGCGATGGCGGCGGCGACAGCACTCGACGGTGAGTAGTCAGCGGGCGCGACTGATGGAACCTCCCTTCTGCAATCGATCGCGAAGCTCGGACTCGTTGCGTCCCGCGATCTGCAGCAGTGACGCGGTGCACGCCGCGAGGCCGCGTACGCGGGCCTCGGTGCCGAAGTCGCCGCGATACTGACGGACGAAGGAAATGCCGGAGGCGCGGACGTCCCAGATGCGCCATGCCCCTCGCTCGAGACGGAAATGGACTTCCGTCTCGACGCTGGTGCCGTCGTTCATGACGACCCGCATCGGCAGAGTGGCGTGGGTTGCATCGAGCACGCCCGGCGGACCGAGAACGGTCAGGGTCTCGTCCCGAACGAACAGCAGCGCCCGCGCATACGAACTCACCAGGTACCGCTCGAACGCGGCGACGAATGCGCCGCGCGCGTCCTCTGTCGCCCCTTGCCACGCGGGCCCGACCACCATCCGCGCCGTGTGCTCGAGGTCGAAATGCGGCCGAACCTTCGACCGTGCGAGCGCGAAAAGTGCCTCGAGATCGTGCTCGAGGTCGGCGCGCCGGACCTGCAGCTGGTCCAGCACGACTCGGTCCATGTCCTCGATCACAGCCTGCGGCGACGGCGGCGCATCGGCACGAGCGGGACAGACAAGGGCCAGCGCCAGCGCCGAAGCTGCCATCCACCTTGGCGCAGCCGCCTCTAGTCGCATCGGATCGCGCCGTCCACGCGACGACAGGCATCAGGCCACGCCGTGGCATCCCAGTACTCGACCAGGCCGAGCCTGGTCAGCACATCGCCGAACTGAGGCTGGCTGCGCAGTCCACGCGCCTCCCGTGCAAACAGCAGTTCCACCTCGAATTCGCCGGGGTCGAGCAGCAGTTCCTGCACGGCCCGCAGTGCACGCTCGTCCTCGCCGAGCTGCAGCCACGCGCCGAGTGCGTAACGACGCGAGATGTTGCGCTCACGCTCGGCACGAGCGACCGCCTCGACGGCAGCCGGGCGGCGTTTCGGGTCCGCAAGCGCCGCGAGCAGCGGGTCGAGCCATTCTGCCGGTCGGGCGAACAGCTTCTGCAGCGAGAGCGCCAGCGACCGCGCCTGTTCGTACCGACCCTGTCGCAGCAGCAGCAGCAGGTACGCGTCGGGCTGCGCAGCGACCCGGATACCGAGTTCACGCGTGACGTCGAACTGATGCTCGGCGAGGTCGTCACGGTCGTTCCAGAGGTAGGCCACGGCGAGCCGGTCGTTCACGACCGGGGAGACCACGTCGACTTCCTTGGCACGCTGTGCGTATTCGAGGGACGCGCGCGTCCGCCCGACACTCGCCAGGAACTGCGAGTACCACTGGAGCAGATTCGAGTCCCTCGGTCGCAGCGCCAGTGCGCGCTCGAAGGCCGCGTCCGCGGCGGCCCAGTGCCAGCGCGCGTACTCAATGTACCCGACCACGTCCTGAGACAGCGCCGTGAGGCGCGGATCGCGCGCGGCACCGCGCTGCAGCGTCGCGAGCGAAGCCTCGAACATCTGCTCCTCGTCCTCGACCGAATACGACGGCAGGACGACCTGCGCGCGCGCAAGGTCCGCATACGCCTCGACGTAGTCCGGATCGAGCGCGATCGCCTGCTCGAACAGGGCGATGGCGCGCCGAAGATTGGGTTCCTCGCGAATCCGGAACTGATGGCGCCCGCGCAGCACGAGTTCGTAAGCGGCTATGTTCGTGGTCGGCCTCGCGGTACCAGCGGTCGAGTTCGCCGCCAGGTCCGTGAGCACCGTGGCCAGCTGGGCCACGATGCCGCTGGCGACGTCGTCCTGCAGCGTGAAAATGTCCGAAACGTCGCCCTCGAAGGTGCGTGTCATCAGGTGATAACCGCTGTCGGCATCGATCAGCTGCGCGGCGATCCGCACCCGGTCTCCGTCGCGTCGGACGTTCCCTTCGACGACGTAGGCGACGCCCAGCCTGCGCCCGATCTCGCGAACGTCGTCCGGCCGGTTCTTCAGCGAAAATGCCGACGTGCTGGCGACGACCTGGAGGCCCGCGATCGCGGACAGCCTCGAAATCAGCTCCTCGGACAGCCCGTCGCTGAAATACTCGTCGTCCGCCGAGTCACTGTGGTTGACGAACGGGAGCACGGCGACGGTATTGCGAGCCGCCGGTGGCCGCACCGTCGCCGACGGGCGGTGCCCCGGCCAGATGGCGGCGCCAGCGTAAATCAGGCCGGCGGCCGCGAGCAGCGCCGCTACCAGCGGCAGCCAGCGGCGCGGCGGGCGAACGATGCCCGGCGGCGAGTCGTCGGGCGACGACGCAACATCCACAACGCCACCAGGCCCGGAAGTGTCCGGCGCAGTGGCGTCCATCGGTCTTGCCGGTGCGTGCACCAGCGGCTCGGCCTCGACCAGCAGGCGGTAACCGACCCGGGGCAGCGTCTGGATCAGCCGTGGCTCGCGGGGCTGGTCGTCGAGCGCTGTCCTCAACAGCGAAATGCAGCGCGAGAGCACCTCGTCCGTGACGATCCTGCCGAGCCACACATCGCGTATGAACTCCTCCCGCGTGACGACGTTCGGCGCTTTGCGCGCCATGCAGACCAGCACGGCCATCACACGCGGCTCGACGCGGTTCACGCGGTCCGCCCCGGCGATCGTTCCGAGGCGCGGATGCACCTGCCACGAATCGAGGCGAAAACCGTTATCCAGATCGACGGACACCTGAACGCAGTGCTCGCGATGACGGGCCGACAGTCAGCATACCACCCGCGCCACCGGTGCAGACCGAGCCGGGGCAACCGGCGCATTCCCCGGCACAATCCAGTCCGTCAGCCGCGGCGCTCGCGGGCCCCTGCGCGCGGGACCGCGCGCTGCAGTGTCAGGAAACTGTAGCCGTTGGCATGCCGCTCATCGGCAGGATGGTCCTCGCGGCCGATCTGCTCCCAGTCGGCTGGGTCAAGTGCCGGAAAAAATGTGTCGGCATCGACGGTCGCGTGAACTTTCGTCAGGTGCACGAGTCCGGTCACCGGCAATGCCAGTCGGTAGATATCGGCCCCACCGATGACGCAGACCTCGACCGCATCCGCGGCGGCTTCAAGCGCTGCATCGAGCGAGGACACCACCGAGCAGCCGTCGATCACCAGATCCGGCCGGCGGCTCACCACGATGTTCTGGCGCCCGGGCAACGCGCGGCCGATCGAGTCGAAGGTCCTGCGTCCCATCACGATGGGCTTGCCCATGGTCAGCGCCTTGAAGCGCTTCAGGTCGTTTGGCAGGTGCCACGGCAGCCTGCCGTCCTTGCCGATGCCACCGCGCTCGTCGGTTGCGACGATGACCGAGACCAGCGTCACTTGCGCCGGCTCTTCCCTGGGCGCGCCGTCGACGTCCTGGTCTTGCGCTTCGCCGCCTTGCGCTTGGCGGCCTTGCGGCGCTTCGCCGGCTTCTTCTTGTCGAGCGGTTCCTCGTCGAGCATCGTGCCGCGGCAGTTCGGGGCTCCGCAGCGACACGTGTAGTTCTCGAGTTCCTCGGGGTCGTCCGTGCTCTCCCAGGTGAGGCCGTACTCGTAGCCGAGTTCCTCGCCCGGCTCGATCGCGCGCACCGCCTCGATGAACACGCGGTCGTCTTCGATCACCGTGTCGCAGTTTGGTGCGCACGAGTGGTTGATGAACCGGGCTTCGTTCCCGCCGACTCCGGCGTCGATCACGATGCGGTCGCTCACCACGAACAGGAACGTATGACCGTCGTCCTGGCCCTTCGCCTCGTAGCGGTCATCCGCCTCCTCGTGCGTGATGCGATCGCCGAGGTATTCGACGATGCGCGTGCCCTTGC
Source organism: uncultured Gammaproteobacteria bacterium (assembly GCA_963733565.1). Classification (GTDB taxonomy): domain Bacteria; phylum Pseudomonadota; class Gammaproteobacteria; order Steroidobacterales; family Steroidobacteraceae; genus RPQJ01. Next base: position 104,587 of record CAVTDU010000019.1, read on the forward strand.
GGATGCGCTGCGTCGCATAGACGCCCTTGCCGTGGATGCCCGAGCTGCGCACGCGGTACAGCGGGGCGTCCGCCCCGTGTGGCGCGGCCGAGCGGGCGGCATGCCGCATGTGCGCATGGTGCTGCGACGGCGCACTGCTGCGCCGACTGGAGGGGACTTGCGACGCGTGGCCTTGCCACGCGGGGTCTTGGCGGACTTCTTCTTCATACTGCGATGGGCGCCTTGATGGCTGGATGTGACTGGTAGCCGATGACCTCGAAGTCATCGAACCGGTAATCGAAGATCGTGGCGGGACGACGCTTTAAGCTCGAGCCGCGGCAGCGGCAGCGGCTCCCTCGAGAGCTGCGTCCGCGCCTGCTCGAGGTGATTCAGGTACAGGTGGCAGTCCCCACCGGTCCAGATGAACTCGCCGGGCGCGAGGTCGCACTGCTGCGCCATCATGTGGGTCAGCAGCGCGTAGGACGCGATGTTGAACGGCACGCCGAGGAAGATGTCGGCGCTGCGCTGGTAGAGCTGGCAGGACAGTCGCCCGTCCGCGACGTAGAACTGGAACAGCGCGTGACAGGGCGTGAGCGCCATCTGGTCGAGCTCGCCGACGTTCCAGGCGTTGACGATGATGCGGCGGGAATGCGGGTCGCGGCGCAGCAGGTCGATCGCCGCCTGGATCTGGTCGACCGTCCGGCCGTCCGCGCCGCGCCATGACCGCCATTGCACGCCGTAGACGGGACCGAGTTCGCCGTCCGCGTCGGCCCACTCGTCCCAGATCGTCACGCCGTGCTCGCGCAGGTAGCGGACGTTGGTCTCGCCACGCAGGAACCACAGCAGCTCGTGCACGATCGACTTCAGGTGCAGCTTCTTGGTCGTCACGAGCGGGAAGCCGGCCTGCAGGTCGAAGCGCATCTGCCAGCCGAACGTGGCCAGCGTGCCCGTGCCGGTGCGGTCGGTCTTGCGGGCGCCGCGCTCGAGCACGTGGCGCGTCAGTTCGAGGTATTGCCGCATGCTCTCAGGCGTAGTTGCCGGACGGCTGGCCGCGACGGTACGCGACCGCGAGCATCCAGAGCCCGGCTGCGATCATCGGGAGCGAGAGGATCTGGCCCATCGTCACCCAGCCGAAGAGCAGGTAGCCGCGGTTGGCGTCCGGCACGCGCACGAACTCGACGGCAAACCGGAACAGCCCGTAGCAGACGAGGAAAAGGCCCGACGGAGCCCATCGCGGCCGCGGCTTCGACGTGAACCACCAGATGATCGCAAACAGCGCCAGGCCCTCGAGCAGGGCCTCGTAGAGCTGCGATGCATGACGCGGCGTGCCGTTCACGATGACGGCCCAGGGAACGTCGGTCGGCTTGCCCCACAACTCGCCATTGATGAAGTTGCCGATGCGGCCGGCGCCGAAGCCGATGGCCGGCAGCGGCGCCGCGAAGTCGAACACGTCGGCGACGAGCCGACCGCGCTGGTTCGCGAACATGGCAATCGCGACCAGCACGCCGATGAGTCCGCCGTGGAAGGACATGCCCCCTTCCCAGATGCGCAGTGCACTCAACGGGTCGGAGAGAATGCCCTCGGTGCCGTAGAACAGCATCCAGCCGAGGCGTCCGCCAAGTATCACGCCCACGGCAGCAGAAGAAGATCAGGTCATCGACGTCGGTCGGCTTCCACGTCGAGCCCGGCAGCGCGGCCCTCCGGCGCGCGAGCCACCACGCGCCCAGGAAACCGACGAGGTACATGAGCCCGTACCAGCGCACGTGCAGCGGCCCGATCGACAGTGCGATCGGGTCAATGTCTGGGTAGGTGAACATGAGGCCGGTATTTTAGCCGCTCTCAGTCGTGGACGACGCGGGAAACGATCGACTTGAGGTAACGCGTCTCGGGAATGGCTCCATGGATCGGGTGATCCGGGGCCTGTCCTCCGACCTCGATGATCTGCGTGAACCGGTCCAGGTGCCGCGATGCCTGCTGGATCGCGCCGAACAGGTCTTCGGTCGCCAGATGGTGCGAGCACGAGCAGGAGACGAGGATCGCGTCGCTGGACATCACCTGCATCGCGAGCTGGTTCAGCTTGCGGTAGGCGGCCTGGCCCTTCGGGAAGTCGCGCCGCCGCTTGATGAAGGCCGGCGGGTCCACGACGACGACGTCGAACTTCTCGCCTGCTGCGTGGAGCGCGGCAAGCGCATCGAAGGCGTCGTCGCGCAGCGTGCGGACCGTGAGACCGTTTTCCGCGGCCGATTCCTCGAGCAGCGCGAGCGCGGGCGCCGAGGAATCCACGCAGACGACTTCGCTGGCCCCGGCACGCGCAGCCGCGAGACCCCACGCACCGAGGTAGCTGAACACGTCGAGGACCCGACGGCCGCCGACGTAGCGCAGGAACGCACGCCGGTTCGCCGACTGGTCGTAGAACCACCCCGTTTTCTGGCCCGCCACGAGCGAAACCTTGAAACGCACGCCGTTCTCCTCGACCCACGCATGCGCGCCCGGGTCGCCGAACGCGGTCTCGACGTAGGACGGCAGTCCTTCGAGCTCGCGCGCCCCGGAGTCGTTCTTCCAGATGAATGCACGGGGGTCGATGACCTTGCGGACCGCTTCGACGACGTCCTCCTTCATCGCTTCCATGCCGGCGGTGCCGGCCTGGGCCACGATCACGTCGCCGAAGCGATCGAGCACCAGCCCGGGGAGTCCGTCGGATTCGCCGTAGACGAGGCGGTAGTACGGGGCCGCGTAGAGTCTTTCACGCAGCGCAAGCGCCACCTGCAGGCGATGCACGACCAGCGACTTTCCCGGGAGAAAGCGGCCGTCGCGGCTCAGGATGCGCGCGCAGATGAGCGCGTGCGGGTTGACGTAGGCGTACCCCAGGAACCGGTCGCGGTCGCCCACGACCCTTGCGACCGCTCCACTCGCGAAGCCGGTGAGCGGCGTCTTCGCGGTGTCGACCTCGTTGCTGAAGATCCAGAGGTGCCCTGCCGCCAGGCGCCTGTCCTCCCTGGGCTTGAGGCGCAGCTCGGGCAATTCGAGCCCGTCTCGCGTCGCGTCGGGAGCATGCGTCATCTGCGGTTTACTCGTTCCGATATAGTGCCCGCATTCTATCCGACGGCACCGCCCAACCATGCATCGTCCTCATCCAGCGCCCATCGCAACCGCCTCGCCGACGAGACGAGCCCCTACCTGCTGCAGCACGCCGGCAACCCCGTCGACTGGCATCCGTGGGGCCCCGAGGCGCTCGAGCAGGCGCGGGCCGAGGACAAGCCGATCCTGCTCTCGATCGGTTATTCGGCCTGTCACTGGTGCCACGTCATGGCGCACGAGTCGTTCGAGGACGAGGCAACCGCGGCGGTGATGAACGCGTCGTTCGTCAACATCAAGGTCGACCGCGAGGAGCGCCCGGACCTCGACCGCATCTACCAGACCGCCCACCAGATGCTGACGCAGCGCGGCGGCGGCTGGCCGCTGACGATGTTCCTGTCGCCCCGGGACCATCGGCCGTTTTTCGGCGGAACGTACTTTCCGGTAGAGCCGAAGTACGGCATGCCGGCCTTTCGCGACGTTCTGCAGCGCGTCGCCGCGTACTACGCGCAGCATGGCGCTGAAATCGCGAGCCAGGGCGACGCGCTGGTGCAGGTTTTCGGTGAACTGCTGCCACCGCCGGCGGAGGCCGGCCTCGAACTCTCGCGCGTGCCGCTCGGGCAGGCGCGAGAGTCGCTGCAGCGCGACTTCGACGGCAGGTTCGGCGGTTTCGGCGACGCGCCCAAGTTCCCGCACCCGATGAACCTCGAGTTCCTGCTGCGCACCTGGCGGGCGACGGCGGACGGCGACCATCCGGACCTGCAGGCGCTGTACATGGCCACGCTCACGCTGACGCGCATGGCCGAGGGCGGCCTCTACGACCAGCTCGGTGGCGGCTTCTGTCGCTACTCGGTGGACCCGTACTGGATGATCCCGCACTTCGAGAAGATGCTGTACGACAACGGGCAGCTGCTCGCTGTAACCGCGCAGGCCGCTGTCGCAACCGGCGATCCGCTGTTTCGCCGCGTTACCGAGGAAACGGCCGACTGGATGCTGCGCGACATGGCGCATCCGGCTGGCGGCTATTACTCGACGCTCGACGCCGATTCAGAGGGTCACGAGGGCAGGTTCTACGTCTGGACGCCCGACCAGGTGCGCGAGCTGGTGACGCCCGGGGAGTATGCCGTCCTCTCGAAGCGCTTCGGCCTCGACCGCGAGGCAAACTTCGAGGGGCTGTGGCATCTGCACGTGTTCAAGGCCATGTCGCAGGTGGCGGAGGAGACCGGGCTCAGCGAAGACGACGCGACGCATGCGCTCGACGCCGGGCGAGCGAAGCTGCTCGCGGCGCGCAACGGCCGCGTCTGGCCGGGCCGCGACGAGAAGATCCTCACCGGCTGGAACGGCCTGGCAATCGCCGGGCTCGCCGCAGCCGCACGAACGCTCGAGCGCGACGACTATGTCGAATCCGCGGCGCGCGCCGTTGCGTTCCTGCGCGAGCATTGCTGGTACGAGGGCCGCCTGCTTGCGGTCCACAAGGACGGTCGATCACGCTTCCCCGCCTACCTGGACGACCACGCATTCCTCGCCTGGGGCCTGCTCGAGCTGCTGCAGGCGCGGTGGCACGGGCCGTGGCTCGCCTGGGCGATCGAACTCGCCGACACGATGCTCGAGCACTTCGAGGACCGCGACGCGGGCGGCTTCTTCTTCACCGCCGACGATCACGAGCAGCTGATCCTGAGGCCGAAGACGTTTGGCGACGATGCCACGCCGGCGGGCAACGGCGTTGCCGCCCGAGTACTGATCCGGCTCGGGCTGCTGCTCGGCGAGACGCGCTACCTCGACGCCGCCGAGCGCACGCTGCGCGCGTCCTGGGGCGTGCTGGAGAAATTTCCGCACGCGCACACCTCGCTGCTCGTGGCACTCGACGAACTGACCGACCCGCCGGCCATCGTCGTCGCACGCGGGCCGCGCGAGGACCTCGACACCTGGCGCACCGAACTCGACAAGCTATACGACCCGCGGCGCTTCGTGGCGGCCATTCCGGACGACGCGACGGATCTGCCCGAAGGCCTCGCCGCCAAGCGAGCGCAGCAGCACACGGTCGCCTACCTGTGTCGCGGAATGACCTGCTCGGCGCCACTCGCCACGCTCGGCGAACTCGTCCGCGCGCTGCGGTCCGGGGCCTCGCGCTCAGTAGGCGGTCAGCGCGACGTCGGTGCGGGGCGCTACGCTCGTTCCGCCCGGTCCTTCGAACACGACCGGCACCGACTCGCTGCGAAATCCCGCGTTGCGCACGACGACGAAGTGCAGGTGCGGACCGCTCGAGAACCCGGTATTGCCGGAATTGGCGATGTACTCGCCGCGCTCGACTCGCTGGCCCGGCCGTACGCGGATCGTGTCCATCTGCAGGTGGGCATAGATCGCGGTCGTGCCGTCGTCGTGCAGCATCTGCACGAAGTTCGCTTCGTCGCTGATGGCGGTGTCGAGCCCGCCGCGGAAGAAACGGTGCGCGACGTTTATGACGAGGCCCTCGCGCGCGGCGTGCACCGCCGTGCCGACCGGCATCGCGATGTCGATCGCATTGCGGCTCCCGGCATCCCGGTGCGTGATGGCGAGCGGCGGCGCCTGCGACACCACGAACGACTGCGCGAGCGCGAAGGGGGCGCGGTATGGCCGGCCCGGAGCGTGGACGGCGTCCGGCCTGCCGATGACGTAGCCATAGTCGAACGTGATCTTTCCCGTGCCGGGCGCGGTCGGCACCGCGAGCAGCACCTGCCGCGACCGCTCGGGGACGACCGCCTTGGCGGTCCGCTCCTGCCCATCGCCGCCCCTGACCTTGATGGCGAACTCGACCACGCAGCGGCACTCGTTGACCGCAACCAGGTCCACCGCGCCGTTCGATGAGCGCGGTTCGACCGCGATCCGCGGCGAGACCGCCCCGGATTTCACCGGCAGCGATTCGGCCGACTGCCCCGCCGCGGGCGGACGGTCCGCATAGACCCAGTTGCCGCGCTCATCCTTGTAACGGTAGACCTCCGCCACTGCTGGAGACGCGACCGCGATCGCGTGACACGAGCGCGATGGCGAGCAGCAGCGGGCGGAACGGGCGGACGGCTGGCATGGCAGCGTCTAGCCTAGCGCGACGCGCCTTCGCTGGCTAAGGCGCTGGTGAGGAACTGCGACGTGAAACGGGAAACAGGAATTTCACGGTGAAGTTCACCGTCCATCTCGGCGCGACGTAGTCGTCCGCGAAGTTGTATTCATACCCGCCGGCGAACTGCACCGGGAGCTTGCCGAACTTCACCAGCCTGGCCAGCTTCACGCCCAGCGGCAGCGCGGTCCAGGCGTCCCTTTCCCAGTCGTAGGTGACGTTCATCTCGGACGTGCCGATGGACCACTTGTCCGGCAGCGAATAGTTGACGATGGGCTGGAGGATGCTGACGTTGACGTCCTCCCGATCGCTGTCTCCCGCGAAGGAGAAGAGGTTCTGGTTGAACAGGCCCCACATCAGCTTGTTGCTTCGCGCCACGAAGCCGACCGCCGGACCGATGGCCCACTTGTCCGCACCGATCGCCTCGTCCGTGGCGGTCGGCGCGAGCAGCACGGGCCCGATTCCCCAGCGTCCCCATGACTTGTCGAACACGATGAGATCGAACAGCACGAGGTCGCTGAGTCCGCTCTCGCCGGAGGGGCTGTCGGTCACGATCGGCAGTGTCGCCCGCGCAATGTGCTCGAGGCTGCCGGTCGTGAACGGCACGGACGAGCGCAGCAGCAAGGTATTGCCGCTCTCGTCATCGAGCTGATGGTAGGAGCCGGCGTAGATGTTCTGCACCGAAACCGACATCAGCGACGCCGTGGGATCGCTTGCGGCCTGCTCCAGGGACTGGCCGGCTGCGCCTTCCCCGGCCGAGCCTTCCCCAGCGGCGCTGGCGGCATGCGCAGCACACGCCACGAATGCCACGGTCACGATCGCGTGCCACGATGGCCGCCATGCTTTCATCGGGTCTGCCTCAGGTGCGGCGGGCTGTTCGTCAGCGCTGCCCGTACGCCGTCACGTCGGCCTTGCCGTTCAGCAGTCCCTTCGTGTCGTACCAGAACTCGATCGTGCGGATACTGCGCTTGCCGCCCTTCAGGTCGATGTCGCGCGTCTCGCTGTCCTTGGCGATGTTCTCCCTCACGTCAAGCGACTCGGGAGCACCCGAATCGTAGGTCACGACGACCTTGTGCATGTTCAGCGGCGAGTCCGACACCTTGAACTTCAGCTTGCGGAAATCGTCGTTCCTGCCTTCCACCTTGATCTTGTCGTGGTCCGCGCCGTGGGTCGCCGTGACCTTGCCCAGCTTCTCCCAGGACCCGTCGCGACCGTCGTCGTGCTTGTTGTTGTCGCCCGCGAGGGCGCTGCCGCCAATCAGCGCGATCGCCATTGAGCTCACCAGCAGTCGTCGTAGGTTGTGCATACAGTCTCTCCTGATTGTCGATTCTTTCGGACGCATCACTTCGAACGCAGCGGCCCGGCCGCAGTCACCCGACCGCGCCACTTCATGTACGGAATGATCACCAGCGCCGAGGCCAGCGTGTAGGCCACGATCAGCACGACGGTGCGAGGCCCCGGCGTGGCGGCCGCGATCACCATGGCCACGCCGACGTGTCGTGTCGCGCAGGTGACTGCGAGCGCGGTGCGATCGTTCGGGTCCGGACCGCCCATCAGGTGCCCGACGCCGAGCGCCGCAAGCGTGAATCCGCCGAGCGCCAGGATCGGCGGGCCGAGGATGGCGCCAACCACCTGCCAGTGCGTTGCCAGCAGCAGCAAGGCGCACGCCGAGAACACGATGCCCACGAACTTCAGCAGCACGTCGGACAGGCGCGCGCTTGCGTCGGGCAGGAACCAGCGCACGGCGATGCCCAGCAGCATGGGCAACAGGAACGACTTGCCGAGCACGCCGGCCACCGTTGCCGGATCGAGCGCCTCCAGCCGGTCGAAACGCGGCCCGAGCAGCAGGAGCCACGCGGGCACGGTCACGATTGCCAGCAGCGAGCTCACGATGACGAGCGAAATGACGTATTCCTCGTTGCCCAGTCGCATCAATTTGCGGGGCAGCATGGGAGCACCGGCGGAAATCGCCAGAACCACGAGCGCGAGTTCCAGGCCAGCAGGCAGTTGCAGGAGCTTCACCGCGGACAGCGCGAGCAGGGGTACCACGAGGTACATCGCCAGCAGCGAGCGGAGCATGACGCCGGGACGCCGCGTCAGGTACGAGAGATCCCGCAGGCGTGAGTCGAGGCCCACTGCGAAGATCAGCAGCGCGACCGAGCCCTTGAGCGCGATCAATAGATACGCAGTCAGACCCATGTTCCACCTCGTGAGCGATTACGGATTCGGACCGAGCAGGCCTTTCTCGCGCGCCCACGCCTCGGTGCGGCGCATGCCTTCGGCGAGTTCAACCTGCGGCGAGTACCCGAGAAGCCGCCGGGCTTTCTCGATGCTGTACGTGGCGCGTCGCCCGAGTAGCTCGACCGAGCCGCGGCCCAGTTCCGTCTGGCGCCCCAGCAGGCGCGCGATGCCGCGCGCCGGCTTCGGCCAGCGAAATCGCAAGGCCCTTCGGCATGGTACGGGGCGAGCCTGCCTTGCCGAGCCACCGCCAGTGATGCCCGAAGAACTCGGCGCAGCTCACGCCGACGCCCGAGGTGAGCGTGAAGATCTGGCCCGCACCCTCGGGCTTTCCGGCCGCAAGCACGATGCCGTCGACGAGGTCGTCGATGTAGACGGGACTGAATACGCCCTGCCCTGCGTCGGGAAGCAGGAATTGACCTGCGCGCATCATTTCCAGAGGCACGATCACCCACGCACGGGATGCGGGGCCGTAGACGTCGCCCGGCCGGATGATGGTGCAGTCGATCTCGCCGCCGGCGTGGGCCGCGAGCACCGTGTGCTCGCTCGTGATCTTGGTGTCGACGTATGAGTTGCCGTTGGTGATGAGCGGATGCGACTCGTCCACGTTGGCCGGGAAATCGAAGCCGAATGCGGCGACGGACGAGATCTGCACGAACCGGGCGACGCCCTGCTCGCGACAGGCCGTCAGCAGCCGCCGCGTCCCGTTGCAGTTGACGTCCCAGGCGGCGCGCATCGGGGCGACCATCGAGACCACCGCGGCCGCGTGTATGACGAGATCGACGCCGGACAGTTGATCGCGCCACTGGCCCGGCTCGCGCACGTCGCCCACGACGACGTTCCACTCGGCGTCGGCCGTGAAATCGACGCCGCGGACCTCTGCGCCCAGGTGCCTGTACCGCTGGGCCAGCGCCCTCCCGATGAAGCCGTTGGCTCCCGTGATGAATACGCGCTTCGGCGGCACGACTTGAGTCGCTGTAGACATTGGCTGCCTTCCTCCCCCGGTGGACGCCCGAACCGTGAAACATACAACGTTCCCGGTCTGGTCTTTTGGCACCAAGCGGCATAAATTTGTCATTCGGCGCCACGGACTGCGCGCGAGAGGGGGATCGAGCTTGAGCGACTACCAGGTGAGGGCATCCGCTTTCGAGGGTTATTCCGCGCTGGTGCGTGAACTGGGCGGCGACCCGGACCCGTTGCTGCGGCAGGCGGGCGTGGATCCCGCGTGGCTCGAAGACCCGGACCATCCAATGCCCTATCTGGCCTTTCTGACGGCCCTGCGCCTGGGTGCGCAGGCCACGGCCACCCCGCATTTCGGCCTGCTGCTGTCGCGCAAGCAACGCTTCGCGATGCTTGGCGCTGTCGGCTTCGCCGTTCGCGAGGCTCCCGACGTTCAGGCAGCCATCGATAACCTGAATCGGTTTCTGCCGGTGCACAACCAGGCGGCGCGCACCGCGCTGGTGGTCGAAGGCAATTTCGCACGCTGGACGTTCGACGTCTTGCTGCGGGACGCCCCGGCGCTGGACCAGCAGTTCGACCTCGTGATCGGTGTCGGCATCAATCTCATGCAGCATCTCGCGGGACATGATTGGGTGCCGACGAGCGCGCACCTGAAGCGCGCCGAGCCGGTCGATACGCGGCCGTATCGCCAGCTCGTCCGTTGCCCGATTACATTCGATGCGGATTTCACCGGCCTGGTGTTCCACACGAAGGTGCTCTCGCGGCCGGTGGCCAGCGCGGACCAGCAACTGTTTCGCATCCTGCATCAATACCTGACGCAGCTGGAAGCCAGGGCACCCAGCGACTTCGGCTCGCTGGTCCGCGAGACGGTGGCCCTTTCGCTGCAGGACGGCGACAGCTCGATCGACAACGTCGCGTCCAGGCTGGGCTTGTCGGAGCGCACGCTGCAGCGGCGCCTGCACGCGGCCGGCCTCAACTACAAGGACATCCTGCTGGACGTCCGCCGCAGCGTCGCGCAGCAGTACCTGCGCGATACCGGCGTCTCGCTGACGCGGATCGCGACGATCCTCGGGTACTCCGACCTGGCGGCATTCTCGCGTTCATTCCACCGCGAGTTCGGGGTCTCGCCGCGCCAGTGGCGACAAGTTCGCTTGACCTGACCCGATCGGCGCGCGCAATCACCGCCATGACGCTCGAGCTGCATAAGCCGGCCTCAGAGCGCAAACGCGCCATCCTGCAGGCTGTTCACGATCACCTGTACCCGGGCCGCGTGCTGCGCCTGGACCGTGGGGGCATCGATTTCGTTCCGGACCGGCGCGAGGGCTACCGCTACTGGGACGTCGATGGGCGCGAACTGCTCGACCTGCACCTGAACGGCGGTACCTTCAACCTCGGTCACTGCAACCCGCAACTGGTCGAGGTCCTGCAGCGCGAGGCACCGCGCTGGGACATCGGCAATCACCATTTTGCATCGGAGCCGAAAGCGCGGCTGGCCCAGGCCCTGATCGCCGCCATGCCGGGCGGGATGCGCTACGTGGTGTTGACCAGCAGCGGTAGCGAAGCCTGCGACGTCGCGATCAAGTCCGCACGCTTCGCCACCGGCCGGCGCAAGGTCGTGTCGCTGGCCGCGGGGTACCATGGTCGAACTGGCCTGTCCGGTGCGGCCGGGGACGACAGCGCGGCGGCCTATTTCCACAGCGACTATCCCGGCGAATTCATCAAGGTGCCGTTCAACGACCTGCCGGCGATGGAGCGGGCGCTGGCGGGTCGCGACGTGGCGCTGGTGATGATGGAGACCATCCCCGCGACCGATGGCTTCCCCTTGCCGGCGGCAGGCTACCTGCCGGCAGTCAAGGCGCTGTGCGAGAAATTCGGAACGCTGTACCTGGCCGACGAAGTGCAGACGGGGCTGGGCGCACCGGTCATCGCTGGGGCGTCGAGGCATTCGGCGTCGTGCCGGACATGATCGTGACCGGCAAGGGGCTCTCCGGCGGCCTGTATCCGATGGCCGCCGCGGTGATGTGCGAGCGCGCTGGCGCCTGGCTGCGCGACAACGGCTGGGGGCACGTGTCGACCTTTGGTGGCTCCGATCTCGGCTGCCACGTCGCGCTCAAGGCGCTGGAACTCAGCCTGGCCGAGGAAACGCTGGCGAACGTGCGCACCCGCGCCGAGCAATTGCGCTGCGGCCTGGAGGCGCTGAAGCCTCGTTTTCCGTTCTTCGTGGACATTCGTCAGCAAGGGCTGGTCATCGGCCTCAAGTTCGTCGACAGCCAGCACGGCCAGGGCATGATGCGCGCGCTGTACGAGAACGGCATCTGGGCCATCTGCGCCGGATTCGATGAATCGGTGATCCAGTTCAAGCCCGGCCTGCTCGTCGACCAGGCCTACTGCGACGAGGTGTTGCGGCGATTTGAGAACGCCTGCATCTGGCTCGCGAACAATCTCTTCGCACTGATCACGGGCGGCAATCCGCCCGAGGACGATCCCGTGCTGGCCGGCATACGGGCACTGGCCGAGGCGGCGCTGGCCCACTGGAATCTCGGCGGCGTGCCACTCAAGCTCATCAAGCATCGCGAGAACACGATATTCAAGGCCACCGCTGCCGATGGCCGCGCCTATGCGCTGCGGATCCATCGCCACGGGTATCACACCGATGCCGAGCTGCAGTCCGAGATCGACTGGATGCGCACGCTGACGCGCGACGGCTGCATCGAGACGCCGACGGTCGTACCAACCCCGCAGGCACCGACTTTGTGACCGTGCGTCACGAACGTGTCGAGCAACCGCGCCAGGTGTCGTTGGTCGAGTGGGTCAACGGCACCGCCTTTGACAATCTCGGCCGCGTCGAGCGCGGCGTCGAGGCGGAACTCAAGGAGCGCTATCACCGCCTCGGTGCGCTGGCCGGCCGCCTGCACAAGCACAGCGCGAAGCATCGACCGCCGGCTGGTTTCGTGCGCCCGGCCTGGGACGAGGGCGGGTTGCTGGGCGAGCAGCCCTTGTGGGGACGCTTCTGGGAGCATCCCAGGGTCACGCGAGAGCAGCGCGCACTGATGCGCAAGGCACGCATCGTGCTCGAGGGCCTGCTCCGGCAGATTGGCAAGGACCCGGAGAATTACGGGCTGATTCACGCTGATTTCCTGCCAGAGAACGTCCTGGTCGACGGCGAGCACCTGCGCCTGATCGACTTTGACGACTCGGGCTGGGGCTGGTACCTGTTCGAGATCGCAGCCTCAGTGTTCCCACAGGTTTCCCAGCCGTACTTTGATGCGCTGCTCGCCGAATATGTCGCCGGCTACCGCACCGAGCGCGCGTTGTCCAAAGAGCATGAGGAACTGATACCCGCCTTCATCATGCTGCGGGGATTTCACCTATCTCGGCTGGCTGATGACGCGCGCCGACGCCATGCCGAACGCCGACAGCGTCGCCGACGTGGTATCCAAGGCGCTCAGCGGCTTCATTCCGGAACTGCTGGCGTCGCTGACTCCGATGCAACGCATGGGCGTGAATGCTCTCGCGATGGTGAAGTCGCTCAGCCCGACTCGGCCAATTTCTTGAGCCGCGGCAGTGCATCGCCCAGCATCTTCTCCATGGCCCGCCGCACGATTCCCGAGGTGCCTGGAATCCTTGCTCGATACCGGATGCTCCACGTGAGTTCGGTTCCGCCCGCGACCGGCTTCAACTCGACGCGACCCTGGTGGCAGGAGATCGGCGCGCCCTCCAGCAGCCGATAGTCGAGCGAACGCCCCGGTTCCCAGCCCAGGACCTGCTCGCGCAGGTTCGTCTTCGGTCCGCGCATCACGCGTTCGGCGCCGACGCCGTTCGGCGCAGGATGGCCTTCGCGCTCCAGCACCACGGTGTCCAGCGCAAACCACTTCGTCATGCCGCGGTGGTCGGCGACGATGTTCCAGACGCGATCGACTGGCGCCGCAATGCTCACGGAGCGCTCCACGCGGTGCGTGTCGGGCAGCGGCCGACTGGCCAGCGGCAGCGGCGTGAACCCCATCCGGGCGTCCCAGCGCGGATTCACCCACAGCAGTTCCACGCTGAACTCCTGCTCGTCGTTCACGTACACGACGCCCCAGTTGATGGCGTGCAGCGGAAAGCCATTGGCACGGGCGCCGCCGCTGCGGCTGCGACGGTAGGAATCCATCATCTCGCGCATCCTGCGGTAGCCGAAGGCGATGTTGAGGATGCCCTGGTCGCTGATGCGGTGCCCCTCGGGCCACGGCTTGCCGACGGGATCGAGGTACTGCACCAGTTCCACGAGCACGTTGCCCGCGTCGAGCACGACGCTGCGAGTGGTGGCGCCGTCCAGTCCCCAGAGCGCTTCGTGCTCCGGGCGCCGCAGCGCCGCCGTCGACTCCGACATGCCGAGCGCACCCATGAAAAAGCGCTTCGATTTCTCGAGATCGGGAACGGACAGCGTCACCGAGCGCGCCGCCACCCGGCAGTCCGGCCGCGCATCGCGGGTACGGCCGCGCAGCGGGTCGTCTTCCATGACTTCGATGAACACGCCCTCGGGATTGCGCACGCAGACCCGGCGCCCGCCCGCCGCGCCGACCGGTGCCGTGAGCGGCGGCGTACCGAGCGCCGCGAGACGCTCGAGCGTCCGATCGAAATCCTGCACCCAGAATCCGACGCGCGAATAGCCGATGTCGCACGGCCGGAAGTCGGCAGGCATCAGTCTCGCGAGCGGGGCCTCGAACTGGAACAGCTCGATCTGGAAGTGCTCGCTGCGATCCACGAGCCACCAGCAGGTCGACGCGGCGCCCGGCAGCCCCTGCACGTGTCGTGCGCCCCAGCCGCGAAAGGACCGCGTGCCGCCGGCCGGAATGAAGCCGAAAGCATCGCGGAACCAGCGCTCGGTGCGCTGCACGTCCACGACGGAGAAGGCGATCTGGTCGAGTTGCTGCGTCATGGCAATCAGAAGGTCATGGTCGGAAGGGCGGCGAGCGTCGCGCGAGCACGCCCGATGTCCAGCGCCTGCATTGCGTCGGCGGGCTCGAGTGTGCAGGCCTTCTCCAGCAATGCAGTGGCCTCGTCCTTGCTGCTCTCGCCGTACATCAGCAGCAGGCCATGCGCCTTCTCGATATAAGGCACGGGCGAGGCCGGGGCCAGCGCGACGGATTGCTCGTAGTGTTCCTCGGCATTCGACTTCTTCGCGCCAAAGCTCAGGCCAGCGAGCATGCCGCCGACCTTGTCCACGATCTCCGCATTCCAGCCGGCCATGGTCGCGTGTCCTTCCGCGTGGTCCGGCTGCAGCTCGAGGCAGCGCGTCACCGAGTCGCGGATCTTCGGCCCGAGACCCTTGCTCAGCGCCTCGATCATGTTGATGAACTGGCTGTAGCGGCCGCGGGAGACGGCCAGCATGTAATGCGCGTTGGCATTGTCCGGACAGGCTTCCGTCGCCTTCTCGGCCATGTCCATCGCCGTCTCGAAAATCGCGACCTTCCTGTCCTCGTCCGATTCGAGGTAGTTCGCGTAGATCGTCGCGGCGAACGCGGCCGGCACGAGTCCGGCTCCGCCCTGTGCCTGGCCGACGGTCACCGCGTCCTGGAAGCGGCCCTCGTGGTAGGCGCGCCAGGCTTCCTGCACGCGCTCATCCGCAGGGAACGGTTCCTTGTTGCCGGCATGGAGCACGTCCCAGCGCTCGCGCAGGTTCGGGCCGGCCAGGTCGAATCGAACGCCTTCGTATCTTGCCCACTGCTCCATGATCGTCTCCTCTGGTCTGACCGTCTTGTATCGTGTCCCGGCGACTCAGGCTGCGAGCCCGAATTCGCCGAGTTCCGCGACGACTTCCGCATCGATCGCTTCAATCCCGGGGACGCGCCGCAGCGGCGCGCACTCCTCGCAACTCATCGTGCCGTCCCGCAACGACTGCGCCAGCGCCTCGTCATTTCGCCCGAGCCAGACACGCAACAATCGCGGCCAATCCGGCTGGTCGAGCAGCAGGCCGGCGCAGATCGCCGCGCCGCTGCGACGGCGCACCTGCGCGAGGCCCACGATCTTGCGGTTGGCCGGCCCGACCAGCTCGCCGTAGGACAGGCTGGCAAAACACACCCAGCGCATTGCGTCGTCCGCAGCCGCGGGGCCTGCCGCCACACGCGGCGCGATGGCGGTCGGGACGCCGAGCCGACCGAGTGCGCGCTGCCATGCCTCGCCAATCACTTCGTAGCTGCGCGGCAGGCTCATCCTGGCGAGCGCGTGATCGGGCGGCAGCAGCACCGTGTGGCTGCACATCCAGGGCCCTGCGATGACCGCGCCACCGCCGCTCGCGCGCACGACGACGTCGATGCCCTCTTCGGCTGCGCGCTCCAGCATCGCCGCGCTGGGCTTCTGGCTGCGGCCGAGCACCAGCGAGACCGACGAATAGCTCCACATCGCTGTTCGGGGCGCTTTCACGCCGGTCTCCAGCGACTGGCAGATCATCTGCTGCTCGGCGCCGGCGGAACCTGTGGCGATCACGCGGGTCTCCCGGTCAGAACTCGCCAGCTGCGAGTCGCCGCGCCAGCGCACTGAGAAAGAGCCCCGCCGGGTGCCCATCGAGGGCCCGATGGTCGAATACGAGGGTCAGCGTCATCATCGGGCGCGCCACGACCTCGCCTGCGATCACGACCGGCCGCTCCGCCACGCGCCCGACGCCGAGAATCGCGATCTGCGGCGGATTCAGCACCGGGTGAACCAGTCGATGCCGGTCGCGCCGAGAGTGCTGACCGTAAACGTGCCGCGCTGGTACGCGGCGGCCGGCAGCTTGCCGCCACGGGCGCCCTCGGCCAGCACGGCCACGCGCTGCTCCAGCTCGCCGAGGTCGAACGTGTCGGCCTGCGCAAGCACTGGCACGACGACACCCACGGGCGTGTTCACCGCAACACCGAGATTCACGTCCGCCCAGAGCTCGACAGCCTGGTCGGACACGACACCGTTGACCGCAGGATGCTCGCGAAGCGTCAGTGCGGCAGCGCGCAGCACTGCATGCGTGATCGAAATCTTCCTGCCCGTCGCCGCCCGCTCGGTCGTGACTCGCGCAAGGACGGCCGACATGTCGGCGTCGAGACCCTGCGCGACGCGTGGGGCCTGCCACGCCGTGGTCAGCGAGCGCGCGATGACGCCACGGATGCCCTTCAGAGGGATCGTTGTCGTGGCGTCACTCATGGCTGCGCGCGTCTAGCGGGGCCGCAGCCGGGCGAGAACGGCGCCCTTGGCGAAATTCTGCGTGGCCGCCACGTCGAGCGACTCGATCACGCCGGCCGCCGGAGCCACCAGTTCGATCGCGGTCTTTACGACCATGACGGAGCCGAGGATCTGTCCCTCCGTGACCTCGTCGCCTGCGGCCACGAACCACTCGTCCAGCAGGGCCTCGGTGCCGGCTTCGACATCGGCCCAGGCCTCGTCCGGTATGCGGATTTCGATCACGGTTTGCACTCCAGGGGGAACGGCTACAGGACCTTGCTGGCCACGAGACGTTCGGCCGCCTCGATCACATGATCCACCTGCGGTATCACCACTTTCTCGAGCGCCGGGCTGTACGGAATCGACACGCCCGCCACGCCGAGCCGGCGGATCGGCGCCTTGAGCCTGATCACGTCGAGCCGCTCGCCGATCAGCGCGCTGATTTCGCCCGTCATGCCGAAATTGAGGTAGTCCTCGTCGACGACGAGCAGGCGTCCGGTCTTCTGCACGGATGCGACGATGGCTTCGACGTCGAGCGGCACCAGCGTCCGCGGGTCGATCACCTCCGCGGAGATGCCCTTGGCCGCGAGCAGGTCGGCAGCGACGGCGGCCTTCTGCACCGTCTGCGAGAAGCCGACGATCGTGACATCGGTGCCCTCGCGAACGATGCGCGCCTTGCCGAACGGCACGGTGTACGGCTCGGCCGGGACATTGTCGTCGATGCTGACGTCGACGTATCCGAGCACGGGCAGCCCGAGCATCGCCTTGTGGAACAGGAATACGACGGGGTTGTCGTCGCGGATCGCCGTGATCATCAAGCCCTTTGCGTCGTGCGGGTTCGACGGCGCCACGACCTTGAGCCCGGGCACGTGCGCGAACAGGCCGTGCAGCGTCTGTGAATGCTGGGCGGCATCCGAGAAGCCACCGCCGGTGCTCGCCGTGATCACGAGCGGCAGTCGCACCGCGCCGCCGGACATGTACGTGGCCTTGCCGATCTCGTTCATGATCTGCCCGAAGCAGACCCCCATGAAGTCGACGAACATCAGTTCGGCTATTGGCCGCAGACCCGAGGCGGCCGCACCGAGCGCCGCGCCCATGATGGCGGTCTCCGAGATCGGCGTATCGATGACACGGTCCGGAAACTTCTTGTGCAACCCTGCGGTGGACTGGAAGACCCCGCCCATCTTGCCGACGTCCTCGCCCATGCAGATCACGCGCGGGTCACGCTCCATCTCCTGCTGGATGCCTTCGACCATCGCCTGGAAGAGCGGCTTGTTGCGAATCTTGACGTCCGTCATGACGCGGACTCCTGGAACACGTGCTGGAATGCTTCCGCGGCAGCCGGATAGTCGCTTTGCCTCGCGAATGCGATGGCGGCCTCGACGCGCGCCTTGGCGCGGCCCCGGATCTCGGTGGCAACAGCGTCCGTCAACGCACCATCTGCCTTCAGGCGCGCTTCATAGGCGGCGAGTGAATCCTTCCTGCGCAATGCCTCGACCTCGCCCTTCGGCCGATACGTCTCGGGGTCGCCCTGGAAGTGGCCGTAGAAGCGATCGACCTTGACCTCGAGCAGCGTGGGCCCGTCGCCGCGCCGCGCACGCGCGACCGCCTCGCCCACCGCCTCGAAGACCAGGTCGGCGTCGTTCTCGGTGACGCGCACGCCGGGCATGCCGTAGCCCGCGGCGCGATCGGCAATCGATTCGACCGCCGTCGAATTCGCCTTGTTCACGGAAATGCCGTAGTTGTTGTCCTGGCAGACGAATACACACGGCAGCTTCCAGAGCCCCGCCATGTTCAGCGATTCGTGAAACGAACCCTGGTTCGATGCGCCTTCGCCGAACTCGGCGACCGCGACCGCTCCGCTACCGAGCTTCTTGTAAGCCAGCCCGGCACCGACCGCGTGCGGAATGCCCCCGCCCACGATGCCGGTGCAGGCGAAGTTGACCGAGGGGTCGAACAGGTGCATGTGGCCGCCCTTGCCGCGGCCGAGCCCCGTGACCTTGCCGAAGATCTCGGCGGTCATGCGGTCGAGATTGACGCCCTTCGCGATCGCGAAGTGATGCGCACGGTGCGTGCCCCAGACTGAATCCTTCGCCTCGAGGTGGGCACAGGAACCCACTGCGGCCGACTCCTGCCCGGCGGCGAGGTGCATCTCGCCCGGGATCGGCCCGGCACCGAGGTCGAAGGCCAATCCCTTCTGGATTTTCGGCGGCAGCTTGCCCTCGAAGTAGGCGACCGCCAGCGAGTCCTCGTAGTGCCTGATCAGGCACATCGTTTCGTACATCCAGAGTCTCTGCTCGGTGCTCGGCTTCATGGGTGACCTCAACTCTTCATTCCCTTCGCGATCATGTTGTCCGTGACGCTGGCCATCAGCCTCGGGAAAGTGCGTCCGAGGAACACGGTGAAGCGCGCGCGCCAGCTGCCCGGGACGATCAGGAAACGGCTGCGCTCGAGACCATGCATGACCTGCACGCAGAGATCGTCCAGCGTGACGGTGCCGGCAAACTGCTTGGTCTGCATCGTGATCGCCGGTGCCGTACGGCGCTCCTCCTCCACCATCGGCGTCTCGACTTCCGGCGGGCAGATGACGGAAACCGCAATGCCCCGCGTCTTGCACTCGATGCGCAGCGCCGTGGCGAGCCCGACGACGCCGAACTTGGACGAGCTGTAGGCCGCGTAGCCGTAGTTGCTCACGATGCCGGCGATCGAAGCGACCAGCGCCAGGTGCCCGCCGCTGCTGCATGTGCGGCAGCACGGCCGCGGCGAAGTTGCGGCTGCCTTTCAGGTTGATGTCGACGACGAAGTCGTAGCGCTCGCTCGAGATCTCGAGGAACGGGCGGGCCACCTGCACGCCTGCGGAGTTGATGGCGACGTCCGGCCGGCCAATCTGGCCAACGGCGCTGTTCACCGCTGCCGCGACGCCCGCCGCGTCGCGGACGTCCACCTCGAAGAACAGCGCTGCCGGGCAGACCTTGCGCAGCCGCGCGCGCGCTTCGTCGGAAAACCTGAGGTCGAATGCCGCAACGCGCGCACCGCGCCTGGCCAGCGTCTCCGCCAGCGCGAGGCCGATGCCGCTGCCGGCCCCAGTGATGAAGGCTGTCCTGCACTGCATGGTCAGTCTCGGGGGCCTCTCCTTACGCGGTTCCGCTACTTCGTACCGGCGCGGCGCAGTGCATCGGGCTGGAAGTCGGCCCACTTGGCTTTCTGGCCGAAGGTCCACGGCTCGCTGATCTCGTTGGTCAACAGCGAAATCAGGTACGCGCCACTGGCGAGGTCGTGCCATATATTGGCACGGTAGAATGGCACCTTCGCATCATAGAACTGCATCATCGGCGCGACGCCGATTCTCCACAGGCCGCCGCGCGAGTCGGTCGCATCCTCGTAGGCGATCTGCCACGTATCCTCGTCGAGGTAGAACGTGCGCTTGGCGTAGATGTGCTTCATGCCCTGGCGCAGCGTAGCCTCCACCACCCAGACGCGGTGCAGCTCGTAGCGGAACACGTCCGACTTCATCACGTTCTTCTGGATGAGGTCCTTGTACTTGAGCGACTTGTCGTCGAGCTTGTACGCGTTGTAGGGGATGTAGATCTCCTTCTTGCCGACGAGCTTCCAGTCGTAGCGGCTCGGAGACCCGTTGTACATGTCGACCTGGTCGAAGGTGCGCAGGCCGTCGGACGCGTTGCCGATGTTGTCGAAGCCGAGTTCCGGTGCCCGCCGGACGCGGCGACTGCCGGAATTGTACTGCCAGGCCGCGCGTTCCTGCTTGGTCTGGTCGACCGGCTCGTGCACCAGGGTCGTACTGCCTTCGAGGGTTGCAGGCGCCAGGTTGCGGTCGAGGTACGCAAACAGCAGGTTGTCCTGCGGCGGATCGATGTTCTGGTTGAATACCCGGTATTCCTCAGATTCGATCTCGTAGAATTCGCCGCTCGCACGAACCGGGAACTGGTTGTACAGGCGGTAGAGACCGCCTCCCAGGTAACGCAGCTCGTGGTTCCAGATTGCCTCGAGACCGCTCTTGGGTATCGGGAACGGCACGGTAGAGCGCGCGCGTCCGCTCAGACCAAAGCCGTCAAGGTCGATCTTGCCCGCCTCCGCCTTCGCGGCCTCGTACACTGCCTGCGGGTAGCACGCACTGCGCCGCGTCGGATACACGGGCATCGCGAAGTTCGCGTACTTGTTCAGCATCGCCAGCGTGCCCGGCGTCAGCTGATCCTTGTACTGGGCGGCATTTGCCTTCGTGATCGTGAATAGCGGCTTGTCGCTCGCGAACGGATCCTTGTAACCGCCCTTTGCCGGCGGTCCAGCCGGCCGGCGGCGCGCAGAGACCGCCGGTCCATTCGGGTATGGTGCCGTCCTTGTTGCCGGCCTTCTCGGCGCCGATCGGCGTCAAGTCCGCGCCGAGTCGCGCAATTTCCGCGTCGGTCAGTTTTGCCTGCGCTGGCACCGTGGCGGCCAGCAGCGTCACCGTCGCGGCGGCCATGGCGAATCGAATCTTTCTGTTCATTTGAGCATTCCCCCAGGTATTAGAACGACACGCCGGCGCTGACCGAGTAGTAGTCGCGGTCCATCAGCGGGTTGTAAGCGGAGTCGGCGAACCACGTGTAATTGAGGTCCAGCGTGTACTTCTTGGACCAGAGGAAGCCGAGACCCAATCCAAGCGTCTGGCGATCCTCGATGAACTGGCCGTCCATCGCGACGCCGGTCACGTCGTGGTTCCACACCAGGCTAGGCGAGACGCGCAGCGCGCCACCCGACAGGCCGTCGTAGTCGAGTCGCGCCCGCATGCGGTAGCCCCAGGCGAAGTCAGTCACGTAGCCGTCGTTCTTGCGGCCATCAGGCTGCGGATTCGTGCTGGGGACGGTCGCACCGGGAAGGATGCCGACGCCGTAGATGAAGCCACGACCGAAGCGCAGGTTGCCCGCCTTCTCGTAGTCGGGAACATCGTTCGACTGCAGGGCGACCTCACCGACCACGAACAGCGACTGCGCTCCCAGGATGTTGCTGAACGTCTTCAGCGCATTGACCTGGAATTGCGTCTTGTCGAACCGGACATACCCCGGCAGGTCCGTGCCTACGCCACCCTTTACCGCGGCAATGGCCGCGGCGCCGTATGGTCCCGCTCCCTGCAGCGCGGCCTGCAGGAGGTCGTTGCCATTGATCTGGACCGGAACGTCGGCCTGGTAGCTGACCTCCGCAGCCACCGACCAGCCGCCCAGTTCCGTGGCGGCACTCGCTCCGTAGATCTGGATGTCCTCCGGATACTCCCAGTAGCCGCCGGCCACCGTGATTGGCGTACCGCCCTCCGCAGCCAGCGTCCGGTGAAAGTCGGCTGGATTGATGATGCTGTAATTCGGTACACCGCCGACCAGGGCTGCAAACCAGCCGCCAAGACCGCCGTTCGCGGCGGGGTTGAAGATCGGAAATGGCAACCCCGGAGTCCTGATCGGCGTTGACGGATGCGTTCCCATCTTTGCGGAAATCACCGGGATCTTCGTGTGGACATTCATGCCGTAGAGCCCCAGCTCCGTGTCGATGGCTTCCACCGGAAAGCGCAGTGCGAGACCGAATTGACCGCTGTCGGACGCCTCGCGGCCCTTCAGTGCAGCGAACGAGAATCCCCTGGCCTGAGCCACCGGGTTCGAGGCGCCACCGAAAGCCGCGGTCGAGAGGCAGCCCGCCGTCTGCGTCGAGATCAGGCCTTCCGCCGGACCCCAATACGTGCCGCAGGAGTCCACGGGGCTGTTTTCCCATTGGAACTCGTAGAACGCCTCGACCGAGCCGAACGAGAAGCCCCAGTTGGCATAGGCCATCAGCACCGGCAGCAGGACTTCCTTGACCTCGGTGCCCGGGCGACGCAGTGCCGTCACATCAATCGGGTTGATCTGGTTGACGCCCTGGAAGAAGACGCTCTCACCCCAGTTGACGACCTGCCGGCCGAGCCGCAGTTGCAGGTCCGTGTCGCCGATGCCGAAGCTCCCGTACGCATAGGCGTCGAGCAGGTACACGCCGCTGAATTTCTGCAGGTCCTCGAAGCCGTCGTCGTTCAGAGTGGCCTTAGGCCACGTGCCACGAGCACACAAGGGCTGGCCCCCGACGATCTGGCTGGCACCCGGGCACGGGTTATAGGGCAGCAACGGAGGACGGCTGTTCAAGCCACCGCGACCACCGTTGTAGTCGTTGTTCTGGTGGCCGTAACGGACCTCCTCGTCCTCGAGCGCATAGTCGTACCAGGCCTTGGCCCGGACCAGCGCACCGAACTTGCCGTTGCGGAGCTCGACGTCGGTCACGAGCTTCAGCGGTGTCGAGAACCGGTCGCCCAGCTCGTAGTTCAGCGTTGACGGAGTCGGTGTTCGATCCGCCCAGGCCGCCCCTGTATCCGAGCAACTGTCCGTCAACCCGGGAGTAAAGTTCCTTGGACGGATTCTGGGCCCGCCAACTGGCGCCGACCGAAATCGACGTGTTCCAGATGAGCTGAGTCCCGTTGTCGAAGCGCCATTGCGCAGCACCTGCGACGCCGGCGTAACCCGTGAGTATTGCGCCGACAGCCGCGGCCAGTCGATGCGAATGCGGCGCGAACTTGTTGCGTGCCATGCTTGCCCCCTGCCTGTTTATGAATCGTCAGGCCGCGCCACGTGGTCGCCGACCTGATAGGCAGGGACGTTATCGCTGATCGGCCGCAGGCTCTTGTCATGCGGCGGCAGAAACTTGATATCTGCGCCGCTCGAACGCGGCGCCTCGACCCTCGTCAGCGCGTGTACTTCGGAATCTGCGCCGAGATGTAGTTCATCTTGCCCAGTCCCTGCTCCTTGATGCCCTGGTCGGCCCAGGCCTTGATCAGGCTGGCATCCATCATGTTGATGTAGGTGCCGTCCTTGAGGAAATTCACGTTGGCCCCGAAGACGACCATGAACGTATCCGTGTCCTCGGTATTGGTGGCCGGCGTGTTGAACTCGTGGATCGAGCCACCCGGCTCGAAGATGTAGCATCCAGCCGTCTGCTTCTGGTCCGGATACTCGGAGTAGTACCAGCAGCCGGACATCGTGTAGAGGTGCACCGTGCCGGTGTGAAAATGCAGCGGCAGCGTCACGCCCGGCGCGAACTTGACGCGCAGCACCCAGACACCGTTGTAGGGATCGAGGAACAGCGGGTGCGCCTTGATGCCGGGGTGCAGCAGGCCTTCGAGGAACTTGCTCAGGTTGGTGTCGACGGTGAGCAGCTTGTCCTGGTGGGTGAAGGCTTCGGGCAATGACATGGTGTGTTGCTCTCGTGATTTGGCGTTTGGAACGGACGCGTTGACTGGCTGACTGTGCGCCGGCATCAGGTGCCGCCCGGCGTGTACCAGATCGGACTGCTCCAGGCGCGCTCCTGGATCGTCGCCGGGAAGTCCTTCGGCGGATCGATACCGAGCGCCTTCGCGTCGTACGTGGACCAGCGTGGCGTCGGGATCTCGAGGACCCTGACGTAGTAGAACGCCGGGACGGACGGGTCGAAGTCCGGGTCCTTCCAGACCGTGGCCAGCTCGGGGCTGCCGATCGTGTTGGTGTAGGACGCATTCTTGACGTCGACGGTATTGCCGACCGCCGGCAACTTGCCGTCCGAGCCGATCTTGCGATTGCCGGACCAGGCTACGTCGTAGATCCTGTCGTGCGTCTTGCCGGCGGCATCCACCCAGCCCTTGATCACCTGGATCCGGTCGAGGTTGCCGCTGTTCGGGTCCTTCGACGCCGCGATCATCAGCCGCGGCGCCGACTTCTTTGCGTCATGCTTGAGGTCACCACCCATCGGCACGCCGTTCCTGTAACCGACACGCGCCCATTCCCTGTCGCCTGGCTTCGCATTGCCGAAGTCAAACCCGCCGAACACCCGCACGACGATGCGCGTACCGCTGGTGGCCCAGGTCTCCTTGCGTGCCATGGCGTCGTAGATCGATTCGCGGGTGTTCTCCTCCGCCCAGACGCAGGAGAGCCCTGCAGAGCCCTGCTCGATCTTCGACGGCTCGCCGGGCACGCCCTCCAGCAACCGCGCGTGTGGCGTGCTCGACTTGAGGTTGTGCTCACCCGTGAATGCAAATTCCTCGTGCGAGACGATGGCGGTGTGAATGTCGCCGCCACCGACGACGCCGTACTTGAACGGATTCACGCCGATGCTCTTCTCGAGTGCCAGGCCGTTCTCGAAGGCGTTGCGAACGTAATTGGTCGGCAGGACCTTGACGGTGCCTGGCCCGGCAACCGGCTTGGTCCACAGCTCGAAGCCGGCAAACTCGTCGTTCGGGGCTACCCCGGGGTTGGTTTCCGACTGCCCCTTGGTCTGCACGATTTCCGTCAGCCGCTCGTTTCGCGCCCGTGTCTCGGCGTACGCACGCGTGATCGGCTTCCCGTCGGAATCCGTGAGGGCGAACATTGCTCCGTTGCTCAGGTTGCCGTTGTGCGGAATCGCGAGCAACTGCGTTCCCTTCGCACGCTGCGCGTCCATCCACTTCCAGAGTTCCTCGGGCCGCTGCGAATCGAAATACGAAAACGGCACCGGCAGGTTCCTGCTCGACCGGAAGATCACGTTCCGGTGCAGGTTGGACATGTTCGGCTGCGACGACCACTCGTAACCGACCAGCGTGGTGAACTTGCCCGGCTCGTTGTAACTGTCGGCGATCTTGATGTACTGGTCCCAGATCGTGCGCTTGAGCGCCGGGTCCGCCAGCACCGGGTCGGCCTTGATGCTGCCGTCGGGCTGGATCGTTTCGGAAACGAGCTTGTAGAACACCTTCGTGGCCTTCGCCACGTCGTTGCCGGAACTGGTGACCTCCAGGGCCAGCGGGTGCTTTGACAGGGGATCGTTCGGGTCGTACATGCGCAGCAGCACGCCGAGGTACTCGGAGTGGTCCGAGACCGCGAGGAAATCGAGCGGCACCTTGAGCTGCACGTCGTAGCCGGCCGGGTGCTTCACCTTCTCGCCGCGCGCGTGGCGATAGGAGGTATCCGGTCCCAGCCGGACGTTATAGATCGCCTCGTCGAACGACCACCCGGTGTGCTGGTGCGTCTGGCCGAAGTAGGGATTGCGAAGTTCGTTGTAGCCCTTGGTGTGCGCAGGCGCGGCCTGCTCGGCTGCCGATACGGCAAGTGCCGCGAGAGTCAGTGCCGTTCCACACATGACCAGTTTTCGCGTTTTGCGCCGAGAATTCATGTCCGTACTCCCATCGCCTAGTTGTAACTTTCGAAATACCGCGCGACCAGCTGACCGAGAAACGCCCCTTCATCGTCGCCGGGCCTGGCCGGATCGTCGCCGGTGGTCGCGCTTTCCTGCCTGACCGACGATGAATCTACTGACGATGAGCTGGCCGATACATCGACTTCAGTTGCGGCCACGTCGGCCAGCAGCTGCTGGCTCGCCGCAGCAATCGCTGCGTCGGCGACGAGCGGATCCGCGCCGGCCGCGCCTGCCATGAGGATCAGCAGCAGCCCGGTCGTCGCGGCGCGCCGCCTGCATACGCTGTTCACGCCTGGTGTGTGCATCTCGATACCTGCCGCCCCTTCAGCGGGGCTTCTTGTCCTTCGCGCCCTTGGCCTTCGCAGGCGCACCGGCAGGCATGCTCTGCTTGCCGCGGTCGCTCGCTGCACGATCCCCGCCGCCCTTGGCACCCGAGACGGCGCTGGACTTGGCACGCTCCGGTGCACCTGACGGCACTGCCGCGGGCTTGCTCGCAGGCTTGCTGACCTTCGGTGCCGAAGGAGCGGCATAGCCGCGGTCCGACGCGGTGGAACGCGCTGCACTCGCCGCCGGCTTGGCCTCGGGACGACTGACGCTCGACGCCGCTGGCTTTGCAGCTGGCTTGGCAGCCGCCTTCGCAGCGGGCGCCGCAGTCGTCGCCTTGCTCGTCGCAGCCGCGCCGGTCGCCTGGCCACCCGCGTAAGAGCCCTGCACCTTCGGCACGGCCCCTGATGCAGTCGACGCCGCGCCCGGTCGGGCATCCGGCACCTTGCTCTTGGCGGCCTGCTGCGCGCCCGCATACGAACTCTGGCCCTTCCAGGCATCTGGGGCGGGCGCCGGGCGCTTCGGCCCCTGCTTCGCCTGCGCGTTCAACGAATCCAGCTCCGGCCGATTCGGCTTCGCTGCAGTGATCGGGCTGCTCGCAACGCGGGACTGCGCGTCGCGCGTCGCACCGTTGTAGCCCGAGCGATTGTTGTCGTAACGGTCCCAGTACCCGTTGTTGTTGCCGCCCGGGTTGACGACGACGATGTTGCCGCTGTTGTTGAATCCACCGCCGTAGCCGGGCGGCCGGTTGTAGCCGTTGCTCGGGTAATAGCCGTTGCCGTAGCTCGGACGGTACGGGTATGGCGGGTAGTACGGCATCGACGGTCCGTAGTACCGCGGGTTGTAATAGCCCTTCTTGTACCAGTCGTCGTCGTCATCGTCGAAGATGTTGGCGACGAGCATGCCCGCGCCGAACGACAGCAGGCCCGTGGCGACCAGCGCTCCGGTGCTGTGTCCGGTGTCGGCCGCCGCAGTCGTCGTGGTCGTCACAGGAGCGGCGACCGCTGGCGCAGGAGCGTAGACCGCGACCGGGTCGTATTGCGGCACGTAGACGACCTGCGGGCTCGGTGGCGACACCGTGATGACCTGGTGGCCCTCCTGCACCTCGGTCGCAACCTTCATCTGGTCGGAGCTCTTGAGGTTGCCCACATCCTTGGCCTGGGTCCGCAGTCGTTGCACCGCATCGAGCACACCCGCCTGGTCATTGACGTAGGCCTGGCCGAGCTCTGCCGTCCAGCCCATCTCCAGGCACATCATGTCGATGACTTCCGGCGACTGCAGCAACCCGCGCACCGGCGGCGTAAAGCCGACCTGCTTCGCAGCCTCGTCGCGCGCGTTGCCTTCGAGGCCCGGGTTCTGCAGCAGCCAGTTGCCTGCGTCGAGCACTTCCTGGGGATTCGTCGATGCAACCAGCACCTCGCCGAGCACCACGTCCGGGTACAGCGCGACAGGCGCCAGCAACTCCTCCAGCGCCTCCGGAGTCCAGGTGGCCGTGCTGGCCTGCAGCGGTTGCGGAGGCTGCGCGGGGACCTGCTGGGCAGCGTCGGGGGCTGTCTGCGCAACCGCGGCCGGCGGCGGCGCTGCGGCAGCAGGCGGCTGCTCCTTCTTGCCGCAGCCCGACAGGGCGATGGCCGCGCCTATTGCAAGCGCGAGCCCGTACACGGGTGTCGATCTGTGTTCCACAGAGTATCTCCTGTCCGTCCGCCAGGGCGCGACGCCGCAGCTGGTTACTTGACGACCGACCAACCGCTGTTGTCGTCCTTCTTGTCGTCCTTTCTTCTTGTCGTTCTTGTCGTTCTTGTCGTTCTTGTCCTTGTCGTTCTTGTCGTCTTGTCGTTCTTGTCCTTCCTGTCCTTGTCGCCGATATCGACGGCGTCCTTGGCCGTGTCGTGCATGGCCTCCTTCGGGTCGCAGCGGCCACCGACGCCGACGGTTGCCTTCGCTGCGGCACTCTTCGCGGCCTTCTCGGCCGTGCAGTCCGGATCGAGCGGACCCGCACTCACCGCCGTCACTGCCAGCGCCATCGCCAGGCCCAGACCCAGACGCGACTTGATTGAATTCATCATGGCTATTCTCCTGTTGGTCGATTGATCAATACGGCCGTGCAGCAATTCGCTGCGGCACGGCATCCTGTGTTACGGGGTGTACCAGATGGGCGAGGTCCAGGCCCGCTCCTGGATCGCCGAGGGCACGTCGGGCAGCAGCGCCAGCTTGTTCCTGACGGCGTCGTAGGTCGTCCAGCGCGGCGTCGGTATCTCGAGCACGCGGACGTAATACAGCGCGGGCCTGGCCGGATCGAAGTCGGGATCGGTCCACGTACCCATCAGCTCCGGGCTGCCGATCGTGTTGGCGTACGTCGCTTTCGTCAGGTCGACCGTGTTGCCGACGGGCGGGATCTTCCCGTCGCCGCCGCGCTTGCGATCGCCACTCCAGACGACGTCGATCACCTTGTCCTGCGGCTCGCCCTTTGCGTCGACCTGGCCCTTGATGATCTGGATCCGGTCGAGGTTGGCGCCATTGGGATCCTTTGCCGCCCAGACCGTGAACGTCGGCGCCTTGGATGCCTTGTCGATCGTGCCGCCCATCGGTACGCCATTGCGATAGCCCTGCTCGACGAGTTCACGCGGGTTGGTCGACGCGGCGCCGAGGTCCGGACCGCCGAAGAACCGCACCTTGATGCGCGTACCAGACGTGACGAAAGTCTCGCGTGCAGCCATCGCGTCCCAGATCGCGGCTCGAGTGTTCTTCGGCGCCCACACGGCGGCGAGCGAGCCGGGGCTCGACTCTTTCGACTTGATCCAGCCGTCGATCTCGCCGTCGCGACGCGCCTCGAGCGTGCCGTCCGCCGGGCCGTGGCTGCCGATGTAGTCGTCTTCGGCGACGTCCGAGGGCAGGCCGTTGTGGTTGTCGGTGCCGCCGATGAAGCCGTACTGGTAGGGATTCACGCCGAGCTTCGGTTTGATAGTCGAGGCCCTTGGTGACGGCCCAGCGCACGAAGTCCTCCTTCTGGAACGTGCGCCCGCTGAACGATCCGACGCTGTCGGCGTTCTCGAAGCCCGCGAACTCGTCGGCCGGCCAGAACTTCCGATGAACCTCGGAGTTGCCCTTGATCTGCATCATCTCGATCAGCCGCTCGAAGTGGCTGCGCAGGCGCGCGTAGTCGGCCGTGATCGGCTTGCCGGCGTTGTCGAGCGGCTCGAACATGAGTCCCTTGCTGCCGTTCGAGTTGTGCGGAATCGCCAGCAGCCGCGAGCCCTTCTTTTCCTGCTCGGCCATCCACGCCCAGAGCTTCTCCTCGTCGTTGCTGTCCAGCGCGCGAGAACGGCATGTCCGGGACGTTCAGGTCGCGGAACAGGACGTTTCGATGCATGTTCCCGGCCTTCGGGCGCGGCCGTCCACTCGTAGCCCGCCAGCGTCGTGAACTTGCCGGGCCGGTAATTGTCGATCGCGGCCTTGATCTGGATATCCTTCCAGGCGCTGCGCGTGGTCTCGGGACCAGCGTAGAACGGCGGGTGACCGGGGTTCGCGCCGCGGTTGTTCTCGACCACATACTTCAGGAACCACGCGCGCTGCTCGTCGACATTCGTCAGCCCGCGCAGTTCCTCGAGCATCGGGTTGTCACCGCCCTTGGCACCCGGGACCTGCGTCGAGTACATCTCGCCGATGAACTCGGCGTGGTCGGAGACGGCCACCCAGTCGAGCGGCCGGCCGATGTTGTGCTTCTGGCCGTTGACGACGACGTCGGCGCCCTGCGCGAACTTGTAGGCCTCGTCCGGCGTGATGCGCGCGCCGCCGATGTATGCGTCGAGCGAGTAGGACGTGTGCACGTGCGTCTCGCCGAAGTACGCGTCCTTCAGCGGGTTCTCCGCGACAGCGGCCTCGAGTTGCTCGACCGTCGGCGCCGGCGCGGAGGCAGTCGCGACCGTGGGCGCCGTCGCCACCGCGGCGTCCTTCGTCTTGTCGCCGCGGCTGCAACCGGCAAGGCCGCCAATGGCGGCACACAACAACGCCGCGATCACGGCTGCGGCCAGAGGGCGCACGGCGGTCAGATGCGTATTCATGGGTATGCTCTGGTGAGGATGATTACGAGAAGAACTACTGCTGGGCTTCCTCAGCCTGGGTCCAGTCCTCGCTCGGGTTGCGGGCCGGCTTGACGCTGAGCGGTACTGACAGCGTGAGGAACACGCTGTCGCCTTCGAGCCGATTCTCGGCGCCGAACTCGTGGTACCAGCGCAGGTCGACCCCGACAGGGTGCACCTTGTTCGGAAACTGGTAGGCGATCTCGGGGCCGAGAGCATAGACCCTGCCCTTGAAGTCGCCGAGCACGGCCGGCCCGTTTGAGTCGGCGGTCAATTGCTGGAACCAGTAGCCGACGACACCGACCGCCCAGTTGTTCGGCAGGTGCTGACGGCCGGATATTTCGAGGTGGAAGTCCGTACCACTGCTGTAGTCGGTGTCCTGGTTGTCGCCGTTGAACGTAAATCCGACGACCGACGAAAGCTCACGGCCGCCCTTGAAGTTGGCCATCGTGTAGGCGCCGCCGACATCGACCGCCCAGCGATTGCTGCTCAGGTTGGCGAGCCGCCCGAGTTCGTAGGAGCCGATCGGGATCCAGACCGACGAATAGACGCTCCAGGCCCGGAACTTGTCGCCGTCGCGGTGCTTCCAGCCGACGGAGCCGCCCACGACCGGATCCGCGAAACCGGTGTCCGAGTCGGAAAGCTGGACGCTGGGGCCGGGGCCGCCGTTCGGCAGGTCCACCGTGCCCTTGCCATCCACGTCGAGCTTGCCGAACGGGGTGAGCAGGCTGAACGCCAGTCGCCCGCCAGCAACCGCGACATCGGTGACCCACGTGAATTGCGGGATATCCATGAGGGCCTGCGCCGACACGTCCTGGACGAGGTGGTCGCCGGTCGCCCAACGGCAGCAGGTCGCTGCTGCTGGCATCGTAGTAGTACACGTCGTTCGAGAGATAGAAGCCCGGCTTCGGCACGAACGCGGCCAGCGGGCCGCGCTTGCCGAGCAGGTAGACGCTCTTGCCGCCGTCGCTGGCCTGCGTAACCGGCGCGAGCATGATGCCGATGCTGCACGCGCCCGCGGCCAGCGCCGCACGGCGCGCCCTGCTGCGAGCGGTTCCCGGATTCGTCGTTCTCATGTTCATTGCTGTCCCTTCTGCAGAGATTCAAGGAGCCTGGAAAAATCGAGCGTCTTCGCCTTCTGCACCGGCGGGTACTGCATCAGCGAGCCGATGTGCTGACGCAGGATCGCCTGCATCGGACCATTGAGCCACGTCTTGCGCTGCAGAATGTCCGAGCGCTCGCCGGTGTCGTCCCAGCTCTCGTACGGGTCGGCGCGCAGGTTGAAGAGGATCGGGAAGGTCTGCTCGACCAGTGGCGCGTAGTAGTCCTGCTTGGTCGCGAAGTGAGCCTTCCACTGCTTGTAGCGAATGGCGGTCAGCTGCGACTCGTAGTAGTAGATGAAGTCGGTCCGCGCGCTTTCGGTCGACTTCCCTGTCCAGTAGTCGAGGTTGTTGACTCCGTCGATGTACTGCTTGCGGTCCTGCCGCATCTGTCGCAGCGACGTCCGGGACGCCGGCCGCGGCGGCCAGCGTCGTGAACAGGTCCATGTGCGCCTGGATGCCGTTCAGGACCTGGCCGGCGGGAATGTGCCCGGGCCAGCTCACCATCGCAGGCACGCGCACGCCGCCTTCGTACGTCGTCATCTTCTCGCCGCGGAACGGCGTCGTACCGCCGTAGGCCCGGGCGCTGTGCTCCGGACCGTTGTCGGTCGTGTAGACGATGATCGTGTTGTCGAGCGCCCCGGACTTGCGCAGCGTCTCGAGCAGCGCGCCGACCTGCATGTCGTGCTCGACCATCCCGCTGCCGTAGAGGTCGTCGCCGCTCGTCTGCTTCGCGGCAAGGTACCTGTGCTCCGGCCGCAGGTGCGTGTAAAGGTGCATGCGGCTGGTGTTGAGCCAGGCGAACCAGGGCTTGCCCTGCGACTGCGAGCGCTTGATGAAGGCGACGGTCGCGTCGATGAACTCGTCGTCCACCGTCTCCATGCGCTTGATCGTGAGCGGGCCGGTGTCCTCGCAGCGCTGCCTGCCGACGCGACCGAATCGCGGCTGCTCGGTCGGGTCGTCGATGTCGGTTGCGACACACTTCAGCACGCCGCGCGGACCGTACTTCTCCAGGAATTCAGGGTCCTTGGGATAGTCGAACTGCTCCGGCTGCTCCTCTTCGTTCAGGTGATAGAGGTTGCCGTAGAACTCGTCGAAGCCGTGCACGGTCGGCAGGCTCTCGTTGCGATCGCCGAGGTGGTTCTTGCCGAACTGTCCCGGTCGCGTAACCCTGCGGCTTCAACACCTCGGCCAGCGTCGGAGTCGCGGCCTTGATTCCCAGCGCGTCGCCGGGCAGGCCGACCGTCGTCATGCCGCTGCGGATCGGGTACTGGCCGGTGATGAATGCGGCGCGACCCGCGGTGCAGGATGGCTGCGCATAGTGGTCGGTGAACATCGCGCCTTCGCGACCGATGCGATCGATGTTCGGCGTGGCGTAGCCCATGACGCCGGGGTTGTAGAGGCTGAGGTTCGCCCAGCCGATGTCGTCCCCGAAGATCACCAGGATGTTGGGCCTGGCAGTGGCAGCGGCATCGACCATCGCGGGCATTCGCGACCAGCGCGAGCCCGAGCGCGATCAGCGCCAGCAACGCTGTGCCAATACGCGATTGGAACAAGTGATCCCCCCCTCTTTGCCGAAGTGCCCCGTGTCAGCCGCCTGACCGGCGCATCCGTTACCCACAGCCGCACCCCTGAGAGCGGCGCGACGATCCTATGTCCGTGAGCCCACGGAGTTTTGATAAAGAACGACAAAGACTTGGCAATTCGCGACGCCTGCAACGGCCCTGCCCGCCGTTGATGCGCTGCATCATTCGACCGATGTGTCGTGTACTGCCAAGTCTGTGTCGTCCAGTGACAAATCGCACGCCGGGACGGATCGTAGTATCGACTTCGTACTTTGCGACTCATGCAAAGGCTGCAGACCGACCGCGTTGCAGCCATTTGGTTGACGCAGACACTCGGCAGGGGGAATTCCGTGGTCAAGACGATTGAAGGCGAGCCGACGAGTCGTGGCTGCAGCGCGCCCGACCCGAGCTGCGCATCGAGTGCATCGGCGGGGCACGAGCCGGCCGCCATTCCAGGCGACGACAGGTCCGTCGACTGCTGGGACCCGTGGGAGGTCTGGCTGCGCTACATCGATCAGCCACGCCGGCAGCGCGCCTGGCGCCGCTCCACGTCAGCCGGCTGAAATATGCGCCCGCCCTGGTGGCGCCGATAACGACCGGGGATGGACTTGGGCAACGGCAGCAATTTCTTCAATTCCGCGAGTCAGCGTTCGTGTCGATCGGCATCCCCACCCCCGCCGATCGCCGAACGCTGACTCTGCGGTTCTCACCGCCTCAAGCCGCCTGGGTTATAATCACCGGGATAATCAGCGGTTTGCCTGGACAAACCCGACACTTCAAGGCTTACGCAGCAGGGAGACTCCTGATGAGAATTGGAAAACTGGCACTTGTGGCACTCGTCGCATTTGCGACGCCCGCGATGGCGGAGCGAACCGGCTTCTATGTCGGCGGCGACATCGGTCAGTCCAACTGGAACCTCAGCCAGAAGGACGCCAACAACCTGTCGAGCGCACTCGCCGATCAGGTCAATTTCTTCAACCCGACGCATCAACGTCACTTCGACGAGCGACAAGTTCAGCGACACGTCCACGACGTACAGCTTCTTTGTCGGCTACCAGTTCCTGCCGTGGCTCGCGGTCGAGGCGGCCTGGATGGATCTCGGCAGCACCAGCGTCCAGACGAATGCCACGTACACCTATACCGTGGTGAATCCGATCTTCCCGCCGCCGCCGACCGGTGGAACGTATCGAGCGAAATCGCAGTTCGAGAGCACCGGCTGGGCGCTGTCGGCGCTCCCCATGCTTCCGATCGGTGAGGCCTGGAACCTCTATGGGCGCCTCGGCTATTACATGGGCGACAACAAGCTGAGCGGTCGCTTCCAGGGGCAGGACACCCGGGCCGGCGTTGCCGGTCGGATCTCCCTACGACGTGAAGCTGAACGACTCCGACAGCAGCGGCGTGTTCCTGTGGGGGCTGGGCGCCAGCTACACCTGGAACGAGCGCGTGTCCATGCGGCTCGAGTACGACAACATTGCAGACGTCGCCGAAGTCGGCAACAACAAGTCGGACGTCGAGCGCTTCACGCTGGGCCTTGCGTATCGGTTCGGCAGTGTCGAAGAGGCCGTGCCTGTCGTGGCAGAAGCGCCCGTGGCAGTCGCAGCGGCGGAGCCCGCCAAGTGCAGCGACCAGGACGCCGACGGCGTGTGCGACGCCGACGACAAGTGCCCGAACACGCCGGCCGGCGATCGCGTTGGCCCGTTCGGCTGCTCGTGCGACGTGGTGATCCGGACGCACTTCGCGTTCGACTCGGCCGTGCTGACGGCTGAGGACAAGGCCACGCTCGACGCCGCCGCGGCGCGGCTCAAGGAGCTGAACTTCGTCGAAGGCACGGCCACCGGCCACACGGACAACATCGGCACGGCGGAATACAACCAGAAGCTCTCCGAGCGTCGCGCCCAGGCCGTGGTGGACTACCTCGCCTCGAAGGGCGTGTACCCGGGTCGCATCAAGCCGATTGGCATGGGCCTGACCAAGCCGATCGCCGACAATGCGACCGAAGAAGGTCGTGCGCAGAACCGGCGCGTGACGATCCGTCGCACGGATTGCGGCCCGGCGGACTGATCGACGGACCAATTCCCGGCTTCGGGAACGAGGCCGGCGGGAGCAATCCCGCCGGCCTTTTTCATTGGCGCGCCGCCCTGCCGGCGGAATCTACGCTCGTGAGATCAGCGCGCAGCGCGCGCAGCAGCGCGCCGTCGACTGCCGCATCAAATGGCCGTGCACGCGACCAGTCGTAGCTCCACGGGTGCGCCTCGCGATGTCCGGGCGGCTCGTTCGCAAGGCGCGGGAACACGTGCGCGTGCAGTGCCGGCTCGACGTTGCCGAACAACGCGTAGTTGATCCGCACGGCACCCGTGCGCGCGAGCACCGCATCGCCAAGACGCGCCATGTCGGCCAGGAATGCTGCCTGCGCCGCAGGCAGCATCGCGTTCAGGTGCGGGACCACGGGGTCCGGCAGCAGCAGGCAGTATCCCGGGCAGCACCTGCGGGTCGCCCATGACGGCCCAGCCCGAATCGAGCCGCGCGATGCACGTGGGGTCCGTCCCTGCCCTGCAGGCCTCGACCCGCCGGTGGATCGCGGTGCTCACTTGCGGAACACGAAGTACACGGCGGCCATGATGCACAGCCCGGCCCACAGGTAGTCGAGCTTCAGCGGCTGGCGCATGTACAGGACGACGAACGGCACGAACACCGTGAGCGTGATCGCTTCCTGCAGGATCTTGAGCTGCGGCAGGCTCATGACGGTGTATCCGATGCGGTTCGCCGGCACCTGCAGCAGGTACTCGAACAGCGCGATGCCCCAGCTCACGAGCGCGGCCACGTACCAGTGGCTGCCGCTCATGTTCTTCAGGTGCGCGTACCACGCGAACGTCATGAACACGTTCGACAGCACGAGCAGCAGGATCGAGACGGGAATCGCCTGCATCGCTCAATCCCCTGCAAACGACTCCGGCAGCCGCACGCCCAGCGCCCTCAGGCTGCGGCGCGTCTCGAGCGGGCTCAAGTGGTGGATGGCGTTCCACCCGCAGGCCTGCGCGCCGGCGACGTTGCGCTCGAGGTCGTCGATGAACACCGTCGCCGCCGGATCGAGATCGAAACGCCGCTCCGCCTCGCGGTAGATGGCGGCGCTCGGCTTCACCGCGCCGACGCGAAACGACGCGATCGCGCCGTGGCCCACGGTCGCGACGCCGTATGCGGCGTCGAGGTGGCTCCAGTGCAGGTCGCCGATGTTGGAGAGCAGGTACACGCGATAGCTCGTCCATCAGCCCGTTCGCGAGGTCGAACATCTCGCCGGATCGATCGAACATGTCGAGCCACCGGCGCTCGAGGTCGGCCGGATCGAGCGGACGCTGCGCGGATGCGGCCACCCGCCCGAGCAGTTCGTGGCCCGTGATGTCCCCGCGCTCGTGCGCCTCGAGGTCGATGGTCGCGAGCCACGCCGGCAGGTCCGTGAGATCGACGCCCGCTTCGCTCAGGTAGCGGATGAACGGCTGGTAGCGCAGGCGCACCATCACGCCGCCGATGTCGAACACGACGTTACGGATCATGTGTGCGGGTGCCATCCGAGAATCAGCAGCAGCGTGAAGAAGCCGACGACATACGCGACCGCGACGTGCCAGCCCGAACGGAGCCAGGGCCCGACCGCACGGGCCTCGGGAAAGAGGTTCGTGATCGCAACGCCGGCCGACGAGCCGAACCAGATCATCGAGCCGCCGAAGCCGACCGCGTAGGCCAGCATGCCCCAGTCATGGCCGCCCTGCTCGAGCGCGAGCTTGGTGAGCGGGATATTGTCGAACACGGCCGACACGAAGCCGAGGCCGAAACGCCGTCTGCCACGAGGCCGGCGGAAGCTCCTCGACCGGCATCAGCGACGCGGCGAAGACGAGACACAGCAGGAAGACCGTGCCGCGCAGCGCACCGGGCAGCACCTTCCAGTCCGGCGCGCGCCAGCGGGCCGTCGCGAGCAGCGCGACCCACACCGCCACGCCGATGAACGGGAACTGCTGCGCGAGCTCCGGAAACCCGACGTTCATCAGCACGTTGGTCGCGACGGCGGCGACCAGCACGAGAAGCACGACCGCGACCCGCGACCAGTCCATCGGCAGGCTCG
The DNA here is from genome assembly GCA_963733565.1 of uncultured Gammaproteobacteria bacterium. Taxonomy (GTDB): domain Bacteria; phylum Pseudomonadota; class Gammaproteobacteria; order Steroidobacterales; family Steroidobacteraceae; genus RPQJ01. The sequence goes on from CAVTDU010000019.1 coordinate 141,480, forward strand.
ATTCGGCGTGGGCCATGATCGGCGAGTAGCGCTGCTGCTGGATGGCGGCCGGGACCCCGAATACGATCAGCGCGGCGACGGCCGCGACATAGGCATGAAAGACCTGGCCCGGACTCACGCCGTCGATCCACATCATGGTCGTGGTCGTGTCGCCGACCACGCTGCCCGAACCGCCGGCATTGGAGGCGGCGACCAGTGCGGCGATGTACCCGATATGCACCTTGTGCCGGTACACCGACGCCGCTACCGTCCCGCCGATCAGCGCCGCCGCGATGTTGTCGAGGAAACTCGACAGCACGAAGACGAGCACCAGCAGCACGAATCCGCCGCGCCAGTCGTCCGGCAGCAGCTCCGGGATGCGGTCCGGGACGCGACTCTGCTCGAAATGGCGCGAAAGGAGCGCGAATCCGAGCAGCAGGCAGAGCAGGTTCGCCAGGATCACCCACTCCGCAGCAAGGTGATGCAGCAGTCCGCCGAGTCCGCTCACGCCATGGATGCCGGTGAAGGCGAGCTTGTAGACGAGCACCGCGCCGAGTCCGCAGGCAGCGACCTCGAGCGAACGGGAGTGCAGCAGCGCCACGCCCACGAGCGTGGCGGCGAACAGCATGAACTCGACCGGGATGCTCACGCGCGCGCGCCCTGCCCGCCATCCAGCCGCTCGAGTTCGGGCGGCTCGCCGGGCGTCCTCTTGAGCCGCAGCACGAAGTCGAACCGATCGACCTCGGTGCAGTAGGCGAAGTCGTCGAGCGGCGCCCAGTCGCAGGCGGGATCGAAGAACTTCCGGGCGGCCGGCGCGTTGCGCAGCCGCTCCCGGACCTCACCGAGCGGCGCCTGCCCACCCTCCAGCATCTTCTTCAGGCACTCGGCGTACAGGTCGTCCTCGGCGCAACGCTCGCGCGCCTCGTGGCCCATGCGGACGAGCGAGACGCGATCCGGCGAGCGCGCGAGCAGGTAGCGGTGCACCGCGGAAATATTGACGAAGGAGCCGGTGAGCACCTCGTCGGCCGAGCCCGCATTCACGAGCCCTTGCGTGCCCGCATGGGTCGTGTGCACCAGCACCTTGCCACGAAGGTCGAGCGCGCGGATTTCGGTCGGCGAATTGCCGGCATCGAAACCAGGCAGCTTGCGGGCGTGCCGCTCGCCGGCGAGGACGGAGCCGGGAAAGCGCCGGCCGAGTTCGAACGCCTCGTCGACGTCGCCGACCGGAAACACTCGCGATGCGCCCACGTCGAAGGCATGCGGCGCGACGGAGAAGGCACGAAACACGTCGATCACCACTGCGATGCCGCGCGCCTGCCGCGCACCGGCCACGTGATCCAGTACGTCAATCTGCATGCCGCCGACCACACGGCCGCTCATGACCTGCCGACGTCCTCGCCGAGGTCGGCCCTGAGTGCCGCGATGTCCGGATCCATTGCAACGACGTTCTCGGCCGAAGCCGCGCGGTGCAGTCGATCGCGGACCGCGTCCCAGCCCTCGCCGGCCGGCACCGCCTCCACCAGAATTTCCCGGGCGCCCGACTTGTCGAGTGCGCGCAGGTTCACGTACAGCTCGCGCGCGTAGACTTCGGCGCGACGCCCGGCGTTGATCCACGTCATGAACTTGTTGGCGGCCCGCGGCGGACGCAATGCGAGCACCGCGACTTTTTCGTGCTCATCCGTGAGCTGCGAAACGACCTCCTCGAGCCTGCGGCCGTCGACGATGCTGAGCGGTGTCGCCGGAGCGTAATGCTTTGCGTCGGAGCCCGGCACCCGCGGCGAATCGGCCTCGGCACGACCCTGGATCTCGGGCACGGCGGAGCGCAGTTGCGTGAGCGTAATGAACCCCGGACGAAGCACGCGCGGCACCGCATCCACGCAGTCGACGATCGTGGACTCGAGCCCGATCTTGCAGTCGCCGCCATCGAGGACGATGCCGAGCGCGTCCCCGAACTCCTCGCGCACGTGTTCGACGCGTGTCGGGCTGACCCGGCCATAGCGGTTGGCGGATGGCGCCGCGATGCCGCTGCCGAAGGCGCGGAGCAGTTGCTGCGCGACCGGGTGGCCCGGAACGCGCACGGCCACGGTGTCCTGTCCGCCGGTGATGGCGAGATCCACCGCGGGGGCGCGACGCAGCACCAGCGTCAGCGGGCCGGGCCAGAATCGATCCGCCAGCGCCCTTGCTGCCGGCGGAACGCTGAGCGCCCAGCGATCCAGCATCCGCGGATGATCGATGTGAACGATGAGCGGATGCGTGGCCGGCCGGCCCTTCAACTCGAAGACCTTGCGGACGGCGTCCGGGTTCTGCGCGTCGGCGCCGAGCCCGTAGACGGTCTCGGTCGGAAAGGCGATGACCTCGCCCTCGCGCAGCGCTTCGACTGCGCGGTCGATCTCTTCCTGGGGCAGGCGGGCGGTGACCATCCGTGAATGATAGCTGCTAAGAAACAGGGCCGCTCGCGCGGCCCTGCTTCATCCCGTCACGAGACCCGGTCAGAGCCTGAAGTCGTACCGGAACTCGATGCCGAACGTGCGGCCCTGGCGCAGCGCACCGAAGAACGCCCGTGGCGAGCCGACATCCGCACCGCCCGGGGCGGCCGGCCTGTTGGTCACCGGGTAGCCCGTCGGCGAGGTCGCAGGCCCGTTGCAGGGCACCAGAGACGTCGCCTGCACGCAAGGTGCGCCTGAGGACTGGCCCGGCCATGCGCTGCCGGTCGTCAGGTCGAACCAGCGGGTGGCGAGCGGGATCGTGTCGCTGTCGGTCAGGTTGCGACCGAATAGCTCCACGCGCCAGCCGTTGTCGCTGCGGATGCCGAGGCGCAGGTTGACGAGCGTGGTCGCACCCGTCTCCGCGAGGTTGTGCACCTGCACGTACTTGCTGCCTTCGTAGGTGGTCGTGAAGTTGCTGATCATGCTCAGCCCCTCACCCCAGCTGAGCGGCGAGTCGTAATTGAGCGCGAAGCTCGCCGTCTGCTCCGCCACCAGCGGATACTCGTTACCCTCGATGTTGCACTCCGACACGGTGCCGAGCGTCGGATTGTAGATGACGCCGCCGGTGTTCAGCGTGAACTCGAAATCGTCGCAACCCTTGGTGATCTCGGTGTGCGTATACGAGTAGGTGATGCCGAGCGTCACCGCATCGGTCAACGCAGCCTGCGAATCGAGTTCGAAGCCGTAGGTCTCGCCGCCGCCCTGGTTGGTGGCGATCGAGGTCACGGCGCCGGTGCCGCCCGGGTTCGGCACGGACTGCGTGAACTGCACGTCCGATGCGTCGATCCAGTACAGCGCCGTGTTCAGGCGCAGCCGGCGATCGAACATGAACAGCTTGTTGCCGATTTCCCAGTTGTCCGACTCCTCCTGGTCATACGTCGGCTGGTCGATGCGCTGTCCGGCAATGCCGTTCAGGCCGCCCGGCTTCACGCCCTGGGCGAATACCAGGTAGACCATGTTGTCCGGGTTGACCTGCCAGTCGAGCGTGATGCGCGGCGTCGTGGAATCGAAGTCCGCCTTCTCGTTGTAGTTCACGGTGCCGAGCGGCTTGTTGTAGTAGAGCGGGTTGCCCGGACCGCATGGCAGGTCCCCAGTTCGTGCAGCTGTTGGTCCATGGGTTGTAGTCGCCCGTGGAAGCAGCCGTCGAGCAGTACTCGGTGCGCTCCTTGGTCTCTTCCTGGTAGCGCAACTCGGCGTTGATCGTCAGCCCCTCCCAGAAGTTCCAGGAGATCATGCCGAACACGGCCTGGTCCTCGACCGTCTCGAGGTAGTCCTTGACGCCGTTGTTCGGGTCGGCGAAGGTGAGGTCCCTGCCCTGGTCGCTGTAGTCGTACCAGTAGTAGCCGATCAGGCCGCGGACCGGCTTGTCCTGCGGGCTCGCGATGCGCAGCTCGGTGGACTTGCTGCGGATGACGTCGCGGTTCGTGTTGGCGAACAGCGGCTCCTTCTCCTGCGGAGTGCCGATGCCCGGGATCTGGAAGCCGGGCGGGGTCCCGTTCGGGTTGTAGCTCGGCGCCAGCACGAAAGCAGACGAGTGGTCGCTGTCGGTACCGAACTTGTTGTCGAACGAGCGATAGCCCGACAGCGACGTGGCGGTCCATCCCGACCCGCCGATGTCCCAGTCGGCGCGCAGCATGCCGAAATACTCGTCCGTCTCGACGCCGTCGAAGGCCGTGCCGTCGCGACCGCCGGTGGCCGCGATCGGATCGGTGTTGAGCGCCACGACGCCCGGCGCGATCACGCCGCAGTAGTACTGGTTCGGGTCGCTGCCGCGCGTCGCAGCCGTGGGCGGGTCGCGATAGAAGGTCGAGCGGTAGCCCGGCTTGCAGTTGTTCGTGGTCGCCGGCTGCAGGAAGAGCGCCAGCGGGCCGTCGTCGTCCTGTCGATACATCATGTTGGTCGCGAAGCTCAAGTCCTCGATCGGCTTCCAGGTCAGGTAGAGGCCTGCGGACTCCGTGCTCTCGTCGCCGACCAGCTGGTTCGTCAGCGTGTTCTTGTACTGGCCGTCGTAGTTGAAGTCGCGCGCGTAGAAGCGCGCTCCGACCTTGTCGTCCCAGAAACTGCTGCCGACGGAGAACGAGAAGTCCTGCGTGCCGTACTGCGCGAGCGACGCGCGCACGGTGGCCTCGACGTCCTCGCTCGGCGGCCGGGTAATGAAATTGATGGCGCCCGAATACGTGTTGCGTCCGTACAGCGCGCTCTGCGGTCCCTTGATGACTTCGACCCGCTCGAAGCTGTTGAGGTCGAGGCCCTGCACGTCGCCCGGCCAGTACACGCCGTCCACGAAGTACGCCGCGCCCGACTCGACGCCGAACTGCACGCCGGCCAGCACGTTCGACTGGCCGCGAATGACCGGCCGGTCCGTCGTGCGCCCGAACGCCTGCGAGAACTGCAGGCCTGGCGTGAACTGCGAAATGTCATTGATGTTGCGCAGGCCCTGGTTCTCGATCGTTTCGCTGGTCACCGCCGTGACCGCGACGGGAGCGCTCTGCAGGGATTCGCTGACCAGTCGCGCGGTGACGACGATCTCCTCGAGCTGCTGCGCGAAAGCGGCAGTCGGGACGTGGCCAAGCGCCGCGGCGACCGCGAAGCTCAGAAGCGCGGAACGTGAGTGGACGGACATTCTTGCTACCCCTTGTCGGAAAAGACTTCTCGCGTCGTGAAACGACGCCCCCAATCCAGTTGGTCTTCGCGGGGATACTACCGAAGCTGTCGCAAAGAGCCAACGGTATTGCGGAAAGGCGAAACGGGCGCGGCAGCTGGAATTGCTGCACTGCACGAGAACCTGGCTCGCCGGCAGTGTGGCCGTCGCACCACAAGCGGCGCAGGCTAGCCGACGGGCGTTCGCTCCCAGCCAGACGGGGTCCGCCGCAGCTCGTAGGACGGCCAGTAATGGAGGTCGAGCTTCAGCGTGATGACCTCGACGGTGCCGTTCCACGTCACCGTCTTGAGGCGCACGGCCGAACGATCCGGCCGGCCACGGACGGCGGCGATGAATGCGTCGAGATCGGGCGTCGGCCGCCCGTCGACCTCGACGATGCGTCGTCCTGCATAGAGCTTGTAGCGCGTGGACGGCGATCCGTACGAGAAATACGCGACGAAGACTCCCTCGGGCTTGATGCCGCGCTGGGCGGACATCGCGCGATGCGGCGCATGCAGCACGGCGCCCGACCAGAGGAACAGGCGGTCGATGTCCTGTCCGCCGAGCGCCGCGGTGCGAACGTCGAACGTGCTCTCGACGCCGTCGCGCAGCACGGTCACCGCGACGCTCGGCGACTGCGTCGCGAGTTCCACCGCGCGGAAACGGCTGACCGGGCGGCCGTCGACGGCCAGCAGCAGGTCGCCCTCGCGCAGCAGCTCCGCGGCCGGCGAGCCGGCGACGACGCGGGCCACGCTCAACACCTGCCGATGCACGTCGCCAGCGGCCTCGAACCGCTGCACCCACGCCTCGGGCAGGCCGAGCTTGCGCGCCTGCGAGATCGGCACCGCCTCGAACTCGACCTCGAGCGAATAGAGCGGCCGCGCCTCCTTGACCGCCGCGACTGCCTCGGCGACCAGTTCCACCGGCAGGCCGCGGTTGACCTGCGATACCTCGCGGCCGGCCTCGACGGCGAAGCTCGACCACAGCGCGCGTACGCGACCGTCGCTGCCGACGATCACGCCGTCGAAGTCCGACGGCCCGTTCACCAGCCTGGCGACCTCGAGGTTCGCCTCCCGGAACTGCAGCGTGCGCGACAGCGGGAAGCTCACGTCGTCCACCGAGGCGACGGTGGTGGCAATCGAACGCACGCGCGAATCGCCGTTCATGCCGACGACGACGACGGACTCTCCCGGCACGAGTTCGCGCGGATCGAGCGTCGCGGAACGGATCGGCGTTCCGTCGAGCAGTTTCGGATCGAACGAGACGATCGCGACGTTGTGCAGCGGGTGCACGTATTCGACGCGGCCCGGCACCTCGACCGACCCGGCAAACGTCAGCCGCACGTCGCCCACGGCGACCGGCACCGTGTTGCGATCCACGGCCACGAGTCCGCGAGCGGCGTCCACCACGAGACCGGTCCCGTGGTAGTTCCGCTCGGTGACGCCGGCCACCGAGAACGGCATCGAGTAATTCACCAGCACGAGTGACGGGGCAAGGCGGTCGGCCAGCGCATCGCCGGTGGTCACGAACGACGTTCGAGCCGGTGCCGTTGCCTCGGCCGGCGGCGCCTGCGGCAGGTCGCGTGCACGGCCACAGGCCCGTCTGGTCGTCGCGCCGGCATTCGCGTGCGGCATACCAGCGGCGATCCATGCGCATCACGCGCGTCTCGCTGCCGGTCGGGTTTTCGAGCGTCGTGTAGCGCACCGTGACGCGCGCGCCATCCGCCAGGCCGGCGACGGCCTGCTGGAAGTCGGCGAGCGTCGCGACCGGCTTGCCCGCCACGCTCGAGATCACCGCGCCCCGGGGCACGCCTGCCGATCCCATCGTGTAGCCGGGACTGGCGACGAACACGCCACGCACCGGCACGTTGAGGTGCCGCGCCATCTGGTAGGAAAGGTCGTGCACGACGGTGTCGCCGAATTCCAGGTACCCCGCCGGCGTGATCGCCGTCAGGTCCTGCACCACGAGGCGCATTCGCACGACCTCGCCGCCGCGCTCGACCTCGACGTCGATGCCCTGCCCCACCGAGGAATCGAGCACCTCGGCCAGCGGATCGAAGGTCGCGACCAGCTTGCCGTTCACTCGCACCAGGATGTCGCCGGGCTGGAGCTGGCCCTCGGCCGGCGAGCCGGGCTGCACTTCGCCCACCACCAGCATGCCCGTGAGGCCCGGCGCCGCCTTGCGTGCCTCGGCTTCGGTCTGCGGCCTCAAGCCGAGGCGCGCGAGCTCGTCGTACGGCGTGTAGGCGAACACCGTCTGCAGCGTGCCGCGCGTGACCGGGCGACCGGCGCGGATCAGGTCGAAGGCGCGCACGACACGGCCGAGCGGCAGGAAGAAACTCGATGCGGCGCCGTTGCTGCCGCCGGCATTCAGGCCGACCACGCGGCCCTGGATGTCGATGACCGGCGATCCGGAGGATCCGCCGGACGTGCCGGAGGCGGCCTGGATGTAGAACGTGTTGAAGTCGTTGTACTTGCCGACGCCGTACTCGGGGGCTGCACGATCGAGCCGCGCGAGCGTGCCGGCGAGGATCGAGAGTTGCTCGCCCGCGTCATTGCCGAGCACGCGGATCTCGACACCGATGCGGGCACCGGCCGGATAGAGCGGCAGCGCCGCCGGCTTGACGAAGCGCAGCTTCGACGGGTCGTAGCGATAGAAGCCGAAGTCGTGCACCGGGTCGCGATAGACCGCCTGCAGTTCGACTTCCTCGCGATTCTGGAACACGGCGGTCGCGACGACCGGGCCGGGCGTGACGACGTGACGGTTCGTCAGGATGAGCCCGCGCTCCGCATCCACGACGAAGCCCGTCGCCTGGCTCGACTGGTTCCACTCGGTGTCGAAGGCGCGGGCCTGGTCGATCTCGATCGTCACGACGGATGGCGCGACGCGCGACAGCGTCTGGTCCCAGACCGGGGTCTCGGCCCGCGTGGCGTGAGGCAGCAGCGTTGCGGCCAGCAGCACGGCCGCCCAGGCGAGCGCGCCCGGCCGCAGACGGGTCACAGCGTGCGACCGAAAGCCGCGCGGTAGCGGTCGCGGAACTCGTCCATCGTGAAGCGGTGCAGCTGCGTGCCGGCACTCCCGATCTTGATCGCGCCCATCAGCGAGGCGATCCGGCCGGTGGTCTCCCAGTCGAGTCCGTTCATCAGCCCGAAGATCAGGCCCGCCCGGTAAGCGTCGCCGCAGCCGGTGGGATCCACGACCGCCGCAGGCGTCGCCGCCGGTATCACGTGCTCGCGTCCACCGGCGTGGATCACGCTGCCCTCGCCGCCACGGGTCACGATGAGCGCGCGCACCTTGCTCGCGATCTCGCGGTGCGAAAGGCCCGTGCGCTCGGACAGCAGCTGGCCCTCGTAGTCGTTCACCGCGATCCACGTGGACTTCGACACGAAGTCGAGGAGCTCGGCCCCATCGAACATCGGCAGCCCCTGCCCCGGGTCGAACAGCATCGGGATGCCCGCCGCGGCAAACTCGGCGGCGTGCTTGACCATTCCGTCGCGCCCATCCGGCGCCACGAGACCGAGCGTGCAGCCGGCGACCTGGCCGACGTCGTTCAGGTGCGAGTGGCTCATCGCACCCGGGTGAAAGGCCGTGATCTGGTTGTCGTCGAGATCCGTCGTGATGAAGGCCTGCGCGGTGAACTCGCCGTCCACGGTACGGACCTGCGAGACGTCGACGCCGCGATCCCTGAGCCATTGGTCGTACGGGCCGAAATCATGACCGACGGTGGCCATCGGCAGGCCCGACCCGCCAAGCAGCCGCAGGTTGTAGGCGATGTTGCCGGCGCAGCCGCCGAAGTTGCGACGCATGCTCGGCACCAGGAACGACACGTTCAGCAGGTGGATGCGATCCGGAAGGATGTGGTCGCGGAAACGGCCCGGGAACACCATCACGGTGTCGAACGCCATCGACCCGCAGATCAGCGCCGTCATGCGCTCTTCCAGGCGAGGTCGAGCTGCTTGGCGGCGCGCACGTCATCGAGCCGTCGCACGGGCAACGTGTACGGCGCGCCCTTGAGCTTCGCCGGATCCGTCTGCGCCTCTTCGCGGATCGCGATCATCGCGTCGACGAACGCATCGAGTTCCTGCTTCGACTCGGTCTCGGTGGGCTCGATCAACAGGCACTCGGGCACCAGCAGCGGGAAGTAGGTCGTCGGCGCGTGGAAGCCGTAGTCGAGCAGCCGCTTGGCGAAGTCCATCGCGTTGGTGCCGTATTCGCGGGCCTCGTGGCGCAGCGTCACGATGAACTCGTGGCCGGCGCGACGGTCGGGGTAGGCGAGCTCGAAGCCGGCGTCGCGCAGCCGCGCCATCAGGTAGTTCGCGTTCAGCGTGGCGAACTCGGACACGCGATGCATGCCCTCGCGCCCGAGCATGCGCATGTAGATGTAGGCGCGCAGCAGCACGCCGGTGTTGCCCATGAACGCCGACAGCCGGCCGATGGTCTGCGGCAGGTCGCGCTCGTCGAGCCAGCGGTAGCGGTCGCCTTCGCGGCCGACGACGGGCACCGGCATGAACGGCAGCAGGCGCTCGCTCACGCCGACCGCACCCGAGCCCGGACCGCCGCCGCCGTGCGGCGTCGAGAACGTCTTGTGCAGGTTCATGTGGATGACGTCGAAATCCATGTCGCCCGGCCGGACCTTGCCGAGGATCGCGTTCAGGTTCGCGCCGTCGTAGTAGAGCAGCCCGCCCGCGTCGTGCACGATCGCCGCCACCTCGTGGATCCGGCGCTCGAAGACGCCGAGCGTCGACGGGTTGGTGAGCATGATGCCGGCCGTCTGCGGACCCACCACCGCGCGCAGCGCATCGATGTCGATGTCGCCGTTCGCGAGCGACGGAATCTCCTTCACCGTGCAGCCGCACATCGTCGCCGTCGCGGGGTTGGTGCCGTGCGCCGCGTCGGGAACGATGATCTCGGTGCGGGCATGGTCGTTGCGCGCCTTGTGATAGGCACGGATCATCGCGACGCCCGCGAACTCGCCCTGCGCGCCGGCCATCGGCGTGAGCGAGACGCCCTGCATGCCGGTGACTTCCTTCAGCATTTCCTGCAGCTCGTACAGGCACTGCAGGATCCCCTGCCCGGTCGAGTCCGGCGCGAGCGGATGGCGCCCGAGGAACTCCGGCAGCATCGCGTACTGGTTGCAGGCACGCGGGTTGTATTTCATCGTGCACGACCCGAGCGGGTAGAAGTGCGTGTCGATGGAGAAATTGAGCTGCGAGAGGCGCGTGAAGTGACGCACCGCCTGCAGTTCCGAAACCTCGGGCAGCCGCGGCGGCGTGCGCCGGCGCAGCGCCTCGGGCAGCGGGGCCGTCGCGCTCTCGACCGGGTACTGCGCCGCGGCGCTGCGACCAGGCACGGAGTGCTCGAAAATCAGCTTTTCGCGCATCGGATTCTCCAGCGGCTCAGGCCGCGGCCGCGTTCTTCATGATGTCGGCGAGCGCGCGGGCATAGGCCTCGACGTCCTCGGGCGTGCGTGTTTCCGTCGCGCAGACGAGCAGCCCGGCCCCGAGCGACGGGTAGTCCGCGCTCACGTCGCAGCCGCCGACGATGCCGCGTGCGGCGAGCGCATCGAGGACACCGCGCACCGGGCGGTCGAGCAGCAGCAGCGCCTCGTGGAAGCGAGGCCGGTCGAAGGCGAGCCGCACGCCCTTCACGCGCGTCAGCGCATCCACGAGCTGGGCGCTGCGCTCCATGCAGGCCGAGGCCACCTGGGCCAGGCCGCGCGGTCCGAGCAACGACATGTAGATCGTCGCGGCCGTCACCAGCAGGCCCTGGTTGGTGCAGATGTTCGACGTCGCCTTGCTGCGGCGGATGTGCTGCTCGCGGGCCTGCAGCGTGAGCGTGAAGCCCGGCTTGCCGTCGAGGTCCACGGTGCGCCCGACGATGCGACCGGGCATCTGGCGCACGTGCTCCATGCGCGTCGTCATGAAGCCGAAGTAGGGGCCGCCCGAAGCGAGCGGCACGCCGAGCGGCTGGCCTTCACCGCAGACGATGTCCACGCCGCGCGTGCCCCACTCGCCCGGCGGCTTCAGCAGCGCGAGCGAGACCGGGTTCACGACGGCGATCACGAGCATTCCGGCTTCGTGCGCACGGTCGGTGAGCGCGTCCACGTCCTCGAGCGTGCCGAAGAAATTCGGCTGCTGGATCACGAGCGCGGTGATGTCCTCGCCGCGGTACTTGTCGAGGCTGGATACCGTCGTCTGGCCGCCGCTCGCGTCATAGGGCAGCAGCTCGAACGCCAGGTTCTGGTTGCCGGCGACCGCCTGCACGGTCTCCCGATAGCGGGGGTTCAACGCAACCGGCAGCAGGATGCGCGCGGACTTCGACCTTCGGTTCGCACGCACCGCCATCAGGCAGGCCTCGGCCAGCGCCGTCGCGCCGTCGTAGAGCGAGGCGTTCGACGCGTCCATGCCGGTCAGGCTCGTCATCATCGACTGGTATTCGTACAGCAGCTGCAGCGTGCCCTGGCTCGCCTCGGCCTGGTACGGCGTATACGCGCTGTAGAATTCGCCGCGCGTCACGATCGCCCACACCGCCGCCGGAACGTGGTGGTCGTAGGCTCCCGCACCGATGAAGTTGAGCTGCCGCCCGTCGCGGGCAGCGCGCTCCGCCATCAGGCGGCCGATCTGCATCTCGGAGGTTGCCGTCGGAATGCCGACCAGCGGTCGGGAGCGCAGCTCCGCCGGAATCTCGTCGAACAGCGCGTCCATGCCGCCCGCGCCGATGGCGGCGAGCATGTCGCGGACGTCGTCGTCCGTATGCGGGATGAAGGGCATGGTGTCACCCGGGGGTCAGTGTGTTTCCGCCGCGAGGGCCGCCTCGTAGGACTTCGCGTCGAGCATCGCGGCGAACTGGGTCTTGTCGTCCGGACGAATGCGCATCAGCCAGCCCGCGCCGTACGGCTCCTGGTTGATCAGTTCCGGCCGTGCCGCCGAGGTCCGCGTTGCCGGCGACGACTTCGCCGCTCACCGGGCTATATACGTCGGAGGCCGCCTTGACGGATTCAACCACCGCGCAGGCTTCGCCGGCCGAGACGCGCCGGCCCGCCTCCGGCACCTCGGCGAACACGAGGTCGCCGAGCGCCTGCTGGGCGTGATCCGAGATGCCGATCGTGATGGTCCCGTCCGCTTCAAGCCGGGCCCACTCGTGCGACTTCAGGTAACGCAGGTCGGACGGAACGTTGCTCATGGGGTCCTCCGTGGAAAATGAGTCACAGTGCGACGGCGATCTTGCCGTGTCGCACGAAGGGCGGACGCACTACCGTTGCGCTCAGCAGGCGGCCGCGGATTTCGACTTCACAGCGATCGGTGGTCTGCGACGGCACGCGCGCGAGGCCGATCGATCGCTCGAGCGTCGGCGAGAACGTGCCGCTCGTCACCTCGCCCTCGCCCACCGCCGGCACGATGACCTTCTGGTGCGAGCGCAGCACGGCGCGGTCGGCGAGCAGCAGGCCCACCTGCTTGCGCGGAACGCCCCGCGCCTTCTGTTCGGCGAGCGCGGCGCGCCCGATGAAGTCGCGGTCCTGGGGCTCCCACGCGATGGTCCAGGCGAGCCCGGACTCGAGTGGCGACACGGACTCGTCCATGTCGCTGCCGTAGAGGTTCATGCCCGCCTCGAGGCGCAGCGTGTCGCGCGCACCGAGTCCACAGGGCATTACGCCGGCTCCGTGCAGCCGCGACCAGAAATCGGCCGCTTCGCCCGCGGGGAGAATGATCTCCCAGCCGTCCTCGCCCGTGTATCCGGTGCGTGCGACGAACCAGTTGGCCGGCGGCGGTGCCGAAGAAGTTGCCGAGGTCGAGCGCACGGGCGGCGAGATCCGCGTCGAGCAGCGTGGCCGCCTTCTGCCTCGCGTTGGGGCCCTGCACCGCGATCATCGCGAGGTCGAAGCGCGGCTCCACGGAAACCTCGAAGCCGCCTGCGTGCGCGCGCAGCCAGTCGATGTCCTTGTCGCGCGTGCCGGCATTCACGACCAGGCGGTAGTACTGGTCGTCGAGGTAGTAGACGATCAGGTCGTCGATGACGCCGCCGTTTTCACGCAGCATGCAGGAGTAGAGCGCCTTGCCGGGCACGGTCAGCCTGGCGACGTCGTTGGCCAGCAGCCGGCGCAGGAAGTCCCGCACGCGCGCGCCGCGCAGGTCGACGACGCACATGTGCGAGACGTCGAACATGCCGGCGTCGCGACGCACGCCGTGGTGTTCCTCGATCTGGGAGCCGTAGTTGACCGGCATGTCCCAGCCGCCGAAGTCGACGATGCGCGCCCCGGCTGCGACGTGCGTTTCGTAGAGTGGAGTTCTCAGACCCATGTTCTTGTTTCCCGGACGCCCCGAACAAAAAAAAAGCGGCAGGCCGCAACGACCTGCCGCCCCTCTGTCCTGTGACCTGAGAGATCGGGCCCCGGTCGAACCGGCGCCGCACCCCTTCGGTGGGCTCCCCGCGGAGCCGCTCTCCAGAGCCCATCAAGCACCGCCGTTCCTTTGCCTGAGCGTTTCCGGGCGGGTTGCGCCTTCGGCGGAGCGAGGACAAATAGGGGACATTCACCATTTCGCATTGACAGTCCTGCGACGGCGAAATGGTGAATGTCCCCTATTTGCCTCGCTCTCTCTCCGGACGGGCCTTGCGATGGGTGCAAGGATGTTACCCGAGCGCATGGGGTTCGGCCAGCGCGCCGGACAGCGTTGGCGCTTGTCAATTCCGGCCGGGAACCGGAACATCGCCAACCTCCAATCCTCCCAAGCGCCCTCCCGATGCGACACGCAGCCCAGACCCTGATCGCCCTCCTTGCTCGTGGCTTTCGCCGGCGGCGCGACCGCGGCAGACGCCCCCGCCGCGCCCGGCCGACCGTGCCGAGGCCAGACTGCATGCCCTGTTCGACGCCGAATGGGAGCGCGGGCTGCGCGAGGACCCAGTGCAGGCGACCTACCTGGGCGATCACCGTTTCGACGATCGCTGGCCGGACGTCTCGGCGGCAGCGCTCGAGAAGAAGCACGCCGGCGACGTCGCCGTGCTCGAGACGCTGCGCTCGATCCCGGCCGCACAGCTTTCCAGCGAGGACAAGCTGAACCAGGAACTGTTCCGGCGGCTTTACCAGGGCTCGGTCGATGCCTACGCCTGGGGCCAGCAGTACCTGCCGATCACGCAGCGCCGCGGCGTGCAGACCTCGGCCGAGACTGGCCGAATTGATCCAGTTCGCGGGCACGAAGGACTACCAGAACTGGATCGCGAGGCTCGAAGGCCTCGGCGTGTACGTGGACCAGACGATCGCGCTGATGCGCGAGGGCATGCGGCGCGGACTCGTGCAGCCGAAGGTGATCATGCAGCGGGTCCCGGACCAGATCGCGAAGCAGATCGTCGCGGACCCCACCGCCAGCGCGTTCTACAAGCCGTTCCGCTCGATGCCGGCGACGATCCCGCCGGCCGAGCAGGAGCGGCTGCGTGCCGAGTCGCGGGCTGCGATCGAGAAGACGGTCGTGCCCGCGTTCCGCAGGCTGCAGGATTTCGTCACGAAGGAGTACCTGCCGGCATCCCGCGAGTCGGTCGGCGTCTGGGACGTGCCCGGTGGCGAAGCGTGGTACCAGAATCGCATCGGCTGGTTCACGACGACGAATCTCACCGCCGACGAGATCCACGAGATCGGCCTGAAGGAAGTCGCGCGCATCCGCGGCGAGATGCAGAAGATCATCCAGCAGGTCGGGTTCAAGGGCACCTTCCCGGAATTCCTGCGCTTCATGCGCACGGACCCGCGCTTTCGCTACACGGACCCGCAGCGGCTGCTCGAGGCCTACCGCGACATGGCGAAGCGCATCGACCCGCTGCTGCCGCAGTACTTCGGCAAGCTGCCGCGCATGCCCTACGGAGTGCGGCCGATTCCCGCCGAGTCGGCGCCCGACACGACGACCGCGTACTACAGCGGGCCCGCGCTCGACGGGCGCCGCGCAGGCTACTACTACGTGAACCTCTACAAGCCCGAGGAACGGCCGACCTACGAGATCCCGGTGCTGACGATCCACGAGGCCGTCCCGGGCCATCACCTGCAGATCGCGCTCGCGCAGGAACTCGGCTCGCTGCCGAAATTCCGCCGCGACTTCGAGGCCACCGCATTCGTCGAGGGCTGGGCGCTCTACAGCGAGAGCCTCGGCGAGGAAATGGGCCTGTACGCCGACCCGTACGACAAGTTCGGCCAGCTGACCTACGAGATGTGGCGCGCGGTCCGGCTGGTCGTGGACACCGGCATGCACCACAAGCGCTGGACGCGCGACCAGGCGATCCAGTTCTTCAAGGAGAACGCCCCGAAGAGCGAGCTCGACATCGTCAACGAGATCGACCGCTACATCTCCTGGCCCGGCCAGGCGCTCGCCTACAAGATCGGCGAGCTGAAGATCAAGCAGCTGCGGGGTCTCGCGACGGCCGCGCAGGGCCAGGACTTCGACCTGCGCCAGTTCCACGACGTCGTGCTCGGCAGCGGCGCGATTCCGCTCGACGTGCTCGAGGGCAACGTCAAGCGCTGGATCGACGAGCGAGCGCACACGGCGCAGGACAAGCCATGAGCCGGCTGCCCCGCCGCCGCAGCGTCCCGGTCCGCATCGGCCGCGTGATGCTCGGCGGCGACCACCCGGTCGTCGTGCAGTCGATGACCAACACGGACACCGCGGACGTCGAAGGCACCGCGCTGCAGGTGCGTGCGCTCGCCGTGGCCGGCTCGGAACTGGTGCGGATCACCGTCAACACCGAGGAAGCCGCCGCGGCGGTGCCGGCGATTGCGGCGCGCGTGCGCGAACTCGGCAGCGACGTGCCGCTGGTCGGCGACTTCCACTTCAACGGGCACAAGCTGCTGCGCGAGTACCCGGAGTGTGCCGCCACGCTCGCCAAGTACCGCATCAACCCGGGCAACGTCGGGCGCGGCAGCAAGCGCGACCCGCAGTTCGCGGAGATGATCGAGATCGCCTGCCGTCACGACAAGCCCGTGCGCATCGGCGTCAACTGGGGCAGCCTCGACCAGGACCTGCTCACGCGGATGATGGACGAGAACTCGTCCGCCGCCGAACCGGTCGAGGCGAACGACGTCGTGCGCGAGGCGCTGGTCGTCTCCGCGCTCGACGAGCGCCGAGCGCGCCGAGGAACTCGGCCTGCCGCACGATCGCATCGTGATCTCGTGCAAGGTGAGCGGCGTGCAGGACCTGATCGCCGTGTACCGCAACATCGCCGCGCGCTGCGACTATCCGCTGCACCTCGGCCTCACCGAGGCGGGCATGGGCTCGAAGGGCATCGTCGCCTCCACCGCCGCGATGGCCGTGCTGCTGCAGGAAGGCATCGGCGACACGATCCGCGTTTCGTTGACGCCGGATCCCGGCGGCGACCGCACCCGCGAAGTGATCGTGGCGCAGGAAATGCTGCAGACCATGGGGCTGCGCTCGTTCACGCCGATGGTGGTCGCCTGCCCGGGCTGCGGCCGCACGACTTCCACCTATTTCCAGGAACTCGCGCAGAAGATCCAGTCGCACCTGCGCGAGCGGATGCCCGAGTGGCGCCTGCGTCATCCGGGCGTCGAGGAGATGACCGTGGCCGTCATGGGCTGCGTGGTCAACGGCCCCGGCGAGAGCAAGCACGCGAACATCGGCATCAGCCTGCCGGGCACCGGCGAGCGCCCGGTCGCGCCGGTATATGTCGACGGCGAGAAAGGCCCTACGCTCAAGGGCGAGCGCATCGCCGAGGAGTTCCGTGAGCTCGTCGAGCAGTACGTGGAACGGACCTATCCAGGGAGGACGACATCATGAGCAGACTACGCGACAGGAAGTGCGCCGCTTGCGCGCCCGGAACGCCGCCACTCGCCTCCGACCGGATGGCTGAACTCGCCGTGCAGCTGGCGCCCGGCTGGCGGGTCGCCGATGACGGAAAGTCGCTGCGCCGCTCCTATGGCTTCGCGAACTTCCACGAGACGATGGCGTTCGTGAACGCGGTCGCATGGATCGCGAACGCCGAGGACCACCATCCGGACCTCGAGGTTGGCTACGATTACTGTCGGGTGACGTTCGCGACCCACTCGATCGGTGGTCTCTCGGAAAACGACTTCATCTGCGCCGCGAAGGTCGACGCGCTGCAGACGTAGCAAGGCCCGCAGCCGGACGACCCGGGCCGCCAGACAGATCGCCAGACAACAGGGGGAGGCGATATGGACGAGAAAGTGTCGGACGGAGATGCGACGCAACTGCCATTCGTTGCGCCGTGCCGGATCCTGCCGACGCTGGCGCCGCTCGACTGGGTGCGCCACGGCTGGCGCGACATGTGGGCCGCACCGCGGCAGAGCCTCACCTACGGCGCGATCGTCGTCGCGCTGAGCCTCGCGCTCGCCACGATCGCCGTGCGGTTCGGCGGTTACTTCGAGCTGCTGGCGCTGGTGTCGGGCTTCATCCTGGTGGCGCCGGTGCTTGCGGTCGGCACCTACGTCATCAGCATCCATCTCGAACGCGGCGAAAAGCCCTCGCTGCGCCGTTGCCTGCGCGAGGAGCAGCGAGCGGTCGGCAACCTGATGGTGTTCGCGCTGATGCTGATGGTCGTGTTCCTGGTCTGGGCCCGCGCGGGATCCGCCGTGCACGTCTTCTTCCCGATCAGCGAGGCCCCCGACTGGCGCGACTACGTTACGTTCTTCGGCATCGGCAGCTCGATCGGCTCGATCTTCGCCGCCGTCGTCTTCTCGGCCGCGGCTTTCTCGCTGCCGATGCTGGTGGACCGCAAGGTGGACACGGTCACGGCGGTGGTGACCAGCGTGAATGCAGTCCTGCGCAACAAGCCCGCGATGGCAGTCTGGGCAGCCTGCATCGTTCTCGCGGTGGCGCCGGGATTCGCGCTGCTTTTCATCGGACAGGAGCGCGGCGGCGGACTCGCCTGGGTCATGACGGGGCTGGGAATCACGCTGCCGCTGATCGGACACGCCACCTGGCATGGCTACCGGGCGACGGTGGATGCCGGCCAGTGGCCGCCCAATGAGGTGACGGGCGGCGTCTAGCGGATAGCCCGCTCTCCTTCTCTTTTGGACCGCCTGGTCCGCGGCGGCGGGCGCCCATCGGCGCGCCGCCCGACCCATATCTCCCTGGTTTGAGGAAAGCGTCACAACTTTCTGATCTTGAATGTGTTATTAGATGCCTCTAGACTCGGCCGCGAGTCGGTTTCCGGATCCTGCGGGGGTGTGATGGGTCGGATCAGGCATTGGGTGCGATTTGTGGCGGCGCTCACCGCGCTCGCCGTAGGCGCCGGCGGGATGATGGCCCCGGCGCCGGTCACCGCGGCTACGGCTGCCAAGACGACGACGGCCGCGAAGACGACGCAGAAGGCGCAGAAGAAGAAAAAGGCGCCGGTAAAGAAGAAGACCCGGAAGTCGACTGCTCGCAAGACCGTGCGTGCAGCGCCGCCAGTGCTGTCGTACGGGCAGAAGACAGGGACTGCGCGCCACGCCGGACCCGCTCTCGCTGAAGTCGAGCGTCGCACTGGTCGTCGACCAGGACACGGGCGAAGTGCTCTTCAGCAAGAACCCGCAGGCCGTGCTGCCGATCGCATCGATCACCAAGCTCATGACGGCCCTCGTCGTCACCGAGGCCGAGCTGCCGCTCGACGAGGTCCTGACGGTCACGCAGGACGACGTCGACGTCGAGAAGCACAGTCCGTCGCGGCTGCGCGTCGGCACCCGCCTCACGCGCGGCGAGATGATGCACCTCGCGCTCATGTCGTCGGAAAACCGGGCCGCCCACGCTCTCGGCCGGGGTTACCCCGGCGGGCTGCCAGCCTTCGTCAAGGCGATGAACAGCAAGGCGCAGGAACTGGGCATGACCGGCACGCGCTACGTCGATCCCACTGGATTGTCGAGCGGCAACCAGTCGAATGCGCGGGACCTCGCGGTGCTGGTGGAAGCCGCGTATCAATATGACCTGATCCGGACACTGTCGACGTCGCCCGAGCATTACGTTGCCGTCGGCCCCCGGGAACTGCGATACCGCAATTCCAACCGCCTGGTCACTGAGCCCCCAGTGGTCGATCGGATTGCAGAAGACCGGCTACATCGCCGAGGCTGCCGGCTGTCTCGTCATGCAGGCGGAACTTGCCGGCCGCAAGTTCATCATGGTGCTGCTCGATTCGGCGGGCCACTATTCGCGCATCGCGGACGCCGAACGGCTGCGCCACTGGCTCACCGGCGACGCCAGCCCCGCGACCTTCGTGTCGCCGGTGTCCTGAGCGGCTCGACGACCGGTCAGATCGAGCGCGCGAAGAGGTCCACTTCGACGCCCTCGAGGCCCGAGTAGGGCAGCTTCCTCTCGACCGAGAAACCGAGCTTCGCGACCACTCTTGCCGAGGCGACGTTCTCCGGATGAACCATGGCCACGAGTCGCGTGAGGCCAAGGTCCGAACGCGCGAACTCGATCGACGCCCGCCCCGCCTCCGTCGCGAGACCCTTGCCCCAGTACTCGGGGAAGAATCGATAGCCGAGCTCGGTGTCGCCGATCTCGGGCACGAACTTCACGCCACTGAAGCCGATCACGTCGCCGGTCTCCTTCCAGACACAGGCGAAACGACCGTAGCCATACGTGGCGTAGTCGTGGAACGGCGCCGCCTGCATCAACTCGCGCGCTTCCTCCAGCGACGCGACCGGCGTGCTCTGGGCGTAGCGGATGATTTCCGGCCTCGAAGCGAGTTGATGGAACGCCTGCAGGTCGTCCAGCGTGAATCGCCTGAGGACCAGGCGGCCCGTATCGATCACTTTGTCCATGATCGCGATGATCTCGTGGGGGACCTGCCAGCGCAACGCGCGGCCGCGAGCGGCGGCCACCACGGTCCGGGCGCGATGTGGCAATCTGCCGGCGCGTGCCGCATGCGGCCGGTCCTGCGCGAGGGCAATTCATGGATGGCCTGGAAGCACATTATTCGGCCGGAGACATCGAGGCACGGATCCTTGCGGCCCTCCGCGCCGCGGGCCTGGATCCCGAGCAGCGCCTGTCGCCCGCGGAACTGGGGGCGCTCGACCATTTCCACACGGGCGGACTGCGCGCATCGCGCGACCTGATGGAACTCGCGCAGATCCGGGCCGGAGATCGCGTGCTCGACATCGGAGCCGGACTGGCCGGTCCCGCGCGCCTGCTTGCTTCCGCACTCGGCTGCCGCGTCGACTGCATCGAGATGTCGTCCGACTACTGCACCGGCGCGAGACTGCTGAACCGGCTGACCGGTCTCGAAGACCGGATCGAGGTGCACGAAGGCAGCGCCCTCGACCTGCCCTTCCCGGACGACTCGTTCGATGCCGTCTGGATGCAGAACGTCGGCATGAACATCGCGGACAAGCGCAGGCTCTACGGGGAGATCCACCGGGTGCTCAAGCCGGATGGCCGGTTCGCCTTCCAGGAGATGGCCGCTGGAAAGGCGCCTGCTTCCTATTACCCGCTCCCGTGGGCCAGTGCCCCGGCCGACAATTTCCTCGTCTCCGTCGAGGAGATGCGATCGCTGCTCGGGCAGAGTGGATTCGTCGCTGACCTGCTGGAAGACACCAGCGACGCTCACTTGAGCGGGACGACAGCAAACGCCACGCCGGCGGCTACCGGACAGCTCGGCTGTCGGTGTACGTCGAAAACCTCGCGCAGAAGGCCGCGAACGCGCGACGCAGCCTCGAGGAGGGCCAGGTCCGGCTCGTCAGGGGCGTCTTCCGGGCGAACTGAGCGCCTACCCCAGCAGCAGGCGGTCCAGCTCCGGGTCGAGTTCGTGCATCAGGTCCACCGGCAGGCGGGAATAGCGCATCGCCGCCGCATAGCCGCGGCGGTCGCCGCCGTGATCGAGCATCCACTGCGCGTGCTCGCAGAGCAGCGCGAGCTGCAGCGAGCGCGCGAGCGTCAACGCGAGCCGCCGCGCGCCAGCCTGCAGCAATTCCCGCTCCTGCCCGGACTCGAGCCACAGCATGCCGCGCTCGAGCGCCGCGATCGACTGCCGTCCCGCGGCCGCAAGGCGCGGCTCGCTGAGCGACGCGCACGCAGGCCGAGGCACGGCCGATGAGCGCCGCGAGACCCGCATTCAGGTCGGAGCGCAGCAGCGCATCGAGCGACAGCACGTTGGTCGTGCCCTCCCAGATGGGCAGCACCTGCGCGTCGCGCAGCAGTTGCGGCAGGCCCGTGTCCTCCACGTAGCCGGCACCACCGAAGCTCTCCACGACCTCGCTCAGGACCGCGACCGCCTGCTTGCCCGTGACGAGCTTGGTGAGCGGCGTGATGAGCCGCAGCAGTGCGCGCTGCTCGTCGTCGATCTGCCCTCGCTCGTGCCGCCCGTTCAGCTCGACGAGCAGGAACGTCATCAGGAACGCGCCCCACGCCTCGGCCTCGAGCGCTGCCAGCGTGTCCGCGTGCAGCGGCTGGTTCGCGAGCGGCTGCCCGAACGCGATGCGCCGCGACGCGTAGGAGCGCGCGAGCGCGAGTCCACGCCGCATGCTGGCGACGGCGCAGACGCTGTTCCACATGCGGGTCACCATCAGCATCGGCTCGATGGCGCGCGTGCCGTTCACCGGCTGCGACACGAGTTCCGCCCGCGTTCCCTCGAGCATCAGCTCGGCCGTCGGCACCTTGCGCGTGCCGAGCTTGTCCTTCAGGCGGTCGACCGTGAGGCCGTTCAGGCGCCCGTCCGCGTCGCGGATCTCGACGTAGAACATCGCGAGGCCCTTGCCGCCGGGCGGGTTGCCTTCGGGACGCGCGAGCGTCAGCGCCATCTGCGAGCCGACGGCCGACGTGAACCACTTGCGACCGTAGAGCCGCCAGGCGTCGCCGTCGGCGACGGCACGTGTCTGTGAGCGCCCGACGTCCGAGCCGCCGGTGGTCTCGGTCATCCATTGCCCGCTGGTCCACGCGAGCGCCGGGTCCCGCGCCGTGAGCCGCGGCAGCGCGCGTTCCACGAGGCGCTGGTTTCCGGCGTCCAGCAGCGTGCGGGCCGCGCCATCCGTCATCGCGAGCGGGCAGCTGTAGACGTCGGACGACGGGTGGAACAGGTAGACCTTGGCGAACTGGGCGATGCGCGCGTGACGGCCGTGGGCGGGCTCGTAACCCGTTGCGACCAGCCCGTGGCGCACCGCGAGGCGCTCGGCCTCGCGCCAGAGCGACGTCACTTCGAGTTCGTCGACGCGATTGCCCCAGGCATCCCATTGCCTGAGCGTCGGCTCGTTCAGGCGATCGGCAATCTGCAGTCGATACAGCGGGCCGCCCGCCACGGCCCCGAGCTCATCGAGCTCCGGCTCGAGCTCGCGCAGCGACTCGGCCGGCATCGTGCGGCGCAGCCAGGAACCGAGCAGCGGGTCGTCGCGGTACTGGTTGCCGAGTTCGGGCGCCGACTGCGTGAAGAGGGAGTCCTGCCAGTTCGATTCGATCATTACGCAACCTTAGGGTCTGGAGACGATTTCCGGCAGGTCGCCCGTGAGGCCGAGCGCGCGCTGCACGAGCATGCGCCGCGCGAACGGCTGCGCGCCGACGAGCGCGAGACCGAGGCGCCGCGCCGCCGCGATGCCCACGCTGCGCTCGCCGAACAGCCGGTTGATGGTGTCGGTCGTGCCGAGCAGCAACGCGTTCTCGCTTCGACGCCACCGGGCATAGCGGCGCAGCACGCGCAGGCTCGCCGGGTCTTCGCCGGCTTCGACGGCCCGCGCGAGCACCTCTGCCAGCGAAGCACAGTCGAGGAAGCCGAGGTTCACGCCCTGCCCCGCCAGCGGGTGGATCGTGTGCGCGGCGTCGCCGGCCAGGGCGAGGCGGCCGCGCACGTATTCCCGCGCGTGCCACAGCGCGAGCGGAAAGCCGGCCCGTCCGCTGTCGAGCGTCAGCTGGCCGAGCACGCGGCTGCTCGCTTCGGTCACGAGACGATTGAACTCCGCGGGCTCGGCGGCCTGCAGCGCGGCGGCGGCCTCCGGCGTCGTCGTCCAGACGAGCGACACCCTGCCGTCGGCGAGCGGCAGCAACGCGAGCGGCCCGTCGGGCAGGAATCGCTGCCAGGCCGTGTGTGCGTGCGGCTTCCCGGTACGAAGGTGCGCGACGACCGCGGTCTGGCCGTACGCCCAGCCCGCACGAGCGATGCCACACAGCTCCCGCGTGCGCGACTGCCCGCCGTCCGCTCCAACGACGATGCCGCACGTGACCCGCCTGCCGTCGCTCAACGTGACCGACGCGCAGTCGGCGTCGAACTCGAGCGCTTCGAGGCCCGCGCGCAGCTGCGTGACGCCCTCGAGTTCCGGCGACTCGAGAAGCTCCCACTGCACGCGCAGGTTCTCGACGATGTGCCCGAGGTCCGGCTCGCCGGTCTCGGCAGCGGAGAACCGCAAGGCGTCGCGGGCATCGTGCGAGCTCGCGGCGTCCCAGACGACCATCTCCGAATAGGGGCAGGCGTGCTCGCGGATCGCCGGCCAGGCACCGGCGGCCAGCAGGATGCGCTCCGACGCTCGGGAGAGCGCCGAGACCCGCAGGTCCAGCGACGCCGGATCCGGCGGGCGGGACGTGGCGGACTCGACGACCGCAATGCGCCAGCCCGCGAGCCGCTCGTCGCGTGCGAACAGTGCGGCGGCGCACAGGCCGACCATGCCGCCGCCGATGATCACCACGTCGAAGTCGTGCCGGCGGGCGCTCGTCATCGTTCGATCCCGGCGAGCGGCACGCCGCGCGCGAGGCGCGGAACGCGACCCGCGGCGCCGACGCTCAGGCGTGCCATCGCAGCCTTGGCGGGCGGGAAGGCGTCGAATGCCAGCAGGCCCATGCTGCGCAGGCCCCGCAACGGGCCGAGCGGCGATCCGAACAGGCGCACGAGCCCGTCCGTGAAGGCGACGATGCGCTCGCGGTCCTGGTCACGCCAGCTGGCGTAGGCGCGCAGCGTGGCCTCGTCGCCGACGTCGGTCCGGCCGGCCGCCAGCGCGTCCGCGATCACTTCCGCGAGGCTCGCCGCGTCGCGCAGCCCGAGATTGAAGCCCTGTCCGGCGATGGGATGCAGCGACTGTGCGGCATTGCCGACGATGGCGAGCCGCGGCGCCACGTGACGCTCCGAGCGCGACAGCGCGAGCGGATAGGAATACCGGGTGCCGACGCGCAGCAGCCTGCCGAGGCGGAAGCCGAAGGCGGCCTGCAGTTCGACGAGGAACTCCTCGTCGGGCAGCGCGAGGAGTCGCGCAGCTTCCTCGGGACGCCGCATCCACACGATGCCGCACCGACCGTCCGCGAGCGGCAGTACGGCGATCGGGCCATCCGGAGTGAAACGCTCGTAGGCCACGTGGTCGTGGAAACGCTGCGTCGTGAGCGTGGCGATGATCGCAGTCTGGCCGTACTCCCAGTGCTCGGCCGCCACGCCCGCCTGCTCGCGGATGATGGAACGCGCACCGTCCGCGGCCACGACCAGCCTGGCCTCGATCTCGAAAGTCTCCCCACCGCGCTCGATGCCGAGCGTGCGCCGATCGTTCGCCAGCCCGGTGCCGGTGACCCTCGCCGGTGCAAACGTCTCGACACCGGACACGCGACGCAACCCCTCCCAGAGGGCCGCGCCGATCACGCGGTTGGGCAACACGTAGCCGAGGGCGTCCAGCCCCTGCTCGGCTGCGTCGATCCGTGCGACGCCGAAGCGGCCCTGCTCGGAGACGTGGATGCGGCGGATCGCGGTCGCCTCGCGCTGCATGTGGCGCCAGACGTCGAGGCTGCGGAAGACCCGCACGGTGCCGTTGGCCAGTGCCGTCGTGCGCTCGTCGAAACTCGGGTGCTCCACGGAGCCGGGCGCCACCGCCTCGACGAGTGCGACCCTGAGCCCGAGCGGCGCGAGTGCCAGCGCGAGCGACGCGCCGACCAGCCCGCCGCCGGCAATGGCGACGTCGAACTCCCGCGGTTTCAGGGTCTCTGTCATGAGCCGGCGCGATCCGGCCTCACGAGCGCATCACGCGCTCGATCTCGGCAGGCGTTCGTGGCAGCCCGTCGGTGAGGATCTCGTAGCCGTCGGCGGTGACCGCCACGTCGTCCTCGATGCGCACGCCTATGTTCCACCAGCGACGCGGCACACCTCGCGTGCCGGAGGGGATGTAGATGCCGGGCTCGACCGTGAGCACCATGCCGGGCTCGAAGACCCGCCACTCGTCGCCGACCTTGTAGTCGCCGACGTCATGCACGTCCATGCCGAGCCAGTGGCCGGTGCGGTGCATGTAGAACTTCTTGTAGGCCTCTTGCTTGATCAGCGTGGGCACCCGGCCCTTCAGCAGCCCGACCCGGACGAGTCCCTGCGTGATGGCGCGCACGGCCGCGTCGTGGGGCTCGTTCCAGTGGTTGCCCGGGCGGATGCGCTCGAACGCCGCCTGCTGCGCGTCGAGCACGATCTCGTAGATCGCCCGCTGCTCGTCCGTGAAGCGGCCATTCACCGGGAACGTCCGCGTGATGTCCGAGGCGTAGTAGCGGTACTCGCAGCCCGCGTCGATCAGCAGCAGGTCGCCATCCTGCAGCTGCGCGTCGTTCGCGTGATAGTGCAGCGTGCAGGCGTTGGCGCCGCCGCCCACGATCGGGTGATAGGCGATGTCGGCGTCGTTGCGGTGGAATTCGTGCAGCAGCTCCGCCATCACCTCGTACTCGTGCACGCCGGGCCGGGTCGTCTTCATCGCGCGGATGTGCGCCGCAACCGAGATCTGGGCCGCGCGGCGCATCACCGCCAGCTCGGTCCGGCTCTTGTAGAGCCGCATGTCGTGCAGCAGGTGGTCGAGCGCGACGAAATCCTGCGGCGTGTGCATGCCGAGCTTGGCCTGGCCGCGCAGCGTGTTCACCCAGCCGATCACGTGCTGGTCGAACTCCGGATGGACGCCCATCGTGTGATAGACGCGCGAGCACTGCTCGATGAGGCCCGGCAGGATGTCGTCGATGTCGCCGATCGGGAAGGCGTCGTCGGCGCCGTAATCGCGCGTCGCTCCGTCCGGGCCGGCGCGCGTGCCGTCCCAGGTCTCGCGGGTCGGGTCGCGATCGCGCACGAACAGGATGTATTCCGCCTGCGCACGTCCGGGTACGAGCACTGCGACGGCCTCGGGCTCGTCGAAGCCCGTCAGGTAGTGGAAGTCGCTGTCGGGGCGGTAGTGGTAGTGCACATCGCTGTTGCGCTGCTTCTCGGTGGCCGCCGGCAGGATGGCGATGCCACCCTTGCCGATCATGCGCATCAGCTGGCGGCGGCGGCGCGCGAATTCGTCTTTGCGTACGATCATGGTCCTGTCAGTGGTCGGTGCGCGTGGCGGGCTGGCCTGCGCGAAGCGCTGCGAGTTCATCGTAAACGAGCTGTACGCCCACGCGCAGGAACTCGACCAGCTCCGCGTAGGCTGCTTCCTCGACTTCGTCGGTCCCGGAACCGACGTCGCCCACCTGCGAGATCCGGGCCAGGTCGGCGAGAAATTCGGACACGCTTTCCGGCAACCCGGAACGGTTGGCCGTGCCCGCCGCACCGAAGCCGTAGAGGAAACCCTGGCACCATGCACCGAGCGCCTCGCCGCGCACCGCCAGCGGCTCCTCGTCGTCCGGCAGCAGTGGCTGGAACTCCATCTCGGTACCGGCGAGCGTCGCGCCGCTCGCCTCGCGCAGCGACTCGAACCGGCCATGGTCGGCCGTCGAGCCGTCGGGCAGGATCTCGTCCAGCCACTCGGCGAGGCCGAAGTCACGGCGCACGCAGAGCGCGCCGCACAGATATCCGTGAGCCTCGGCCGCCAGGACGGTCGAACCCGCTTCCGCAAGCGCCCGGGCCACGTCGTGGAAAGCGACCGATTCACTCATCGTGGTTATCGTAACATCGCGCGCGCGATCGTCGCCGGTTCAATTGATTCCCCTGGGATGCGGCTCTATAGTTCGGCGCATGACAGAGACTGCTGCAAGGTCCGCCGTGGATGCAGAGCTTCGCCGGCTGGAACGCCGGGTGGACGAGCTCGTCGCCACGATCGGGCAGGTGAAGGAAGAGAACCGGGCGCTGCGCCAGCGCCAGGACACGCTCATGTCGGAGCGCGCCAACCTGCTGCAGAAGAACGAGCAGGTGCGGGCGCGCGTCGAGGCCATGATCGGGCGCCTGAAGGCCATGGAGCAGGGTACATGAGCGACGACCGCGTCTCACGGATCAGCGTCCGGCTCCTCGACCGCGAGTACCAGGTGGCCTGTCCCTCCGAGGAGCGGGCCGACCTGCTCGACTCCGCGGAATACCTCGACGCGAAGATGCGCGAGGTGCGTGACGCCGGCAAGGTCGTCGGGCTCGACCGCATCGCGGTGATCTCGGCGCTCAACCTGGCGAACGAACTGATCAAGCTGCGCCGCCACGGCAGCACGCTCGACGGCGACGTCGGAGCGCGCATCCGGACGCTGCGCGAGCGGGTCGAGGCTGCGCTCGAGCGCGGCCAGCAACTGGAACTATGAGGGGCGGGACGGTCCCGCTCCTCGACGATTTGGCGCTGCCTGCGGTGTTCGACACGGTCCGGGTTACCTCTCGACCGTAAGTCATTACGCCCAGGGGAGTCGGCCGTCCGGCACCGTTGTGCAAGTCCACCTCGAGTGGAAAGCCTGAGGTGCCGTGGTCTTCCCCGCCTATTGCTCCATGTCGAGAGCAATGGTCCGTGACGGCACAGGCGGGTGGCGCCATCCTCCATACCGAGCCCCTCGGCGCGATGCATGGCGCAGCCAACTCCTGAAATCCGCGCCTTGCGTCGCAGCCTGCGGGCGTTGCGGCGCTCGCTCCCGCGCGACGAGCGGCAGAAGGCGGAGCGCGCCATCGGCAACGCGCTGCGCCACCTGAAACTGTTGCGCCGCGGCCACCGGGTCGCGGTGTACCTCGCCATGCCGGGCGAAGTGAATCTCCGGACGACGATCGAGGCGGGCTGGCGGGCGGGATGCCTGCTCTACGCCCCGCGGATCACCAGCCGGCGACGAGGCACGATGGGATTCGTGCCGCTGCCGCCCGGCGCACGCCTGCGCTCCAACCCGGGCGCGTTCGGCATCGCCGAGCCGATGGCGAGCCTGTCGGCGTGCATCAGTTCATTCCGTCTCGACGCGGTGCTGATGCCGGTCGTCGGATTCGACCGGCACGGCAATCGCCTCGGCATGGGCGCCGGCTACTACGATCGTGCGCTGCGCCACCTGCGCGACGGATCGCGCCGCTGGCGGCGGCCACGGCTCGTCGGTCTCGCCTTCGCCTGCCAGCAAGTCGAGTCCATCGTCCCGTCCGCCTGGGACATCCCGCTCGACGTCGTCGTGACCGAGCGCGGCATCATCGTGCCGGACCGGCAGCGTACGCACTCGGCACCCCGGAGCAGTCCGATGAACTACTGGCTCTTCAAGTCCGAGCCCGACACCTTCGGCGTGGACGACCTGGCACGCGCCCGCAACGCCACGACCGCGTGGGACGGAGTCCGCAACTACCAGGTCCGCAACTTCCTGCGCGACACGGTGCGCAAGGGCGACCAGGGATTCTTCTACCACTCGAGCTGCGACGTGCCGGGCATCTACGGCATCGTCAGCGTGGCGCGCGCCGGCTACGTGGAGCCCGGTGCGCTCGATCCGAAGCACCGTTACTACGATCCGAAGAGCGACCCGGAGAACCCGCGCTGGTATGCCGTCGACGTGCATCTCGAGCGGCGGATCGACCCGCCGATCACGCTCGAAACGTTGCGCAAACATGCGCACGGAGCGCTCTCGGACATGCTGATCCTGCGTCGCGGCAACCGGTTGTCGGTGACGCCCGTGACGCGTGACGAGTGGCGTTTCATCACTGCGCTCAAGTGAGCGAACACCTGCAATCACAGCACCAACGCAACATCGCGCGTCGTCGTCGCGCGCCACGTGCAGCACGATCGTCTGACAGGCGCAAGAAGAATTCGTGACGTGCCTCTTGCAATCGGGTTTTGATTTCTGTAAATACTGCGCCCGGACTAACCCGACATGGAGACTATGACAATGGCAGCAAAGAAGAAGGCTAAGGCAAAGGCGAAGACGAAGGCTAAGGCAAAGAAGGCCCCGGCCAAGAAGAAGTAGCTTCTCGCCTGAAGCTTGACGACTGTGCCCGCGAAAGCGGGCACAGTTGTTTCAGGGGGTACCGTCTGCGATGAACACGACGATGAACCAGGACGAAAAGAAGCAGCGCGCCGCCGAAGCGGCCCTCGCCTACGTGCAGGACGGCTCGGTCATCGGAGTCGGGACCGGCTCCACCGTGAATTTCTTCATCGAGGCGCTCGCTGCGCTGCGACACCGGATAGCCGGAGCCGTCTCGAGCAGCGAGGCGAGCACCCAGCGCCTGCGCAAGACTCGGCATCGAGGTCCTGGATCTCAACGCCACCGGCGAAATCGGCGTGTATGTGGACGGCGCCGACGAGGCGACCCGGGCGCTCGCGCTCATCAAGGGCGGCGGCGGCGCCCTCACCCGCGAGAAGATCGTCGCGGCCTGCTCCCGGCAGTTCGTCTGCATCGTCGACGAGCAGAAGGTGGTGGACCGGCTCGGACGCTTCCCGCTGCCGGTCGAGGTGATCCCGATGGCCCGGTCCTACGTTGCCCGGCGGCTTGCCAGCCTCGGCGGCCAGCCCGTGCTTCGCGAAGGGTTCGTCACGGACAACGGCAACCAGATCCTGGACGTTCGCGGGCTCACGATCGAGGACCCGGCGGCGTTCGAAACCGAAGTGAACCAGATCACCGGCGTGGTCACGGTCGGACTCTTCGCCCACCGCCCGGCGGATGTACTACTGGTCGGAAGTGCCTCCGGCGTCGTAACGTTGAGGCGTGGCAACTGACCCCGCACTGCTTCGCGCACTGCGCGAAGCGCTCGGCTCCGACTCCGTCCTCACCGCGGCCGAGTCCTGCGTCGCCTTCGAGTGCGATGCGCTCACCGCACACAGGCGCACACCCGACCTGGTCGTGCTGCCCGGCAGCACGGCCGAGGTCCAGTCCGTGCTGCGGATCGCGGCGGCACACGGAACGCCGGTCGTCGCCCGCGGCGCCGGCACCGGGCTCTCCGGCGGAGCGCTGCCGGTGGAAGGCGGACTGCTCCTCGTGCTCTCGAAGCTCGACCGGATCCTGGAAGTCGATCCGGAGCGGCGTCTCGCTCGCGTCCAGCCGGGCGTGACCAACCTCGCAATCTCCGAGGCGGCCAGGCCGCACGGACTCTTCTACGCGCCCGACCCCTCGTCGCAGGTCGCCTGCACCATCGGCGGCAACGTGGCGGAGAACTCCGGCGGCGTGCACTGCCTGAAGTACGGTCTCACCGTCCACAACCTGCTCGAGGTACGTCTCGCGACCTGCGACGGCGAGATCGTCACGATCGGTTCGGCGCTCGGCGAGGCGCCGGGCCTGTCGCTGCTGCCGCTCGTGACCGGTTCCGAAGGCATGCTGGGCGTCGTCGTCGAGGTGACGGTCCGGCTCGTGCCGCTGCCCGAACGCGTCGAGCTGCTGATGGCCGGCTTCGACGACGTGTCGCGCTGTGCCGGCGCCGTGGGTCGCATCGTTGCCGCGGGCATCGTCCCGGCCGGTCTCGAGATGATGGACGGGCCTGCGCTGCGCGCAGCCGAGGCGTTCGCGCGCTGCGGCTATCCGCTGGACGCGACCGCCCTCCTCCTCTGCGAGCTCGACGGCCTCGAGCACGACGTCGCGCACCAGCTGCGCGAGGCCGAATCGATCCTGCGCGACTGCGGGGCCACGAGCGTGCGGGTCGCCACGGACGCGGCGGAACGAGCGAGGATGTGGTCGGGTCGCAAGTCCGCCTTTCCGGCGGTCGGCCGGCTCGCGCCGGACTACTACTGCATGGACGGCACGATCCCGCGCCGCCACCTTGCGAGCGTGCTCGAGCGCATCGCCGCGATGTCGCGCGAGGCCGGGCTGCCCGTCGCCAACGTGTTCCACGCGGGCGACGGCAACCTGCACCCGCTGATCCTCTTCGACGCTGGCCGGGCGGACGAGCTCGAGCGTGCCGAACGGCTCGGCGCGGAGATACTGGAACTGTGCGTCGCGGTCGGCGGCACGGTCACCGGCGAGCACGGTGTCGGCGTCGAGAAGCTGGGTCCGATGTGCTCGCAGTTCGGTCCGGCGGAACTCGAGGCCTTTCACGCCATCAAGCGTGTCTTCGACCCGACCGGTCGGCTGAATCCCGGCAAGGCCGTGCCGACGCTGGCGCGCTGCGCCGACTACGGTGCGATGCGCGTGCACGGCGGCAAGCTGCCGTTCTCCCACCTGCCACGCTTCTGACCGACGATGGACCGCGATTCCACCGAAGCACTGGTCGCCCAGGTCCGCGAGGCAACGGCACGCGGCACGCCGCTCAGGATCGTGGGCGGGGACACCAAGCGGTTCTACGGTCGCTCCGTCACCGGCGTACCGCTGGAGACTCGCGGACACAGCGGCATCGTCAGTCATGACCCGGCCGAGCTCGTGCTGACCGCGCGTGGCGGTACGCCACTCGCAGAGGTCGAGGCGCAGCTTGCGAGCAAGGGGCAGCGGTTGCCGTTCGAGCCTCCGCATTTCGGTGCCGGGGCGACGATCGGCGGCGCTGTCGCCTGCGGGCTCGCCGGCCCGGCACGTGCATGGGCCGGAGCACTGCGCGACTACGTGCTCGGCGCGCGCGTGCTGACCGGCGACGGACGGGTGCTGCGATTCGGCGGCGAGGTCATGAAGAACGTCGCCGGCTACGACGTCGCGCGGCTCATGGCCGGCTCGCTCGGCATCCTCGGCGTGCTGCTCGACGTGTCGCTCAAGGTGCTGCCGCGGCCAGCCGCCGAGCGAACGCTCGCGCTCGAGGTCGACCAGGCCGGGGCACTCGATCGATTCGCAGCACTTGGCCGCAGTGCCCTGCCGCTTTCGGCCGGCAGCTGGGTGGGCGGGCGGCTCTACCTGCGTTTCGAGGGCTGTGACGCAACGCTCGAGTCGGTCGAGCGGCGCGTGGGCGGCGAGGCGGTCCCGGACGCGGACGCGTTCTGGACCAGCCTGCGCGAACAGACGCACCCGTTCTTCGCCGGCGCGCTGCCACTGTGGCGCTGCACCGTGCCGTCACTCGCTCCGCCTCTGCCTCTCGATGGCGGGCCGCTGATGGAATGGAATGGCCTGCAGCGCTGGTACCGTTGCGCGCCCGACACGCCGCTCTTCGCGGCGGCCGCGGCAGCTGGCGGGCACGCGACGTTCTTCCGGCATCGGCCGGACGATGCCGATGCGTTCGCACCGCTCGCACCACCGGTCATGCGCCTGCACCGCGACCTCAAGCGGGTCTTCGATCCGGCGGGCATCCTCAATCCCGGCCGGCTGTACGCGGACCTGTAGCCATGCACGCCCGCCCCGCCGGCGAACTCGAAGGAACCGCACGCGGCGACGAAGCGCAGGCGCTGCTCCGCAACTGCGTCCATTGCGGGTTCTGCCTGCCGGCCTGCCCCACCTATCGCGTGACGGGCAACGAGCTCGACAGTCCGCGCGGACGCATCTACCTGATCAAGCAGCTCGTCGAGGGCGGGCCTGCCAGCGAAACCACCCGCCACCACCTCGACCGGTGCCTCACCTGCCGCGCTTGCGAGCGAGCCTGCCCGTCCGGCGTCGAGTACGGGCGGCTGATCGACCTGGGACGCGAACTCGTGGACGAGCGCGTGCCGCGGTCGCTGCCAGAACGCACGCTGCGCAGCGGTCTCGTCGATTTGTTGTCCAGGCCACGTCTGTTCAGCGTGATGCTGCGGGCAGGACAGGCGGTGCGCGGCCTGCTGCCCGCCGGAGTGCGCGCCCGCATTCCGACTCGACCGTCGCACAGCCCGGTCTTGCTGGCGGGCGGACATGCGCGGCGACGTCGTCCTGCTGGAGGGTTGCGTCCAGCCCGGGCTCGCGCCCGGCATCAACTCAGCCGCTGCCCGGGTACTCGATCACGTGGGAATCGCCGTCGAGCGGGTTCGCGGCGAACGATGCTGCGGCGCGCTCGCGCACCACCTTGGGGCTACGGACCGCGCGCTCGAGCAGGCACGAGCCAACGTCGATGCGTGTTGCGCGGCGCTCGACGCGGGCGCCGAGACGATCGTGAGCTCGGCCAGCGCCTGCGGGCTGATGGTGAAGGACTACGTCCGGCTGCTGGCCGGCGATGGCGTGTATGCGGCGCGGGCGGAGCGCGTGAGCGCGGCGACTCGCGACCTCGCGGAGATCGTGGAACCCGATGACCTGCGCCGCGCCGGCGGCAAGGCCGGTTGCGGACCGCGCGTCGCCTGGCAGTCGCCGTGCACACTCCAGCACGGGCAACGCGTCGCCGGCCGGGTCGAAGCGCTGCTCGAGGCTGCCGGATGCACGCTCGCGCCGACGAGCGAGGCCACGCTCTGCTGCGGCTCCGCCGGGACCTACTCGATCCTGCAGCCCGCGTTGTCGGGCGAATTGCGCAGGCGCAAGATCGCGGCACTGACCGGAAGCGGCCCCGAGGTGATCGCGACGGCGAACATCGGCTGCCTCGAGCACCTGCGCGCGGAAAGCCCGGTTCCGGTCCGGCACTGGATCGAGATCGTCGCGGATTCAATCA
>CAVTDU010000020.1:0-85394 GCA_963733565.1 uncultured Gammaproteobacteria bacterium
CGCGGGACTTCCAGGCGAGGTAGACGGACAGCGCGACGAAGAACGCCGCGAGGCTCGCCGTCATCGCGAGTCCGAGCGCGCGCCAGTCGGGATCGTCGACACCCAGGCGCTCGAGCAGTTCCATCTGGCCGGCGGCGCTGAAGCGCACGATCCGCTCGTTCCAGAAATCGTTGGCCGCGTCCCAGGCGAGCGACACCTGGAACCAGACCTCGCTTTGCTGTCGCAGGCGACCGGGCACTGGCTCGTTGGCGCCGACGGAGCCGATCAGGCCGCGCTCGATGCGCTCTGGCGCCACGGCCGCCGTCGGGTCCATGCGCACCCAGCCGCGCTCTTCCATCCAGATCTCGGACCACGCGTGCGCGTCGGACTGGCGCACCAGCATGTAGCCGCCGATCGGGTTCAACTCGCCGCCCTGGTAGCCGAGGACGACCCGCGCGGGAACACCTGCTGCGCGCATCACGAACGTGAACGCGGAGGCGTAGTGCTCGCAGAAGCCCCTGCGCGTGTCGAACAGGAACTCGTCCACGGCGTCGTCGGCGAGCTTCGGCGGATCGAGGGTGTAGACGAACGGCTGCTCGCGGAAAGTGCGCAGCATCGCGTCGGCGATCGCCTGCGGGTCCCGTGAGTGTCGCGCCGCGAGCTCCCGCCCCAGCGCCATCGCGCGCGGATTCCCCTCCTGCGGCAGCTGCAGGCCCTTGCGCCGCACGGACTCGGGCAGCGTGAGCCCGGCGCGATACTGCGTGTGCGAGCTCAAGCGATAGGTCGTCAGTTCCGTGAGCGGCCGCGGCGCGAGCAGCTGGAAGTCGAACGAACGGTACGCTTCGCGCTCCGGCCATTGCGTGGCGAGATCGAGTGCCAGGATCCAGTTGCGGTCGTGCGGTTCGAGCGTGACCTGGTACTCCACCGGCTCACCGGCGGCCACGACCTGCTGCTGCGGAAACGCCTGGCCGCGGGTTCGCCGCCAGCTGCGGCCGTCGAATTCGTGCAGCACCGGGCCGCGCCAGTAGCGTTGCGCCGGCGGCGGTACCGGGCCGAGGAACCGCACCCGGAACGCCGGCTCGCCCGACACGCTCAGGTCCGAGATGTCGCCTGGCGTCATCTCGTCGTTGAGGCCGGTGCGCGCCGAGTCGCCCACCGCGATCCCCCAGAACGGTCCCGGCAGGCGGGGGAAAAGCAGGAACAGTGCCAGCGCCAGCGGTGCGGCCTGCAGCATCAGCACGGCGGTGCGTCGCAGCACTTCGCGCAGCGAATCGCCCGCGGTGCCCGCATGGACGCGCATCAGCGCGCCGGTTGCGACCAGCACGCCGGCGAGCAGCCACGGCAGCTGCCGCAGTTGCTGGTCGCGCAGCAGTGCCGCATACAGCAGGAAATAGCAGATGAACACGACGACGGTGAGGTCGCGCGAGTTGCGGGTCTCGAGCAGCTTCACGCCCGCCATCAGCACCAGGAACGAAGTGCCGGCCTCGATTCCGTTGAGCGTGCGATAGGAGGCGAGCACGGCGACGGTCGCCGCGACGGCGGCGGTCGCTCGCATCCACCTGGGCGGCAGGGGCCAGCCGCGCCGGTGGGCAGTCCAGCGCCAGGCGCCGGTCGCCACCAGCAGCAGCGTGATCCACGCCGGCAGGCTCGTGACATGCGCGGCCACTGCGACCGCGAGCGCGACGAGCACGCCGTCGAGTCCCCTGAGCGCGGCCGGTTGCCCGTTACTCACTGGCGCCACCGTGGTCGAACAGCGCGAGTGTCGTGAGGCATCGTTCGTAATGGGCCCTGCCGATGTTCGCCTCGATGACCGTGCCCGGAAGTCGCAGGCCGAACGCCTCGCCATGCTCGTGGGCATCCAGCACCCAGCGGCACAGCCGTGCGAGGCGCTCCTCGACACCGAGGCCCGCGAGGCTGTCCCAGTCGAAGACGTGCGAGACGACGTCGGTGCCGGCGTACTGCTTCGTGTGCAGTCCACGCCCGCGCGCATAAGCCTTCCACGCGATGCGACGCAGCGAATCGCCGGCCTGGTAGGGCTTCAGGCCCGCGAAGTCCTCATCGCCGCGCGCGTGGTCCTGCGCGCCGCCGGTGTCCGTCTCGACGCCGGGCGGAGCAAGCCCCGGTTCAGCCGGACGCGGCCACGCAATCGCGAAGTACGCCGGGTGCACGACCGCCCAGGCCCGGAACAGGCCGAGCGGATGCCGGGTCGCCAGCACGAAGCGGTCCAGCGTGACGCGCCCGCGGCGGACCGCGGGTACCGATATCTCGGCGGGCGCCGAGCCGCAGGCCGGTACGTCCACCGGGCGCGAGGCCGCGGATTCGAGCGCGACCTCGATGCTCGGCCGCGGTGCGCGAGACCGTGTTCTCGAGCAGCAACCTGAATCGCACGTCCTGCCCGGCGAATGCGGAATCGGTCGCGAGCAATCGCAGCACCAGCCCCGACAGCGTCCCGTGGCAATGATGCATCGCGACGAGGCCGAGGCTCACGAGCAGGAACGCAAGGCCGAGCCCGAGGTTGTTGTTGTAGTTGAGGCCGCCGAGCACCATCGCGAACACCATCGCGGCGTACGCGATGCCGAGGCGCGTCGGCAGGATGTAGATGCGACGCCGGTGCAGCAGCACGGGGTCCCGGTCGACGCCCTGGCGGCGCCTGAGCCACGCCTGCATGCGCTGGTCGAATGCCGCACGCACGCGTCGAATCAGGCTGCGCATCCGGGCTCTAGGGAACCGGCACCGTCTCGAGGACGAACTGGCCGACCTGTCCCGCATCGCGGAAGCGCGACGACTCGCGCGGCGCGAGCCGGTGGCCGGCGACCGAAGGCAGCACTGCCTGGACGTCCTCTGGCAGCACGCCGGGATGCGCGTGCATCAGCGCCCAGGCCTGCGCGGCGCGCAGCAACCCGATGACGGCGCGCGGTGACAGTCCGGCCTCGAACTCGCTCGCCTGGCGCGTATAGAGCGCAATCGCCTGCACGTAGTCGAGCAGCGCGTCGGAGGCGTGCACCCGCGGCACGTCGCCCTGCAGCCTCAGCAGTTGCTGCGGCGTGAGTGCCGGGGCGAGCGACACGAGGAGGTCGCGCCGGTCGCGGCCGAGCAGCAGCTGCCGCTCGAGCGACGGCGCCGGATAGCCGAGCTCGATACGCATCAGGAACCGGTCGAGCTGCGACTCCGGCAGCGGAAACGTCCCGATCTGGTACAGAGGGTTCTGCGTCGCGATGACGAAGAACGGCTCGCTCATCGGGTAGGTCTGGCCGTCCGCGGTGACCTGGTGCTCTTCCATCGCCTCGAGCAGCGCGCTCTGCGCCTTGGGCGTCGCACGGTTCACCTCGTCGGCGAGGACGAGCTGCGAGAAGACGGGCCCGCGGTGGAAGCGGAACTGGCCGGTCTCGGCATCGAATACCGAGACTCCGGTGACGTCGGCCGGGAGCAGGTCGCTCGTGAACTGGATCCGCTGGTAGGTCAGGCCGAGGGAGCGGGCGAGCGCATGCGCGAGCGTGGTCTTGCCGACGCCCGGGATGTCTTCGATGAGAAGGTGGCCGCGCGCCAGCAGGCACGCAAGGCTCAGTCGCAGCTCACGCTCCTTGCCGAGGATGATGCTGCCGAGCGCCGTGACGGCGGCTTCCACGCGCTCGACGCCGGCCGGGTCGAGCGGAGCGCGCGGTACCGTGCGAGTTCGTGCTCATGCCCCGGCCCCGGCGGCACTGACCGCCTCGAGACGCCGCATCTGCTCCGCCAGCTGCGACAGCTGTCGCTCGAATTCCGCGATCCGCTCGCGCTCCTTGGTCACGACCTCGGGCGGCGCGTTGGCCACGAAGTTCTCGTTCGCGAGCTTCGCCACGCACTTGTCGCGATCCTGTGCTGCGCGCGCGTGCCGCTTCTCGAGGCGGGCGATCTCCGAGGACACGTCGTCGATGAGCCGCGCGAACGGCGCGAGGATCGTGCGGCCGGAGACGATGGCAATGGCGCACGGAGGCAGTTCGGCCTCCGAGGCCACGACGGTCACCGACTCCAGGTTGCCGACGCGCGCGATGGTGTCGCCGAGCGCCGCGACCGCAGCGGCGTCTCCCGGCCGGTCCGTTCGGACGTAGACGGGCGTCGCGCGCGAGTGCGGCACGTCCAGTTCGCCGCGGATCTGACGGATCCCGAGCACCACGGCCTGCAGCAGCTCCACCTGTCGCGCGGCTTCCGCATCCTCGGCGAAGTCGGTGGCGGCGGGGTAGGGCTGCAGCATGATCGTCGGTCCCTTGCGCCCTGCGAGCGGACCGACGCGCTGCCAGATCTCCTCGGTAATGAACGGCATCAGCGGATGCAGCAGCCGGAGCGATGCCTCGAGCACCTCGAGCAGCGTGCGGCGCGTACCGCGCTGCAGCGTCTCCGGAGCGTCCTTTGCCTGCAGCACCGGCTTCGAGAGCTCCAGGTACCAGTCGCAGAATTCATACCAGACGAATTCGTACATCGCCTGCGCCGCGAGGTCGAAACGATAGGCGGCGAAGTTCTCGCGCACCGAGGCGACGGCAACGCCAAGCCGTCCGCGGATCCAGCGGTCGGCGACGGTGTACGTGCAGTCGCCGTGCAGGTCGGCCGCGACCTCCTCGGTGTTCATGAGCACGTAACGCGAGGCGTTCCACAGCTTGTTGCAGAAGTTGCGGTAGCCCTCGATGCGGCCGAGGTCGAAGCGGATGTCGCGGCCCATGGTCGCGAGCGCGGCGAACGTGAAGCGCAATGCGTCCGTGCCGTAGGACGGAATGCCTTGCGGAAACTGCTTGCGTGTCGCCTTCTCGATGGCCGTCTTCATCTGCGGCTGCATCAGTCCCGTCGTGCGCTTGGCCACCAGCGCGTCGAGTTCGATGCCGTCGATCAGGTCCAGCGGGTCGATGATGTTGCCCTTGGACTTCGACATCTTGTTGCCGTGCTCGTCGCGGATGAGCCCGGTGATGTAGACCTCGCGGAACGGCACCTCGCCGGTGAACTTGAGGCCCATCATGATCATCCGGGCGACCCAGAAGAAGATGATGTCGAAACCGGTCACGAGCACGGACGTCGGGTAGAACGCCTTGAGCTCGGGCGTGCTGGCGGGCCAGCCGAGCGTCGAGAACGGCCAGAGCGCCGAGCTGAACCAGGTGTCGAGCACGTCCGAGTCGCGCCGCAGCGCAGTCTCCGCTGCCGTGCCTGGTCCGCGCCTGCGCAAGCGCGTCCGCCTCGCTGCGGGCGACGTAGACGTTGCCGGACTCGTCGTACCAGGCCGGAATCCGGTGGCCCCACCAGAGCTGGCGGCTGATGCACCAGTCCTGGATGTTGCGCATCCACTGGAAATACGTCTTCGACCAGTTGTCCGGCACGAAACGGATGCTGCCGTCCTCGACCGCCCGGATCGCCGGCTCGGCGAGCGGTGCGATGCGGACGTACCACTGGTCCGTGAGCCAGGGCTCGAGCACGGCCTGGCTGCGGTCGCCGCGCGGCACCTGCAGCGTGTG
This sequence comes from uncultured Gammaproteobacteria bacterium, assembly GCA_963733565.1. Classification (GTDB taxonomy): domain Bacteria; phylum Pseudomonadota; class Gammaproteobacteria; order Steroidobacterales; family Steroidobacteraceae; genus RPQJ01. Next base: position 5,454 of record CAVTDU010000020.1, read on the forward strand.
CGGGTCGGTCTTCTCGATCAGTCCGGCGGCGTCGAGGTCCGCGACGACGCGCTTGCGCGCCTCGAAGCGATCGAGGCCGCGGTAGGCGGCCGGCGCAGAGTCGTTCAGCGCCGCGTCGGCCGTGAACAGGTTGATCAGCGGCAGGCCGTGGCGCTTGCCGATCTCGTAGTCGTTGAAGTCGTGCGCCGGCGTGATCTTCACGCAGCCGCTGCCGAAGGCGGGGTCCACGTACTCGTCGGCGATGATCGGGATCGTGCGATCGGTCAGCGGCAGGCGGATCGAGCGGCCGATGAGATGACGATAGCGCTCGTCCTCGGGATGCACGGCGACCGCGGTATCGCCGAGCATGGTCTCCGGTCGCGTCGTCGCGACCACGACGTGGCCGCTGCCGTCCTCGAGCGGATACCGCAGGTGCCAGAGATTCCCCGGCTCGGGCTCGGCGACGACCTCGAGGTCGGAGAGCGCGGTGTGCAGCACCGGATCCCAGTTGACGAGCCGCTGCCCGCGGTAGATCAGTCCCTCTTCGAAGAGCCGCACGAACACCTCGGCGACCGCGTCCGAAAGCCCCTCGTCCATCGTGAAGCGATCGCGCGACCAGTCCACCGAGTTGCCGAGGCGGCGCATCTGCCGGCTGATGGTGTCGCCCGACTGCGCCTTCCACTGCCAGACCCGCTCGACGAAAGCCTCGCGGCCCAGGTCCTGCCGCGAGAGGCCCTGCGCATTCAGCTGGCGTTCGACCACCATCTGCGTGGCGATCCCTGCGTGGTCGGTGCCCGGCTGCCAGAGCGTGCGATCGCCCTCCATCCGGTGCAGCCGCGTGAGCGCGTCCATCAGCGTGTGCTGGAACGCGTGCCCCATGTGCAGCGTGCCGGTCACGTTCGGCGGCGGGATCATGATGCAGTAGGGCGCGCCGGTGCCGCCCGGCGCGAACCAGCCGGCGTCCTCCCAGGTTGCGTACAGGCGGGATTCGATGTCGCGCGGCGAGTAGCTCTTGTCCATCGGTCGCTTCAGTTGACGCGGTCGGGTCCGCGGAAGTGCTCTTCGACGACGCCGGAGATCAGCGCCGGCAGCTGCGAACGCAGGCGGTCCGACACCTGCTCGAGCAGCAGCGCCTCCATTTCGCGGCAGGCGTTGTGCACGAGTTCGTCGGCACGCTCGTGGATCGCTCCGGTGAGATGCGCCTCGAGTTCGACCAGGAACCGCGTCGTGCGATCGATGTCGGTCGCCGAGGCCGTGGGCATCGTCCTCGACGATGTCCGTCAGCACCGGGATCGCGTCCATCTGCTGGTTCATGTCCGTCTCCTCAGGCTCAGAGGTTGTGGTTTTCAGGCGCGAGGCCCGCTTCCTTGTAGCCTCGCCACCGCAGGCGCGCCCGGCGCTTCGCATCTTCGTCGCCAGCCACGACCTCGCAGATGCGCGTGAACGTCGCGAAGTCCGCCGGCACGTCCGCGCCGAGGTTGACGAGCACGTCGCGGTGCGAATCCGGCAGCGCGCCGCTCGAGATCAGGACCGGTGTGGCGGCCGCGAAATCCGGGTCCGCCGGCCACACGCCGTGCGGCACGAAGCTGCGGTCGCTGAACGTCCACATCAGTTCGTCGATCTCCACCGTCTCCGCCGGTGCCGAGGTGCGCACGGCGACGCGCAGGCCCTGTTCGTACGCCTTCTCGACCAGCCGGCACACCGTCGTGAGCCGCGAGCGCTGGTCGGCCGCGGCAAGCACGTAGAAGTCGACCTTGGTGCCGGCCACGTTCAGCGTCGGTTCAGCAGGAAATCCATCAGCAGCGGGACCGGACGCCCGGTGCTGCCCTTGTGCGTGCCGGTCAGGTAGGCCGTGCCCGCGATGTCGACGTGCGCCCAGCGCATGCCGTCGGTGAACTTGGCGAGGAAGCACGCGGCCGTGATCGCGCCGCCATCGCGCCCGCAGGAATTGGTGAAGTCCGCGAAGTTGCTCTTGAGCTGCTCGTGGTACTCCTCGGCCATCGGCATGTGCCATGCCCGGTCCTCGGCCCGGCGACCCGCTTCCTCGATCTCGGCGGCGAGCTCGTCGTCGTTGCTCATGACGGCCGAGAGATGGGCGCCGAGAGCGATCACGCACGCGCCCGTCAGCGTCGCGATGTCGACCACCACCGCCGGCTTGAAGCGCCGGGCGTAGGTGAGGGCGTCACAGAGGATCAGGCGGCCCTCGGCGTCGGTGTTGATGACCTCGATGGTCTGGCCGGACATGCTGCGCACGATGTCGCCCGGCTTGGTCGCGCGGCCGCTCGGCATGTTCTCGCAGGCGGGCACGAGCCCGACGAGGTTCAACGGCAGGCCGATTTCGGCGGCGGCCTTGATGCAGCCGAATACGCTCGCGGCACCGGTCATGTCGAACTTCATCTCGTCCATGCCGACCGGCTGCTTGAGCGAGATGCCGCCGCTGTCGAAGGTCACGCCCTTGCCGACCAGCACGACGGGTGCCTGCTTGCCGGCGCCCTGGTAGCGCATCACGATCAGCTTGGCGGGCTCGTCGGTTCCGGCAGTGACGGACAGGAACGAGCCCATCTTGAGGCGGCGGAGCTCTGGTTCGTCCACCACCTGCGTGCGGACGCTGCGGTACTCGCGGGCGAGGTCGCGCGCTGTCCTGGCGAGGTGGCTCGGCGTACAGACGTTCGCCGGCAGGTTGGCGAGATCGCGGGTGAGCGATGCGCCGGCGGCAATGCCTCTGCCATGCTCGAGCCCGCGCTCGGCGTCCTTCTTCTGGTCGCGCTCGGCCACGGCGACCGCAAAGCTCCTGAGCGCCGGCTCCGGCGGCTTGCGCGAGCTGCGGATGGCAGGCACTCGGTAAAGCGCGTGACCCACCGCCTCGGCTGCGAGCCGGCCGCGGTAATAGGCGTCCGTGTCGCCGACGGGCTCCTGCGAGAGGTAGCTCACCGCATCGCGTGCGCCGGATTTCGCGACTGCCGCAACGGCCACCTGCAGCGCCTTCTTGTACTGCTTGCGCTTGAAGCCGTCCTTCTTGCCGAGCCCGACCACGAGAACGCGGCTTACGGGGCCGGTCTCGACGTCCAGCATCGACGTTTCGCCGGTCTTGCCACGCAGGTCGCCGCTCTTGACGAGGCGCGTCAGCCTGCCGCCGAGCGCGGCATCGACCTGCGCCGCGGCGGCGGAGAGGGAGCCCGATTCATACAATCCGACGATCGCGCAGTCCGTGCGCTGGCGTGCGGCGGAGCCGCTGACGGCATATAAACGCATCTGTGTTCCTGTCTCGTTGGTTGGTACGCCACCGTCGGGCAACGCATCCGGTACACTCACGTCGCGCCCCGGCGGCCGGTGGTCGCGGAGTCACGTCCGCGCTCCCGCCTGCGGACGCCGGAGTCTACCTTTTCCCGTCCGGAGCCGCGACCTGTGCTCACCCGGCTTGACCGCTACCTGCTCCGCGAGACGACCCAGGCCTTCATCGCGGTCACCGGCGTGCTGCTGGTCATCCTGCTGTCGAACCAGCTGGCCCGCGTGCTGGGCCAGGCGGTCAAGGGCGATTTTCCGGGCTCGGTCGTGCTGGCCCTGCTCGGCCTCACGACGCTGCAGCAGCTGACGGTGCTGCTGCCGCTCGGGCTCTTCCTCGGCATCGTTCTCGCGCTCGGCCGTCTCTACCACGAGAGCGAGATGACGGCGATGGCGGCGTGTGGAGTCGGCACGGCACGCATCTACCAGCCGATCCTGCTGCTCACGGCGGTCGTGGTCGGGATCCTGGCGCTGCTGTCCTTCCGCGTGATGCCGGCGGCCGGCATCAAGGCGCAGCAGATCCGCGTCGCCGCGCTGCGGGCGGCGCAGTTCGGCGCTCTCGAGCCCGGGCGCTTCCGCACGTTCGCCGGCGGCGACGTGGTCTTCTACGCGGAACGGGTCCTGCCCTCGGGGCAGCTCGAGGGCGTGTTCGTGCAGCGCCGCGACGGTGATCGCGTGGAACTCGCGGTCGCCGAGCGTGCGCAGCAGCGCGGCGCGGGCCTCTCCGAGCAACTCTTCGTGCTGTTCAACGGGCAGGCGTTACGAGGGCGTTCCAGGGTCGCCGGAGTGGCGCATCGTGGAGTTCAAGGAGCACGGGGTCCCGGTGCGCCTGCCCGAAATGAAGACCAAGGACGAGAAGCTCTCGATCCGGCCGACGAGCGTAGCTGCTGAAGGCCAAAGGGCAATGCGGAGCGTTCCGAACTCGCCTGGCGCACGGCGATGCCGCTGATGGCGCTCGTGCTGATGCTGCTCGCCGTGCCGCTTGCGAAGCTCGCGCCGCGCCAGGGGCGGTTCTCGCGCGTCGGCTTCGCCATCCTCGCCTATTTCCTGTACTCGAACCTGCTGGCGGCCGTGCGCGCGTGGATGGAAAAGGGCAACCCGGGCGGCGCGTTCGGCATGTGGTGGGTGCACATGCTGCCGCTGCTGGTCGCTGCCTGGCTGATCTGGCGGGACGAGCGCCCCGGCCGCCTGTGGCGGCGTACCCGGGTCGCGGAGGGCTGACGTGTCGATCCTCGGACGCTACATCCTGCGCGCGGTGCTCGGCTACACGGCGCTCGCGATGCTGGTGCTGCTGGCGCTCGGCGCATTGTTCCTGTTCATCTCCGAGCAGGGCGACATCGGCACCGGAAACTACACGGCGAGCCAGGCCATGATGTTCGTGCTGCTCAGCCTGCCGACGTTCGCCGGCCAGCTGCTGCCAATCGCCGCGCTGATCGGCGCGCTGCTCGCGCTCGGCAACCTGGCGCGTGGCAGCGAGCTCGTGGTGATGCGCGCCTCGGGAATCACGACGGCCCGGTTCTGCTGGTGGCTCGCCGTCGCCGGCATCCTTCTCGCCGTGCTGATGGTCTCGATGAGCGAGTTCGTCGCGCCGCCGATGGAAAAATACGCCCGGCAGCTCAAGGTGTTCAGCAAGTTCAGCGAGTTCAGCTTCGCAGGCAACCGCGGTACCTGGGTGCGCGACGGCGACACGGTCGTGAGCGTCGAGCAGCAGTCGTCGGCGTCGCGGTTCGGCGGAGTGCAGCTGTTCCGGTTCGACGCGAAACGCAGGCTGGTGACCATCGCCCGCGCCGAGTCCGCCAGCGTGAACCGCGAGAACACCTGGAGTCTCGAGAACTACAGCGAGACCCGCTTTTCCCCGGACGGCACGACCGTCCGGACGGTGCCGGTCGAGGAGATCCGCACGTCGATCACGCCGGATTTCCTGGGTCTCGCGGTCGTCGAGCCGCAGGTGATGGGATTGAGGGACCTCGTCGCCTACACCGACCACCTGCGTCGCAACGACCTCGACTCGACGCGATTCGAGGTGGCGTTCTGGTCGCGGGTCGCGCGCATCGTGGCGCTGCTGCTGGTGCTGATCCTCGCGCTGCCGTTCGCGCTCGGGCCCGATGCGCAACACGGGGCAGGGCGCGCGCACGGTCATCGGCATCCTGATCGGCGCCGGCTTCGTGCTGGTGAGCCAGACGCTCGAGAACAGCGGGCAGTTGCTGAACCTCTCGCCGCTGGTCACTGGCTGGCTGCCGACCGCGCTGCTCGCGGGGCTTACGCTCGTGATGCTGAGTCGCGCCCGCTGACCCGCTTCGGCAGCAGGACCACGCGCGTCCGTGACAGGCGGTCGTGCCAGGCGCGGCCGTCGCGATCGAACAGGATCCAGAAATAGCCGAGGCCCAGCGGCAGCCACGAGAGCAGGGCCGCAGCGAGCCGCTTCACGGTGTCGCCCCAGGTGAGCAGCGAGCCGTCCTCCCGTTCGACGCGCAGCCGCCAGGACGCCATGCCCAGCGTCTGCCCGCGACGCGTCCAGAACGTGCCGAAGAACAGCACGACGAGACCGACGATCACCAGCCGATAGGCGAATTCGAGCCACGGGTGGTCCGCCGGCGTGATGGCCTCGCCGCCCGTCAGTGGCAGCAGCAGCGCCGTCGCGATCATCAGGACTGCGACGAGCAGCAGTCCGTCGTAGAACATCGCGGCGAGGCGGCGCGGCAGTCCGGCGCTGCATCAGAACTTGTCCGGCCTGAGCACGTCGACGTCCTGCATGAACAGGATCATCGCGTAATGGTCGTAGTAGCGGTCGCGCAGCAGCGCCGCCACACGCTCCGCCAGCGCCGGCTCGCAGACGATTTCCACGCGGATGTTGCCTTCCTGCGCCCAGTCGGACTTGCGCGTGCCCCGGCCGCCGCGGCCCCGCGCGTCGGTGATCGTGTAGCCGCGCACGCCGAGCGCGTCGAACTCCGCCAGCAGCTCGCGTTCGAGCACAGCCTCGGTGACGATCGTGAGCAGCCGCCGGTTGAATGTGCTCCATGGTGCGCTACCTTCAGCCGTGCAGGTACATCGCGAGCCGCTCGTAGAGCGGGATCCCGACGATGATGTTGAACGGAAACGTGACCGCGAGCGATGCCGTGAGCGACAGCGCCGGGTTCGCCTCGGCACGGCGGTGCGGATGGCGGCTGGTGCCGCGATGTAGGACGCGCTTGCGGCCAGCGTCGCGAGCACGGTCATGCCGCCCGGTGACAGTCCGAGCAGTCGTCCCGCCATGGCGCCCACGACCGCGGCCGCAAGCGGCATGACGATGCCGAACGCGATGATGAAGATACCGTGCCGCCTGAGAGTCGGCAGGTGCGACGCGGCGATGAGTCCCATCTCGAGCAGGAACAGCGCCAGGATGCCCTTGAACAGGCCGAAGAAGAATGGCTGGATCGACGCGGTGCCGTCCGGCCCACTCACCCAGCCGATCGCGAGCCCACCGACCAGCAGCACGATGCTGCGGCCGAGGAACAACTCGTGCGCGAGCCTGCCCCAGGCGACCGCGCCCGAGACGCCGCGGGCCAGCAGGATGCCGACGAGGATGGCCGGCACTTCGAGCAGCACCACCCAGACCGGCGCGCGCGCCTCGTAGGCGATGCCGCGCGATGCGAGGTATCCGATGACCACGGCAAACGTGCCGACGCTGACCGAGCCATAGTGAGCTGCGAGCGACGCGGCATCCTCGCGGGACAGGCGACCGACGTGCCTCGCAATGGCGAAGACCGGCAGCGGCAGGGCAAGGCCGAGCGCTACCAGCACGGCGAACTCGGTGAGCGGCATGCCGCCCGTGTCGCGCGCCAGTTCGACTCCGCCCTTCAAGCCGATCGCGAGCAGCAGCACCGTCGAGACGAACTCGTAGATGGCGCCGGGCAGGCGCAGGTCCGCGCGCGCGAGGCCCGCGACGACGCCGAGCACGAAAAAGAGGATGACGGGGTCCATGGCGGGCATGAGAGTCCGGGCAGACCTGCTGCGGTGCGTCGGCAACGTTATGCGAAGGTGCGGGCGGAGTCACGCGCCGCGTTGCTAGAATCCGCGGCAAAGGAGTCCGGCATGCACAACGTCCTCAAGCGCACCACCCTGATCGTCCGCGACGTCGCGGCGTTCGACGCAGTTCTATCGCGACGTGCTCGGGCTCTCGGTCTGGTACGACGACGAGATCGTGCTCGGCGGGCGCGGGCTCGCCGCAGGCAAGCAGGGCGACCGCACGCGCCTCGTCATCATGAAGGCGCAGGACCCGGTGATCGGGATGATCGGGCTGCTGCAGTTCACCGAGCCGCCGCTCCCGGAACCGGCTGGCGACCGGACGCGGCTCGGCATCGGCGACGTGGTGTTCGTGATGCAGACCGACGACGTGCGCGCGGTGCACGAGCGGCTGCAGGCATGGGGCGCCCGCGTGCATGCCGAGCCGCACGAGTTCGTGGTGCGCGGCGCCGACGGCGTCGAGGTCGGCATGACGACGCTCAGTTTCTGGGATCCGGACGGCTACTTCTTCGAGATCAATGAGCGTCACGGCCGATAAGGACCAGGGCCGGGCGGGCCGGCTCGTCTGGGACCTCCCGTTGCGCCTGACGCACTGGGCGCTCGTGGTCTCGGTGGCCGGTGCCTGGATCACGCACTATGCGGGCATCGAGTGGTTCGCATGGCACCGCCGGCTCGGGTACGCGACGCTGGTGCTCGTCGCGTTCCGCGTCGTCTGGGGCTTCGTCGGCACGCGGCACGCCCGGTTCGCGAGTTTCCTGCGCGGGCCAGCGGCGTTGCTGGCGTTCCTGCGCGCCAGGGGCCGGCCGGAGACGCCGGGACACAATCCGCTCGGCGCCTTGAGCGTCGTCGCGATGCTGGCGTTGCTGCTGGTGCAGGCTCTGACGGGCCTGTTCGCGAACGACGAGATCGCGAATGCGGGCCCGTTCTATGGCTGGGTCTCGCCGGAGACGAGCAATCGCATCAGCGGCCTGCACGAGACGAATTCGAACCTGCTGCTGGGCCTCCTTGCGCTGCACCTCGCGGCGATAGCGTGGTACGTGTTCGTCGTCGGCCGGCCGCTGGTGCGGGCGATGCTCACGGGAAGGAAAGACGCGCGCGACGTCGCGGCAGGCGACGCAATCCAGGGCTCGCGCATCGCGCTCGCGCTCGCAATCGTCGCCGCGCTCGCCGTCGCGCTGGCGCTCGCGATCCGTGCGGCGCCCGAGGCGACTGATCGCGCTCTACTGACTCAGTCCGCCTTGTACTTGTCGTGGCAGGCCTTGCAGGTGTTGGCCATGTCGAAGAACGCTGCCTTTGACTTTGCCGCGTCGCCGCCCTTGGCGACCTGCGCGAGCTTCGCGCTGGCGTCGACGAGGTCTTTCATCTTCGCGTCGAAGTCGGCGCGGTTCTGCCAGGCCTCGGGCTTCAGCTTCGAGTTCGCGACACCCTGCGTTTCGGGGGAGTAGGACTCGGCGAGCATCGGCGTCAGTTCCGCCACGCGGTTGGCGCGCGTCGCGAAGTCGGCGCTGTTGAACGGCATCTTGTCCTGCGCCATGGCGCCCATGCGGCCCGACGTTGAAGACGATCGCCTGGTAGAGCGCCTTGCGGTACTTGAGCAGCTTCTCGGCCTGGGTCGGCTGGCCCTGGGCCAGTGCGGCGCCAGACAGGACGGTAGCGGCGAGGACGAGCGGCAGGGCGATGCGGGATACGCGCGGGAAAGGCATGGGCCGGTGACTCCTTGGGCGGAACGGGATTTCGAGCGCGCGACGTTACCCCAGCGCAGCGCCGGCCGCCAAGTCCATTGCGTGCGTGTCAGGGCGGCGCGCTGCGGGCACGCGCCTCGATTGCGGCACGATGCTCGCTCAGGATCCTGCGCACTTCGTCCTCGGAAGGCCGGTCCGCGAGTCGTGCGACCGAACCGGCGAGCTGCGGCCACTCACGTCCCCACGACAGGAAGCGCACGGCATCCGCGATCACCGTCGCGGTCATCTTGTCGCCGACCTTCCGGTCGCCCGGCTTCGGGGCCGCGGCGGCGCGCTGCCTGACCGCGAGCTTCTGCCGCGTCGTCGTGTCGCCCGTGGACTTCGATGCCGTCGCGGTTTTCGCCGCGGCGGCGGGCTTGCGGTGGACGCCGGAGTCGGCCGTCCCGGCAGGCTTCTCGCGGCGGGAGGAGGCCGCGGGTTGCGCAACGGCCTGCGGGATGAATCGCTCCACGTGCTCCGAGCCGAGCAGCGTGGTGAGGAAGCTCATCAGTTCCAGCGATTCCGCGAATGCGCGTGTCGCCCTTGCGCCGGCGCTCTTCGAGGTGCTGCTGCAGCTCGACCAGGCGCGTGCGGGCCAGCTCCACGACCCACTTGGTGGGCCGCTGGTGCTTCGGCCAGTCCTGCGCACTGGCGTAGGCAGCATCGTCGAGCTTCAGGTAGCGGGCGTGTAGCTCCACGCTGGCCAGCCACCTGTCGAGCAGCTCGGCGATGCGCTTTTCAGCTGCGCTCATGTTCCACCCGCGGTTGTTCGATCAGCGGAGTGTATGACGCCGCGAGGCCGGGAAATCCTCGGGCCCGGTCTGCGTCTCAAGCCTGCGAACTGGTTCGCCTTTATGGGGCCCGGCGCGGGTCCGTGCGGGTCGAGACTTGCACTTGCGTATCCGTATATGAGACAAAGCGTACCATATATGGCGAATAACTGCCTCCCAGACGGTCCTGACTGCCTGCCGACTCTGGCTCAAGCCGGTGGCGCGGTGGCTGTTGCGCTCGGGCATTACCTGGAAGGAGTTCGCCGAGCTTTCGCGCGACGCGTTCGTGGACACGGCCTTCGAGGACTTCGGCATACGCGGCCGCCCGACGAACGTCTCGCGCGTCGCGCTGCTGACCGGGCTCTCGCGTCGCGACGTGAGGCGGGTGCGTGAGCGCGGTGACACCCGCTCCGGCACATCGGCCGAGGAGTCGCTCAATCACGCGAGCCGCGTGCTGTCCGGCTGGCACCTCGATCCCGATTTCCTCGAGCCCGACGGCCGGCCGCGAGTGTTGCCCGCTGCGCAGGGCGCGGCGAGTTTCGACGTCCTGCTGAAGCGCTACGCGGGAGACATCCCCACGACTGCGCTGGTCAAGGAACTCGTCAAGTCGGGATCGATCGAACGGCTCGAGAGCGGCGCGTATCGCGTGCTGCGCCGCTACTACATGCCGCGACAGATGGACGGGCATGCGGTGGAGCGGGCCGGGAGCGTGCTGGCCGACATCGCGACGACCGTCGAGCACAACCTTTCGCGTGGCCCGCGTGATCCGTCACGTTTCGAGGGCCGCGCGCAGAGTCGCCACGTCGATCCGCGCAACCTTCCTGCATTCCGCGCGTTCGTCGAGCGCGAGGCACAGGGGTTGCTCGAGCGGGTGGACGACTGGCTGGCTTCGCACGAAGCCGGGGCGACGACCGAGGGGGCCGCGACAGTGCGCCTCGGCGTCGGCGTTTACGCAATTCAGGACGAGATGACCGGAGATACGCCATGACCGACGGACGCCGCATTGGACTCGCGCTGGGCACATTCGCCGCGCTGCTGGCAGCGGGGTGCGGTGGTGGCGGCGGCGGAAGCAGCAGCACGACGGCCGGCATCGATCGCGGCGGAATCACCGTCGCGCAGGGGCCGATCAGCGGCTTCGGCAGCGTGATCGTCAATGGAGTGCACTACTCGACGAGCGGCGCGACCATCACGATCGACGACCAGCCCGGCACGGAGTCCGATCTCAAGGCAGGGCAGGTCGTCCGGATCGAGGCCACGCTCGACGCGAGCGGCACGACCGGCGTCGCGAAGAAGATTGTCTTCGACGACGACGTCGAGGGACCGCTGCAGACGATCGACCGGGCGGCATCGCGCCTGGTCGTGCTCGGCCAGACGGTGCAGGTCAGCGCCGCAACATCGTTCGGGGATTCCATCGTCCCGCGCGGGATCGACGGCCTGCGGATCGGGGACCGACTCGAGGTGAGCGGCCTCGCGAGTGCCGGCGGCGTGATCGCCGCGACGCGCATCGAGCGCAAGAGCGTCGTCGCCGGCTTCGAGGTCAAGGGCGTCGCGGCCCAGGTGGACACGGCGGCCCGGCGCCTCAGCGTCAATCAGTTGCTGGTCGATTACTCGGCGGCGCAGGTGAGCGGCTTCACGAGCGGGCAGCCGGCCAACGGCGACCTGGTCGAGGCGAACGGCGCGCTCAACGGCTCGGGCGTGCTGGTTGCGACCCGACTCGAGCGGCGCAGTTCGAGCCTGCCGGGCACGACGGGCGACAAGGCCGAACTCGAGGGCCTGGTCACGCGCTTCGCGTCGGCAGCGGATTTCGACGTGGCCGGGCAGCGCGTGACGACCACGGCCTCGACTCAGTACGAGGGCGGCACCGGCTGCCAGCATCGCGATCGACGCGGCGCTCGAGGTCACCGGCGCCTTCGACGCGAGCGGTCGGATCGTCGCGCAGAAGATCGAGTTCCGCCGCGAGAGCGATCTCGAGCTGTCGGGCCGCGTGGACTCCGTGAACGCGGCCGGCAGTACGCTGACCGTGCTCGGCCAGGCCGTGCGCACGACGGCGCAGACGCGCTTCGAGGACAAGAGCTCGGCCGACCTGCAGCGTTTCAGCCTTGCCGACGTGCGGGTTGGGGATTCCGTGGAAGTGCGCGGCTACCGCGAGGGTGGCGTGTTCGTCGCCTCGCTGCTCGAGCGCGAGGACACGGCGGGCGGTGCCGCGGGCGGCACCGTCGAGGTCAAGGGACCGGCCACAGCCGTCGCCGCCCCCAATTTCACGGTTGCAGGCGTCCTCGTCACGACCGATTCGAGAACCGAATTCAGAGACAAAGACGGTGGGTCGATCACGGCCGCCGCCTTCTTCGCAGCCGCTCCCGGCCGCGAAGTGAAGGCGCGTGGCTCGCTGGTCGGCAACACCGTCCTGGCCGAACGGGCCGAGCTCGATGACTGACCGGAGTTCCGGGGTAAAGCGGGCGCATTGCGTGTCCGAACCGATCAGTACCCGAGCTTTCCAATGATTTGTATTCAGAGGTATGAGATGAAATCCATTCAACGCAAATTGTTCCTCCCCGCGGCGATGGCGCTGCTGGTCGCCGCGTGCGGCGGGGGAGGCGGCGGCGACACGTCGGCCGGGCCGGTTCCTCCGGCATCACCGCCGCCGACCACTCCAGGCGCCACCAAGACCGTGATCGTCACCGGGGCCATCGGCGGCTTCGGCAGCGTCATCGTCAACGGCGTCCGCTACGACACGTCGGGCACCGAGGTACGCATCGAGGATCGCGCCGGCACGGTGGCCGAGCTGCGCGTCGGCCAGGTGGTGCGCATCGAGGCGCAGGTGGACGACAAGGGCGGCGCGACTGCGAAGCTCATCGAGCAGCACCGGCTGCTGCAGGGCACGGTGCAGTCCGTGAACGCGGCCACCGGGACGATCACCGTGGCCGGGCAGGTCGTGAAGATCGACGACGACACGTCGTTCGACGACGCGATCAGGCAGGGCTCCGTCGAGGGCATTGCCGTCGGCGATCGCATCGAAGTGCACGGCTTCTCTGGCTCCGATGGCCAGGCCCGGGCCACTCGCATCGAGAAGGCCGACGCCGGCGACCTCGAGGTCGAAGCCAAGGGACTCGTGAGCGCGCTCGACACGGTCGCCAGGCGCTTCCGCGTCGGCACGTTGAACGTGGACTATTCGACGGCAGCGCTCGACGGGTTCGGCACGGAAGGAATCCGCGCCGGCGACTTCGTCGAGGTCAAGGGCCGCGAGATGCTGGCCGACGGCACGCTCAAGGCGAGCCGCGTCCACAAGGAGGACGGGCGGATTCCCGGGCAGAGCGGCACCGAGTCGGAGGTCGAAGGGACTCGTGACGCGGTTCGTCTCTGCCACGGATTTCGACGTCGCAGGCCAGAAGGTCACTACGACCGGCGCCACGACTTACACGGGCGGTACGGCGGCCGACCTCAAGCTCGACGTCAAAGTCGAGGCCGAGGGCAAGCTCGACGCGGGCGGCACGCTGGTCGCGGCGAAGATCGTATTCAAGCGCAGTTCGTCCGTTAGGCTTACCGCCAGCGTCGAGGCCGTGGACACGGTCGCGGGGACGGTGAAGGCGCTCGGCCTCACCATCGTCGTGGATGCGGCGACGCGCAAGGAGGACAAGGAAAGTCACGACCAGTTCTTCGCGCTCGGCGACCTGCGCTCGGGCGACTGGATCGACGTGCGCGGCTATCCCGACCCGGCGGGCAGCGGCAAGATCATCGCCACGCGTCTCGAGCGCGAAGACCGGCAGGACACGACCGAGCTGCGTGGCCGTGCGGAATCGCTGGCGGCGCCGCGGTTCAAGATTGCGGGCGTCAACATCGAGACCATCCCCGCGACGACGAAGTTCGAGGACGGCGAGCAGGACATCGACAGCGCAACGTTTTTTGCGCGCGCCAGCGGCCTCGTGGTCGACGTGCGCGGCGCCTGGAACGGCACGCTTCTCACTGCCGCCAAGGCGGAAATCGAGAGTGACGAAGACGGAGCCGTCGCGCCGCCGGTTTCACCGCCCCCGGTGACGCCCCCGCCCGTGACACCTCCGCCGGGCACCGGCAACCGTGCGCCTGTCGCCAATGCCGGGGCCGCGAAGACCGTCGCGAGCGGTGCGGCCGTGGCGCTGGACGGCAGCGCCAGCAGCGACCCGGACGGTGATGCGCTGACGTTCTCGTGGACCCTGCAGCGGCCGGCGACGAGTGCTGCAGCATTGACCGGCGCGACGACCAGCAAGCCGGGATTCGTGGCTCGACGTCGCGGGATCGTATGTCGCAACCCTGACCGTCAACGATGGCAAGGTGACCGCGAGCGCGAGCGTCACGATTACCGCGCAGGCGTCGGCGCCGACGCCGCCTCCCGGCATCGATGGCGCGGCGCTCTACTCGGCCAGGTGCTCGGGCTGCCATGGTCCGATCAACGCGATCCGGCAGATGCCGGTCTCGAACCGTACCGCTACGGGCATCCAGCGCGCCATCGACGGTAACAAGGGCGGAATGAGCTTCCTGAGCACGCTGACCGCGGCCGAGGTGCAGGCGATCGCCGCGGCTATGGCCGCAGCGAATCCGTAATTCGAAGGAACCCCGGACCTCCAGGTCCAACTCGGGCGGGTGACCCGAGGTCACCCGCCTTTTTTTTCGGGAAATTCAACGATCCCGCCAGTTACGGCAGTGGATCGGGCAGCAGTCGGGGCGTCGAATGATGCTTGCCGGGAGTACGACGCCGGATTTCAATGTATTTTAGGTACGCATAGAATATGCGCATCGAAACCAAACATTCCGAATCTACAATGGCTGATCCCTACGATCGGGCGGCACCGAAGCGAGCCACGAAGCTGAGCGTGGAAGCGCCTGCTGCGGCGTGCTCGAGAGCTGGACGTCAATCTCTCGGCCACCCTGGAGCAGGCACTCGCGGACGAGGTGAGACGCCGACAGCGGGTGGCATGGCTGGACGAGAACCGCGCCGCCATCGACGCGTACAACGAGGCCGTCGAGAAGCACGGGACTTTCTCCGATACGTTGCGGAGATTCTGATGCCGCAGTTCGCGGTGTATCGCAATCGCAATGCTGCTACGCGAGCACGTTACCCGCTGCTGCTCGATGTGCAGAGCGACCTGCTTGCCGGCATGGGAACACGCGTCGTGATCCCGCTCGTCTTGCTTGTCCTCGCTCGGTGAGGCTGCGCTGACCACGCTGACGCCTGCGTTGACCGTCGAAGGCGAACGCTATGCTGCTCTGACGCCGCAGCTGGCGGGGATCGCTGCCAGTGAGCTCGGTGCGGTTGTTGCCGATGTCTCCGGCGAGCGATCCTCGATTCTGGCAGCGCTCGACCTGCTGATCACCGGCTATTGAGTCGCAGGTCCCGCGTCGCGACGTGTCCCAGCGGGTTCGCCTGGTAGCCCTCGACGTAGGGTTTCACGAGACGCTTCGAAGCGCGGAAGAAGACCGGTATGACCGGCACGTCTGATAGCAGTTGTTGCTCTGCGCGGGCAAGCAGCCCATGCGCTTCGCGCCGTCCGTCTCGGTGCGCGATTTTGCGAGCAGGCCGTCGTACGCCGCGCTCGAATACCCAAGCGTGTTCTGCGGATTGCCCGACTCGAACACGTCCACGAACGCTTCGGGGTCCACGAAGTCTGCCGACCACCCGAGACGCACCAGGTCGCAGTCGCCTGGGTTGTGGCGCGTGTCGAGATAGACGTTCCACTCGAGTTCGACGATTTCCGTCTCGACGCCGAGCGTCGTTCGCCATAGGTCGGCCAGCGCGACCGCCGTGCGATGGTGATTGGCGCTGGCGTCGGTGCAGAGCTTTATCTTCGTCGGCGCCTTGCCGGCGGCTGATGCCGACTGCCAGAGTTCGCGCGCACGAGTGGCGGCCTGGGGGTACGGCAGTTCCTGCCACTCGAATCGCGCGGGCGAGTATCCGGGGATGCCGTGCCGGGGACCCAGCCGAACGCCGGCCGCTCGCCGGCGCCGGTCACCTGTCCCGTGATCCGGTCGCGATCTACCGCCATGGCGAGCGCCTTGCGTGCTCCGGCGTCGGGGAGGCGCGCGAGATTCACCGCGTAGGCATAGGTACTCAGGTACGGCGCGAGATGCAGTTCGGCGGGATGCTCGCGGCGCAGCGACTCGAGCTGGGTGTTCGGCACTTCGCTGGTGAGGTAGGGGTGGCTCCCGCTTCGATAGAGGTTCAGCTCCGTTGCCAGGTCCATCCATGGCCAGGTGCACCACACGTTCGATCGCGACGTTGGCGGCGTCGCGGTAGTGGGGGTTGCGCTCGGGTTCGATGCGGTCGCCGGGGATCCGGCGAACCAACCGATATGCCCCGTTCGCCGGGCGTGGCTGCAGGCTGGCCGCCCGGGGGTGGAGGCGACCGGCAGCGTGAGCAGGGCAGGCAGGCAGCTGGGGACCGGCCGCCTGAGGCGAATGCGGACAGTCAGCGGATCGATGGCATCGACTGCCTCGATGGCCTCCAGCAGCCCGGCGCTGGGCGCCACGGAACCCGGGGCCAGCGCAAAACGCAGGCCAGCCACGAAGTGTCCGGCGGTGAGTGGGTCGCCGTTCGACCAGCGCAAGTCCGGACGGAGGCTGAAGAGATAGGTGAGCCCGCCGTCACTGACCGACCAGGCCCTGGCCGCTCCCGGGATGATCGAGCCGTCTGGCGCCTCCGTTGTCATGCCCTCGTAAAGATCGGCGGCTACCGTGATGGCCGCGTTGTCTTCGGCCAGTTGGGGGTCGAGCGTCGCTGGATCGGCGCCGAGGCCGCGTCGAAGTGTCACGGTCGCCAACACGTCCGGCTGTGACGCGGCTTGCCTGCCTTCCTGGTGGCACGCGCCCGCTAGGAGGCACAGGGCGAGCGCCGTGCCTGCAGTCCTGCGCGGAACCCGCGCGTCGGTGAGCTGTTCATTCGAGCCTATTCGATCACGTCGGCGATCCCGGGATCCACACATCCACTCCGATCGCGGGGAGGCCGCGGTCAGGGCCCAGGCGACCGCCCCGGCGGTCAAAACTCGCGCCGCGATGGGTTACCCTGTCCGCGGCATGGCTACCCACCCTGGACCGGTCGAACCCGCCCCATTCACCGCCGCGCCGCAAGGTGGCGAACGGCGGCTTGCAAAGCGCAGCTACGCGGTCCCGCTGGTTGTGGCAGTGACCGGACATCGCGACCTCGTGCCGGCCGAAATGCCAGCGCTCCGCCAGCGCGTCCGTGATTTCCTGGGCGGCTTGCGCGCCGCAAATCCCGATCGTCCGATAGTCGTGATGACGCCCCTCGCGGAGGGGGCGGACCGGCTGGTAGCCGAAGAAGCGGTCACTTTGCTCCTGCCGCTCAGCGTGTGCCTGCCGATGCCGAAAGACCTGTACGCCTGCAGGACTTTCGCCACGCCGGAGTCGCGGGACTCAGTTCGAGCGACTCTGCGCCGCGGCGGCGGACGTCTTCGAACTGCCGCTGACGCCGGGCAACACGCGCGGATCCGATCCGCGAGCCCGGCAAGAATCGCGCGCGGCAGTACGCGCAGGCGGGCGTATTCCTCTGCGCGCACTGCCACGTGCTGCTGGCGCTCTGGGACGGCAAGGACGTCCGAGCCAGCTGGGCGGGACGAGCCAGGTGGTGCGGTTCCATCACCACGACGTGATGTCCGGGTATACGCCACTCGCCACAGCGAGCCGCCTGACGCTCACCGACGACGAAAGCGACCTCGTCTACCTCATCGTCTGCTCGCGCCGACCGGCCCGACGGAGCGCCGGCGGAGGGCTGCCAGGCCTCTCGACGCCTTCTGGTTCACCACCGACGAAAAGCAGCCGCGCGCCGACGAGATGCCGCTCAGGCATCGGCTGGTCTTCGAGCGCTCGAACGAATTCCGCCAGGACGCCGTGGCGCATGCGGACGAGATCGACCGCGAGCGCTACCCCCTGCTCACGGAGCAGCAGGCCGTCACGCTGTCGCCGGGCCTGGTGGACATGCACCGGGCATTCTGCGCGGCGGACTGGCTCGCCATGCATTACCAGAAGCGCTTCCTGTGGGCGCTGCGGGTAAGCCACGTATGCGTGTTTCTCACGGGTCTCGCGTATGTCTCGTACACGGACTTCAACTCCGACCGCGCGTTCCTGTTCGTCGTGTTCGGTCTCATCGTCGTGGCGACCCTCTTCAACTACCTGGCGCGACGCGGCGCCTGGCACCGCGAGTACCTCGATTGCCGCACGCTCGCCGAGGGCCTGCGGTGCAGTTCTACTGGGCGGCGGCCGGCGTTACGAGCGGCAACGTCACGAAGTTTGCGCACGACAACTTCCTGCAGATGCAGGACCCCGACCTGGGCTGGATCCGCAATGTGATGCGCGTGGCCGGCACGGAGTGCGACGTGGCGCCGAATCGGTCGGCGAAAGGCGTCGCGTTCGCCATCCGCGAGTGGATCGGGGACGATACCTCGGGCCAGCTCGGCTACGACAGGCGCAAGGCCAACGAGCGGCTCGTCAAGCACACGGTCACGAGGCGCATCGGGCCGGTCGGCCGCTCGCCACTGTGCTCGCGTCCTCGCCGTCCTGCTGTTGGTCGGCTCGCTGGCGCCGGCCGAGGTGCGCGTCCCGGTCGTGTACCTCATGGGCTGCGTGCTGCTCATGGTCGGGGTGCGCCAGTCGGTGCTGCAACAAGCACGGCCGAAGAGCGAGCTCATCAAGCAATACGAATTCATGCACCGGATCTTCCACAATGCCAAGCGCAAGCTCGACGACGCACAGAGCGACGCGGACCGGCGGCGCATCCTGAAGTCCTCGGCGATGCGGCGCTCGAGGAGCATGGCCAGTGGATCCTGATGCACCGCGAGCGCGCCATCGACCAGAAGGACGCGGCTCGGCTCGGGTGAAAGCGATGGCCGACGATTTCAAGTACCGCGCCTTCATCAGCTACAGCCACGCCGACGAGGAGTGGGCGAGCGTGGCTGCACAAGTCGCTCGAGACGTATCGGGTGCCGAAGCACCTGGTCGGACGGGAGGGGGAGTTCGGGCCGGTGCCGAGCGCTCGCACCGGTCTTTCGTGATCGCGAGGAGCTCGCGTCCGCGACGAGTCTTGCGCCACGCTGACCCGCGCGCTGGAGCAGTCGGCGTTGCAGATCGTGATCTGTTCGACGAAGGCGGCCGCCTCGAAGTGGGTCAACGAGGAAATCCTTGCCTACAAGCGCCTCGGCCGCGAGCACCGCATTTTTCCATTGATCGTTGGTGGCGAGCCCGGCTCCTCGGCCGACCCCGCCACCGCGGACCAGGAATGCTTCCCGAACGCGCTGATCTACCGAATGGAGCGGACGGGCAGCTGACCACGGAGCGTGCGGAACCGATTGCTGCTGACGCACGGCCGGGCAAGGACAGCAAGCTCGACGTCAAATTGAAGCTGGTCGCGGGCATGCTGGGCGTCGGTCTCGACGAGCTGAAGCAGCGCGAGGCGCATCGCCGGCAGGTGCGCATGATGTGGCTGGTCAGTGCTTCGCTGGCGGGCATGGCGATTACGTCGGGGCTGGCCGCCACGGCCTGGTTCGCCCGCAATGAAGCGGAGCGAGAGCGCGTGCGCGCCGAGTCAGAAGCCGAGACGGCCCGGCAGACCACCAACTTTCTCGTCGGCCTGTTCGCCGTGTCTGACCCGAACGAAGCGCGCGGCAACTCGATCACCGCGCGCGAGATCCTGGACAAGGGCGCGGCAGAAGATCAACCTGGAGCTGCGCACGCAGCCGGCGACCCAGGCCACGCTGATGGAAACGATGGGCACGGTCTACACGAGCCTCGCGCTCTACCCTCCGGCGGTTCCCTGCTGGAGGACGCGCTGAAGAAGCGCCGCGATCTCTACGGCGAAGACAGTCTCGAGGTCGCGCAATCAGCAGAAAAGCTCGGCGAAGTCCTCACGCTGACAGCCGAGTACGACCGGGCGCAGCCGATGTACCGAAGCGCATTGGCCGAGCGCCGGAAGCTGCTCGGGCCCGAGCACGTCGACATCGCACGCAGCCTTTACCAGCTTGCCGATCTCTCGAGCGCATCGGCGAGTACAAGGAGGCCGAGCCCTTGTATCGCGAGGCGCTGGCGATGCAGATCAAGCTGCTTGGGCCATGACAGTGACGAGGTGGCCAAGAGCCTGGAAGGCCTCGCGCTGAACCTGTACGACCAGGGCAAGTACGACAGGCGTCTGCCGGACAATGCGCCGCGCCGTCGCCCTGCTGAGAAAGATTCACCAACATGCCGCACACGGACCTGGCCGAGGCGCTGAACAATCTCGGCTTCGTGCTTGAGTGCGAGGGGCGAGTACCGGGAGGCCGGAAGCGCTCTTCCGGGAGGCGCTGGAGATGAAGCGCTTCCTGCTCGGCAACTCCCACACCGAGATCGCGTTGGGCCTCAACAACGTCGCGATGGCGCTGGCCGGACCAGAAGAAATACAACGAGGCGGAGGCATGTACCGCGAGCGATCGCCATGCAACGCAAGCTACTCGGCGACGACCATCCAGACGTGGCGCTCGCGTTGAACAATCTGGCGTTCGTACTGCATGACAAGGGCAATGTCGCGGGCGCCCGCGGGATGATGCGCGAGTCGCTCGAAATGTACAGGCGCGCGGTCGGGGCCGACACCCGTCGGTCGCGCGCGCCATGAGCAACCTGGCGATGTGGGAGATGGAAGGCGGCGACTACGCGTCGGCCGAACCGCTGCTGCGCGACGCGCTGCAGATGCGCCGCAAGCTGCTGGGCGACAAGCACGCGGATGTCGCTGCGACCCGACGCTGCTTGCGACACTGCTCATCGAGACCGGGCGATTCGAGGAGGCGCGTTCAGCGGCGGCGGAAGCGCGGTCGATTTGTCTGCCGGCCCTCGGGCCCGACCACCGGCGCACGGCGGCGGCGACCAGCGCCGAAGGCGCTGCGCTCGCGGGACTCCGGCGGGCGGCGCAGGCCGAACCGCTGTTGCTGGAGGGGCTCAAGGCGCTTCGTGCCGATACGGGAGCGCTCCCTTTCTACGTCAACAACGCCATGCGCTGGACGGCCGATTTTTACAGGAAACAGGGAAACTTCAGGAAGCTGCGAAGTACGAGGCGCTGCCGAAGGGACAGCAGGGCGGTTGACAGCAGGAAACCTCGCCAGCACTACCGCCGTCGACCGGGCATCTTCCGTGTATTTTGTTCGTTTGACATAAGCCACGCTTCTTTTCACGAGTCTGTAATCTCGTTTGTGGTACTTTCTCGTCCTTGAATTCTTCGGCCGGAATGATTATTCATCAGGTTACGAGACGCGCAACCTGCTACTGGGACAGTTCCTCGCAAGAACAACAGCTCGCCGCAAGTGCTTCGCCGCTTGCGTACATCTAGGGGAAGGAAGATGAACACGAGAGTCAGCCTCTTTTTCGGTCTATTGGCCGTGCTGGGCGCCGGGTCGGCGACAGCCGCCGTTGTCGGCTGCCCGGCGTCGCCGGCACTACCCGTGCTCGGCGCGTACCAATACCGATACCGGTCACTATTTCGAGGTATACAAGGCCGATGCCATCAGCTGGGATTGTGCCAATGCCGACGCCAATGGCCGGTCATACCAGGGCGTTCCGGGTCATCTCGCGACGATCACTTCGTCTGGCGAGGACAAGTTTGTCGATAGATTGCGCCAGGACTCGCTGAGCGCTGCCGCGCCACTGGGCCAAGGCCAGGTCTGGGTCGGCGGTTTCCAGGAGCCCATGTCGTCGGAGCCGGGCGGTGGGTGGATATGGGTGAAGAGCGAGGGCCCCTTCCCTGGCGCAAACACCGGGCCGGCCTATACCAATTGGGCGCAGGGCGAACCGAATAATTCAGGGGGATCCGAAAGCAATCTTACGCTCGGGCGGTATGGCCTGGGCGGAGGGTGGAACGACGAAGGGGCTGCGGTCGGATCGATCGGCGGCTACGTCGTCGAGTACGACCTTCCTCGCCCGGCAGCGTGCGTGGGGGGTAGTTGCCAGACCATCCTGGGCCAGACCCTGATCTTCCCGCCCGGATCGTATCCGCCCGGGGCCACGATCACGTTCAATGCTTATGAATTCACCGATCCGCGCGTCGCCGCAGGGAGATGTGGCATCGACGCTCTGACCCTTTTCGGCGCCGCGTACAACAAGCCGGAACTGCGAATTCCGCCGTATCTGTGCGGTTCGCCCAGGTTCATCGTCGTGGCGGTCGACGGAAGTCAGCTCACTTTCGCCAAGGGTACCGTGCAAGTTGAGAATTTCACGGACCAGGTTCCGAGTCTGAGTGGCAACCAGAACAAGGTATGCAACGACCCGATACCAGCCGGTATCGATCCGCAGTTCCAGGACGTGGTCGTGTACCAGACCACCGATCCGGACCGGATGCGTGAGAGCGGCCAAGTGAATATCGACCCGCAGTTCGTCGGAGCAGCCGGCGAGTTCACCAACTCGTGCGGCAGCTCACGTGCGGCGGTCCAGGAGTCGTCGTACTTCGTGGTCGGCATGCACATCGACTTCGGGGCCGGCTATACCCTGGGCGGCGAACGCCGCCGCGAACCACGAACGCTTCGTGGCGTTGACGCGCTACAAGCTCACGCTGCTGCAGCAGTCCGTTGCGGCGGCGAAGGTGGCCGGTGCGCTGAATAGTACCGTCGCAGCGAAGATGAATCTGTTGCTCAACAGCGCGGTCACAAAGCTTGATGGCGGCGACCCGGCGGGTGCGTTGGACGTCGTAAACAAGTTTCTGGGCTTGGTCGGCTCGGCCACGTATGCGCCTGTTACACCCGTCTACAACTACAACGGCGAGCACCTGATGCGCGGCCGAAACGTCGCGTTCATGCTGCGGGTGAAGGTAAAACCTTACGCGCCGTAGGCGTAGACATTGACCGGACGAAGCCCGCGCCACGCAGCGCGGGCTTCGTCCCTTCGTCTGCCTGCCTCGCCGGAATCGCGACATGAGCCGTCGATTTTCGTTACAGGTTACGGTTCAGCATGCGGGGGCCGGGACTGCCTGACCCACGCAAGTCCATGATCCAATTGGCGTGGGGCCAGGTTGGCATGAGACGTGCAGGACCTCAGCAGTTACGTATTGATTGAAGACATCACATGGAGAAGAGCGTGCATAGATTCGTATCCAGCATGGTGGGCGCGGTGGCAACAGGCTTGCTGCTTACTTCAGCCCAGGCCGGCGCCACGACTATCGGCTTTGAAAACCTGAATGCCGGAGATGTGCTTTCCAATCAATACGCGGGGCTGGGTGTCACGTTTTCGCCCAATGCTTTCAGCGGAAGTGGCGGTCCCTACCTTGATTGGGCTACCAACACCGACATGACCATTGTCGACAGCGCCGGATTGGATGTCGGTGGCTTGGGTGGGCCCTCTCTGGTCAGCGGGAACATTCTGCGGAGCTTTAGCGGCTGGCTATCAGAGGACGGCGACCCCAGTTTCTCGATCGACTTCTCATTGCCAGTGAATTTTGTCAGCGTGGACTTTGCGGGAGTCGACGTCGATTCCGGACAAGATGTGCAACTGTTCGCATACGACGGTGCCACATTGCTGGGCACAGTGGCCGGCACGACAGATGGCCAGTTCACGCTGAGCTTCAATGCGGATTCGATCACCCGGGTAGCCATTGTCCCGGGCTCTTTTCTCGACTGGGTGGGCGTCGACAACATCACTTTCCTGTTCAAGGATCAGAACCAGGTCCCCGAACCCGGTACGCTCGCGCTGCTCGGTCTTGGCCTCGCAGGTCTCGGCCTGAGCCGGCGAAGACTGGCCGCGTAAGCGACAAGCGCGGTACGGCAAGAACGGCAGCCGCGCGTGCGGCGGGGCAAACGGCTCCGCGCGCCCTGCAGCGCGACGCCGACTCAGCGCGCGGCGTTCGCAATCAACCGCGAATAGAAGCCCGTCATGCGCTCGAGGTTCTCGAGCGTCATGTGCTCGTTGGTGCCGTGGATCATCTCGAAGTCGCGCAGCGACGCGACCATCGGCGAGAAGCGGTAGACGTTCTCCGCGATGCCCGCGAGCGACCGGCTGTCCGTCGTCGCGGTGACGAGGCCCGGCGCCACGGGCAGCTTGCCGCCGTCTGAGGCCAGCGCCGCGATCAGCCGATAGGCATCGGAGTCGTCCGACGAGACCGGCGGCGGATCGTAGGCCCGGCCTTCCCATGCCAGTTCAACCTCGAGATTCTTCGTCGCGTCGGCGAGCGTGCTCCATCACCTGCGCCGCGGTCTGTCCGGGCGCGATGCGGTAGTTGATCCACGCCGTCGCGTCCTGCGGCAGCACGTTTTCCTTCGGGCTGCCGCGCAGCATCGTCGGCGCGATCGTCGTGTGCAGGCTCGCGGCACCCGCCGGCGTCGCGGCAATCTTGCGCACGAGCAGCGGCGCGAAGAGCCAGTCGTTCGCGACCGCCATCTTCACCGCAAGGCCCGCATCCGGCGCCAGCGCGCGCACCATGTCCGCTCCCGGGCCGTCGAAGCGCATCGGGAACGGCTGCGACGTGATGCCGAGCACCGCCTTCGCGAGCACTTCGACGCCGGTCTCGGGCGGCGGGGCAGAGGAGTGACCGCCCTTGGCCGGTGCCGTGATCCTGAGCGTCGCATAGCCCTTTTCCGCAACGCCGATCAGCGCCACGGGGCGGCCGAGCAGCGGCATGTCGGCGACGACCGCGAGGCCTTCGTCGAGCGCGAACGACGGCCGGATGCCACTCGACTTCCACTGTTCGGCGACGGCACGGGCGCCCGACCCGCCGGCTTCCTCGTCATGGCCGCTCAGGATCAGCACCGTGCGCCGCGGCTTGAACCCGCTCGCCGCGAGCGCCTCGACCGCCTCGAAGATCGCGACCAGCGTGCCCTTGTCGTCCACCGAGCCGCGGCCCCAGACGGCATCGTCCGCGATCACGCCGTCGAACGGCGGGTGCTTCCAGTCCGCCTCGGTGCCCGGCGTCACCGGCACGACGTCGTAGTGCGCCATCAGCACGAACGGCGGCAGCGTCGGGTCCGAGCCGGCCCACGTGTAGACGGGCGTGAGATCCGCCACGAGTTCGCGCGACATGGCCTGGTGCGCGGCAGGGTAGGTCGTCTGCAGCCAGCCGAGAAAGCGTTCGAACTCGGCGCGGTCGTTGTCGTTGCGGTCCTGGTGGCTCACCGTCCTGATTCGGACCGCTTCGGACAGGTGCTCCGCGGCCCTGCTGCGATCCACCGGCACGCCGGGGGCGAGCGTCACGGCAGTGGTGGCCGCGCCCGGCGGCGAATAGGTCGCCGTTCGCACGGCTACCACGACTGCGATTGCGGCGACGATGCCCAGCAGCAGGAGTGAGAGCCGTTTCAGGAGCTTCATGCGTCGTTTCCACCGAGCCGTATACCATCGACGTGATGTTCTGACGCCATCGGGCGCGCACGTCAAGCGCCGGCTTGCGTACGAGGGCCGTATCCCCGAGGCTACGGTCTGCCGCCGGGGAGGTCCATGAACGACGAGTCGCCACACGTCACGACACGCTCCGCGAGCCGCGGCCCGGTGCTGGGCGCCATGTTCCTGATGGCCACCAGCGCGATCGGCCCGGGCTTCATCACGCAGACGACGCAGTTCACGGCGCAGCTCGGCGCGGCGTTCGCGTTTGCGATCGTCGCGTCGATCCTCGTCGACATCGCGCTGCAGCTGAACGTATGGCGAGTGATCGGTGTCTCCGGCCTGCGCGCGCAGGAGCTCGGCGAGCGGCTGCTGCCCGGTGTCGGTCGCGTGCTCGCGTTTCTCGTCGTGCTGGGCGGGCTCGTCTTCAACGTCGGCAACGTGGCGGGCTGCGGGCTGGGCCTCAACGCCATGCTCGGCATTGCGCCGCTGTGGGGCGGCGTGGCATCGGCGCTGATCGCGGTCGGCATCTTCCTCGCGCCGCGGGCGGGCGTGGCGATGGACCGGCTGGTCGTGGTGCTGGGTTTCCTGATGATCGCGCTGACCGGCTACGTGGCCTGGGTGTCGGGGCCTCCGGTGGGCGCCGCGCTGCGCAATGCCGTGCTGCCCGAGCAGGTCGATTTCCTCGCGATCACGACGCTCGTCGGCGGAACGGTTGGAGGTTACATAACGTATGCAGGCGCGCATCGCCTGGTCGATGCAGGTGTGCGCGGAGCGGAACACGCAACGGAGATTGCGCGAGCGTCCGTCACGGGCGTGCTTGTGACGGGGGCGATGCGAGTGCTGCTGTTCCTGGCGGTGCTGGGCGTCGTCGCGGCCGGCGTGAGCCTCGACCCGGCGAACCCGACGGCGTCCGCGTTCGAGGCCGCCGCGGGCGAGTTCGGGCTGCGCGCTTTCGGGCTGATCCTGTGGGCCGCTGCGCTGACCTCGGTGATCGGTGCGTCCTACACGTCCGTTTCGTTCCTGACCAGCTTCGGTCCGGGGCTCGCGCGGCGCCAGGGTGCGCTGGTCGTCGGCTTCATCGCGGTCTCGACGCTCGTGTTCGCGCTGGCCGGCGCGGCGCCGGTCCCGCTGCTGATCTTCGCGGGCGCGTTCAACGGCCTGATCCTGCCGATCGGCATCGCCGTCATCCTCTGGGTGGCGTTGCGCAGGCCGGACCTGCTCGGCGGCTACCGCTATCCGCGGGGCCTCGCCGCGATCGGCGTTCTCGCCTGGCTGCTGACTTTGTACCTCGGCTGGCGATCGCTCGGCGGCCTCGCGGCGCTGTTTCGCTGAATCAAAGGCCGCGCCTTCTCATGCCACCGGCGATACGCTAGCCTTGTCAGCCGCAATCGGGGCTGGCCGGATCTGGCGGTCTCAAACCCGGCGAAACGCGTAATCCGGCTGTTTCGCTGAATCCGGGGCCGCGCCTTCTCATGCCACCGGCGATACGCTAGCCTTGTCGCCCTTGATCGGGCCTGGCCGCGCATCCTCCGGCCTCAAGCCCGACGTCACGCATACAGGGACCACGTGGCAGAGCCAGCAGACGTCTTCATCAGCTACTCGCGCGAGGACAAGGACAAGGTCCTCGAGCTGACCGCGAAGCTCCGCGCGGCTGGCGTGCCGCTGTGGATCGACGTGGGCGGCATCGACGGCGCCCGCATGTGGGGCGAGGAGATCGTCAACGCGCTGGACAACGCCAAGGTCCTGCTGCTGATGGTCTCCGAGTCGTCGGTCCGCTCGCACAACGTCGCCAAGGAAGTCGTGCTGGCCAGCGAGCGCAAGGGGCGCATCCTGCCCGTGCACCTCGAGCCGACGCAGATTCCGCCGAGTCTCAAGTACCCGCTCGCCGGCATCCAGCACATCGAGTACTACAACGGCGACGCGGACGAGAACCTGAAGACCATCCTGCGGTCGCTCGAGCGCGTCGGCGTCACGATCAGCGCGCCGCGCAGTCGAGCCGGCCCCGGGCGCGGACGCGCGTGCCGCCGCGGCCGGCCCGCTCGCAGGCCAGGCGGGCGAGCCAAAGGTCGAGTCGGGCGCGCTCGCCGTGCTGCCGTTCGACAACATCAGCCCGGACCAGGAAACCGATTACTTCAGCGACGGCCTCACCGAGGAACTGATCGCGCGCCTGTCGGTGGTCAACGAGATCGAGCTCGTGTCGCGCTGGGCTTCGATGCAGTTCAAGGGCACGAAGCAGGATCCCAAGACCATCGGGCGCGAGCTCGGCGCGCGCTACATCGTCGGCGGCAGCGTGCGCAGGTTCCAGGACTCGGTGCGAATCACGGTCCAGCTCGTCGACGTCGAGACCAACCGCCAGATCTGGGGCAATACCTACAAGGGCAAGCTCGACGACATCTTCGACATCCAGGAGCAGGTCGCGAGCCAGATCGTCGAGGCGCTGAAGCTCAAGCTCAGCTTCTCGGAAAAGGTCTCGCTCACGAAGCGGCAGACAGTCAACGCGCAGGCCTACGACCTCTATCTGCGCGGACAGGATTACCTGTATCGACTGACGAAGCGCAGCGTCGAATACGCGATCCAGCTTTTCGAGAAAGCCATCGAGCTCGATCCGCGCTATGCAGCCGCCTACGCCGCCTGCTCCAGCGCCTACGGCCAGATGTACCAGTGGTTCTCGCGCGCCGAGCAGCATCGCGACAAGGCGCAGGAACTGAGCTTCAAGGCGCTGATGTACGACAGCAACCTGCCCGAGGCCTACGCGGCGATGGGCCTGTCGTACTTCATCTGGGGCAAGTTCGACGAAGCCAGCGCATCGAGCCGCAAGGCGATCGAACTCGACCCGGACGACTTCATCGCGTTCTGGACACTCGGACGAATTCACTTCACCAATGGCGAGCTCGAGCAGGCGCTGGCGCCGTTCCGTCGCGTCATCGAATTGAAGCCCGGCTTCTACGCGGCGTATGCGGACCTGGCGCAGACCTGCGCCGGCCTCGGGCGCAAGGAAGAAGCGGAGAAGGCTGCCCGCCAGTTGCTCGAGTTGCTGCCGAACTACCTGCTGCAGAATCCGGACGACTCGCGTGCGCGGATGTATTACGCGATCACGCTTGCAGAGAACGGGCTCAAGGAAGACGCGATCCGTGAAGGCGGCAAGGCGCTGGAGCTGAGCCCGGGCGACCCGATGATGCTGTACAACTGCGCGTGCCTGTATTCCCAGCTGGGCGAGGTGGATCGCGCGGTCGATACGCTGCGGCAGGCGATCGCCGGCGGTTACGAGAACTTCGGCTGGATGAAGCACGACCCGGACCTCAATGCGCTGCGCGAACACCCGGGGTTCATCGCCATGGTGGACGGCAAGTAGCGCCGCAGAATCGCTTGAGGCGACCGGTCTATCCTGCTGATTAATAAGGTATTTTCGGGGACTGGCTCGATTCTCGTCCCGGCTCCCGGGGAACTGTCGTCCGCCGGGCCTGTCTATGCTGCGATGCAGCACATTCAGACGCTTGCACAGGGCTGGCTGGCCGACGGCCCGGTGGACCACACGCCGGCGGGGCGACGCCTTGCCTCGCTGATCGTTGCCGTGGCCTTTGCGGCGGCCCTGCTGGCCGTGCCAGCACCGGAAACGCATGTCCCGCCGCAGGCGGACGAGGCTCCCGCGTGGACGCAGGACGGCAAGGTGTCCTGGTACGGTCCCGGATTCCACGGGCGCCGGACCGCCAACGGCGAGATCTTCGACACGAATGAAATGACGATGGCGCATCGCTCGCTCGCCTTCGGCAGCAAGGTGCGCGTGACGAATCTCGACAACGGCCGTTCCATCGTCGTGCGCGTCAACGACCGCGGACCGTATGTGGGCGGGCGCATCGCCGACCTGTCGCACGCGGCCGCCTCGCGACTCGGGTTCGTCGAGGACGGTGTCGTCCACGCGAGAATCGAGCTGATCTGACGGCGGGCGCGCATGAGTCTGATCCTCGCGCGGAGACGGGCATTACGACTGCGACTACCTCGCTGAGGTATCTGACAATACGTCAGCACCGCGCTCCATGCCACCGTGCGGCTCGGTCTCGAGTGGTAACACGCAGGCAGCCGGGGCGTCGGAATCCCTTACACATAGTGGCTGCCGAGACCGCATCCGGCTCGCCTCGGGCGAGTAAGTCTTTGATCCGGCGTACTTTATCCTCATCTGGCACGAAGCTTGCTTTGATCTTGCTCGCAGACGGCAGGACGGGGAGATGGCGGCTTCTGGAACGAAGCAGGCGTGCGCGATGTCGCACTGCCGCGATGCGTTCAAGTTGCACTGATTCCGTGGCCAAGCCTTCCGTCCGCAGGATTTGAACGCAACTAACACTGGCGAGGCGGCACATGTTTACAAGACTGGTGGGTATTCTGGTGTTGGGGGGGAAATGGCGCTCCCAGAGGGATTCGAACCCTCGTACCAGCCTTGAGAGGGCTGTGTCCTGGGCCTCTAGACGATGGGAGCGTGCCGCAGACCGGCGGACTAACGGGGTCCGCACGAGGCCGCGTATTATACGCAGCCGTTTTACCCGGTCCAGCGGAAGCCGCCGAATTGTATTCGATCGAAAATAACGACGCCTCCGGCCAGCCGTTGCCCGTCATCGTCCCGCGCGCCGATCACCCGATCTCGCGCGCCAACATCTCTCCGAGCGCGCTCAGGGTCCTGTACCGGCTCCGCGAGGGCGGTTTCCAGGCCTTCCTGGTCGGCGGGGCGGTGCGCGACCTGCTGCTCGGCCTGAGCCCGAAGGACTTCGACATCGCGACCGACGCTCACCCCGAGCAGGTCCGCAAGCTCTTCCGCAACTGCCGGCTGATCGGACGCCGCTTCCACCTGGCGCACGTGCGCTTCGGGCCCGAGATCATCGAGGTCGCGACGTTCCGCGCTGCGCACACGGAGGTCGACGAGGACAACAGCGTGGACGAGGTCGGGCACCGCGTGCTCGACGAGCACGGCCGCATCCTGCGCGACAACCTCTACGGCACGATCGAAGAGGACGTCTGGCGGCGTGATTTCACGGCCAACGCGCTCTACTACAACATCGAGGACTACTCGATCTGGGACTTCGTCGGCGGCGTGCCGGATGCGAGCGCGCGCGTGCTGCGCATGATCGGCGATCCCGAGACGCGCTACCGCGAAGACCCGGTGCGCATGCTGCGGGCCGCGCGCTTCGCGGCGAAGCTCGGCTTCACGCTGCATCCCGACAGTGAGGCGCCGGTCCACAAGCTCGCCTACCTGCTCGACGGCGTCCCGCCCGCGCGTCTCTTCGACGAGACGATGAAACTGCTGCTGGCAGGTTCCGCGGCCGCATCCTGCAACCTGCTTGCGCGCCTCGGGCTGCTGGGGCACCTGATGCCCGACCTGGTGCGCGCGGTCAACGAGGCTCCGGAGTCGGCAGGCGCGCGACTCGTCCAGCTCGGCCTCGCGGGTACCGACGAGCGCGTGCGCGCCGACAAGTCCGTGACCCCGACGTTTCTCTTCGCGGTGCTGCTGTGGCCGGCGATCCTGCGCGAGGCCGGGGTTCCGAACGGACCGTTGCCGGAGGATCCGGCGGTTCTCGGCACGGCCTGCGACACCGATCATTTCCCGGCAGCTGCGTCGCATCGCCATCCCGAAGCGGTTCACGATGCCGATGCACGACATCATCATGATGCAGCAGCGCTTCGAGCGCCGCTCCGGACGGCGCGCCTTGCGCTTCCTCGAGCATCCGCGGTTCCGCGCGGCTTACGATTTCCTGCTGCTGCGCGCGGAGTCGGGCGAGATCGATCCGGAGCTCGCAGCGTGGTGGACGCGCCTGCAGCAGTTGTCGCCGGAGGAGCGCATCGCGGAAGTCGAGAGCCAGCCGGCACCGGCGACGGGCGAGGCCGCGAAGGGCCGGCGTCCGCGCCGCAGGCGCCGCGCCGCTCCTTCCGCCTGACACAAGCGAATCCCTGACGTGGATGCCACGCGCTGGTTTCCCGCTTACGTCGCCCTGGGCAGCAACCTGGACGATCCGCCCGCGCAGGTCGCGCGCGCATTCACGGCACTCGCGGGACTGCGCGGGAGCCGCATGGTCGCCCGGTCCTCGCTTTATCGATCGCAGTCCGTTCGGTCCGGTGGCGCAGCCCGATTTCGTCAATGCGGTGGCCGGCATGCTGACGACTCTCGACGCAGCCGCGATGCTCGCGGAGCTCAAGGCCCTCGAGGAGCGCCTCGGTCGCGAGCGCCCGGTCGTGCGCTGGGGCCCGCGCCGCATCGACCTCGACCTGCTGGTGCACGGCACCACGCGCATCGACGAACCGCAGATCAAGGTGCCGCATCCCGGCATCGCCGAGCGCGCGTTCGTGCTGGCGCCGCTGGCGGAAGTCGCGCCCGACCTCGACGTGCCGGGCGTGGGACGGGTGCGGACGCTGGCTGCCCGCATCGATACGGCTGGACTGTCGAGGATGGCGGCATGAGCCCCGCACCGGCGAGGCCGCAGGACGACGTCGAGATCGTCCAGACGCCGCACCGGTTCGTGGTCGTGGAGGGCCCGATCGGCGTCGGCAAGACGAGCCTCGCGCGCCGGCTCGCCGCGAGCTTCGGCAGCGACCTCGTGCTCGAGCAGGGCGAGGACAACCCGTTCCTCGAGCGCTTCTACCGCAATCCGCGCGCCGCGGCGTTCCAGACGCAGCTCTATTTCCTGTTCCAGCGCGCCCGGCAGATGCAGGAGCTGCGCCAGCACGACCTGTTCCAGCGCGTGCGTGTCGCGGACTACCTGCTCGAGAAGGACCGCCTGTTCGGCCGCCTGACGCTCGACGACGAGGAATTCGCCCTCTACGAGCAGGTGTATTCGCGGCTCGCCATCGACGCGCCGGTCCCGGACCTCGTGGTCTACCTGCAGGCGCCGGTCGATACGCTGCTGGAGCGGATCGCCCGCCGCGGCATCCACTACGAGCAGCAGATCGAGCGACGGTACCTGGAGCGTCTCACCGAGGCTTATGCCCGGTTTTTCCTGGAGTTCGAAGCGTCCCCGGTCCTGATCGTCAACGCCGCCGACATCGATCCGGTGGGCAGCGAGACGGACTACGCCAGCCTGCTCGCCGAGATCGTCCGCTCCCGCAAGGGGCGGCACTACTTCAACCCGATGAAGAGCCTGCTGTAGTTCCCGCCGTTGATGTTTGACGGCCGGTCCGTCATTCTTGCGCCTCTTTCGAGGCCGCCCATGTACACACAACTCCAATTACGCGGTTCGGCCCGCCCTCCGGTCAACATCGCCACCCTCGGGCGGATGAAGGCCGAGGGAGAGAAGATCTCCTGCATCACCTGCTACGACGCGAGCTTTGCCGCGCTCGTGGACGAGGCGGACGTGGACGTCGTGCTGGTCGGCGACTCGCTCGGCATGGTGATCCAGGGGCACGACACGACCGTGCCGGTCACGCTCGAGCACATCATCTATCACTGCCGGGCCGTGGCGAAGGGGCTGTCGCGGCCGTTCCTGATGGCGGACATGCCCTTCATGACCTACACCTCCCGGGAACAGGCGCTGCAGAACGCGGTGCGCCTGATGCAGGAGGGCGGCGCCAAGATGGTCAAGCTCGAGGGCGGCGCGAGCCAGGTCGAGATCGTCGAGTTCCTCGCGGGCCACGACATCGCCGTCTGCGCCCACCTCGGCCTCAGGCCGCAGTCGGTGCACAAGACCGGCGGTTTCCGCGTGCAGGGGCGCGAGGACATGGCCGCAGTCCAGATGCGGCGCGACGCAAAGGCGCTGCAGGACGCGGGCGCCGACATCGTGCTGCTCGAGTGCATTCCCACGCAGCTCGGCAAGGAAATCACCGCCGAGCTGCACGTGCCGGTCATCGGCATCGGCGCGGGTCCGGATACCGACGGCCAGATCCTCGTGCTCTACGACGTGCTCGACATCACGCCGGGCCGCAAGCCGCGCTTCGTCAAGAACTTCATGGCGGGCCACGACAGCCCGCTTGCCGCGATCAAGGCCTACACCGACGCGGTGAAGTCGCGCGCCTATCCCGAGCCGGAGCACTGCTTCTAGCAGTCGGCGATGCGGATCATCTCGACCATCGCCGAGCTGCGGGAGACCGTTCGCGAGTGGCGCCTCGCGCGGGAGAGCATCGCGTTCGTGCCGACGATGGGCAACCTGCATGCGGGGCATGCGAGCCTCGTCGGCGCGGCCCACCTGCACGGCCGTCGCGTCGTGGCCAGCGTGTTCGTGAATCCGCTGCAGTTCGGCCCGAACGAGGATTTCGCCGCCTATCCGCGCACGCCGGACGACGATTTCGCGCTGCTGTCGGAGCTGGGCGCCGACGTGCTGTTCCTGCCGACCGTTGCCGAGATGTACCCGAAGGGCACGACCGGCAGCACCATCGTGGACGTGCCGGAGCTTTCGAACATCCTTTGCGGCGCCGTGCGCCCGGGGCATTTCCAGGGCGTCGCGACCGTCGTGGTGAAGCTGCTGAACCTCGTCCAGCCGGACGTCGCGATCTTCGGCGAGAAGGACTACCAGCAGCTCACGATCATCCGCACGTCGGTCGTGGACCTCTGCCTGCCGGTGAAGATCGTCGGTGCGCCGACCGTGCGCGCCGACGACGGGCTCGCGCTGAGTTCGCGCAACCGCTACCTGACCACGGAGGAGCGTGCGCGCGCGCCGCAGCTCTACCATGCGCTCGACGACGCGCGCCGACGCCTCGAGTGCGGCGACACGGATGTTGCGGACATCGAGCGGGAAGGGCGGGAGGCGCTGGTGGCCGCCGGTTTCCGTCCGGACTACTTCGAGGTGCGCATGGCGGGGACGCTCGCGAAGCCGAGCGGCCGCAACGTCGACGTCGTCGTGCTCGCGGCAGCGCGGCTCAGCCGGGCGCGGCTGATCGACAACCTGCAGTGCCGGGCGACGGGCCAGCTGGAGCTGGCCGGATAGCGGAGAGGGAAAGCGGATAGTGATCAGCGGATAGCGGTTAGTAGACGGAAGGCGCGGCGCGCAGCGAGCCTTCTTCACTACCCCCTACCCGCTGATCACTACCCGCTTTCCTTTTCCGCTTCCGCTCCCGTCGTTCCCCAGCGCCCACCCAACCGCCTCCCGCACCACCGCGCTCGCGTCATTCCGCCGCCGTTCCAGTGCCGCGACAACCTCGCGCTGTGCGTGGCGCATTACCAAGGGCGATCGCGACGTTGCGGGACCAGCGCTCATGGCCGATGCGGCGGATGGCGCTGCCGGCGGTGCGCTCCAGGAACTCGGCCTCGGTCCACGCAAACAGTTCCACGAGCCGCGGCGCGTCGAGTCCATGGCGCGGATTGAAGTCCGGCTCCGCCGTGACTTTCGCGTAGCGGTTCCACGGGCAGACGAGCTGGCAGTCGTCGCAGCCGTAGATCCGGTTGCCGATCGCGCGACGGAATTCCTCGGGGATCGCGCCGTCGAGCTCGATCGTCAGGTACGAAATGCAGCGTCGTGCGTCGAGCTGGTAGGGGGCTACGATCGCCTGTGTCGGGCACACGTCGATGCACGCCGTGCAACTGCCGCAGTGGCTGCTCACGGGGGCGTCCACCGGCAGCGGCAGGTCGGTGAGGATCTCGCCGAGGAAGAACCACGAGCCGTCGTGCCGGTCGAGCAGGTTGGTGTGCTTGCCGATCCAGCCAAGGCCCGCGTCGCGCGCGAGCGCCTTCTCGAGCACCGGCGCGCTGTCCGTGCACGCGCGAAAGGCGCCGGACCCGGCCGCGGCCGCCAGCCTGTCCGCGAGACGCGCCAGCCGGGTGCGCAGCACCTTGTGATAGTCGCGGCCGAGCGCATAGCGGGAGACGTAGCCGAGGCTCGCATCGCCCAGCACGCCTTGCGCATCCGCGGACTCGGGCCAGTAGTCCATGCGCGCCGAGATCACGCGCAACGTCCCGGGCACGAACTCGGCGGGGCGCGAGCGGCGCGTGCCGTGCCTCGCCATGTAATGCATCTCGCCGTGCCGGCCGGCGTCGAGCCAGTCCTGCAGCCGGCGCTCGTCGTCGGGCAGGTCGATCGCCGCGATTCCGACGCGCTGGAAGCCAAGTTCCAGGCCCCAGGCCCTGGCCTGCGCTGCGAGCCCTGCGGGGTCGATGCTCACTGGAATTACGGCGTTCCGGGGCCTGCGTGACGCGGCCAGTATAATGCGCGACATGCACGATCCATCCGGCGCTGTTTCCACGGCCGCGGCCATCTACACCGCGGAGCAGGTCCGCGGCCTCGATCGGCGCGCGATCGAGGAACGCGGCATCCCAGGCTACGAGCTCATGACGCGCGCGGGTCATGCGACGCTGAACGCGCTCAAGGCACTGTGGCCTGCGGCACGCTCGATCAGCGTGCTGTGCGGACCCGGCAACAACGGCGGCGACGGCTACGTCGTGGCGCGGCTGGCCCGTGCGCAGTCCATGCGCGTGACGGTCGTTGCGCTCGGGGATCCAACAGGCGCTGACGGGAGATGCAGCGCAGGCGTGCGCGGATTTCGTCGCAGCGGGCGGGCGCTGGGAGCCGTGGTCCGCGGCAGCCCTCGGCTCCGACGTGATCGTGGATGCGCTCTTCGGCATCGGGCTCACTCGCGACGTCGGCGGCGAGGCCGCGGCAATGATCGAGGCTGCGAATGCATCCGGCCGGCCGATCGTCGCGGTGGACATCCCGTCCGGGCTGCACGCCGATTCCGGTGCCGTGCTCGGCGTAGCGGTTCGCGCAGCCGCTCACCGTCACGTTCATCGGCCGCAAGGTCGGCTGCTACGTCGGCGCGGGTCCCGATCACGTGGGCACGCTGGTGCTCGATGAGCTCGACGTGCCGTCCGAAACGTACGCGGGGACCGAGCCCGTTGCGCGGCTGCTCGGCGAGGAAACGCCGCTGCGAGCCCTGCCGCGGCGGTCCAGGGCAGCGCACAAGGGCGCGAACGGTCACGTACTCGTGATCGGTGGCGGGCCGGGCATGCCGGGCGCCGTGCGACTGGCAGGCGAAGCGGCACTGCGCGCGGGCGCGGGGCTCGTGACCGTCGCTGTGCATCCGCAGAACACAGGAATCGTCGCGGCGCGTCCGGAGCTGATGTGCATCGCGGCTCGATTCCGCCGACGACGTTCGGGCTGCGTTGGGGCGTGCCACGGTCGTCGCCATCGGGCCCGGGTTGGGGCAGGACCCCTGGGCGCAGCAACTTTTCGACGCGGCGCTGTCCTGCGGACTGCCAATGGTGGTGGATGCCGACGCGCTGAATCTCCTTGCCGTCGCGCCACGTGCGCGCGACAACTGGATCCTCACACCGCATCCGGGCGAAGCGGCGCGGCTGCTCGGCTCGACGAGTGCCGTCGTGCAGTCCGATCGGCTGCGTGCGGCGCGCGAGCTGCAGGCACGGTTCGGCGGCCATGTGGTGCTGAAGGGCGCTGGATCCATCGTGCAATCGCGCTCGGAGCCACCGTACATCTGCGACCGAGGCAATCCCGGCATGGCCGCCGGCGGCATGGGGGACGTGCTGACGGGGGTGATCGCGGGCATTGCCGCCCAATGCGGCGATCTCGCGCTCGCAGCAAGGGCCGGTGTCTTCGTTCACGCACAGGCCGGCGATCTCGCGGCGCGCGGTGGAGAGCGCGGGCTGCTTGCCAGCGACGTGCTGCGCCAGGTCCGCGCCTGCGTGAACCCGAGGTGAAGCTGGTCGCGGCCAGCGCGGAGGAGACGCGGGCGATCGGTGCACGTCTCGCCGCCGCGCTCGTTGCGGCAGACGAGCAGGCGCCGCTCGTCGTCGCGCTCACCGGCGATCTCGGGGCCGGCAAGACGACGCTGGTTGGCGGCCTGCTGCGAGCGCTCGGTCACCAGGGACCGGCACGCAGCCCGACCTACACACTGATCGAGCCGTACCAGCTGGGTGGCCGTGACGTGAACCACTGCGACCTCTATCGGCTGCGCGATCCATCCGAACTGGAGGACCTCGGCCTCCGGGACCTCCTCACGCCGCGCAGCGTGCTGCTCGTCGAGTGGCCGGAGCGCGCAGGCAACCGTCTTGGAACGCCCGATCTTTCGCTCACGCTCGGTTACCTCGATGACGGCCGTACCGTGGATTTCGCGGCGGCGAGCGAGCCGGGGCAAAGGGTCCTCCGCCAGTTCGCCCACGGGTCAACCCTCGACCCGACGTGACGAATTCGTCGTATCTTCATAATTTCGTTGAAATATTGATCGTGGGCGGAGTAGATTAGCGCCCATGCCAGCCAGCCCGGTCCAGCGAACTGCTTCCTTCCTGGCACTCATCGGCCTGCTTGGCGCTTTTTCCAGCGCTCTTGCGGCACCTGCTCGCGTCACCGACGTGCGCCTGTGGTCCGGTCCGGAAGGAACCCGACTCGTCGTCGATCTCTCTGCGCCCGCGCGCTACGAGGTTTTCGCGGTCGAGAATCCGGATCGCATCGTCATCGACCTCGAGAACGCCGACCTCGCCACCGCGAAGGGTCTGCCGGCTGGCCAGGGGCCCGTGAAGGGCGTCAGGTCGGGCCCGCAGGCCGATCACGGTCTGCGGCTGGTGCTCGACCTGAGTTCGCCGCAGAAAGTGAAGAGTTTCTCGGTCGGGCCGGACGGTGCCGCCGGCCACCGCCTCGTGGTCGAGTTGCCGCCGCCGGCAGCGGCGGCCAGCCCGGACGCCCCGGCGCCGAAGGCTCACTCTCCCTCCGAGGCCGAGGTGCTCTCTGCGAGCGCCGCCGCATTGCCCACCCGTCCGGCGGACGCCGCGAAGCCCGTGAAGACGCTGGCGTCTGCCGATGCCCGGGGCCGGGACCTCGTCATCGCCATTGATGCCGGGCACGGCGGGCAGGATCCGGGCGCCATCGGCCGCGGCGGCACGCGCGAGAAGCACGTGACGCTGGCGATCGCGCGCCGGCTCGCGGCCGAGATCGACGCGGAGGAGGGCATGCGCGCCGTGCTGATCCGCGACGGCGACTACTTCATCACGCTCGGCGGGCGCACGCGCAAGGCGCGCGAACTCGGCGCCGACATGTTCGTGTCGGTGCACGCGGACTCGGTGCTGAATCGCGACGTGAGCGGTTCCTCCGTGTACGTGCTGTCGCTGCGCGGAGCGAGCGACGAGGCGGCTCGCTGGCTCGCCGCGAGCGAGAACGCGGCGGACCTCAAGGGCGGCGTATCGCTCGACGACAAGAGCGACGTGCTCGCGTCGGTGCTGCTCGACGTCACGCAGAAGGAGTCGGTCAGCAACAGCGTCGAGGCGGCCGACAGCGTGCTCGCAGCGCTGCGGCGCATCGGCACGGTGCATCGCCCGCGCGTGCAGCACGCGGGTTTCGTGGTGCTCAAGTCTCCCGACATCCCGTCGATGCTGGTCGAGACGGCATTCATTTCGAACGCCACCGACGAGCGGCGGCTGAGGGACCCGGACCACCAGCAGTTGCTGGCCGAGGCGATCCGCAAGGGCGTGCGCAATTACTTCTACGACAAGCCGCCGCCGGGCACCAAGATCGCGGCGCTGGCGGCTGCCAGCCGGGTCGACGACGAGGAGACTGCGCAGCAGCTCGCCGCTGAGCGCTGAGCGCCAGGGCGGCCTGTGCCAGGCGTCCGTTCGGGTTCTGCCCGGACTCGCGAAGAGGACATGCTCGTCCGGACAGAACCCGAACGGACGCCCGACAGCCCGCGCCTGAGCGATCGATGAGGCGATTGGGGACTGTCCCCTAAGGGACTGTCTCCGCAATCGCCTCATCGCATCGCACGGCGCAAGTAACGCCCACCGTCCCCATGGCTGAGCCGGGCCTGCGTGCGGAACTGCAAGTCCTTGCCGCCACATGCGCCGTGCGATGGATTGGGGACAGTCCCCTTGAGGGGACAGTCCCCAATCCATCGCTCAGGCGCCGCGCATCAGGCGGGGATGACGGCATCGTCCGGGCGAGCATGTCTTCTTCGCGAGCCAGGACGATGCCGTCATCCCCGCCATTGAGCCGGGCGCCGGGGCAGGGATCCCGGTCGCGACACCCGGCCAACCCGCGCCGCGCTGCGTCGGCAAGGGTTTGCTATCCTCGCGACCCCTGCGAAGCGCCTCCCCGCCGATGACGATCCGGGTCCTTTCCGAGCAACTGATCCACCAGATCGCGGCTGGCGAAGTCGTCGAGCGTCCTGCATCCGTGGTCAAGGAACTGGTCGAGAACAGCCTCGACTCGGGCGCGCGTTCCATCGAGATCGAGATCGAGGGCGGCGGTGCGTCGCTGTGCCGCGTCCGCGACGACGGATCGGGCATCGCGACCGACGAGCTGGTGCTCGCGCTCGCGAGGCACGCGACGAGCAAGCTGACGCGGGTCGAGGACCTGGAGTCGGTGCGCACGCTCGGCTTCCGCGGCGAAGCGTTGCCGAGCATCGCGTCCGTGTCCCGCATGAGAATCGTCTCGCGCCAGGCCGACGCGACGGTGGCCAGCGCGGTGTCGGCGGCGGACGGCGTCGTAAGCGATCCCGTGCCGCACTCGCACCCGCCGGGCACGATGGTCGAGGTGCGCGACCTGTTCTTCAACGTTCCCGCGCGACGCAAGTTCCTGCGTTCCGAGCGCACCGAGCTGGCGCAGGTCGAGCGCCTGGTCGAGCGGCTCGCGCTCAGCCGGTTCGACGTCGGCTTCCGCCTCCTGTCCGCGCGACGCACGCTCGCCGATCATCCGCCGGCACTCGACGAACGGGCTCGTGACGCGCGCGTCGCCGCGGTGCTCGGCGACGAATTCATCGCCCACGCGATGAAGCTCGATCACGAGGGCGCCGGCCTCACGCTGCGCGGCTGGTTCTGCATGCCGACGTACGCACGCAGCCAGGCGGACCAGCAGCATTTCTACCTGAACGGGCGGCCTCTGCGGGACAAGCTGGTCGCGAGCGCGGTGCGGCTCGCCTATCGCGACGTGCTCTATCACGGCCGGCAGCCGGCCTACGTCCTTTATCTCGAGATGGATCCGGCGCGCGTGGACGTGAACGCGCACCCGCAGAAACTCGAGGTGCGGTTTCGCGAGCCGGGGCTCGTGCACGATTTCCTGTTCCGTACGCTCGAGCGGGCGCTTGCCGAGACGCGGCCAGTGCAGTCGGCCGCCACCGCGATTCCGGCCGCACGATTCGCCATGCCGGGTCTTGCGAGCGAGGCGGCGGGCGGGACTTCGGCGCTCGATCTGTACACGGCTCTCGGAGCCGGTGTTCGCGACTTTCCGGCCGCGGAGTCCGCGGCGAACCCCGCGCCGGCTGCGGCGGATTACGTGGGTGCGGCCGCGCAGCCGGAGTCCGCTCCGGGCGAGCATCCGCTCGGATTCGCCATCGCGCAGCTGCACGGCATCTACATCCTCGCGCAGGCGCAGGGCGGGCTCGTGCTCGTGGACATGCACGCGGCACACGAACGCACGACCTACGAGAGGCTCAAGCGGTCGTTCGCGTCGAGCCGCGTCGCGCGCAGCCGCTGCTCGTGCCCGTCGCGCTCAACGTTTCCGTCGCGGAGGCGGACGAAGCCGAATCGCGCGCGCCGCTCTTCAACGAACTTGGCATCGAGCTGTCGCGCAGCGGGCCGACGCAGTTGCTGGTGCGCTCGATGCCCGTGCTGCTCGGGTCGGCCGACCCGGCCACGCTGGTGCGCGACACGCTCGCCGACCTGCGCGAGCAGGGCAGCGGAGGCGCGACCCAGGCGCTCGAGCGCGCGCTTGGCACGATGGCCTGCCACCAGGCCGTGCGGGCGAACCGGCGTCTCACGTTGCCCGAGATGAACGCACTGCTGCGCGAGATGGAGACCACGCTGCGGGCGGATCAGTGCGTGCACGGGCGCCCGACCTGGTCGTTCGTCGGCATGGACGACCTCGACCGGCTTTTCCTGCGCGGACGATGACCGCGGCAGCGACTGCAGTTCACGCCGTGCTGCTGATGGGCCCGACCTGCAGCGGCAAGTCGGCGCTCGCCCTCGATCTCGCCCGGCGTTTCCCGGTCGAGATCGTCAGCGTGGATTCCGCGCAGGTGTACCGGGGCATGGACATCGGCACCGCGAAGGCGTCCCGGGAAGTCCGTGCCGCCGTGCCGCACCACCTGATCGACGTGTGCGATCCGGCCGAGCCCTATTCCGCCGGTCGCTTCCGCCGCGACGCGCTGCGGCTCATCGCCGAGGTGCGCGCCAGGGGTCGGGTGCCGCTGCTGGTCGGCGGCACGATGCTGTATTTCCGCGCGCTGACCCGGGGCATTGCGCCGCTGCCGGAGGCCGATCCCGAGCTGCGGGCGCGTATCGAGGCGCGGGCGCGGGCGGTCGGCTGGCCGGCGCTGCACGGCGAACTCGCGGTCCGCGACCCCGAGGCCGCTGCCCGCATCCGTCCGGCTGACGGCCAGCGGATCCAGCGGGCTCTCGAAGTGCTCGAGCTGACCGGCGAGCGGATGTCGCAGCTGCAGGCACGGACCGAGCCCTGCCCGGTGCCGCTCGCCACCTTCGCGCTGCAGCCCTTTGCAGCGCGACGACCTCTACAGCCTCATCGACAGGCGCTTTCTCGCCATGATGGCCGAAGGCCTGCTGGACGAGGTCATGGCGCCTGCACGACCGTGGCGACCTGCATCCGGACCTGCCGAGCCTGAGGTCGGTGGGCTACCGCCAGATCTGGTCGCACTTGTCCGGCGAATACGACCTGGAGACAGCCATTTCTGCCGCGCAGCGGGCCACGCGGAACCTCGCCAAGCGGCAACTGACCTGGCTCAATGCAGATGATTCCGTTAACTGGATCCGAAGCCTTGAAGATCAGGCACTTGGACCCATCAACAGGGCAGTGGCGGAGGCGGCGGCCGGAATTGGCGCCGATCCCGTGTGTTAGGATTGGACTCGTTCTTGTTCGTCGAGGCGACGGGCGTGACGGCCGCATCACGGAAGATTCCGCGGCAGGAACGAGGCGGATTAAATAACAAGGAGACGCGATCATGGCCAAGGGCCAGTCATTGCAGGATCCATTCCTCAACGCTCTGCGCAAGGAGCGTATTCCCGTGTCGATCTACCTGGTCAACGGCATCAAGCTGCAGGGACAGATCGATTCGTTCGACCAGTTCGTCGTCCTGCTCCGCAACAGCGTGAGCCAGATGGTCTACAAGCACGCGATCTCGACGATCGTGCCGGCGCGCAACGTGCGTCTGCCGATGGGCGACGACGAGCTGCCCCCCGAGGACGCCCCGGCGGCGACCTGAGCCGCTTGCGACGGGCAAGGACAGGACGAATTGTTCGACAGACCGGGTAGCGGCGAACGCGCGATTCTGGTCTGCGTCGGGCTCGGCCATGCGCCGGAACCGGATCGCGTCGAGGAGTTTGCCGCCCTGGCGCGTTCCGCCGGCGCGCAGATCCTCGAAGTGCTCAGCGTCACGCGCAAGTCGGCCGGGCCGAAGTTCTTTCTCGGCAAGGGCAAGGTCGAGGAACTGCGCGGCCGCGTCGTTGCGCTCGGTGCCGACCTGGTCGTGGTGGATTGCCCGCTCTCACCGGCCCAGGAGCGCAATCTCGAGAAAGCGCTCGAATGCCGCGTGCTCGACCGCAGCGGCCTCATCCTCGACATCTTCGCGCAGCGCGCCCGCACCTTCGAAGGCAAGCTGCAGGTCGAGCTCGCGCAGCTCGAGCACATGGCCACGCGCCTGGTGCGAGGCTGGACCCACCTCGAGCGCCAGAAGGGCGGCATCGGCCTGCGTGGCCCTGGCGAGACCCAGCTCGAGACCGACCGGCGCCTGCTCGCGCGGCGCATCAAGACACTGGACGAGCGGCTGAACAAGGTGCTGGTCCAGCGCGAGACCACGCGCCAGGAGCGCAAGCGCGGCGCCGTGCAGACGGTCGCGCTCGTTGGCTATACGAATGCCGGCAAGTCCACGCTGTTCAATCGCCTGGTGTCGGCCGAAGCCTACGTCGCGGACCAGCTGTTCGCGACGCTCGATCCGACCGTGCGCAGGCTCCGCCTCGCGCCGGGCCTCGAGGTGGCGCTCGCCGATACCGTGGGATTCGTGCGCGACCTGCCGCACGAACTGGTCGCGGCCTTCCGCTCGACGCTGCAGGAGGCCCGCGAGGCCGACCTGCTGCTGCACGTGATCGATGCCGCGGATCCGGAGCGCAGCGAGCGCATCGAGCAGGTGAACGAGGTGCTCGAGTCCATCGGCGCGCAGTCGCTGCCGCAGATCGCCGTTTTCAACAAGATCGACCGGTCCGGCGAGGCCCCGCACGTCGAACTCGACGCTGCAGGCCGCGTGGACCGGCTCTGGCTCTCGGCCCATACCGGCGCAGGACTGGAACTGCTGCTCGAGGCGCTGCACAGCCGCCTGGGCGCGGACCTGCACCATTGCCTGCTGCTGGTGCCGCCGCGTGCCGGCCGCGCGCGTGCGCAGCTCTTCGAAGCGGGTGCCGTGCTCGCGCAACGGCAGCTCGAGGACGGCTCGATCGAGCTCGAGGTGAGCCTTGGCCGCCGCGAGCTCGAGCGAATCTGCCGGGAGGCGGGCCTCGAAGTGCCTGTGGAGTCTGCGCCTTGTGCGCCAGCAGACCGGTTCCTACAATCCCCGGGTAGCACAGCCGCGTGTGTCGCAAGATGAGCGGCGAAGGCCGGCGAGCCGGACCCCCCTAACGTACT
Source organism: uncultured Gammaproteobacteria bacterium (assembly GCA_963733565.1). GTDB lineage: Bacteria > Pseudomonadota > Gammaproteobacteria > Steroidobacterales > Steroidobacteraceae > RPQJ01. Next base: position 49,035 of record CAVTDU010000020.1, read on the forward strand.
GACAGCATTTTTCCGGAGCATCAGATCCCATGGCCTGGAACGACCCGGGCAGGAACCGCAATCCCTGGGGCAATCGCCCCGACCGGGGAGCCGCCGATCTCGACGAGGCGCTGCGCAACCTGCAAAGAAAGATCACCGAGATTTTCGGCGGCGGCCGCGGTAGCGGCAGTGGCGGCGAAGGCGGCACGCCCGGGCGCGGGGACGCGGCCATGCGCGGCTTCGGCATCGGCACGGTGGCGCTGGTGCTGCTGGCCGTCTGGGCGGCGACCGGCCTCTACAAGGTCGATGCGGCCGAGCGCGCCGTCGTCACGCGTTTTGGCAAGTACGGCGAGACGACCGAGCCGGGACTGCGCTGGCACCTGCCATGGCCGATCGAGGCGCGGCAGATCGTCAACGTCGAGAGCGTCGAGGGCTTCAGCGACCAGACACGGATGCTGACGTCCGACGAGAACCTCGTGGACATCAACATCGCCGTGCAGTACCGGCGCGCGGAGCCGGTTGCGTTCGTGTTCAACGTGCGCGATCCGGAGGCGACGCTGAGCGAGGTGAGCGAGAGCGCGATCCGCGAAATCGTCGGCCACAGCACGCTCGACTTCGTGCTCGAGGCAGGGCCGGCAGGAAATCACCGCGAAGACCCGCGAACTCGTGCAGCGCACGCTCGACTCGTACAAGTCGGGCATCGAGGTCACCACGGTCAATCTGCAGGGCGTGAGCGTGCCCGAGCAGGTGCAGTCTTCGCAGCGCGACGCGATCAAGGCGCGCGAGGACAGGGAGCGGCTCGCGCTCGAGGCACAGGCCTACGCGAACGACATCCTGCCGAAGGCCAAGGGCTCGGCGGCCCGGCAGATGGAGGATTCGCTGGCGTACAAGGCGCGGATCGTCGCGGACGCCGAGGGCGAGGCGCAGCGCTTCCTGCTGCTGCTGCCGGCCTATGAGCGCAATCCGGCGGTGACTCGCCAGCGCCTCTATTACGAGACGATGGAGGAGGTGTTCGCCAACTCCAACAAGGTGCTCGTCGACACCAAGGGCACGGGCAACATGCTCTACGTGCCGCTCGAGAAGATGATGGAGCGCCGCAAGCCGTCGTTGACGCTCGACGAGCAGCGGCAGGTCCCGGCGACCGCACCGCCGCGCGCAGTGGCTGCCGAGGAGCCGGCGGCAGCAACGGTCGAGTCGACCCGCGAACGGGGGACACGCTGATGGGCAACCGCAGCTATCTCGCCGTCATCCTGGCCGGCTTCGCCGCGCTGGTGTTCTCGATGTCCGCCTTCGTCGTGCGCGAGACCGACCTCGCGATCAAGTTCCGCTTCGGCGAGATCGTGCGCGCCGATTTCGGGCCGGGCCTGCATTTCATGACGCCGCTCATCAACAACGTGAAGAAGTTCGACCGGCGGATCCTGACGGTGGATTACCCGGCCGAGCAGTTCCTCACCAGCGAGGGCAAGATCCTGCGCATCAACTTCTTCGTGAAGTGGCGCATCTCGGACGTCGCGCGCTTCTACACCTCGACCGCCGGCGGCAGCGAGGAAGTCGCGGCACGGCGCCTCGGCGAAATCGTGAAGGACGGCCTGAAGGGCGTCATCGCGCGCCGCACGATCCAGCAGGTGGTCGCCGCGGAGCGCACCGAGTTCCTGGGCGAGGTGCTCAAGATCGCGGGCGCGAACGTCGGCGGGCTCGGCATGACGATGATCGACGTGCGCGTCAAGAGCATCGAGCTTCCGGAAGAGGTGAGCGAGTCGGTGTTCAACCGCATGCGGCAGGACTTCGCGCGGCAGGCCGCGCAGCTGCGTGCGGAGGGTTCGGCGGTGGCGGAGAAGACTCGCGCCGAAGCCGATCGCCAGCGTACCGAGACCTGGCGAACGCGTATCGCGACGCCGAGAAGATCAAGGGTGAGGGCGACGCGGCCGCGGCGGACATCTACGCCAGGCCTTCAGCCAGAACCCCGATTTCTATGCCTTCCATCGCGGGCTTGCCGCCTACCGCAAGTCGCTCGGCAAGCAGGGCGACATCATGGTGCTGGCGCCGGACGGAGAGTTCTTCAAGTACTTCAAGGAGACCGGCCGCTGATCGCGGCCGCTGCTCGCGCCGCATGCAGTGGGGCGACCTGTGGGCTGCGTTCGCCCTGTACCTGGTGCTGGAAGGGCTGATGCCCTTCCTGAATCCCGGCGCCATGAAGCGGACGCTGCTGCAGCTGGCCGGACTCGAGGAACGCACGCTGAGGATGGCGGGATTCGCGAGCATGATCGCCGGCGCACTGCTGCTCTATTTCGTGCGCGGCGGCTGACCCAACGGCGGATGAAAGAACCATGGCCAGGAATCTAGTCGTCATCGGCGCCCAGTGGGGTGACGAGGGCAAGGGAAAGATCGTCGACCTGCTGACCGAGCGCGCCGCGGCGGTCGTGCGGTTCCAGGGCGGGCACAACGCCGGCCACACGCTCGTCATCGACGGCGTCAAGACCGTTCTCTCGTTGATTCCGTCGGGCATCCTGCACCCGGGCGTCCATTGCCTGATCGGCAACGGCGTCGTGCTCTCGCTCGATGCGATGCTCCGGGAGGCGGATGCACTGGTGCAGAAGGGCATTGCGGTCTACGAGCGCCTGCGCATCAGCCCGAACTGCGCGCTGATCCTGCCGTCGCACATCGCGCTCGACCGCGCACGCGAGCGCGCCAGCGGCGCGAACGCCATCGGGACGACCGGACGCGGCATCGGCCCTGCCTACGAGGACAAGGTCGGGCGGCGCGCGGTCCGTGTCGCCGACCTGTTCCAGCGCGACCGGCTCGCGGCCCGGCTCGGCGAAATCCTCGACTTCCACAACTTCCTGCTGACCCGCTACTTCAGCGCCGAGCCCGTCGAGTTCCAGAGCGTGCTCGAGAACCTCGTCGCGCAGGCCGAGCGTGTCGGGCCGCTCGTGGAGGACATCTCGGAGCGCCTGCGTTCGGAGATGCAGCGCGGCGGCAACGTGCTGTTCGAGGGCGCGCAGGGCGCGCTGCTCGACGTCGACGTGGGCACGTATCCGTTCGTGACGTCGTCGAACACGATTGCCGGCGAGGCGGCGGTCGGCACGGGTCTCGGCCCGCGCGACATCCATGCCGTGCTGGGCATCGTGAAGGCATACACGACGCGCGTGGGCGCCGGCCCGTTCCCGACCGAGCTCTTCGACGAGACCGGGGAGCATCTTTCGCGGGTGGGCCACGAGTTCGGCGCCGTGACCGGCCGGCCGCGACGCTGCGGCTGGTTCGACGCCGTGGCGCTGCGCCGTGCCGTGCTGCACAACAGTCTCTCGAGCCTCGGCGTGACGAAGCTCGACGTGCTCGACGGGCTCGACACGATCAACATCGCGACCGGCTATCGCATCGACGGGCAGGTTCGCGAGCAGCCGCCGTTGCTGCCGCACCGCTATTCGGAGTGCGAGCCGGTCTACGAGGCGCATCCCGGCTGGGCGGAGCCCACGTACGGCATCACCGATTTCGCGAAGCTGCCGGAGAACGCGCGCAAGTACCTCGCCCGCATCGAGCAGCTCGCCGGCGTGCCGATCGACATCGTCTCCACCGGGCCGGACCGCGCCGAGACGATCGTGCTGCGTCACCCATTCGAGTAACCACAGCCCTCCCACGAGACGGCCATGAAGCCCTACGAGTCCCCCTGGATGGATGACGACCTGCGCATGCTGCGCGAGGCGGTGTCGCGGTTCGTGGAGACGGAGATGCTGCCGCAGGAGCCGCGCTGGCGTGCCGAGCACCGCGTCGACTACGAGACGTGGCGTGCGGTGGGCGAGGCCGGCTTCCTGCTGATGGACGTGCCGTCGGAGTACGGCGGCGGTGGCGGCGACTTCCGTCACGAGTCGGTCCTGTACGAGGAGACTTGCCCGGCGCGGCATCTCGGGCTTCGGCCAGGGCGTGCACAGCATCGCCGCGCACTACGTGCTCAATTACGGCAGCGAGGAGCAGAAGCAGCGCTGGCTGCCGCGCATGGCGAGCGGCGAGCTCGTCGGCGCCATCGCGATGACCGAGCCCGGCGCCGGTTCCGACCTCAAGGGCATTCGCACGAAGGCGGTGCGCGACGGCGACCACTATGTCGTGAACGGCTCGAAGATCTTCATCACCAACGGGTCCATCGCGACGATCCTGATGCTGGTCGTGCGCACGGATGCAGCGGACCGCAAGCGCGGCCTGTCGATCCTGATGGTCGAGACGAAGGGCCTGGCCGGCTACCGCGTCGGCCGCGTGCTGGACAAGATGGGCATGACCGCCCAGGACACCGCGGAGCTCTTCTTCGAGGACGTGCGCGTCCCGGCGGACTGCCTGCTCGGTGGCGAGGAAGGCAAGGGGATGCACCAGCTGATGGGCGACCTGCCGTACGAGCGGCTCACCATCGCGCTCGGCGGCGTGGCTGCGATGGAGGGGGCGGTCGCGGAGACCGCCCGCTACGTCAAGGAACGCAAGGCGTTCGGGCAGGCGATCGGCGAATTCCAGAACACCCGCTTCAAGCTGGCCGAAGTGACGACGATCACGCGCGTGGCGCGCACGTTTGTCGACCGGTGCATCGAGCAGCTGGTGGAGGGCACGCTCGACACCGAGACCGCGGCGATGGCCAAGTGGTGGGTCACCGACATGCAGCAGCAGGTGATGGACGAGTGCGTGCAGCTGCACGGCGGCTACGGCTACATGAACGAGTACCTCGTCTGCCGGATGTTCGCCGACTCGCGCGTGCAGCGGATCTACGGCGGCACGAACGAGATCATGAAGGAACTGATTTCACGGTCTGTCTGATGCCGCGGCCGGGTCGGCGGGCCACGTCCCGCTGGCCCGGCAAGATCAGCAAAAACAGACAGTTGCACCGCTTGGTGCTAGAGTCGCCGCAGCGCCTCGAATGGTGCCCAGGAGAGGACTCGAACCTCCACGGTGTTACCCGCTAGTACCTGAAACTAGTGCGTCTACCAATTCCGCCACCTGGGCTTCGGTTGCGGCTCGGCCCCGGGGCCGGCTGGAAGGTGGCGCAATTTACTGGCGCCCCCCGGGGCTGTCAACGAATACCGGCGGCCCGCGGCCGCCACCCAGGATCCTGATGCAGCGCAAGCACACTCGACGTTCCAGCCACGCTCCCCAGGAGGCCGCCCGGCCTCGCAAGGGCCAGCGCAGCGCCCCAGCCCCCGAGACCGCGGTATTGCAGTGCCTGCGGCGAGCCGGACGCCCCTTGCGGCTCGACGAGGTCACCGAGTCGCTCGGTCCCGTCGCGGGTGCCGACGCCGCCGCACAGCTTGCGCAGCTGGTGAAGCGCGGCGAGGTGGTGCTGAACCGCCGCGGCCAGTACTGCCTGCGCGAACAATTGCCGGGCCTGGTGATCGGGACCGTGCAGGCCCAGCGCAACGGCGACGGGTGGCTGATGCCGGACGACGCGTCCGCCTCGATCTACCTGCCGTCCCAGCAGATGCGCGAAGTGATTCATGGCGACCGTGTTGCCGTGCGCATCGAGGGGCCGAGCTTTCGCGGCAAGCCCCAGGGCGCGATCGTCGAGGTGCTCGAAAGGCGCACGAAGGAAGTCGTCGGCAGGCTGCACGTCGAGGCTGGCGTCGCGTGGCTCGCGCCCGACAACCCGCGCATCTCGCACCGCGTGCTGGTGCCGCAGGCCGAGCTTGGCGGCGCGGAGTCCGGGCAGATCGTCATCGTCGAGCTGACGCAGCAGCCCGGCCGGAGCGCGCAGCCCGTCGGGCGGGTCACGCGCCTCATCGGGGAGCACGGCGCGCCCGGCATGGAAACGGAGATCGCCATCCACTCGCACGGCCTGCCGTTCGAGTTCCCGGACGGTGCACTGGCAGAGGCGCGCGCCTACGGTGGCCGCATCCCGGAGAGCGCGATTGCCGGCCGGGAGGACCTGCGAGGCATCGAGCTCGTCACGATCGACGGCGAGGACGCGCGCGACTACGACGACGCGGTGCATTGCGAACGCGCGCGTGGCGGCTGGAAGGTGATCGTCGCGATCGCCGACGTGGGTCACTACGTGCAGCCGGGCAGTGCGCTCGATGCCGAGGCGCGCGAGCGGGGCACGTCGGTGTATTTCCCGAATCGCGTGCTGCCGATGCTGCCCGAGGAGCTTTCGAACGGCCTTTGCTCGCTGGTTCCGGACGAGGACCGGCTGTGCCTGTGCTGCGAGCTGCGCGTCAGCGACGACGGACGCATCACGCGCTCGCGGTTCTTCGAGGCGGTGATGCGTTCGGCGGCCCGGCTCACCTATCGCGAGGTCGGCGAGTTCCTCGAGCGCCCCGCCGCGAAGCACGCGCCGAAGATCGAGCAGCTGCGCGAGCGGCTGCTGGCGCTGCACGGCGTGTACCACAGCTTCCTGCGCGAGCGCTCCGGCCGTGGCGCGCTCGAGCTCGACACGCCCGAGCTCAAGCTCAAGTTCGATGCGGAAGGCCGCATCGCCGCGCTGGTCGAGTACCCGCGCAACGACGCGCATCGGCTGATCGAGGAGTGCATGATCGCCGCCAACATCGCGGCCGCGCGCTACCTCGACCGGAACCACGTGCCGACGCTCTACCGCGTGCACGGCATGCCGGAAGAAGACCGCCTCGAGACGCTGCGGCAGTTCCTGCGCGAATTCGGGCTCTGGCTGCCTCCCGCGGGCGAAGTGACGGCGCAGCACCTGCGCGACCTGCTGCAGAAGCTCGGCGACCGGCCGGACGCGCTGCTCGTCTCGACGGCCGTCATCCGTTCGATGCCGCAGGCGGTCTACCAGCCGGGCAACATCGGGCACTTCGGGCTCGCGCTCGAGCACTACGCGCACTTCACCTCGCCGATCCGGCGCTACCCCGACCTCGTCGTGCACAGGGGCATCCGCCAGGTGCTGAAGGGCGGCGACCCGCAGGAACTCGTGGCGTGGCACGGACCATTCCCGATGCTCGGCCAGGACTGTTCGTTCCGCGAACGGCGCGCGGACGAGGCGACGCGCGGCGCGGTCGCGTGGCTCAAGTGCTACTACATGCAGGATCGCATCGGCGAGGAGTTCGACGGGATCGTCTCGGGGGTCGTGGACTTCGGGCTGTTCGTGCAGCTCGACGGCCTGCAGGTGGACGGGCTGCTGCACGTCTCCGCGCTGGGACAGGACTATTTCGCGCGCGACCGGTCGGGCTTTCGCATGATCGGCCGCAGCTCCGGCAAGGCCTACAGGCTCGGCGACCGGCTGCGAGTGCGCGTGTCGAACGTATCGCTCGACGAGCGCCGCGTCGACTTCGAGCTCGCCGGCGCCACGGAAACCCCGGGGAGAGCCGCGACGGCCGCGCCAGTCGGGGAGGCGGCGCTGATGGCCGATCCGGTTACCTACGGCCTGCACGCCGTGCGCGTGCTGCTGTCGAGAAACCCCGGACGCGTGCGGCGCGTGCTGCTCGCCGGCGGTCGCGAGGCCGGTCGACACGCCGAGATCCGCATGCTGGCGGAACGCGCGGGCGTCAAGGTCGCGACGGCGGCCGACGCGGAACTCGACAAGCTGGCCGAGGGCGGGCGCCACCAGGGCGTCGTCGCCCAGATCACGCCACGTTCCGGCGATCCCGAGACGCAGCTCGAGGAGGCGCTGGAATCCGCCGTCGGGCCACCGCTGCTGCTCGTGCTCGACGGCGTCCAGGACCCGCACAATCTCGGCGCCTGCCTGCGTTCGGCGGATGCGGCCGGGGCATGTGCGGTGATCGTGCCGCGCGACCGCGCCGCAGGCCTGACTCCAGTCGTCCGCAAGGTTGCCGCGGGTGCCGCCGAGACCGTGCCACTGGTGTCGGTCGTGAACCTCGCCCGCACGCTGAGGGACCTCAAGGACCGCGGCATCTGGCTCGTGGGAACGGACGACACGGCGTCCAGCACGCTGTTCGAGGCGGACCTCGCCGGACCGCTCGCGCTCGTGATGGGGTCCGAAGGCGAGGGCATGCGGCGGCTGACGCGCGAGTGCTGCGACCAGCTGGTGTCGATTCCGATGGCCGGTACGGTGGAGAGCCTGAACGTGTCCGTGGCCGCCGGCGTGGCGCTGTTCGAGGCGGTGCGGCAGCGGACAGGGAGGGGAAAGTGACTAGTGATCAGTGATCAGCGGTTAGTGAGGAAGCCGGAAGTGACGGCCGTCACGGCCTCCTACGAACCGCTAACCGCTGATCATTAACCACTTTCCTATCGGCTCTCCTTCCGCTATCCTACGCGGCCCGCCACGGCTCCCGATGAGCCCGGCGATCTTTGTAACTCCTTGCTGCACCGCGCATTTTTCGTCGGGCAGCGTCAACCGTAGGGAGCAGCTGAAAAGTGCGTCATTACGAAATCGTGTTCCTGGTCCACCCTGACCAGAGCGAGCAGGTCCCCGCCATGATCGAGCGCTACCGCGGCATGATCACCGCGGGCGGCGGTGCGATCCATCGTCTCGAGGACTGGGGCCGCCGGCAGCTCGCGTTCCCGATCGCGAAGGTCCACAAGGCCCACTACGTGCTGATGAACATCGAGTGCGACCAGAAGACGCTCGATGAGCTCACCGGCGCGTTCCGCTTCAGCGACGCGGTCATCCGCAACCTCGTGGTGTCGATGCCCGACGCCGTGACCGAGCCCTCGCCGATGGCGAAGGCGGAGGAAGAGGGCGGTCGTGCCGAGGACTCGAGCCTGCCCGAGAGCACCGACGACTCGGCGATGGCTGGCTGAGTTTCGCATCGGCAATCCAGACAAATACGACAGGGTGACCCATGGCACGTTTTTTCCGTCGCCGTAAGTTCTGCAAGTTCACGGCCGAAGGCGTCGAGCGGATCGACTACAAGGATCTCGCCACGCTGAAGGGCTACATCACCGAGACCGGCAAGATCGTGCCGAGCCGCATCACCGGAACGCGTTCGAACTACCAGCGACAGCTGTCGCTGGCGATCAAGCGTGCGCGCTTCCTGTCGCTGCTGCCGTACACGGACCAGCACTGAGACGGTTCGCGCGCCTTGCGGAAACCCGCCGAGGCGCAGTCATGAACCGCTCGTTCGCCAGCTGGTTGACGCAGAGTCCAGGCGGGGCGGTATTCGCCACCGGCCTGCTCGGACTCTTACCGCTGTTCGGGCTCGGATTTGCGTTTTTCCTGCCGGGGGCGGTGCCGGCGCTGGTGAGCCTGGTGCGCGGCCCGAGGCTCGGGACTGGCAGTCGCGCTCGGCGCCACGGTGCTGCTGACGCTCGCGATGTGGACCATCGGCCGGCCGGTGCCGGTGGGCCTGATCTACTCGGCGTGGGTGCTGGGACCGCCACTCGCGCTGGCGGCGGTGCTGGCGCGGACGCGATCGCTGTCCATGTGCCTGCAGCTCGCGGTACTGGCGGGTGTCGTGTTGCTGGTCTTCCTGCACGTGAAGCTCGGCGACCCGGCGAAGTTCTGGGCGCCGTTCGTCCGGGACCTTGCGGAGGAAATGCAGAAGCGCGGCCTGCCGATGGACCTGGAGAAGGACGGCCTCGCCGAGACGCTGGCGCGGACGCTCTGGGGCTGGGTGACGGCGCTGACGATACTGCTGGCCATGTGCGCGATCTTTCTCGCGCGCTGGTGGCAGACGCGGCTGCTGCCGCAGGATGCGGGCCGGTTCGGGGTTGAATTCCAGCAGCTGCGACTCGGCGTGGTGCTGGGGACGGTGGGCGCGGTGCTCATCTGCGCGTCGCTGCTCACCGACCAGGCGCTGGTGGACGACATGGAGCGGATTTTTCTCGGCGCGCTGATGCTGGTGGGACTGGCCGCGGCGCATCGGTTACAAGGCCGCGGGCCGGTTGAACGGCGTGTGGCTCGGGGCGATATACGTCCTGCTGGTGCTGGCGGCGCCGATCATGGTCGCCGCGATGGCGGGATGGGGATTCGTGGACAACTGGCTGCGCTCGCGACCGTCGGCGCAGAATGCTTGAAACCGTAGAGATCGATCGAGGAACCAAAGATGGAAGTCATCCTGATGCAGAAGGTCGCCAACCTCGGCAACATCGGCGACAAGGTCAAGGTCAAGCCCGGCTACGGCCGTAACTACCTGCTTCCGCAGGGCAAGGCCGCGCTGTGCACGGCCGCGAACCTGGCGAAGTTCAACGAGCGTCGCGCCGAGCTCGAGAAGCTCGCCGAGGACGAACTGGCGAGCGCGAAGCTGCGCGCGGGCCAGCTCGAAGGCTTCCGCCTCAAGCTCCATGCGAAGGTCGGCGGCGAAGGCAAGATCTTCGGCTCGATCGGCACGGCGGACATCGCCGATGCGCTGTCGGCCGCGGGCATCCGCATCGAGCGCAGCGAAGTTCGCCTGCATTCGGGCCCGATCCGCGTCGTCGGCGAGCACCACGTCAAGCTCCACATGCACAGCGACGTGATCGTCGACCTGCCGGTGGACGTGGTGGGCGAGGAATAAGCCGCTCGCAGCCGGATCCGCGACCATGGAGCAGGAAGCGGGAGACGTCAGGGGCCGCCGGCGACCGCGGCCCGCGTCCGATGCGGACTCGCTCCGTGTGCCGCCGCACTCGGTCGAGGCCGAGCAGGCCGTGCTGGGCGGCCTGCTGCTCGACAACAGCACCTGGGACACGGTCGCCGACCGGCTCACCGCCGAGGATTTCTACCGTCGCGATCACCAGCTGATCTTCGACGCCATCGCCGAGCTCTCGGCGCGCAGCGAGCCCGCCGACGCGGTCACGCTGGCCGAGTATCTCGCGACCAAGGGACAGGCGGACGAGACCGGCGGCCTCGCCTATCTCGCCGGCCTGGCGCGCGAGACCCCCACTGCCGCCAATATTCGCGCCTATGCGGACATCGTCCGCGAGCGCTCGCTGCTGAGGCACCTGATCCGCGTCAGCGGCGAGATCGCGGCCAGCGCGTACGACAGCGAAGGACGCCCCGCGAAGGACCTGGTCGACGACGCCGAGCGCCGCGTGTTCCAGATCGCGGAAGCCGGCCGCCGCACGGGCTCGGGCTTCGTGCCGCTGCGCGACATCCTCGGCGCGACGATCGACCGGCTCGACATGCTGCACCAGTCGCAGGGGCAGCTCACCGGCGTGGCCACCGGCTACAACGACCTGGACCGGATGACGGCCGGCCTGCAGCCCGGCGACCTCGTCATCGTCGCCGGCCGGCCCTCGATGGGCAAGACGACGCTGGCGCTCAACATCGCCGAGAACGCCGCCATCGCGGGCAACACGCCGGTCGCGGTGTTCTCGATGGAAATGTCGCGCGAGCAGCTCTCGATGCGCATGATTTCCTCGCTCGGTCGCGTGGACCAGAGCCACCTGCGCACGGGCATGTTCGGCGACGAGGACTGGGCGCGCATCAACAGCGCCATCGCGCAGATGAAGGCCGCACCCATCTACATCGACGACAGCGGGGCGCTGACGCCGACGGAAGTGCGGGCGAGGGCGCGGCGGCTGTCGCGCGAGCGCGGCCTCGGGCTCATCGTCATCGACTACCTGCAGCTGATGCAGGTGCCTGGCACCAAGGAGAATCGCGCGACGGAGATCTCCGAGATCTCGCGCTCGCTGAAGGCGCTCGCGAAGGAACTCAAGGTGCCGGTGATCGCGCTGTCGCAGCTGAACCGCAGCGTCGAGCAGCGCACGGACAAGAAGCCGGTGATGTCCGACCTTCGCGAGAGCGGGCGCGATTGAACAGGATGCTGACGTGATCATCCTCATCTATCGCGAGGAGGTCTACGAGCCCGACACGGCTCGCAAGGGCATCGCGGACATCATCATCGCGAAGCAGCGCAACGGCCCGACCGGCGAAGTGCACCTGACGTTCCTCGGCAAGTACACGCGCTTCGAGAACATGGCTACCGGCGACTACAACTACGGCAACTGACCGGCAATCGGCGGCCCGCAGACGTGCAGACCCCACCCCGCGCACTCATCGATACCTCCGCGCTGCGGCACAACCTGGCGCGGGTGCGGGAGCTCGCGCCCGGCTCGCGCGTCATGGCCGTCATCAAGGCAAATGCCTATGGCCACGGGCTCGAGACCGCGGCTGCGGCGCTCGCCGATGCGGATGGCCTTGCGGTCGCGCGCGTCGAGGAAGCGCTCGCGCTCCGCGCGGCCGGGAGCCGTCATCGAATCCTGCTGCTCGAAGGCGTGTCGCGCGCGGAACAGCTCGAGGTCGCGGCGCGCGACGGCTTCGACGTGATGATCCACAGCCTCGAGCAGCTGGTCATGCTCGAGCAGCGCCCGCTGGAGCGACGCTGCGGACGTGGATCAAGCTCGACACCGGCATGAACCGGCTCGGGTTCCGCGTCGAGGAGTTTCCAGGCTGCGCTCGCGAGGCTGGTGCGCATCCGCGGCGTCGCGCCGCGATCCGACGATCGTGACGCACCTGGCCAGCGCGGACGAAGTCGAAGACCCGAAGACGCAGCAGCAGCTCGACTCGTTCGAGGCGGCGACGCGCGGACTGCCGGGCGAGCGCAGCGTCGCGAATTCGGCGGGATCCTCGCCTGGCCCGCGTCGCGTGGCGACTGGGTGCGCCCGGGGCTGATGCTCTACGGCGCCTCCCCGTTTCCTCGAGGCTGCGGTGCGGACGTCGGCCTGCGGCCGGTGATGACGCTCCAGTCCGAAGTGATCGCGGTGAAGACGGTCGAGGCGGGTGAGACGGTCGGCTACGGCGGCGCGTGGCGTGCCGCGCGCAGGACCAGCATGGCGGTGGTTGCGATCGGCTATGGAGACGGTTACCCGCGCAGTGCCCGGCCTGGCACGCCGCTGCTGATCGACGGGCAGCGCGCGCCACTGATCGGCCGGGTCTCGATGGACATGATCACGGCGGACGTGACCGGGATGACCGGCGTGCGCGTGGGTGCGCCGGTCGAGCTGTGGGGCGGAATGCTGTCGATCGAGGAGGTCGCGCGCTCGGCGGACAGGATCCCGTACGAGCTCACCTGCGGAGTGACCCAGCGGGCGCCGCGGGTCGTCCGCTAGCCGCCCGCGCTCCGGCATCGGTCCCGAGGCCGTCAGGCCTCGAAGAAACCCATCTTGACGCCCGCGAGCTGCACGACGTCGTTGTCGTGCAGGCGACGCGCCTGTGCTCCGGTCGCAACGCCGTTGACCAGCGGGAAGTCGCCTTCCCGGCTGCTCTCGACGTGCACGATGTAGTAGCCGTCGGCCCGGCGCGTGATCGCCGCGACCTGCACGCCGGGTCGGCCGAGTGTCGTCAGCGTCTTCACGAGCTCGAGCTCGCGGCCGGCAAACTGCCCCGAAAGCACCTGCAGTCGGGCCCTCGGCAGCGTGCCGTTCGGGTAGGCGTGCACGATGGCGGCCGCAGTGGGGGCGGCGCGGCAGCGGGAATGTTCAATCTCGCGGCGTCGCGCGGCCCGATCACCATGGTCTTCTCGAACTCGTCGGCGGGTTCGTCCGACTCGCTCTCGACGAAGCGCAGGGCGTGGTGCCCCACCGTCAGCACGTCACCGTGCTGCAGCGCGTGCTTCTTGATGATCTTGCCGTTGACGTACGTGCCGTTGGTGCTGTTCAGGTCCTCGAGGAACGAGTCGTTGAGGATGTTGATGATCAGCGCGTGATGACCGCTCACGGCCGCATTGTCGATGCGGATGTCGTTGTCCGGGAGGCGCCCGACGGTGTAGCGCTCCTTGCTCATGTTGTACTCGGCGAGCACCTGCCCGTCGAGGCTGAGAACAAGCCTGGCCATGTGTGGTCCTTATCCTTGCGTTCAGTCGAACAGGGCGAGCACCCGATCGATGACCCGTCGCCGCGCCGGGAAGCTGTCGAGCACCCGCGCCAGGACGATCGACACGTTGTCGCGCCCACCGTTGTCGTTGCTGAGCAGCACGAGCTGCTTAGCGAGCATCTCAAGATTACCACCAAAGGTACTGATGGTTAAGTGAATATCCTCGTCCTCGACCATGTCCGAGAGGCCGTCGGAGCACAGCAGGTAGAGGTCGTCCTTCAAAACCGGGACCTCCGTCACATCTACTTCCACCGTGAGTTCGACCCCGAGCGCACGTGTCACGTAGTTCTTCGCCGCCGCGCGGTGCGCCTCCTCGGGCGTGTAGAAGCCGCGCGAGACCAGTTCCTGCAGCAGCGAGTGATCCTGCGTGACCTGGCGGAACTCGCTGCCTCGCAGGCAGTAGAGCCGCGAGTCGCCGACGTGCGCCACCGTCAGCTTGTCGTCGAAGAAGATGCCGGCCACGACCGTCGTGCCCATGCCCTCGCAGTTGGCCTGCGTCTTCGCCGTCTGGTAGATGATCTTGTTGGCGCGATGGATGGCGTCGCGCAGCAGGATGCCGGATCGGCTCATGCCGGTCGCCGGGTCGCGCAGCGAGAGGTCCTCGCGCTCGACGGCCTCCTTGACCAGGCTCATGACCGTGCGAACGGCGATGCCGCTCGCGACCTCGCCAGCCTTGTATCCGCCCATGCCGTCGGCCAGCACCACCAGGCCGATATCGGCGTCGGTGCCGATCGTGTCCTCGTTGTGCTCCCGGATGCGACCGGTGTCGCTCATGCCGACGCAGCGGAACTTGCCCTTGTGCAGCACGCTCAGCCCCCTGTCAGCCGCGTTCACGTCGCGCAGCGCGCAGGCGAACGCCGCTCCGCTCTGCGATGCGGTCCGCCGGCTGCTTCGCCAGCGCGCGGTCGAATACCTCGTCGAGGCCAGCCGGCAGGTCCGGGCGAATGTTGCGGATGCGCGGGTTCGGTTCATGCGCGATCCTGAGCATCAGGGCGGGCATCGAGTCGCCGCGGAAAGGCAGCTGGCCCGTCAGCAGCTGGAAAGCCGTGACGGCGAGAGAGAAGAGGTCGGAGCTGCCGGTCACGACGCGCCCCGCCAGCTGCTCGGGCGACATGAACGACGGCGTACCGAGCACGACGCCCGTCCGCGTGCGGCTGGTGTCGGTGAGCCGGGCGATTCCGAAGTCGGTGATCTTGAGCTCCGCGCTCTGCGGGTCGTACATTACGTTCGCCGGCTTGATGTCGCGGTGGACCACTCGGCAGAGGTGCGCATAGTGCAGCGCGTCGGCGAGCCGGGCAACGATCTCGAGCGCTTCGTGCGTCGGCAGCAGGCGCGACGCGTCGGTGTACTCGACGAGGTGCCGCCCGCGCAGCAGTTCCATCGCGATGTAGGCTATGCCCCGGTCCTCGCCCGCGTCGAAGATCGTGACGATGTGCGGGTGGCTGAGCCGCCCGGCCATCTCCGCCTCGCGGAAGAATTTCGCGCGTGCTTCCTCGAGTTCGTCGCCCTCGAATTCCGCGGCGAGCGGGATCGCCTTGAGCGCGACTTCACGGTTGATCGTGGGGTCGAGCGCCCGGTAGACGACGCCCATCGCCCCCTTGCCGAGCTCGTGCAGTATCTTGTAGCGGCCGAGCCGCTCGGGAAGCGCGCGGCGCGCCTCGGCCGGCCCCGCATCGCGGCCAGCGCTCTTCATGATCAGGGTGTCGTCGACCTGGTTTCGCATGACTTGACGAAAAGTATACGGGGCGATTTCACCCCGAATTGCCGCTGGCGTCACACATCCGGGCTCCCCGCGCCTGCGTGCTAGCATCGCGGGCCCCGGGCCGGTGTCCCGGGTGGCGGGGGAGATCATGGCACGGCCGAAGGTCAGCTACGTATGCGGTTCCTGCGGCGCCCGCACGCCCCAGTGGCAGGGACAGTGCCCGGCCTGCCAGGCCTGGAACTCCCTCGAGATGGCCGCGTCCTCGGTCGCGCCCGCGTCCGGTCGCCGCACTCCAGCGGCGCCGGCCAGCCGAACGGTGACGCAGGTCACGGACGATACCGAACTGCGCGCGGCTTCCGGCATCGGTGAACTCGACCGGGTGCTCGGCGGCGGCCTGGTCGCCGGCTCGGTCGTGCTGCTCGGCGGCGATCCCGGCATCGGCAAGTCGACGCTGCTGCTGCAGGCCGCCGACGCGCTGAGCCGGGACCAGCCCGTGCTCTACGCGTCCGGCGAGGAGTCGGTGCGGCAGGTGGCGCTGCGTGCGCGGCGCCTCGGGCTCGAGTCGGACACGCTGCGGCTCGCGGCGGAGACGCGCGTCGAGAGCGTCATCGAGGAGGCGCAGTCGGTGCGGGCGCGGGTGCTCGTGATCGACTCGATCCAGACGATGCACACGGAACTGTCGGAGTCGTCGCCCGGATCCGCGGTACAGGTGCGTGAATCGGCGGCACGGCTGGTGCGGTACGCAAAGGACTCGGGCACCGCGGTGCTCATCATCGGGCACGTCACCAAGGAAGGCCTGATCGCCGGTCCGCGCATCCTCGAGCACATGGTCGACACGGTGCTCTATTTCGAGAGCGATCCAGGGCAGCCGCTTCCGTGTCGTGCGGGCCGTCAAGAATCGCTACGGCGCCGCGAACGAGATCGGCGTGTTCGCGATGGTGGACCAGGGGCTGAAGGAAGTCCGCAACCCGTCGGCGATCTTCCTCTCGAAGCACGAGACGCCGGTTCCCGGCAGCGTCATCACGGTAGCCCGCGAGGGCAGCAGGCCGCTGCTCGTCGAGGTCCAGGCACTGCTCGACGAGGCGCAGGGCATGTCGCCGCGGCGCGTGGCGGTCGGATTCGAATCGAGCCGGCTTGCGCTGCTGCTGGCGGTGCTGCACAGGCACGGCGGCATCTCGTCGTCCGGCCAGGACGTGTTCGTCAACGTCGTGGGCGGGGTGCGCATCGGCGAGACCGCGGCCGACCTGCCCGCGGTGCTCGCCGTGTTCTCGAGCCTGCGCAACCGGCCGGTGGCCACGGACATGGTCTGCTTCGGCGAGCTCGGGCTCACCGGCGAGATCCGCCCGGTGCCCTTCGGCGAGGAGCGCCTGCGCGAGGCGGTGAAGCAGGGATTTCGCCGCGCACTCGTGCCGAAGGGCAACGTGCCGCGCACCACGTTCGAAGGTCTCGCGGTCGAGGGCGTGAGCCGCCTCGACCAGGCGCTACTGGCCGCGTTTTGAGGGTTTCGCCGGGTCTGCCGGTGCGGCCGCGATCGGCTTCAGTCGCACGGTCTTCACCGCGTTGTCGCCCGTCTGCAGTACGTCGATCGCGTAGTCGTTGATGCGCAGGCTCGTGCCGGCGTCCGGAATCGTCTCGAGCAGCTCGATGATCAGGCCGTTCAGCGTGCGCGGCCCCGTCGTCGGCAGCGACCAGCCCATCTTGCGGTTCAGCGTGCGCACGCTCGCCGAGGCGTTCACGACGAAGTTGCCGTCCTTCTCCCGGTGGACGTCCTTGTGCAGCGAGCTCGTGTCGGACGTGAACTCGCCCACGATTTCCTCGAGCAGGTCCTCGAGCGTGACCAGTCCCTGCACGTCGCCGTACTCGTCCACGATGAATGCGACGCGGCGCCTCTGGCGCTGGAAATTCAGCAGCTGCCGGTTCAGCGACGTGCCCTCGGGCACGTAGAACGGCTCGCGGGTCCGGGCGAGCGCGACGAGCTGCTCGCGGTCGATCTCGCCGTGCGCGAAGAGCCTCGCGACCTTCTTCATGTGCAGGATGCCGATCAGGTTGTCGAGGTCGCCCTCGTAGACCGGAATGCGCGTGTGCCGGCTGTCGCGCAGCTGCTCGAGCACCTCGTCCCAGTCGTCCGACACGTCGATGCCGGCAATCTCGTTGCGCGGCACCATGATGTCCTCGACGTTGATGCGCTCGAGATCGAGGATGCTCATCAGCATCCGCTGGTGGCGGTGCGGGATCACCGTGCTTGCCTCGGCCACGACCGTGCGCAGTTCCTCCTGGCTGAGCGATGTCCGGCTCGCCTTCTCGCGGGAGATGCCGAGCAGCCGCAATACGCCGTTCGCGATCAGGTTGGTGACCCACACGATCGGGTAGAGGATCTTGAGCAGCACCAGGTAGACGAGCGACGCCGGGAGCGCCAGCCGTTCGGGATAGAGGGCTCCGTATGTCTTCGGCGCCACTTCGCCGAAGATGATCAGCACCACGGTGAACAGGCCGACGCTCACGGCCGCGAAGCCTTCGCCGCCGACCTGCAGCGAGATCACCGTGACGATCGCCGCCGCAGCGGAGTTCACGAAGTTGTTGCAGAGCAGGATCAGCCCGATCAGCCGGTCAGGCGTCTCGAGCAGCTTCTCGGCGGCACGCGCGCCGGCGCTGCCCTCGCGCGCCCGGTGCCGGAGCCGGTAGCGGTTGACGCTCATCAGCGCCGTCTCCGTGCTCGAGAAGAACGCGGACAGCGCTATGCAGCCGACCAGGATGCCGACCAGCCAGGGTAACGGGATGTCCTGCAATGCGGGTCAGCCCCAGTGCCGGCCGAGCATGTTCTCGAGCACGAACTTGCTGCCGAAATAGGACAGGCCCAGCAGCACGTAGCCGGCGAGCGTCCAGCGCAGTGCCTTGCGGCCGCGCCATCCGAAGCGCCAGCGGCCGAGCAGCAGCACGCCGAAGACCAGCCAGGCGATGATCGCCAGCACCACCTTGTGAACGAGGTGCTGCGCGAAGAGGTTCTCGACGAAGAACGCGCCGGTCACCAGCGCGAGCGTGAGCAGCGCGAATCCGGCGAGGATGCTGTGGAAGCAGCCCGATTCCAGCGACTCGAGCGGCGTGAGGATCCTCAGCAGGCCGAGCGGCTGGCGGCTGCGCAGGCGCCGGTCGACGAATACCTGGGCGACGGCCAGCACGGCGCCGATCGTGAGGAACGCAAACGCGGTCGTCGCCATCGCGATGTGGAACGTGAGCTCCCAGCCCGGGCGGCCCATCGTGAAGCTGCGCGCGCCCTCGGAGAACGCCGCCTCGAGTATCGCCGCGATCACCAGCAGCAGCGCCGACATGCCGCGCAGGCGCGGCTTGAGCGCCATGGCGAGCGCCGTGACCGCAATCAGCAGGCCGACGATCGCAGCCGTGTCGCTCGGCGACAGGGCAGCCTGCGGATCGAGCCGGCGCTCGTCGAGCAGCGCCAGGGCGTGCACCAGGGTGCCGACGGCCGCGATCGCGGCGCCCGCGATGCGGCTGCCTCGCCCATGGTGCGGGTCGCCACGGTAGGCGCCGAATGCGAGGCCGAAGGCCCCGGACAGGTAACAGGCGACGGCGATCAGTGGGAGTAGCAAGCGCGGAACCGGTGCAGCCTCGACCGTCAAATGATGTCACATCGACGGTGAAGTGAGGAGCCGCGCCTCCTATAATCCGCGCTCCCGCGCCAGGGCGCGCGCGCCGCCACCCCACGCCGAGGCCGATCGTGTTCGACAAGCTTTCCACCCGACTTGCCGCCGTCGTCGAAGGCCTGCGCGGCCGCGGCCGGCTGACCGAGGAGAACATCGGCGACACGCTGCGGCAAGTGCGGATGGCGCTGCTCGAGGCGGACGTCGCGCTGCCGGTGGTCAAGGAGTTCATCGACGCGGTCAAGGCGCGGGCCATCGGCACCGAGGTCCACAACAGCCTGACGCCCGGCCAGGCCCTGGTGAGGGTCATCCACGAGGAACTGGTGCGGGTGATGGGCGAGGGCGTACGGCCGCTCAACCTGCGCACGCAGCCGCCGGCCATCATCCTGCTTGCCGGCCTGCAGGGCGCCGGCAAGACCACGACCGCGGCGAAGATCGCGCTGTGGCTGAAGGAGCGCGAGCGCAAGCGAGTGCTGCTCGTATCGACCGACGTCTACCGCCCGGCCGCGATGCTGCAGCTCGAGCGGCTCGGCCAGCAGCTCGGCATCGACGTCGCGGCGTCGGACCCCGGCCAGGCGCCGCTCGCAATCGCCACCCATGCGCTGGAGGAAGCCCGTCGCGGCATCTACGACGTGCTGCTGGTGGATACCGCCGGACGGCTCCACGTGGACGACGAGATGATGAACGAGGTGCGGGAACTCGGTGCGGCGCTGAAGCCGATCGAGACCCTGTTCGTCGTGGACAGCATGGCGGGCCAGGACGCGGTGAATGCCGCGCGGGCGTTCGGTGCGGCGCTCGACCTGACGGGTGTCGTGCTGACCAAGGCGGATGGCGACGCGCGCGGAGGCGCCGCACTCTCGGTCCGCCAGGTGACCGGCCGGCCGATCCTGTTCGTGGGCGTGGGCGAGAAGCCGGAGGCCCTGGAGGCCTTCCAGCCCGAGCGCATGGCATCGCGCATCCTGGGCATGGGCGACGTGCTGAGCCTCGTGGAGGAAGTGACCCGCAAGGTCGACCGCGAGGAGGCCGAGAAGCTCGCGCGCAAGGTCGCCAAGGGCAAGGACTTCAACATGGACGACCTGCTGTCGCAGCTGCGCCAGCTCGAGGGCATGGGCGGCATGGCCGCCCTGATGGAAAAGCTGCCGGCGCACCTGACCGCCAAGGCCGGGGCCCTGCCGAAGGGCAACGAGCGGGAGATCAAGCGCCAGATCGCCATCATCTGCTCGATGACGTCGAAGGAACGCCGCTATCCGAAGGTCATCGACGGGTCCCGCCGGCGGCGGATCGCCACCGGGTCGGGCACGCAGGTCGCCGACGTCAACCGGCTGCTGAAGAGCTTCATGCAGATGCAGAAAATGATGAAGGGCATCGGCAAGGGCGGTCTCGGGCGCATGATGCGCGCCATGGCAGGCCGGCTGCCGCCGGGCCTGCACTGAGGCCCGGACAAGCGTTTCTTTTCGCTCGGCTTTTCGGTATAGTTCCGGGCTCTTTTTCGACCGGGCACCGATTTGGTGCCGGCCGGCTCTAACTGAGGCAGTGGCAGACGATGGTGACGATCCGTTTGATGCGCCGCGGCGGCAAGAAGGAACCCTTCTACCACGTGGTGGTGACCGATAGCCGGCGTAGCGTCGGTGGCGCTCTCGAGCAGGTGGGTTTCTACAACCCGGTTGCAAAGGGTGCGAGTGAGGGACTGCGTCTCGACATGGAGCGCATCGAGAAGTGGGTCGGCCAGGGGGCTCAGCCCTCCGAGCGCGTGGCGCGGCTTCTGAAGGACTACCGCAAGGCCAAGGCCGCGGCCTGACCTGGCGCCGGACGGCATGAAAACCGAGCGTCCCGACAACGACGGACGCGCGGTGGTGCTCGGTCGGATTGGCGCCCCTTTCGGGGTGCAGGGTTGGGTGAAGGTCAATTCCTACACCGATCCTCCGGAGGGCATCGCGAGTTACTCGAGCTGGGACATCGTCCGCGCCGGCCAGGCCGAGCGGCGTTCGGTTCTCGGCTGGAAGCGGGCGGGGCGGGCCGTGGCGGTGCGCCTCGAGGGCGTGGAGTCGCGTGACGCGGCCCAGGCACTCACCGGGTGCGACGTCCGGGTGGAGCGCTCTGAGCTGGCACCAACCGCCCCCGGGGAGTACTACTGGCACGACCTGATGGGGCTCGATGCCTGGACGCCCGGCGGTGAGCCGCTGGGCCGGGTCGACGGAGTGCTCGTGCTGCCGGCCCACCCGGTGCTGGTGCTCCGGGGCGAACGCGAGCGGCTGGTGCCGCTGGTTCCGGACAGGGTGGTGTCGGTGGACCTGGAGGCGGGTCGCCTGACGCTGGACTGGCACCCGGACGACTGACGGGGCGGGATCTCGTGAAGATCGTGGTCGTCACGCTGTTCCCGGAGTTCGTCGAGCATGCGCTCGGGTTCGGGGTGCTCGGTCGGGCGATCGAGCGTGGCGTGCTCGAGGTCCGGACGGTAAATCCGCGGCAGTTCGCCACGGACGTGCACAAGACGGTGGACGACCGGCCTTACGGCGGCGGCCCCGGGATGGTCCTGAAGGCGGAGCCGCTGCGGCTCGCCATGGTTGAGGCGGCGGCGATCGTGCCGGCGGCGCGGCGTGTGTACCTGGCGGCGGATGGCGCGCCGGTCACGCAGTCGAAAGTCGCGGAGTTCGCCGCGCTGGCGGAGCTGGTGCTGGTGACCGGCCGCTACGAAGGAGTAGACGAGCGTTTCGTCGAGGCGTGCATCGACGAGTCGCTGTCGGTCGGCGACATCGTGCTGAGCGGCGGCGAGCTGCCGGCACTGATGGTGATCGACGCGGTGTCGCGGCTGCTGCCGGGCACGCTCGGTTGCGCCGAGTCGGCCGAGCAGGAGTCGTTCGCGACCGGGCTGCTCGACTGGCCGCACTACACGCGGCCGGAGACGTGGCAGGGGCGCGAGGTGCCGTCGGTGCTGAAGGGCGGCAACCACGCCGCGATCGAGCGCTGGCGCAGGAAGCAGTCGCTCGGGCGGACGTGGGCCAGGCGGCCCGACCTGCTGCGGCAGCGTGAATTGAGCGACGAGGAGCGCAGGCTCCTCGACGAATACCGGGCGGAGCAGGATGCGCCGCGGAATGGGTCAGGGACGCAACCACTGCGAGAAAGGTGAGAAATGAGCAACATCATTGCCACGCTCGAGAAAGAGCGCATGCAGCGCGAAGTGCCGGCCTTCGGCCCGGGCGACACCGTCGTCGTCGAGGTGAAGGTCAAGGAAGGCGAGCGCGAGCGCGTGCAGGCCTACGAAGGCGTGGTCATCGCGAAGAGCAACCGCGGCCTCAACTCGTCGTTCACCGTGCGCAAGATCTCGCACGGCGAAGGCGTTGAGCGCGTGTTCCAGACCTACAGCCCGGCGCTCGGCGCGATCTCGGTGAAGCGTCGCGGCAACGTCCGCCGCGCCAAGCTGTACTACCTGCGCGACCGTACGGGCAAGGCCGCCCGCATCGAAGAGAAGGTCTGACGCTCGAGCTGCCCGGGCGCGTGCCGGCATACCTGACGCCGCAACGCGCACCGGGCTGAGTGTCCATGTTCCGCGCAATAGGCAGGGTGCTGCACTGGATCTGGAGTGGCCTCGACGGGCTGCGCAAGGTCCTGCACCTGCTGCTGCTGCTCGCGCTGTTCGGCATTCTCTGGGGCGCCTTCTCGCGCCCGATCCCGCTCGTCCCGGACAAGGCGGCCCTGGTCATCAGTCCGCGCGGACCGATCGTCGAGCAGCTCACCGGCGACCCGCTCGAGCGGGCCATCGCCGAAATCGTCAGGCAGCAGCCCACGCAGACGCTGCTGCGCGACGTCGTGGACGCCATCGAGTCGGCCGCGGACGACGATCGCATCAGTTCGCTCTACCTCGACGTCGGCGGCCTCGAGCGCGGCGGCCTCGCGAAGCTGCAGGAGATCGCGGCGGCGATCGACGAATTCCGTGCGACGGGCAAGCCCGTGATCGCCTTCGGCGGGTACTACGAGCAGGGCCAGTACTACCTCGCTGCCCACGCCGACGAGATCTATCTCGACCCGATGGGCGCGGTCTTCGTCGACGGTTTCGCGAACTACGGGATGTTCGTCAAGGACGCGCTCGACAAGCTCTCGGTCGACGTGAACATCTTCCGCGTCGGCCAGTACAAGTCGGCGGTCGAGACATTCAGCCGCAACGACATGTCCCCCGCCGAGCGCGAGGAGAGCCTGGTCTGGCTCAACACCGTGTGGGGCACCTACAAGTCCGACGTCGCGAAGGCGCGCGAGTTCGATCCGTCCGTGCTGCAGGCCTATGCCGACCAGGCGCCCGAAGCGCTGCGCAGGGCCGGCGGCGATCTCGCGAAGATGGCGCTCGACGCCCGCCTCGTCACCTCGCTCAAGGGTCGCTTCGAGGTCGAGCAACGGATCGCGCAGATCACCGGCCCCGACGAGGACGCGCACTCGTTCGTCGGCGTGGATCTCGATTCCTATCTCGCAAACATCGATTCGCAGCAGGCCCTGTCCTCCGGATCCAGGCGGAAGATCGGCGTGATCGTCGCCGTCGGGCGAGATCGTGCCGGGCGAGCAGCCGCCGGGCATGGTCGGATCCGACACGCTTGCGGCCCAGCTGCGCGACGCGCTCTTCGACGAGTCCGTGAAGGCCGTGGTGCTGCAGGATCGACAGCCCCGGCGGCAGCGTCTACGCGAGCGAAGTGATTCGCCGCCAGGTGCAGGCGCTGCGCGAGGCGGGCAAGCCCGTCGTGGCTTCGATGAGCAGCCTCGCCGCTTCGGGCGGCTACTACATCGCGATGGACGCGGATCGCATCGTTGCGAGCCCCGCCACGCTCACCGGCTCGATCGGCATCTTCGCCATGTTCCCGACCATCCAGCGTTCGCTCGAACGGCTCGGCGTGCACACCGACGGCGTCGGCACGACGGCGCTGTCCGGCGAGTTCCGCCTCGACCGGCCGATGGGCGACGCGTCGAAGGACCTGCTGCAGCAGACCATCCAGCGCGGATACGACGATTTCATCGGCCGCGTGGCCAAGGCGCGCAAGCGGCCGGTCGAAGCCATCGACGCGGTGGCGCAGGGCCGTGTGTGGGCCGGCGCCGATGCGAAGCGAATCGGTCTCGTGGACGAACTCGGTGGAACCGGGGCCGCCATCAAGGCTGCGGCAAAGCTGGCGAAGCTCGGCGACGATTACGACGTCGAGTACTTCGATGCCCAGACCAGTCTTGGCGATGCGTTCGGGCTGCGTATCCGCGTGGCCCTTGCGCGCATCGTCGCACCCTTGCTGCCGCAGGGAGCGCTTTCCGGCGATTCCTTCGGTGCTGTCGCCATTGCTTGCCGAGGCGCAGCGCCTCGCGCGGCTGAAGGACCCGGGCAGCCTGTACGCATACTGCCTGGCCTGCTCGATCGACTAGGCGGCAGGCCTCGGCCATCGTCGACGCGATGCGCTCGCCAACAACCCTCGCTTCGCGCCCGCGCATCGCCGTGGTCGGAGCCGGCTTCGCCGGACTCACCGCGGCCCGCGAACTCGGCCGCCAATTCGCTGTGACGGTCCTGGACGGGTCGCCGTGGTTCGAGTGGCTGCCAAACATCCACGAGCTGCTGTCGGGCGTGAAGCGGCCCGCGGACCTGCGGTTGCCGCACAGGGCGCTCGTGGCGCGCTCGGGGCACCGGTTCGTGCAGGCGACGGTCGCCGCGATCGACGCCAGGGCAGGGCGGCTCGTCACGTCCGGCGGCCGGAGCATCGGCTTCGACGCCTGCATCGTCGCGGTCGGCGGCGTGCACGACACGTTCGGTGTCCCGGGAGCCGATCGCCACGCAATGTCGTTCAAGGGCGTCGACGACTGCGACGCGATCGGGCGCCGCCTCGCTCAACTCGCGCGGCGGCCCGGCCGTCACTCCGTGGTCATCGTCGGCGGCGGTCTCGAAGGGATCGAGGCCCTCGGGGAGATCCTGCGGCGCTTTCGGCACAGTGACGCGTTTGCGGTGAGCGTCGTCGAAGCGGGCGCCCGCCTGCTGCCGGGCACTCCACGGGCGCTCGACGCCGCAGTGCGCGCACACTGCGCGGGCCACGAGGTCCGGATCCTCACGCGCTCGCGCGTGACGTCGGTGACGCCAGGTCGCGTTCGTCTCGACACCGGCGAGACGCTGCGTTCC
Organism: uncultured Gammaproteobacteria bacterium; assembly: GCA_963733565.1. Classification (GTDB taxonomy): domain Bacteria; phylum Pseudomonadota; class Gammaproteobacteria; order Steroidobacterales; family Steroidobacteraceae; genus RPQJ01. Next base: position 74,168 of record CAVTDU010000020.1, read on the forward strand.
GATCTGACGATGTGGACGGGCGGGTCGGCGCCATCGCCGCTGCTGCAGGCCTCGGGACTCGCTGATGGGCCGCGAAACTGGGCGCCCGTGAAAGCGTCGCTGCAGAGCCGGCGCTTCGACAACGTGTTCGTCGCAGGCGATGCCGCGGCGTTGCCGCGCCCGCTCGGCAAGCAGGCCTACTACGCGATGCAGATGGGAGAGTGCGCGGCGGAGAACGTCGTCCGCGCGCTCGCGGGCCGCAGGCTCCGCAATTTCAGTCCGTCGCGCAAGCCGATGCTGGTCGCCTTCGGCGACCTCGACACTTTCCTGGTGTCCGGCAAGTCCGTGGTGGCGTCCCCGGCGCTCGCGGCAGCCAAGGAAGCCGTTTTCCAGGTGACGATGGCGCGATTCGATCCGTCGTTCGGCGCCACGGCGGTGCGCAGGGGCGCCTCCCGACTGGTGCGCGCAGCGGAAGAGCTTGCGCTGCCCGCGCTCACTGTCGGGTCGGGTCGAAGGCGCGCCTCGCTTCCCTCACGACCCGTTCGAGCGCCTCGAGAAACCGCGACCGGTCCTTCGGAGAAAAAGGCGGCGGCCCGCCGCCCACGCCGTAGGCCCGCTGGTCAGCCATGAGTTCGCGGGTAGCGAGCGCATTGCCGATGTTGTCGTCCGTGAAGGGCTTCCCGGCCGGGCCGAGCACGCGCGCGCCGAGCTTCAGGCAGCGCGAGGCGAGCGGAATGTCCGCGGTGATCACGATGTCGTCGCGACGCGCCTGAGCGGCGATCCAGTCGTCTGCCGCATCGAAGGCGCCTGACACGACCTGCATGCGGACACGCGGCGCCCGCGGTACCTGCAGCCACGCATTCGCGACGAACACGACCGGCAGGCCATGGCGCTCGGCGACGCGCACGGCCTCGGCCTTCACCGGGCATGCGTCGGCGTCAACGTAGATCTGCGGGCCCGGGTTCTCGTTCATTGGGTGGCCGACGACCCGGCGGCTGCCTGCTCGTGACTGAAAAAAAGAGGCCCTCACGAGGAGGGCCTAATCAGGGGGAGAAACTGTTGCAATGCAGCATCGCAGCCAACGCCGTGATCGCAAATAGGTAGAAGCCGAAGTGCCACGAGCGGCTTCAGTGGCTGGCGGTGGGGCGCGCGCCCTGCGACATGATCCGGTCCGTCCAGGCGATGCCGAGCGCGGACAGGATGAAAACGCTGTGGATAATCGTTTGCCACATGACTCCGGCGGCCGTGATGGTCGTGCACGCCTTGCCGGTCGAGCCGGCGGCGCTCAATGCCTGTGCCGCCTCCATGCCGGCCGTCGTGCTGCACAAGGGCAGTCCGCCGATGCCGCCGGCCTCGATGAAGGTCTTGAGCAGGTGGATCGAGCTGATGCCGATGATCGCCATCGCGAGCTTCACCTTGAGCACGCTCGCGTTGACGTGGCTCAGCCACTCGGGCTGGTCCGGGTGCCCCTGCGAGGTTGAGTCGCGAGACGAACGTCTCGTAGCCACCCACGATCACCATCACCAGCAGGTTCGAGATCATCACCACGTCGATGAGCCCGAGCACGATCAGCATGATCGTCTGCTCGGTCAGGTTCGGCGCCTCGAGGATCAGGTGCCACAGTTCCTTGACGAACAGGAACACGTAGACGCCCTGGGCGACGATGAGCCCGAGGTAGAGCGGCAGCTGCAGCCAGCGCGAGCTGAAGATCAGCGCCGGCAGGGGACCGAGGGACGATGCTGTCTTGGTGCGCGACATGGACGTAGCTGAGCCTCGCTGTTGGGAGCGCGCAGGGTATGCGGCCCCGTGCGCGAGTGCCAAGCCTTGCGTGACAGGGGACGTTCGCGCTATGCGGCGGCGACGAATCCCTTCCAGTTGCCCATGTACTTGACGAACACGGGGCTCAGCCCCTCCTGCGCCAGGTACTCGGCCGTGACCGGCAGGCTCGCGGCCCGGAATCCCGGATCGGCCTGGACCCGGGCCGGAAAATCGTGATGCAGGACGGCCCCGCGCCCGATGACGACGAAATCGAGGCCCGCCTCGAGGCACCGCGTGGCATCGGCGCCGCTCATGATCCGCCCGGCCGCGCCGAGGCGCACGCTGCCGCGCTCCAGGTCGGTGAAGTACGACAGCAGGCTGCGCCCCTGGAAGCCCTCGTCCTGGGGCTCCTTGAATACGTCCCACAGCGACATGTCGAGGAAGTCGATGCTGCCCTCGCGCATCAGCCGTTGTGCCACGGATCGGATCTCGGTGAGCTGCATGCCGAAGCGTTCGGGTGAGAGACGCACGCCGACGGTGAAATCGCTGCGGCAGCTCGCCCGGACACCAGCCACGATGTCGAACAGCAGCCGGGAGCGGTTCTCGAGCGTGCCGCCGTACTGGTCGTTGCGGCGATTCGTCTCGGCGCTCAGGAACTGGCAGAGCACGTAGCCGTGGGCGCCGTGCAGTTCGACACCGTCGAAACCCGCGCGCTCGGCGCGCACTGCCGCAGCGATGAAGTCCTCCTTCAATCGCTCGACTTCGTCCAGCGTCAGCGCCCGCGCGCCCGTTTCGGCATCGTCCGACGGACAGACCGGCTGCGTGCCGATGAGTTCGCGCGGCGAACGCATCCCGGCATGGTGCAGCTGCACGATCGCGACGGTCCCCGCCCGTTTCATGGCCGCAGCCAGCCGGGACAGGCCCTCGAGATGCGCGTCCGAGAAGATGCCGAGCTGCCCGGGAAATCCGCGTCCCTGCGCCTGGACATGCGACGCGCAGGTCATCGTGAGCCCGAATCCTCCTGCGGCGCGCAGCGTCAGCCAGCGGAACTCCTCGTCCGACAATCGGCCGTCCTCGTGGCTCTGGCAGTTGGTGAGCGGCGCCAGCATGAAGCGGTTCTTCATGGCCGGGCCACGCGTGAAGGTCAGCGGTGCGAACAGGTCCGTCATGCGGGTCTCGATGGAGGAGGTGGATTCACGGGATGCGAAGGAACGACTTCAGTGCGGCGACCGTGCGGACAGGGTCTTCTTCCTGCGGCACGTGCCCGAGGTCGTCGAACACCACGAGCGAACTGCCGGCGATGTCGCGCTTGAAGAGCGTGCCGTACTCGAGCGGGATCAGGCGGTCGCGTCCGCCCCACAGGATCAGCGTCGGCACGCCGACTTCCCTGATGCGGTTCTCGTCGATGCCGAGCGGCGCCTGCACGAATCGCTGCACGAGAGCCGCGCGATTGCCTTCGCGCAGCGTGATCTCGTAGTAACGGTCGACGAGATCGGGCGTCACCTTGTCCGGATCGCCGTAGACGTTGCGTACGCTCGACTCGATGAGTCCGCGGGGCAGCGTCACCTCCATCAGGCGATTCAGCACCGGCATCCTGGCGATCCGAAACGCGATCGGCACGGATTGGGACTCGATCGCGTAGCCGGCGGAATCAACCAGTACCAGCGCGTCGACCCGCCCCGGTTGCGCGAGCGCGGTCTCCCAGGCCACCCACCCGCCGAACGAATTGCCGCCGAGGACGCAGTGCTCGAGCCCGAAGTGATCGAGGACCGCGGTTGCGAACCGCACGTAGGCCTCGATCGTGTAGTCGCCGTCGGGCGCAGGCCCGGTGAGGCCGAAGCCCGGCATGTCGACGCGGATCACGCGCCGGAAGGGTTCGAGCTCGCGCACCCACCCGTCCCATGTGTGCAGCGACGCCGACGTGCCGTGCAGCAGGATGATCGGGACGGGATCGTCCCTCACGCCTTCGTCCCGGACGTGCACCTGCATCCCGGCAATGTCGATGAACGAGGAGGGGGGTTGCGCCCAGCGGGCCGTCAGCTCGGCGACGGGGCGGTCCGGCGCCCAGTTGAGCGCCGCGAATCCTGCAATCAGCAGTGCCAGCGCGCCGACGAGCGCGGCGGCGATCTTCGCTGCGCGCCTCATGCGGCCCAGTCGAGGATTACCTTGCCCGACTGGCCGCTGCGCATGATCTCGAACCCTTCACGGAAATCGGCGATCGGGAACCGGTGCGTGATGATCGGCCCGATGTCGAGGCCGCTCTGCAGCATCGCCGCCATCTTGTACCAGGTCTCGAACATCTCGCGTCCGTACACGCCCTTGATCATGAGCCCCTTGAAGATGACCTCGTTCCAGTCGATCGCCGTGTCGCCGGGCGGAATGCCGAGCAGCGCCACGTTGCCGCCGTGGTGCATCGTGCGCAGCAGGTCGCGGAAGGCCGTCGGGTTGCCGGACATCTCGAGCCCCACGTCGAAGCCCTCGACCATGCCGAGCGACTTCATCGTGTCGTCGAGCGACTCGCGGCCCACGTTGATGGCCCGCGATGCGCCCATCTTTCGCGCGAGGTCCAGCCGATAGTCGTTCACGTCGGTGACGACGATGTGCCGTGCGCCCACGTGGCGGGCGATGGCCGTCGCCATCACGCCGATCGGGCCCGCGCCGGTGATCAGCACGTCCTCGCCGACGAGGTTGAACGACAGCGCCGTGTGCGTCGCGTTGCCGAACGGGTCGAGCACCGAGGCGATCTCGTCGGTGATCGAGTCCGGCAGCTTGAATGCGTTGAACGCCGGGATGACCAGGTACTCGGCGAAGCATCCGGGCCGGTTCACGCCGACGCCCACGGTGTTGCGGCAGAGGTGGCGCCGTCCGGCGCGGCAGTTGCGGCAGTAGCCGCAGGTGATGTGGCCCTCGCCCGAGACACGGTCGCCGACCGCGAATCCCTGCACCTCGCTGCCGAGCTCGACGATCTCGCCGCAGTACTCGTGGCCCACGGCCATCGGCACCGGGATGGTCTTCTGCGCCCAGTTGTCCCACAGGTAGATGTGCATGTCGGTGCCGCAGATCGCCGTCTTGCGGATCCTGATGCGCACGTCGTTCGGGCCGATCTTCGGCTCCGGCACGTCCTCGAGCCAGATCCCGGGGGCGCGTTGCGACTTGACCAGTGCCTTCATCTGCGTGCTTCCTCGAATGCTATTTGCCGATCACGCCCAGTTCGCGCCCCACGGCGACGAACGCCTCGATCGCCCGGTCGAGCTGCTCGATCGTGTGCCCGGCGCACATCTGCGTACGGATGCGCGCCTTGCCCATCGGCACGACGGGGTACGAGAAGCCGATCACGTAGACGCCACGCCCGAGCAGGCGTTCGGCGAAGCTCGCGGCGAGCGCCGCGTCGCCGAGCATCACCGGGGCGATCGGGTGCTCGCCCGGGACGATCGTGAATCCCGCGGCGGTCATCTTCTCGCGGAAGTGCAGCGTGTTGCGTCGCAGCTGCGCGCGCAGCTCGTCGCCGTCTTCGATGAGGTCGAGCACCCTGAGCGTGGTCGCCGCGATGACCGGCGGGACGCTGTTCGAGAAGAGGTAGGGCCGCGACCGCTGCCGCAGCCAGCCCACGATTTCCCTGCGCGCGGACGTGTAGCCTCCCGCCGCGCCACCGAGGGCCTTGCCGAGCGTTCCGGTCAGGATGTCGATGCGGCCGAGCACGTCGCGGTACTCCGGCGTGCCGCGGCCGCCCTGGCCTACGAAGCCCGTCGCATGCGAGTCGTCCACCATCACCAGCGCGCCGTAGCGGTCGGCAAGGTCGCAGATGTCCTTCAGTCGCGCGATGACGCCGTCCATCGAGAACACGCCATCGGTCGCGATGAGCCTGACGCGCGCACCCGCGGACTCCTTGAGTCGCGTCTCCAGCTCGTCCATGTCGTCGTTGGCGTAGCGCAGCCGCTGCGCCTTGCACAGGCGGATGCCGTCGATGATGCTGGCGTGGTTCAGCGCGTCGCTGATCACGGCGTCCTGCTCGTCGAGCAGCGTCTCGAAGAGGCCGCCGTTCGCGTCGAAGCACGACGAATACAGGATCGTGTCGTCCGTGCCGAGGAACGCACTCAATCGCGCCTCGAGGTCCTTGTGCACGGACTGCGTGCCGCAGATGAAACGCACGGAGGCCATGCCGTAGCCGTAGCGGTCGAGGGCGCGGTGCGCCGCCTCGCGGATCGACGGGTGGTTCGCGAGCGCGAGGTAGTTGTTCGCGCACAGGTTCACCAGTTCCCGGCCGTCGGCGAGCCGCACGACCGGCTGCTGCGGCGAACCGAGGACCCGCTCCGGCTTGAACAGGCCCGCGCCCTTGAGGTCTTCGGCCTGCCTGGCGAGGCGGTCTAGGTATGGCTGGTCCACGATTGATGCTCCTGGCAGACGCGGATTATAGGGGGCCTATAATCCGGCCGTGAGCCACGATCAGCCCGAATCCCCGCAGACTTCGACCCATGGCCTCCGGATCGACAAGTGGCTCTGGTGCGCGCGCTTCTTCAAGAGCCGCAGCCTCGCCCAGCAGGCGGTCGAGGGCGGTCACGTCCAGGTCAATGGCGAGCGGGCCAAGGCCTCCCGCCAGGTGAAGGTCGGGGATCGGCTGCGAATCACCCGGGAGCGCGAGCGCTTCGAGGTCGAGGTCATCGGGATCCCGGAGCGTCGGGGCCCGGCGACCGAGGCGCGCACGCACTACGCGGAGTCGGCGGAGAGCGAGGCGGCGCGGGCGGCGGTGCGGGAGTTCAACCGGCTGACCGCACCGGTGGCTTCCGGACGCCCCGACAAGCGTGAGCGCCGCGACCTGCTCAAGTTCCAGAAGGGTCGCGGGCAAAGCTCGTGACGGCTTCGCTCTCTTCGCGCTCCACGCGCCTGTTCATGCTGCTGACGGCGTTCTTCGTCGGCAACGCGATCGTGGCGGAGTTCGTCGGCGTGAAGATCTTCGCGCTCGAACCGACGCTGGGCCTGCCGCCGTTCGGCTGGAACCTGTTCGGGCAGCAAGGCTCGCTGAGCTTCACGGCCGGCGTGCTGATCTGGCCGATCGTGTTCATCATGACCGACGTCATCAACGAGTATTTCGGACGTCGCGGCGTACGCTTCATCTCGTTTGCCGCCGCCGGAATGATCACCTACGCCTTCGTGTTCGCCTACGCGGCGATCCACCTCGCACCGGCCGAGTGGTGGGTGGGCGTCAACGCGGACCGTGGCGTGCCCGACATGCAGGCCGCCTACGCGAACGTGTTCGGGCAGGGGCTCTGGACGATCGGCGGGTCGCTGGTCGCGTTCCTGGTGGGGCAGGTCATCGACGTCACGATCTACCATCGCATCCGGGCGGCCACCGGCGAGCGCTGGATCTGGTTGCGTGCCACTGGTTCGACGGCTTTTTCACAGTTCGTCGACAGCTTCGTCGTGCTCTACATCGCGTTCGTGCTCGGGCCGCAGCAGTGGCCGATCTCGCTGTTCCTCGCGGTCGGCACCGTGAATTACTGCTACAAGATGGTGATGGCGGTGCTGCTGAGCCCGCTCATCTATCTCGCGCGGCACATGATCGAGCGTTACCTCGGGCCGGTCGAGGCCGCGCGGCTCAAGGCAGAGGCTGCGGCGGACTAGCGGCCGGCCGCGGCAGGCGTCGGGGCGGGTGCGGGACCGGGCGTTGGTGCGGCGGGCCGCGGGTGCTTCGGCGCGAGCGGTTTCGAGCGCCTTGCGCAGGCGGTCCGCCCAGTTCTTCAGGATGCGGTCGGCCGCCACCTTGTTCTCGACCGAGCCGCCGGCCTGCGCGAGCCCGCCTTGTCCCTGGTCCGCCTCCGTGTCGATCACGCGGGCGAGGAGCGTGTTCGTCGTGGAATCCCACAGCTCGAGGTACAGCGTCATCTGCCCGGCGGAGGCGACCACGGAGCCCGACATTGGCGGCGCCGTGTCGATCTCCGGCGCGTTGACGATCAGGTTCAGGATGGCGGGCCGCAGGATGAGCACGTCGGGTGCCGCGATATCCACGATCTCGTAGCCGCCGTCGGTCTGCAGCTCTTCGGTGAATACGCGCTTGAACTCGGCAGCGAGTTCCTTCTTGATGCGGTCCATGTCGCCCTGCGACACCTGCATCTCGAGGTCCGGCTCGTTCCGGTTGTAGTCGCGCTGCCAGTCCTTCGCGAACTGCACGAAGCAGTCGAGCATGGCGAGGCGCTTGTACTGGCCAAACGTGGCGCCGGGCTTCATGTAGATCGCGCCGTACGGCAGCGTCCGGGTCAGCTGCAGGCCGTCCGGGCTCGTCTGTTCCCACTGCTGCTCCGCCGCCTGCAGCGCGGGCGCGTGCAGCATGAAAAGGCTCGCGAAGAAAAGGGCGGTCGAGGCGAGGGCCGCAGTCCGCTTGTTGTCGTTCATCGGCGTTCCCCTCCACTTGACCAGCTGATTCAGCTCGAAGATCGGCAGCAGCATCGCCAGCACGATGACGAGCACGAGGCCGCCCATCAGCAGGATCATCAGCGGCCCGAGCAGCCCCACGACGCCCTGCAGGATCGAGTCGAGCTCGCGCTCCTGGTGAATGGCGGCGCGGTCGAGCATCGTGTCGAGTTCGCCGCTCGACTCGCCGCTCGAGATCAGGTGGATCATCATCGGCGGGAACACGCGGCTGGCCGCGAGCGAGCGGCCGATCGGCGCACCCTCGCGCACGCGCACCGCGGCATCCTCGACCGCGGCCTTCATCGGCAGGTTCGAGACGACCTCGGCCGCGATGCGCATGGCGTCCAGCACCGGCACGGTGCTCGAGGTCAGGGTGCTGAACGTGCGCGCAAACCGCGCGGTGTTGCTGCCCCGCACGACCTTGCCGACGAGCGGCAGCGACAGCAGGAACCGGTGCCAGCGCCGCCGGTTGGACTCGATGCGCAGCCAGCGGGTGAAGAGGAAGATCGCGCCGGCGACGCCGATCACCAGCCACAGGCCGTAATGGCGCATGAAGTCGCTGCCGGCGATCAGCGCCTGCGTGAGCAGCGGCAGCTCGGCCTCGCTGCTGCGGAACACCTCGACGACCTTCGGGACCACCGAGACGAGCAGGAAGAAGACGATCACGACGCATACCGCGAAGAGCAGCACCGGGTAGAGCATCGCGCTCAGCGTGCGCTGTCGCAGCTGCTGGCGGTTGTCGGTGTAGTCCGCCAGGCGCTCGAGCACCGCGTCGAGGTGCCCGGACTGCTCGCTCGCCGCGATCGTGGCGCGGTAGATCTCCGGGAACGAGCTCGGGAAGTCGGCGAAGCCGTCGGCCAGCGTGTGGCCTTCCATGACCTTCGAGCGCACTCCGAGCATGATGCTGCGGACGCGGGGCTTGTCGGTCTGCTGCGATACCGCGAGCAGGGCCTCCTCGAGCGGCAGTGCGGATTTCACCAGCGTCGCCAGCTGGCGCGTCACGAGCGCCAGGTCGGCGGGGTTCAGGCCGCGCTGGAACTCGAACGCGAACCGCCGCTTTGCGCGGGCGGTTTCCTTCTCCAGCACCTCGCTGACCGACACCGGCAGCAGCCCCTGCTCGCGCAGCAGCTGGCGCACGTGGCGCGGCGTATCGCCCTCGAGAACGCCGTTGCGTTCGCGACCGGCGGCATCGACCGCGGCGTACTCGAAGGCTCCCATGGATCAGTCCTCGCGCGTGACCTTGAGGACTTCCTCGATGGTCGTGACGCCCGACAGCACCTTGGCGCGGCCGTCGTCGCGGATGCCCGGGCGTGCGCGTGCGGGCGTGCCGCTCGAGTTCGAGCTCGGACGCGCCGTCGTGGATCATCGCGCGCATGTGCTCGTCGATCACGACGAGTTCGTAGATGCCCGTGCGTCCACGGTAGCCGTTCGAGGCATCGCGCGCGCCCGGGCGATAGAGCGTCGGCGAGGGCACGTTGTCCGGCAGGTTGAGCAGCCGCCGCTCGTATTCGCCGGCCGTGTAGGCCTCGCGCGTCGCCGGGTTGAGCACCCGGACCAGGCGCTGGGCGAGCACCCCGACCAGGCTCGAAGAGAGCAGGAACGGCTCGATGCCCATGTCGCGGAGCCGCATCACGGCGCCCACGGCAGTGTTGGTGTGCAGCGTCGAGAGCACCAGGTGGCCGGTCAAGCTCGCCTGCACCGCGATCTGCGCGGTGTCGAGGTCGCGGATTTCGCCGACCATCACGACGTCCGGATCCTGGCGGAGGATCGCGCGCAGCCCGCGCGCAAACGTCATCTCGACGCGCGTGTTGACCTGCGTCTGGCCGATGCCGTCGATGTAGTACTCGATCGGATCCTCGACCGTCATGATGTTGCGCGTGCGGTCGTTGATGCGGTCGAGCGACGCATACAGCGTCGTCGTCTTGCCCGAGCCGGTGGGTCCCGTGACGAGCAGGATGCCGTTCGGCTTGTGGATCAGCTCGTCGACCAGCGCGAGCGTCTTCGAATCCATGCCGAGCGAGTGCAGGTCGAGGCGTCCCGCCTGCTTGTCGAGCAGGCGCAGCACCACCCGTTCGCCGTGGCCGGACGGGATCGTCGAGACGCGCACGTCCACCGCGCGGCCGGCAACCCTGAGCGAGATGCGACCGTCCTGTGGCAGGCGCTTCTCGGCGATGTCGAGCCGCGACATGACCTTGATGCGCGAGACGATCAGCGGCGCGACCGCGCGCTTGGTCTGCAGCACCTCGCGCAGCACGCCGTCGACCCGGAACCGGACCACGAGGCGATTCTCGAACGGCTCGATGTGGATGTCGGACGCGTTCTCCTTCACCGACTGCGTGAGGAGGGCGTTGATGAGGCGGATGACCGGGGCCTCGTCCTCGCTTTCGAGCAGGTCGGACGGCTCCGGGATGTCCTGCGCGAGGTCGTTGAGGTCGGTCTCCTCCTCGAGCCCGCCCATCGCGTCCATCGTGGCGCTCGAGCCACCCTCGTAGGCCTGGCGCAGCAGCATCTCGAACTGCTCGGTATCCACCCGAGTGATCGTGAGGGGCCGCCTCAAGTGCCGGCGAACCTCGGCGACCGCGAGCGGCGAGGCCCCCTCGCGCACCACGACGTCGACGCTGTCGTCGGTGAATCCACGCACCAGCACGCCGTGGCGCTTCGCGAACGCGAAGGGCAGCGGTCGCACCGGGTCCGCGACGCGGCCGGCGGCGGCCAGGATGGCCTCGTCGGTCGCGGCGGTGTTCACGGCACCGTTCCCGGCGGCGGGGTGACCGGTGCGACCGGCGTGCCGAACGGCGTCGTCGGAGTCACCGGCGGCGCGCTGGGCGGTGGCGGCTCAGCAGGTGTCCACGCCACTCGGGGGCACGTATCCGGGGGCCGTTTCGGTGCGTACCGCGGGCGACGTTCCCTGGGGAGCCGCCAGCTCGGTCTGCCTGAGGATGTCCGAAGGCACGAGCTGCTCGAGCGGCGGGAGCGTGGGCTGGCGCTCGGTCGGCATCAGCGGCACCTTGCCTCCGAACGCCTCTTCCTGCTGCTTGCGGATGTAGTTGTACTTCGCGTTCGTCTCGATCGCGGCGTCCACGCC
>CAVTDU010000021.1:0-18690 GCA_963733565.1 uncultured Gammaproteobacteria bacterium
CGGCCAGGCCGCCGCCGCCGGCCGGCACGAGCGCGAGCGCCGCGACCAGCACCGCGAGCACGACGATCAGCGGTTGCAGGAAGGCAATCTTGGGGCGGCCCTGCGCCCGGCGAGCAAAGGCGAGGCTGACGAGGTTGGCCCAGGCCGGGGCGGAACTCACCAGCGCCAGCACCAGGTCGACGGCAATCCCGTGGACCGCATGCCCGAACAGCGAGCGCACCATGACCGCGGCGGTGCCGCCCTCGATGACGCCGAGGCAGACGTAGATCAGCGTCCACGCGCGACGCTCGAAGCCGAGGTCCATCGACGCTGGCGAGGTCAGCCGAATCGCTCGACGAGCAATGCGTAGAGCGCGCGCACGGCCTGGGGCTCGCCTCCGACGGACCGGCCGGGACGGTCCTTGCCGTTCCACGCATAGAGGTCCACGTGCAGCCAGTCGCGCGCCGCGCTCACGAAGCGGCGGAGGAACAGCCCTCCGATCACCGCGCCGGCGAAAGTCGAGGCCGACACGTTGTTCAGGTCGGCCACCCTGCTCGCGATCTCGTCCTCGTAGCCGTCCCAGAGCGGCATCGGCCACAGAGGGTCCGCGTGCGCGCGCGCGTGGCGCAGCAGCGCCTCGACCGTCTCGGTGCGCGACCCGAACAGCGCAGGCAGTTCGGGGCCGAGCGCGACCCGTGCAGCGCCGGTCAGGGTCGCCATGTCCACCAGCAGCTGCGGATCGTCCGCGTCCGCCGCGGCGAGCGCATCGCTCAGCACCAGGCGACCTTCGGCGTCGGTGTTGCCGACCTCGACGGTGAGGCCCTTGCGCGTGCGCAGCACGTCGCCCGGCCGGTAGGCATTGCCCGCGATGGAATTCTCGACGGCCGGCACGAGCACCCGCAGCCGCACCGGCAACGCGCTCTCCATGATCACGCGCGCGAGCGCGAGCACGCATGCGGCCCCGCCCATGTCCTTCTTCATGAGCAGCATGCCCTGCGGCGCCTTGATGTCGAGGCCGCCGGAATCGAAGCAGACGCCCTTGCCGACCAGCGTCACGCGCGGCGCGCCTGCGTCGCCCCAGCTGAAGTCGATCAGGCGCGGCGCGCATTCGGCGGCGCGACCTACCGCGTGAATGGCCGGGAATCCTTCCCGCAACGCCTCCCCGCTCACGACGCGCCCCTGCGCGCCGCAGCCGCTCGCCATGTCCATGGCCATGCCGGCAAGGCTCTCGGGCGTGAGGTCCGCCGCCGGCGTGTTGATCATGTCGCGCGCCATCGCGAGTGCCGCCGACATGCGCCTGACGTAAGCCATGTCCGCCAGCTGGGGCGGCACGAGCGACGGCGCGGCACGCTCGGGGCCGGTGCTCGTGCGATACCTGTGGAAACGGTAGCTGCCGTGCGCCCAGCCGAGGGCCGCAGCGGTGGCGGCCCGCGCTGGCAGCGCGGTCGCAATGTTCCAGGCGCCCGCGGGCAACCGGTCCGGCGCGCCGGCGACGTGCCAGGGTTCGAGATCGTCCAGCGTGGCAAGGCTGCCGAGCCCGAGGACCGCCGCCCGGGCGCCCCCTTGCGCCGACGCGATGCACGCCAGCTGGTGACGTTCGGCCCGGAAGCGCATGTCGCCGAGCCAGGCGCGCGTCGCACCATCCTGCGCCGCAAGCCATGAGTCGAGGTCCGCCTCGCGGACCAGCCAGAGCGGCCTCGCAGCCGCGACGTCGCGATCTTCGAACATAGCCTCGCAGCTTAGCGTAAGTTCTTTTTGCAGTGCGGTTGACAATGGGTCCGGCGCTATGATGCTATCCGTGGCTCGACCGGACCTTTGCAAGCAGGCTAGCGATGGAGTTCGAGGCCGCAAACGCCAGTTCCCTCCCCACGGCCGCCCGACTGCCGGGCCAGCTGCTTGCCCTGCTCGCCCTGCTTCCCCCTCGGGAGGTGCGGGGCCCCGGGCTGAAGGCGCCAAGGCGCAATCGGATACCAGGAACCCCGCACCGGACACGCTCCGGGCGGGGTTTTTCGTTTTCGCGACAAGCCATTTTTGACCGAATCCATCATCGTTGACCGAATCGAGGAGTTGCTGAACATGCGTGCGTACTCGAAGAAAGACGTGGACAAGAAGGCGCTCAAGGGCGCGCGGATCGCCGTTGTCGGCTACGGCAGCCAGGGGCGCGCGCATGCGCTGAACCTGAAGGACTCGGGCTTCGACGTGGTGATCGGCGTCCGCAAGGGCGACAGCTGGAAGCAGGCGAAGAAGGACGGCCTCTCGGTCGCGACGCCGGCCGACGCCGTCAAGGGCGCCGCTCTCGTCGCACTGCTCACGCCGGACACGACCCAGGCCGAGAACTACAAGGAGATCCTGCCCAACCTCGGCAAGGGCGCCACGCTGCTCTTCGCGCACGGCTTCAACGTGCATTTCGGCCAGATCAAGCCGCGCAAGGACCTCGACGTCGTGCTGATCGCGCCGAAGGGCCCGGGCGGCCTCGTTCGCCGCCAGTACCAGGAGGGCCGCGGGGTGCCGTGCCTGATCGCGGTGGCACAGGACGCTTCCGGCAAGGCGAAGGCCAAGGCGCTCGCTTACGCGGACGGCATCGGCGGCACGCGCGCCGGCGTCATCGAGACGACCTTCAAGGAAGAGACCGAGACGGACCTGTTCGGCGAGCAGGCCGTGCTGTGCGGCGGCGCCACCGAGCTGGTGTTGAAGGGTTACGAGACCCTGGTCGAGGCCGGCTACCAGCCGGAAGTCGCCTATTACGAGTGCCTGCACGAGCTGAAGCTGATCGTGGACCTGCTCCACGAGGGCGGCCTCGCCAAGATGCACAAGTACATCTCGCACACCGCCAAGTGGGGCGACCTGACGCGCGGCCCGCGCGTCGTGAACGCCGCGACGAAGAAGGAAATGAAGAAGATCCTGCGGGAAGTCCAGGACGGCACGTTCGCGCGGCAGTGGATCCGCGAGAACAAGACCGGCCGCAGGAAGTACGACGCGCTGATGAAGAAGGACCTCGCGCATCCGATCGAGAAGGTCGGAGTGCAGTTGCGCGCGCGCATGCCCTGGTTGAACGCAGGCTGAACGCAAGGCCGCGGAGCCTGCAGAGGTGACCTCAAGATGTCTACGCCCGACCCCAATCGCGTCCTGATCTTCGACACGACGCTGCGCGACGGCGAGCAATCGCCCGGATGCAGCATGACGCAGCCCGAGAAGCTGCGTGTCGCACGTGCGCTGGCGGAGCTGGGCGTGGACGTGATCGAGGCCGGCTTCCCCGCCGCTTCCCGTGGCGACTGGGAAGCCGTTCGCGAGATCGCCCGCGAGGTGCGCGGCCCGATCATCGCCGGCCTCGCCCGCTGCAACCGCGAGGACATCGACAAGGCGTGGTCGGCCGTCCGCGAAGCCGCGCGCCCGCGGCTGCACGTATTCCTCGCCACGAGCGCCATCCATCGCGAGCACAAGCTCAACATGGCCAAGGAGCAGATCATCCACACGGCAGTGGAAGGCGTGAAGTACGCGCGCAGCCTGTGCGCCGACGTCGAGTTCTCGCCGGAGGACGCCTCGCGCACCGAACTCGAGTTCCTGCGCGAGGTCGTCGAAGCAGTGATCGAGGCCGGCGCGTCCACCATCAACGTGCCCGATACCGTCGGCTACACGGTGCCCGAGGAGTTCCACGAGGTTTTCGATTACCTGAAGACGAACGTCAGGGGCGCCGACCGCGTGGTCTTCAGCGTCCACTGCCACGATGACCTCGGCATGGCCGTGGCCAACAGCCTCGCGGCCGTACGCGCCGGTGCGCGCCAGGTCGAGTGCACGATCAACGGCATCGGCGAGCGGGCCGGCAACTGCTCGCTCGAGGAAATCGTGATGGCGATGAAGACGCGCGAAGCGCTGCTCGGCTTCCACACGGGCATCGACACGAAGCGCCTGTTCCCGACCAGCCGCCTGCTCTCGAGCATCACCGGCATGACGATCCCGCGCAACAAGGCGGTGGTCGGCGAGAACGCCTTCGCGCACGAGTCGGGCATCCACCAGCACGGCATGCTCAAGCACCACTCGACCTACGAGATCATGCGTCCGGAGGACGTCGGGCTCACCCGTTCGCACCTCGTGCTCGGCAAGCACAGCGGCCGTGCCGCGCTGCGCGATCGCATCAAGGAACTCGGCTTCGAGCTGAGCGATGCGGAAATCGCCCGCGTGTTCGAGGACTTCAAGTCGCTGGCCGACAAGAAGAAGGAATTGTTCGACGGCGACATCGAGGCGCTGGTGCTCAAGGCCGAGTTCGGCGAGAGCGGACCGTGGCATCTCGAAAGCCTTCACGCCGTGAGCGACTCCGCCGGCGCCGCGATGGCGCGCGTGGGCCTGCGCCACAGCGACGGCCGCCTGCTGTCGCAGGAATCGACCGGTGACGGCCCGGTCGACGCGGCCTTCAAGGCCATCGAAGCGGCCACCGGCGTTGCGGTAACGCTGCGCAAGTTCGAGGTTCGCAGCGTCTCGATGGGCGAGGACGCCCAGGGCGAGGCCGTCGTCACCGCCGAG
Organism: uncultured Gammaproteobacteria bacterium; assembly: GCA_963733565.1. GTDB lineage: Bacteria > Pseudomonadota > Gammaproteobacteria > Steroidobacterales > Steroidobacteraceae > RPQJ01. The sequence goes on from CAVTDU010000021.1 coordinate 4,498, forward strand.
CACAACGGGCGCGCGTATCGCGGCTCGAGCGTCACGACCGACATCGTGGAATCGGGCGTACGGGCGTTCCTCGAGGTCGTGAACCGCATCGAGTCCACGCGCGCCACCACGGCGCGGCGGACACCGGAGCCAGCATGACTGCGAAGACGCTTTTCCAGAAAGTCTGGGAACGACACGAGGTCGTCCCGGAGACGCCGGACACGCCAGCCGTCCTGTACGTCGACCTGCACCTCACGCACGAGGTGACGTCGCCCCAGGCGTTCTCGGTGCTGCGCGAACGGGGACTCAAGGTCCGCTGCCCGGATCGCACGCTGGTAACGATGGACCACTCCACGCCCACGGACCGGGCGCAGATCTTCGGCGGCGTGCCGATTTCGCTCGAATCGGCCGCGAACCAGATCCGCCAGCTCGAGATCAATTGCGCGGAGTTCGGCCTCGACCTGATCGGCCTCAAGGACGACCGCCGCGGCATCGTCCACATCATCGGTCCGGAACTCGGCGCCACGCAGCCCGGCAAGACGATCGTCTGCGGCGACAGCCACACCAGCACGCATGGTGCGTTCGGTGCGCTCGCGTTCGGCATCGGCACGACCGAGGTGGGCTACGTGCTCGCCACGCAGTGCCTGCTGCAGCGCCGGCCGAAGACGCTGGGCGATAGAGGTCGTGGGCAGGCTCGCCCCGGGCGTGACGGCCAAGGACCTCGTGCTCGCGATCATCGGCCGGATCGGCGTCAACGGCGGCACCGGGCACGTGCTCGAGTATCGAGGCCCGGGCATCGAGGCCCTCTCGATGGACGAGCGCATGACGATCTGCAACATGTCCATCGAAGCCGGCGCCCGTGCGGGCATGGTGGCGCCGGACGAAACGACGTTCGCGTACCTGAAGGGCCGGCCGCTCGCTCCGCACGGCGACGCCTGGGATCGCTCCGTGGCGGACTGGCGGACGCTCAGGACCGACCCGGGCGCCACCTATGACAAGACGGTGCAGCTGGACGCGGGCGCGGTCGAACCGATGATTACCTATGGGACGAACCCGGGCATGGTGGCGCCGATCTCCGGACGCGTGCCGGAGCGGCCCGGCGACACCGTGTTCGCCCGCTCGCTCGCCTACATGGGCCTGCAGCCCGGAGAGCCTCTGCGCGACAAGCCCGTGCAGGTGGTGTTCATCGGCAGCTGCACCAACGCGCGTCTTTCCGACCTCGAGCTCGCAGCCCGCGTCCTGCGCGGACGCAAGGTGGCGCCGGGCGTGCGCGTGCTGGTCGTCCCGGGATCGCAGCAGATCAAGCGGGAAGCCGAGGCGCTCGGCCTGGCGCAGGTGTTCCTGGACGCGGGCGCGGAATGGCGCGAGTCCGGCTGCTCGATGTGCCTCGGCATGAACGGCGACACCGTCGCATCGGGCATGTATTGCGTCAGCACCAGCAACCGCAATTTCGAGGGCCGCCAGGGATCGGGAGCACGCACGCTGCTCGCGAGCCCGGCAACCGCCGCGGCCGCGGCCGTGCGTGGTTGCGTCACCGACCCGCGCGAATTCATCCACTGAGGCCACATGGACCCGATCAAAGTCATCCGTTCGAAGACGGTCGTGATGCCGTCCACCAACATCGACACCGACCAGATCATCCCTGCCCGCTTCCTCACCACGACCACGCGCGAGGGACTCGGCGCGGCACTCTTCGCCGACCTGCGCAACGGCCCCGACGGCCAGCCGCGCGCCTGACTTCGTGCTGAACCGTCCCGAGTCGCGCGGCTGCCAGGTGCTGGTGGCGGGGCGGAACATCGGCTGCGGCTCGTCGCGCGAGCACGCGCCCTGGGCGCTGCTCGACCATGGATTCCGCGCGGTCGTGAGCACGGAGATCGCGGACATCTTCCGCAGCAACAGCCTGAAGAACGGCCTGCTGCCGGTCGTCGTGGACGAAGCCACGCACGAGTGGCTGCTCTCGCATCCGGGCGTGGAGGTCGAGATCGACCTCACCGCCTGCTCGCTCAAGTTGCCGGACGGCCGCGAGGTCTCCTTCCCGGTCGAGGCGTTCGCGCGCTACTGCCTGCTGAACGGCGTCGACGAGCTCGGCTACCTGCTGAGCAAGGCCGACACCATCGCTGCCTACGAGGCACGCCGGGCATGAAGGCACGTATCACCGTGCTCGGGGGCGATGGCATCGGCCCCGAGGTGACGGCCGAGGCAGTGCGGGTACTGCAGGCGGTTGCTGGCGCATACGGCCACGAATTCGACTTTGCCGAGGCCCTGATCGGCGGCGCCGCGATCGACGCCAGCGGCTCCCCTCTCCCGCCGCGGACCATCGATGCGTGCCGCAGCTGCGAAGCGGTGCTGCTCGGCGCCGTGGGCGGCCCGAAGTGGTCGGACCCGAACGCCCGCGTTCGTCCCGAGCAGGGCCTGCTCGAGCTGCGGCGCACGCTCGGCCTGTTCGCCAACCTGCGGCCGGTGAAGACCCTCGAATCGATGCTCGACGCCTCGCCGCTGCGGCCCGAGGTCGTGTCCGGCACGGACATCATGGTCGTGCGCGAGCTCACGGGCGGCATCTATTTCGGGCGCAAGAGCCGCACGGCCCACGAGGCCGAGGACGTCTGCAGCTACACGAGCGAGGAAATCGAGCGGGTCACGCGCATGGCAGGCCGCCTCGCCATGGGCCGTCGGCGGCGCATCGTCTCGGTGGACAAGGCCAACGTACTCGAGACGTCGCGCCTGTGGCGCTCCGTGGTCGAACGCGTGATCGGCGAGGAGTTCCCGGACGTCGAACTCGAGCACATGCTGGTGGACGCGGCGGCCATGCACCTGCTGCGCAGGCCGACTTCGTTCGACGTGCTGCTCACCGAGAACATGTTCGGGGACATCCTTACCGACGAAGCGTCGATGCTGGTGGGGTCGCTCGGGCTGCTGCCGTCCGCGTCCCTCGGAGACGGCACCGCCGGCCTGTACGAACCCATCCACGGTTCGGCACCCGACATCGCCGGCCGCGGCATCGCCAATCCCTACGGAACGATCCTCAGTGCGGCAATGCTGCTGAGGCATTCGCTGGGCCTCGACGCCGAGGCGCGGGTGGTCGAGGGCGCGGTCGCGGAGGCCCTTTCGGATGGGGTAAGGACCGCCGATATCGCCGCTCCGGGGGCCGTCTCGGTGGGCAGCCGCGCTGCCGGTGACGCCGTCATTTCGCGAATTTTTAAGGCCACCTGAACTTCTTATAAATCAATCGCTTGCGTCATTGTAAACAGAACTTACACAAACAATGATCGCCGGCGCAGCGGCGCCAAGAAAGCTCTGTACAACGCCCTGATCCCCGGCGCTATACTGCGCGTCCGCGGGTGGTCCCTGATCGGCCCGCTATCCTGTTCCGTGGTTGGTTAGCACGTCGAGTGAGTAGGACTTGAGTCGGGTTAGTCTTTGCCTCACGGACTGAGGCAACTCGGGTCCCTCTCGAAAGGCCGGCAGTAATGTCGGCCTTTCTTTTTTCCGATCGTCATCACTCCAGCATCACGCCAGGCGCTGCACCGCGTCGAGCGCGCGCTCGAGATCACGAACCAGGTCCTCCCCGTCCTCGATGCCGATCGAGAGCCTGAGCAGCGTGTCGGATATGCCGGCTCGCTCGCGTGCGGCGGGATCCATCGCCGCATGAGTCATGCTGGCCGGATGCGCCACGAGGCTCTCGACACCGCCGAGCGATTCCGCCAGTGAGAAGAGATGGAGCGATCCGAGCAACGCCTTGACGTGCTCGACCGATCCCTGCAACTCGAAACTCACCATCGCACCGGATCCGCTCTGCTGGGCCTGCGCGATGCTGTATCCCGGATGCGACGCGAGGCCCGGATAGTAGACATGCCGGACTGCCGGATGCCGCGCGAGGAGCTCGACGACCCGCAGCGTATTCTCGCCGTGCGCCCTCATGCGCGCGTGCAGCGTCCGCAGGCCTCGCAGCGTGAGGTAGCTGTCGAATGGAGCGCCGGTCACACCGACGCAGTTCGCCCACCAGGCCAGCCGCTCGTGCAGGTCCGCCCGCGCCGCGATCACCGCGCCGCCGACGACGTCGCTGTGCCCGTTCAGGTACTTGGTGGTCGAATGCACCACGGCGTCGGCCCCGAGCGCGATCGGCTGCTGCCAGACCGGCGAGAGGAACGTGTTGTCGGCCACGACCAGTGCACCCACGGCATGTGCCGCCGCCGCCACGCTGGCGATGTCCACGATGCGCAGCAGCGGATTGCTCGGGGTCTCCACCCAGACGAGCGCCGGACGCCCGGCCAGTGCCGCATCGAGCGCGGCCGGCTGCTGGAAGTCGACGAACCGCACGTCGAGCGACCCGCGCTCACGAAGCGCATTGAAGAGCCGGTACGTACCGCCATAGCAGTCGTGCGGGACCACGGCCACCTGGCCGGGCCGGAAGAGCTGCGTCACCAGCGAAACGGCCCCCATGCCGGAGGACGTGACGACCGCGCCCACCCCCCCTTCGAGCTCGGCCAGCGCCCCGGCGAGCGCGTCGCGCGTCGGATTGCCGGACCGCGAGTAGTCATAGGTGCGTTTCTCGCCGAAGCCACTGAAGGCAAACGTGGAGGTCAGGTGGATCGGCGGCACCACGGCGCCGAACTGGGTGTCGGTCTCCAGCGCAGCGCGGACGGTACGGGTCTTGGACGTGGTTTCGTTGCTCATGGTCAGTCGAGGGCCTGCGCGAACACGTCGCGCAGCACGTCGGTCTCCTTCAGGAATGCATCGTGGCCATAGAGGGAACTGATTTCGACCAGGCGGCAGTTGCCGCCCAGCCTGGTCGCGAAGCTGTCTCATGTCGGCGACCGGCACGAGCTGGTCCTCCTCGACCGCGACCAGCGTGGTCGGCACGTGGATCTCGCCGGGCTCGACGCGATGCAGGTCGATGGACTCCGACAGGCAGACGAAGGCCTCGGGCCGGTAATGCGCGGCGTAACTTTCACCACGCGCCAGCAGGTAGGTCTCGACCGGGAACCTGAATCCTTCCGGTGTGCGCACCGCCTCGCCGGAGAACCGCTCCTCGAACTCGCGTGCCGACCGGTAGGTCGCCATGGCGAGCGCCCGCGCGAGCGTGAGTCCACGCGCACCTTCACCGTGACCGAGCGCATAACGGACGAACGCCCGCTGGACGCTGCGCCATGCCGTGGACATCGGATGCGTCCGATGGGCCGCGCTGATCACGACCGCCTGCCGCACGCGGGCCGCGTGCTTCTGTGCGAGCGCCAGCGTGACCATGCCGCCGTACGACGCCCCTACGCTGCCGTGCAGGCGGTCGATACCGAGCTGGTCGAGCAACCGGACGATCATGTCGCCCTGGTCGAATGCGCTCACGGTCGGGAAAGCCTCGCCGGATGACGGGCCTGTCGTGTCGTGACTGCCGCCGAGGAAGTCGATGCCGAGAACCCTGTAGCGGTCCGTATCGAGCGCGCGGCCCGGGCCGATGCTCTCGTCCCACCAGCCGGGCCGCTCGCCGGGAAGCCCGAACACGTACCGGCCGGCCGAGATGCCACCGAGGACGGCGACCACCGGCGCACCGCTCCGACCGGCGAGTCGATACGCGACGCGCACGTCGTCCAGGCTGCCGCCGAAGTGCAGCGGGAAGGCACCGGCCAGGCGAACGACAGCCGCCGAGCATTCGTAGCCCTCGGGCAGGCCGGCGCTCGGCGCGGCGGTGTCGGTGTGCTGTCTCGGCGGCATCGGGCGAACGTACTCCACGTGTGGCCCATGCAGGACCACGACCAGGCTCCGAGACCCCGGGGGAACGACGCGCGCAGGTTGCCGCGACCAACACCCCCGGCCTCAAGCCAGGGCAGCCTCGCGGCAACTCATCTGTCGGCGGACGGCGTCCCCGTGGAGTTGGCACCTTTTCGGGCGGGTTGGGCCCGGCGGTTGCCCCGGCTTCAAAGGGCCATTCCCTCAGCCGGTCTCGATGAGCCGCCGAAGTTTAGGTTGGGCCCGCCCGCAGCGTCAAGGCGCCGCGGCTTGCAACCCCCGGCACAATGCACTAATGTACTAGCACGCTATTACATTGGATCGGCCGTGAAGAATCATCGAGGCATTTCCCCCCGCCAGGAGGCCGCTGCGGAGCGGTCGCTGTTCCAGGCCGTGCTCACGCTCAAGAGCGTGGACGAGTGCCGTGACTTCTTCCGCGACCTCTGCACGCCGGCGGAACTCCAGGCGCTCGCCGACCGCTGGTCGGTCGTGGGGCTGCTGCAGCAGGGCGTTCCCTACCGCGAGATCCACCGGCTGACCGGGGTCAGCGTGACGACCATCGGGCGCGTCGCCCGTTACCTCGGCGCCGGAAACGGCGGATACGCCCTCGCCGCCAGGCGCCTCGCGGAGCGATGACCATGGAAAGAAGCCAGAGACTGCGCATCGCCGTCCAGAAGTCCGGCCGGCTGACCGATCACTCGCTCGACCTGCTGGTCCGCTGCGGCCTCAAGTACAGCCGCGGCAAGGACCAGCTGATGTGCTACGGCGAGAACATGCCGCTCGACGTGCTGTTCGTGCGCGACGACGACATCCCCGACCTCGTGCAGGAGGACGTCTGCGACCTCGGCCTCGTCGGCCTGAACGTCATCGAGGAAAAGCGTCTCGCGATGGCGGCCCGCGGAGGCGGACGCCCGGTTCGAGCTGATCCAGCGGTTCGACTTCGGCCGCTGCCGGCTCTCGCTCGCCGTGCCCGACGAGTTCGCGTACTCGGGGCTCGCGAGCATCGCGGGCCGGCGCATCGCCACGACCTATCCGCTCACGCTCGGTCGCTTCCTGCGCGAGCACGCGATCGAGGCCGAGATCGTCACGCTTTCGGGCGCCGTGGAGATCGCGCCGCGCCTCGGCCGCGCCGACCTGATCTGCGACCTCGTTTCCACCGGCTCGACGCTCAACGCGAACCACCTGCGCGAGGTCGTCACCGTCCTCGAAAGCGAGGCGGCGCTGATCCGCACGCCGGTGCCGCTTTCGGACGAGAAGGCGGACTGGGTACGGCGCCTGCTGCTGCGCATCGACGGCGTCCAGCAGGTTCGCGAGAGCAAGTACATCATGCTGCACGCGCCCCGCTCGGCGCTTGCCGAGATCAAGAAGCTGCTGCCGGGCAGCGAATCGCCGACCGTCATCCCGCTGGACGGAGATGGCGAGAGGGTGGCCATTCACGCTGTCTGCCGGGAGAACGTCTTCTGGGAGACGCTCGAGAGCCTGAAGGCGGCCGGCGCGAGCGCAGTGCTGGTGCTCCCGGTCGAGAAGATGCTTGCATGAGCGCGCCGCTCGACATACTGGACTGGCCGTCGCTCGCGGAGGACGCGCGACGCGAGGCGCTGCGCCGCCCGGCACAGCGGGATGCATCCGCGCTGCTGGAGAAGGCCGGACGGATCGTCAGTGAAGTCCGGGCGCGCGGCGATGCGGCCCTGAGCGAATTTACCGCGCAATTCGACGGAGTCCGGCTGGAGTCCTTCGCAGTCGGGGCAGCGGAGTTCGAGGCGGCGGGAGCATCGCTGACGCGGGAGCAGCTCGAGGCCCTGCAGCGGGCCATCGGCACCGTGACCCGATTCCACGAAACACAGTCACTGGAGCCGGTACGCGTGCAGACGTCGCCGGGCGTCACGTGCGAGCGCCTCTACGTGGCTCTCGATGCGGTGGGCCTTTACGTTCCGGCCGGTACTGCCCCGCTCCCCTCCACCGCGATCATGCTGGCCGTGCCGGCGCGGCTGGCCGGCTGCCGTGTCCGCGTGCTCTGCACGCCGCCCCGGCCGGACGGGCTCGCGGACCCCGCCGTGCTGACCGTGGCCCGGCTGTGCGGCATCGACCAGGTATTCAAGCTCGGCGGCGCGCAGGCAGTGGCCGCGATGGCGTACGGCACGGCGACCGTACCCAAGGTGGACAAGATCTTCGGCCCCGGCAATTCGTGGGTCACCGCCGCCAAGCAGATCGTCGCAGCCGACGCCGATGGCGCTGCGCTCGACATGCCCGCGGGCCCGTCTGAAGTGCTGGTCATTGCGGACGAGACGGCACGCCCCGGGTTCGTCGCAGCCGACCTGCTCGCACAGGCCGAGCACAGCGCGGATGCACAGGTCGTGCTCGTCACGACGTCGCGCGAGTCTCGCCATGGCGTGCATCGCCGAGGTCGAACGGCAGCTGGCCGCGCTGCCACGGCGCGCGATCGCAGCGCGGGCGATCGCGGGAAGCCGGGTCATCGTCGTGCCCGACCTCGGGACGGCGCTCGAGGTGAGCAACCGCTATGCGCCAGAGCACCTGATCCTGCAGGTGCGCTCGCCGCGGGACTGGCTGCCCCGGGTGCGCCACGCCGGTTCCGTGTTCCTCGGCGCGTGGACGCCGGAAACCATGGGCGACTACTGCAGCGGCACCAACCACGTGCTGCCGACCTACGGGCATGCCCGCGCCTACAGCGGCCTCGGGGTGCTCGACTTCGTCAAGCGCATGACGGTGCAGGAAGTCACGCCCGAAGGACTCGCCGACCTCGGCCTCACCGCACGCACGCTCGCGCGACTCGAATCGCTGGACGCGCACGCGAACGCCGTGACGGTCCGCCTCGACGCAATCGCGCGCGGAGAAGACCCATGAGCTCCGTGCTCTCGCTCGCCCGTCCCGACATCCTGCAGCTGCAGCCGTACCAGCATGCCACCTGGGATCCGTCCCTCGAGCGCATGCACGCGAACGAGATGCCGTGGCGGGCGCAGGGCGACAACACGAGCGCCGGGCTCAACCGCTATCCGGAGCCGCAACCTCACGCACTCGTCGAGCGCATGGCCCGGCTCTATGACGTGCCGGCCAGCCAGTGCCTGGTCGGGCGAGGCAGCGACGAGGCGATCGACCTGCTCGTGCGCGCATTCTGCCGCGCCGGCACGGACAGCGTCGTCATCTGCCCTCCGACCTTCGGCTTCTACAAGGTGGCCGCACGCATCCAGGGCGCCGAGGTCGTCGAGGTTCCGCTGCTCGATGCCGGCTTCGCTCTCGACACGGACGCCGTGATCGACGCGGGGCGCCGCGCCAGGATCGTGTTCCTCTGCTCGCCGAACAATCCGACCGGCAACCTGCTCGACGAGCGCGCAATGCTTTCGATCTGCTCGGCGCTCGCATCGCACGCGCTGGTGTGCGTCGACGAGGCGTACATCGAGTTCTCGAGCCGGGCGAGCCTGACCTCGCGGCTCGGGGAGCTGCCGAACCTCGTGGTGCTGCGCACGCTGTCGAAGGCATACGCTCTCGCCGGGGCGCGCTGCGGAACGCTGATCGCGGGCGAAGAGATCGTCGACCTGCTGAAGCGCATCATCCCGCCGTATGCGATCCCCTCCTCCACCGTCGAGGAGGTCCTGCGGTTGACCGAGGCTCCGCAGCGGGCGATCTCGGCCGAGCGCATCCGCACTGTCCTTGCGGAGCGCAGCCGCATGCAGTCGCGGCTGGAGGCATCGCGGGCCGTCGTGCGCGTGCTGCCGTCGGACGCCAATTTCCTGCTGGTCCAGTGCCGGGACGCAGCCCGGTTCCTCGAGGCCGGCAAGTCCGTCGGGTTGCTGGTGCGGGACTTCAGCAGCGCGCCACGGCTCACCGGCTGCCTGCGCATCTCGGTTGGCACGCCGGAGCAGAACGAGCGCCTGCTCGACGCCGTGGAGCGATCATGACTCTCGAACGCATACTGTTCATCGACCGCGACGGAACGCTGATCGAGGAGCCGGACGACAAGCAGGTCGACAGCCTGGCGAAGCTCCGGCTCGCGGCCGGCGTCATTCCGGCCCTGCTCGAGCTCGCACGCGCGGGCTATCGGTTCGTGCTCGTGAGCAACCAGGATGGCCTCGGCACCACGTCGTTCCCGGCAGAGGACTTCCAGGTGCCGCAGGATTTCATGCGGGAGATCTTCGCTTCGCAGGGCATCGAGTTCGACGCGGAGTTCTTCTGTCCGCATTTTCCGGCAGACGATTGCGACTGCCGCAAGCCGCGCACGGGCCTGCTGACGCAGTTCCTGGCCGGTCGCGAAATCGACAAGGCGAACAGTTTCGTCATCGGCGACCGCCAGACGGACCTCGACCTCGCCGCAAACCTCGGCATCGAGGGCATCCGCATTCACGGCGACGCGTGGCGAGACCTGGCCAGCGATCGCCGCGCGGCTCGCACGGCCCGAGCGCATTGCGCGGGTGACACGCCGTACGAAGGAGACGGACATCTCGGTGACGGTCAACCTGGACCGCGAGACGCCGGTCAGCATCTCCACGGGCATCGGGTTCTTCGACCACATGCTCGAGCAGGTCGCCCGCCACGGTGGTTTCGCACTCGAACTCACGTGCCAGGGCGACCTCGCGGTGGACGAGCATCACACCGTCGAGGACTGCGCGCTGGCGCTCGGACAGGCGCTGCGGGAGGCATTGGGCGACAAGCGCGGCATCGGGCGCTACGGGTTCGTGCTGCCGATGGACGAAGCGCTGGCCCAGGTCGCCATCGACCTGTCCGGCCGCTCCTATGCCGTCTTCACCGGGCGCTTCGAACGGGACACGGTGGGTGGCCTGCCGACGGAGCTGGTGCCCCACTTCTTCAGGTCGCTCTCGGACAGCCTCGGCGCCGCGATCCACGTCGAGGTGCGAGGCGAGAACACGCACCACATGATCGAGGCGTGCTTCAAGGGCGTCGGACGCGCATTGCGCCGCGCTTTTCGCGTGCGTGGCACCGAACTGCCGAGCAGCAAGGGCGTGCTGTGAAAGGCCGATGACCAGCGACGTCGCGATCATCGACAGTGGCGGCGCGAACATCGCTTCGCTGCGCTTCGCACTCGAGCGGCTGGGTGCCTCGTCCACGCTCACGGTGGATGCGGATGAACTGCGCGCGGCCCCCCGGGTGATTCTCCCCGGCGTGGGCGCGGCCGCCGACGCGATGCTGCGGCTCGAATCGCTGCGACTCGTCGAGGTCATCCGCGACCTTCGGCAGCCGGTGCTTGGAATCTGTCTCGGCATGCAACTGCTCTTCGACGCCAGCGACGAAGGCGACACGCGCTGCCTGGGGCTGCTGCCCGGCCGGGTGGAGCGTTTCCCGGACCGCGACGGCTTTCCGGTGCCGCACATGGGCTGGAACCAGCTCGATTTCGCGGCGGGCTCTGCGCTCATGACCGGGATCGACCGCGGCGAGTACGTGTATTTCGTCCACAGCTATCGCGCGCCCGTCGGCCCGTGGACCGTGGCGACTTCCGACTACGGCGGAGAGTTCTCGGCCGTGGTGCGGCAGCGGAACTTCCACGGCGCCCAGTTCCATCCGGAACGCTCCGGGCAGGTGGGCGCGCGCCTGCTCGCCGGCTTCCTCGAGTTCGCCTGATGCAGCTCATTCCCGCAATCGACCTGCGCGACGGTCGCTGCGTACGGCTTTTCCAGGGCCGTTTCGACGCCGAGACCGTCTACTCGCCGGACCCGATGGCGATCCTCGAGCAGTACGCCGCACTCGGCGCGTCGCTGGTCCACGTCGTGGATCTCGACGGCGCACGCGCGGGCTCGCAAGGCAACGCCGATGCAATCGCCGCACTCGCGGCTTCGCGCAGGGCGGCCCTGCAGGTTGGCGGCGGCATTCGCAGCCGCGAAACCGTGCGCCGCCTCATCGACGCGGGCGTCACGCGCGCCGTGGTCGGCAGCACGGCGGTCACGCAGCCGGACGAGGTCCAGGCCTGGCTGCGCGAATTCGGGCCCGAGGCCATCGTGCTCGCCTTCGACGTGCGCATCGACGAACGGGAACGTGCCGCGGCTGACCACTCACGGGTGGGAGCAGCAGACCGGCACGAGCCTGTGGGATGCGATTGCCGGTTACCTGCCTCATGGGCTCCGACACGTGCTGTGCACGGATGTCGCCCGTGACGGCGCGCTTTCCGGCCCGAACGTCGAGGTGTACCGCGAAGCCGTACACCGCTTCCCTGCCATCGCCTGGCAGGCATCCGGCGGAGTGCGCGACGCCGCGGACCTGCACGCGCTGGACCGTATCGGGGTCGACGCCGCGGTCAGCGGTCGCGCACTGCTCGAGGGACGCATGCAACGACAGGAGCTGCAGCCATTCTTGCGAAGCGAATAATCCCCTGCCTCGACGTACGCGATGGCCAGGTGGTCAAGGGCGTGCGCTTTCGCGACCACAGGGTGATGGGCGACATCCTCGAGCTCGCGGACCGTTATCGCACCGAGGGCGCGGACGAACTCGTCTTCTACGACATCACCGCGAGCCCGGAGCAGCGCTCGGTCGACCGTGGCTGGGTACTGCGCGTCGCAAGCGTGCTCGACATCCCGTTCTGCGTGGCGGGCGGCATCCGCAGCGTCGAGGATGCCGAGGGCGTGCTGAACGCAGGCGCCGAGAAGATCTCGGTCAACTCCCCGGCCCTGTCGGATCCCGGCCTCATCGAACGACTGGCCCGCCGCTTCGGCTCGCAGTGCGTCGTGATCGGCATCGACAGCCAGACGGTGGACGGTGACTACGTCGTCTACCAGTTCACCGGCGACCCGGACCGCTCGCGCAGTACTGCACGGCGCACGCTCGACTGGGTCCGCGAGGTGCAGGATCGCGGCGCCGGCGAGATCGTGCTGAACTGCATGGCAAGCGACGGCGTTCGCCAGGGTTACGACATCGAGCAGCTTGCCGCCGTGCGCGACGTGTGTCGCGTGCCGCTGATCGCCTCGGGAGGCGCCGGAACGCCGGACCACTTCGTCGACGTCTTCCGCCGCGCACGGGTGGACGGCGCGCTCGCGGCGAGCGTGTTCCACTCCGGCGCCATCGCGATCCCTGACCTGAAACGGCACCTGGCCGCGTCGAACGTAGAGGTGAGACTGTGACACCGGAACAAGCCCGCTCGCTGGCCTGGCACAAGGGCGACGGCCTGCTTCCCGCCGTCGTGCAGCATGCGCGCACCGGCCGCGTGTTGATGCTTGCCTACATGAACGAGGCCGCGCTGCAGCAGACGCTGGCGAGTGGCCGCGCCGTGTTCTTCAGCCGCTCGCGGCAGCAGCTGTGGACCAAGGGCGAGACTTCAGGCCACTACCTCAACGTCGTGGACGTCAGCACGGACTGCGACTCGGACGCGGTCCTGCTGCTCGCGGACCCGCTCGGCCCCACCTGCCACAATGGCACCGAGTCATGCTTTGCGGCAGCGGCCTCGACCGACGTCGATCGATTCGCGTTCCTGCCGGTGCTGGAGGCGACGATCGCGAACCGCATGGCCGAAAAGCCTGAAGACAGCTATACGGCGCGGCTCCTCGCGCAGGGACCGGGCCGCATCGCGCAGAAGATCGGTGAGGAAGGCGTCGAGACGGCACTTGCGGCGGTCACGCGCGACGATGCAGGGCTGCTTGGCGAGTGCGCCGACCTGCTCTACCACGTCATGGTGCTGCTCAAGTCGCGCGATCTCGAGCTCGGCGACGTCGTCAACGAGCTGCGCTCAAGGCACGTGGCGCGCGGCTGATCCCCGCGATCCGGCGAGCGAGATCATCAGCAGGGCCGCCGCCGCCGTCACCACGGCCGAGACGGTGAACGCAGACGTGGAGCCGAAGCGCTGCCAGATCAGGCCGAAGATCACTGCGCCTGGCAGGACCAGCAGGCCGCTGGCGAGGTGATACAGCCCGAATGCGGTGCCCCGCTCCTCCGGCGCCGCGTGATCGCCGATCACCGAACGCTCGGCGGGCTCGGTGACTGCGAGCGTCGCCGAGTACGCCATGAACAGCACCCACACGCCGATTCCCGCGGGATTCGCGAACGCGAGCAGCAGCAGGACCAGCACGCGCAGCGTCCAGCCACCGAGCAGCAGCGGCACCCGACCGACGCGATCGGAAAGGATGCCGGCCGGCATCGCGATCAGCATCTTGGCCAGGCTGGCCGCCGCCCACACGAGCGGCACCCACACGACCTCGAGCCCGGCCTGCGTCGCCCACAGCACGACGAAGACTTCCGGCACGCTCGCCAGCGCAAGCAGGCCCGCCGCGATGATCATCGCCTTGAGGCGGCCATGCAGTTCGCCCCACGCGAATCGCGGCGGCGTCGGCACGGCCTGGGCCCGGGCGCGCGGCAACCCGAAGACGAGCAGCAGGATCACGAGCACGCCGGGCAGCGCGGAAGCGAGGAACACGTGCTTCAAGATCGGCGTGGGCGGCCAGCAGCGCGAAGGCCAGCAGCGGACCGATGACCGATCCCGCATGGTCCATGGAGCGGTGGAATCCGAAGGCCCGCCCGCGCTGCTCGGGACCCGCGGCACCG
>CAVTDU010000022.1:0-20365 GCA_963733565.1 uncultured Gammaproteobacteria bacterium
GGAGGCCATGAACGCCTCGACTTCCTTCGTGAACGGGAAGGCCTTGATGCGCATGTAGTCGATCGGGATGCCGCGCTTCGCCAGGATGTCGCGCGCTTCGTTCACGGCGCCGCGGCTGCTGCCGACCGCCACCAGGCCGATGTCACTCGTGCCGGTCGCCTCGATGACCGGGGCCGGCATCAGCGTGCGCGCACGCTTGAACTTGCGCAGCAGCCGGTCGAGCACGACCTGGTACTCGGTCGAGTCCTCGGTGTAGCCGCCGTACTGGTTGTGGCCCGAGCCGCGCGTGAAGTAGGCGCCCTTCGGCGTCACGCCCGGCAGCGTCCGGTACGGGATGCCGTCGTCGTCCCTGTCGAGGTAGCGCTGGAACTTCGGCAGCGCCTCGATCTCCTCCTTGCTCAGCACCTTGCCGCGGTCGGGGCGATAGCTGTCGTCCCACTTGAGCTCCGGGCACATCCAGTCGTTCATGCCGATGTCGAGGTCCGACAGCACGAACACCGGGGTCTGCAGGCGCTCGGCGAGGTCGAAGGCCTGCACGGTCATGTAGAAGCATTCTTCCGGGTTCGAGGGGAACAGCAGCACGTGCTTCGTGTCGCCGTGCGAGGCGTAGGCACAGAGCAGGATGTCGCACTGCTGCGTGCGCGTCGGCATGCCGGTCGAGGGGCCCACGCGCTGGATGTCGAAGATGACCGCCGGGATCTCGGCGTAGTAGCCGAGGCCGATGAACTCGCTCATCAGCGAGATGCCCGGGCCGCTGGTGGCGGTGAACGCGCGTGCGCCGTTCCAGTTGGCGCCGAGCACCATGCCGATCGCCGAGAGCTCGTCCTCGGCCTGGATCACCGCGTAGTTGGCCTTGCCGGTCTCGGGGTCGACGCGCAGCTTCGCGCAGAAGCTCTTGAACGCATCCATCAGCGACGTGGACGGCGTGATCGGGTACCACGGGCCGACGGTCGCGCCCGCGTACACCGCGCCGAGGCCGGCCGCGGTGTTGCCGTCGATCATCACGTGCCCCGCCGTCGCGTTCATGCGCTCGATGCGCAGCGGCAGCGGGCAGGGCAGGTGCTGCTTCGCGTAGTCGAAGCCGAGCTGCACCGCCTTCATGTTGGCGTCCACCAGCGCGGGCTTCTTCGAGTAACTCTCGGTGAGCAGCTGCCGGATCACCTCGACGTCGATCTCGAGCAGCGCCGCGAGCGCGCCCGCGTACATGATGTTCTTCATCAGGATGCGGTTGCGCACGCCGACGAAGTTCTCGTTGCAGATCTTCGCGAACGGCACGCCGAGGATGACGATGTCGTCGCGGCTCAGCACCGAGGCGCGCGGCCACGTCGAGTCGTAGATCAGGAAGCCGCCCGGGCTGACCTCACGGACGTCCTTGTGATAGGTCTCGGCGTTCATCGCCACCATCAGGTCCACGCGTCCGGAGCGCGCGACGTAGCCTTGCTTCGTCACGCGGATCTCGTACCACGTGGGCAGGCCCTGGATGTTGGACGGAAAGTAGTTCTTCCCCATCACGGGCACGCCCATGCGGAAGATCGCCTTCATCAGCAGCGTGTTGGCACTGGCGGAGCCGGTGCCGTTCACGTTGGCGAGCTTGACGACGAAGTCGTTTACGCGGTCTTGCGCTGTTGCGGGCTTGGCCATTGTGTGATCGGTCGCGTGGGGCAGGTGGATACTGGACTTCTGCATGTCCCAGGCCGCCGTCGGGCAGCGCTCGGCGCAGAGTCCGCAGTGCACGCAGAGGTCCTCGTCCTTGACCATGACGCGGCCGGTCTGCTTGAGCGCTTCGGAGACGTAGAGCGGCTGGTTCGGACTGGCGCGCGGGGCCTTGAGGCGCGTCGCGAGCTCGGCTTCCTCGCCGCCGCGCGTGATCGTGAGGCAGTCGGTCGGGCAGATGTCGATGCAGGCGTCGCACTCGATGCAGAGCTTCGCCTCGAACACGGTCTGCACGTCGCAGTTGAGGCAGCGCTGCACCTCGGCGGCCGCCTGCTCCGCGTCGAAGCCGAGCTCGACCTCGATGTCGAGCTGCTTGAAGCGCTCCTTCAGGCTCACGTGCGGCACCAGCCGGCGCTCGACCGGGTTGTAGTCGTTCCTGTACGACCACTCGTGCAGGCCCATCTTGCGGCTCGACAGCTTCAACGTCGGCGGCAGCCGGTTCGTGACGGGCTGGCCCATCGCGAAATTGTGGATCGAGATCGCCGCCTGGTGGCCGTGCTCGACGGCCCAGATGATGTTCTTCGGGCCGAACGCCGAGTCGCCGCCGAAGAACACCTCGGGAAGCGTGGACTGGAACGTCACCTTGTCCACGACCGGCACGTGCCACTTGTCGAACTCGAGTCCGAGGTCGTCCTCGATCCAGGGGAACGCGTTTTCCTGGCCGATCGCCAGGATCACGTCGTCGGCCGGGAAGAACTGCTCGCCCACGACGCGCTCGGCGACGATGCGGCCGCGCGCGTCGAGCTCGTACTCCATCTGGTCGAACAGCATGCCCGTGAGGCGGCCGTTCTCGACCACGAAGCTCTTCGGCGCGTGGTTGACGACGATCTCGACGTTCTCCGACTCGGCGTCCTCGAGTTCCCACTCCGAGGCCTTGAAGAACTGGCGCGGCTTGCGGGCCATCACCTTCACGTCCGTCGCGCCGAGGCGCAGCGACGACCGGCAGCAGTCCATCGCCGTGTTGCCGACGCCGATGATCAGCACGCGGTTGCCGATCTTCTCGAGGTGCTTGAACGCGACGGATTCGAGCCAGTCGATGCCGATGTGGATGTTGGCGGCGCCCTGCTGGCGGCCCGGCAGGTCGAGCTCCTTGCCCTTGGGCGCGCCGCTGCCGACGAACACGGCGTCGAACCCGCCGGTCGCGAGCAGCTTCTTCAGGCTCTCGATGCGCGAGTTGTAGCGGATCTCGGCGCCCATCCCGGTGATGTAGCCGATCTCCTCGTCGATGACGGTCTCGGGCAGCCGGAATGCCGGGATGTTGGTGCGCATCAGGCCGCCCGGCTTGTCCCACTGCTCGAAGATCACGACCTCGTAGCCGAGCGGCAGCAGGTCGTTGGCGACGGTGAGCGACGCCGGCCCGGCGCCGATGCAGGCGACACGCTTGCCGTTCTTCTGCTGCGGCACGACCGGCAGGCGGTCGACGATCGAATCCTTGTGGTCGGCCGCGACGCGCTTCAGGCGGCAGATCGCCACCGGCTTGTCCTCGACGCGCCCGCGGCGGCAGGCCGGCTCGCAGGGCCGGTCGCACACACGGCCGAGGATGCCCGGGAAGACGTTCGACTCCCGGTTGACCATGTAGGCGTCGGAGAACTGGCCGAGCGCAATGAGGCGGATGTACTCGGGCACGTCGGTGTGTGCCGGGCAGGCCCACTGGCAATCGACGACGCGATGGAAGTAGTCGGGGTTCGACGTGTCGGTCGGTTGCACGATCGTGCGGATCCAGTGAGTGATGAAGCAGTGCGGCAGCTTAGCGATTCTGCCCGGGGGTGCAACCGCCGGGAACCCGGCATGGTGCGGTGCAGCAGCCACGACCGGGCACCCGCAAACGTTAAATCGCGCCCGCCTGTCAATTCCGATGGGCTATTTTGTGACGGCCGACACATCCGGCAGGCATTTCCCCTCATACGGAGAGGGCCCCGATGGGCGCAGATTGGCGACGGGTATCGGGATCGCGCCATGGTCGAGGAGCGGTCCCACGGGGAGCATGGATGAAACCCGGGGTGGGCGTCGTCGTTCTGCTCGTCGCCACCACGCCACTCGCAGCGGGTGCGGGCGAGTTGCGCACCCAGTTCTCGGTCACCGCAACGGTTTCCCCGCGCGCGAGTGTCGAGCCACTGTCCCAGCCCGCGCAGCTGTCGATTTCCGCAGGTAGACGTCGAGCGTGGCTATGTCGACGTCGCCGCCGCTTACCGCGTCTCCAGCAACGATCCGTCCGGCTACATGGTGCGCCTCGCGCCGCGCATCGGCCTCACGCGCTCGGTGGAAGTCGCCGGCCTCTCGTCGCCGATCGTCATGACCGACCAGGTGGTCGAGGTCGTCCAGCCCGCTGCACGGCGCCCGCAACGGCTGGATCTTCGTTTCCGGCTGGTGCTCGACGACAGCGCGGTGCCAGGCACCTACGCGATGCCGGTCCAGGTGAGCGTCGCGACGCTGTGATCGCGGCCGCAGGATCCGGCTAGAACGTCAGCGTGACCAGGATCGAGTCCGTGTAGTTGCCAGTGTCCGCGTCCTGCAGCTGCGGGATCCGGCCATAGACCACGTGCGTCGCGGTCCGGGTCCGGTTGCCGGCGCCCGGTCCCACCTTGAGCGAGCCCGTGATGATCGTGGTGCCCGAGCTGGCGTTGCCCCACACCTGTGTGCGTGCCGCATCCCGGAACAGGTTGTAGTTGAGTCGTGACGCACCGGCCGCGAGCTTGCGCGGCGCATAACTGCCGCTCGTCCCCGTGGAGAGCGTCACGGTGTAGTTCGCGGTGTCGCTGCCGCCGGGTCCGGTGTAGGTGCAGGTGACGACGACGGAGCCCGTCGAGTCATCGGGCGTGGCGAGGCTCGGGTCGTAGGTCCCGAAGGCGACGCCGGAAGCCGTGACCGAGCAGTCCGAGGCCGCCGTCGCAGCCTGGGCGCCGAGCAGCAGTGCGCCGAGCAACGCCAGCCGGCCTGCGGCGACGAATGCCGCGTGGCGACGCGGTTTCACGAGCTGGTCTCTTTGGCCGGACTCGGCTGGCAAGGGACTTCGCCGAGGTCCGGCTGCGGATCGTTTCCGGCCGGCCGTGAGACTTCGAACGTGCACTGCCCGCCGACCCACGACGCACTGGCAGCAACCCGCCGCGAAACGCCCGTCAGGAAGACGCTGCCCTTGAGGCCGACCGGGAAGCGGTGGTCGCCGATCGAGACTTCCGCGCCCGCCGGCACCGGCCGGCCGTTCGGCTGCACGAGGCGCAGGGTGACCGCGTCCGCGCGGCTCACGGGGAACTTCACGACCGAGCCGCTGCGATACGCGGGGGTCACGGTCATGGAGGCCTTGTCGAGCGTGGCGTCCATCGGCACCTTGGCCGGGTCCACGCTGATCTCGTTCGCCTGGTACGGCAGCAGGTTGTCGAGCAGCACGCGGCCCTTCGAGTCCGTGCGGCCGACCGGCTGGTTCTGGACGAACACCTCGACGCCCTCGTAGTCGGCGAACTGCACCACGGCGAAGCTCTGGTCGAGGCGCCGCGCCGGCATGACGCCCGCGCTCGTGATCGCCACGCCGCCCGTGCCGCCGACCCTTACGCCGTCCTGGCCGTTGGCTCGCGCATAGTCCGCCGCGACGGTGCCGGCCTTGCCCTGGTAGGAGTAGCCGAGGTTGGCCCGGTCGCTGCTCGAAAGCGAGGCGACGTAGCCCGAGCCGGTTCCGACCGGAAGATTCTGCTGCACCGAGGCGACGGCTTCGAACTCGTCGCCCTTGCCCGGCTCGAAGCTGCGCTGCAGCGATGCGCTGGCGGTGCGGCGCTCGCCGAGCGGCATCGTCCAGGTCAGGAAGACGTCGTTGCTCGTATCGTCGGCCGACGTGTGGCTCGCGAACAGGTTCAGGTACCCGAGCGTGCCGAGGCCGAGCGAATAGCCGAGGCCGAACGTCTCGACGCTCGGCGAGGTCCAGTTCGTCTGCAGGCCATACGCGAACTGCAGGGTGCCGTAGGGCAGCAGGTTGAGTCCCAGCCCGCCGAAGGCACGCAGCCTCGGGCGGACCTCGAGGGCGCTGTCGCCGAGCTGCGAGAATCCCTGCGAGGCATAGAGGCCCCGGCCATAGAGGCTCACGCGCGGTCCGTTGCGCTCGAACCCGAGGCCGCCGAGCCAGCCCGTACCGCTGCCGTCGCCGCCGACGGCCGCCGAACCCGAGACGATGCCGAGCGTGCCGACCTGCACCGCGCCGTCCACGCCCGCGGCCGCCGCACCCTGCGACTGCGCTTCCGCATGCGCGCCGGCCGTCAGGCTGTCGGTCATGCCGCGGCGATAGGTCGCCGCGCCGACCGCGTTGCCGTAGTCGTTGCTGCGGTTCGCGTAGTTGCGACGCACGGCGCCCGCTTCGACGGAGTATTCGCTGAGTCCCTGGCGCAGCAGCGACGTACCGGCGTAGAACGGCTGCGAGACCACCTGCTGGCGCCCGAGCGCATCGGTCACGACCACCTGCATCTGGCCCGCGCCGTTCACCGCGGGAATGCCGTTGATCTCGAACGGCCCGGGCTGCACCTGCTCGCTCGAAACCGGCTGCCCGTTGACGAACACGTCGACCGTGGAGGGCACGACCGCGTCGCCCCTCGCCGAGAGCAGCGGCGTCGTGATCAGCGTCGGCTGGGTGCTGAAGTTCGTGCCGTACTGGATGCCGCCGAAGCGCAACGAGCGGCCCCACGAGCCGCCCGACGAAATCGAGTCGCCGACCCGCAGCGTCACCATGCGGTCGGGGAAGTCGCGCGTCCACGCCGTGTCGAGCCGCGTGGCGTTCGCGTTCTTCGAGTCGCCGCGCGCCACGGCCGTTGCCGTGAGCACGCCCTTCGCGCCGAACAGGCCGAACTCGACGAAGCCACCCGCGCTCGTGCGGCCGCTGCTGCGTTCCGCCGAGACGTCGTAGTTCACGAAGGCGCCGAGCTGCGCCTGCACCTTCGACGGCGCGTCGGCCGAAGCGAGGCGGGTCCTGGTCGCGACGAACGCCTGGGGCGGCAGGTTGAGGTCCACGCTCTGCGTGGCGTCGTCGAACGTGACGGTGGCGCCGATGTCCTTGCCGATCCGGTAGTAGCGCTGGCCGTTGACCAGCATCGCGCCGGTCGCCGGCGTCTTGAGCCTGAGCGCCTTCAGGTCCGACGCCTTCACGAGCAGCGTGCCGTCGGCGTCGCGCCGCACCAGCAGCGCGCTCGGCAGGTGCTCGCCGTTGATCGTCACCTGCAGCACCGACTCGGCGAACGGTTCCGCCGCCTGCTGCGCGGAAGCGGCGCCGGCGGCCCCGGCGAGCGCGAGCGCAATGGCGATGGACAGCCGGCGGCGCATGGGAGTTACCGCGCCGGCGTCAACTCCGCGACGACTTCACCCTGCTCCGTGTTGGCCTTCAACCTGTAGCGGGCCGCGGAGGCGGTGCTGTCATCCCGGGTCTTGTTGTTGTTCTGCAATGTCCATGTCCGGTACTGGCCGGGCAGGACGTAGGTCGCGACGGTGTCCTGCAGCACGGCTCCCGTGCCGCTTTCGGGCGTCAGCGTGAAGCTCGAGTACGCGTGCATGCGCGCCGCCGTTGTTGTCCGCGCGCAGGACGATCGCGCCGCTCGCATCGCGGGTGGCCGACCAGGCGAGGTCCGGCTTGGCCGGCGTGGTGGGAGCCACGAACACCGGGAGGCTGAGTCGCAGTGCCACGCGCAGGCCCGTGAAATCGGGGCTCGCTTCCGGCGGCACTTCCTGCAGGATCACGCGGTAGCTGAGTTCCCGGGCTCGGGTCCGCAGCGCCCCTCAGCGCAACCCGCACCAGCTGCGAGCCCCTGGGCGGCAGCGTGAATACGGTTGGCGACACGAGCAGGTCCGTCGTGGGCTCGAGCTTGTCCTCGCCCGCGGCCTGCGACCAGAGCAGCGTCTCGACCTGCACGAGGGCCGGCGCGTCTTCCTCGTTGCGTATCGTCAGTGCTGCAGTCGTCGCCTGGGCGGAGAGCTCCACCCGCAGCGGCGAGATCGAGAAGCTTCCCGCCGACGCCGGCGGCAGCCACAGGGCTGCCGCCGACGCGAGGACGCTTGCCATGACTTTCTGGAAGCGCATGGCTTGCGATCAGTAGGCTACGGTGACCGTGATCGTGTCGGTGTAGGCGCCGACCGCGGCACCCTGGTTGGCCGCGTTGTCGAAGAGCCGGCCGTACACCGTGTGCGTAAGCACGTTGTTGAGGCCGGCTGCCCGTGCCGCAACCGGTGTTGACGCCAACGCGTGTTGCCCCACACCGATGTTCGACCCGCGTCGCTGTAACAGGTTGTACTCCAGCGTCTCGGCGCCGAACGAGCAGCTTGCGCGGAGCGAAGCCGCCCGCGTCGCCGGCATTCAGGGCGATCGTGTAAGGCGGCGTTCTTGCTGCAGCGAACGGCGATCGTGCGATGTCGAGTCGACCTGCGGCGCTGCCGTCGTAGTTGCCGAAGGCCATGGCGGAGGCCGAGTTGATCAGGCAGTTCGACGCGACGGTGGCGGTCACGGGGAACGTGGTCGTCCTGGTGCCAGCAGCCTGCGCACTGCCAGCCAGGGCCAGCATCACGCCGGCGGTAATCGGGACTATGGAATTCCTGAACATGATTCATCCTCAGTGTGGGTAACGTTTTTATTGCCGTCCCCGACACCGTGTCGCCCACTCCCTGCGTGACGACCGAAAGCCAGGAACCCACACGATCCCGGCGCTGCTTCTGGGGTTCTTAAAGGCCCGTCGGCGCACGCCTGTCATCGCGTGGGCGTGATTCTCGGCAGGGTGGGGTCCCTCGAAGCGTGACTTCCATCTCGCTTCAGTCGCCGAATCCGGCGGTGGGTCGCGGCTGCCTGCCGTTATGTGAACTGCGTTCCGGTCTCGCCGTCCGGCGACCCGAGGCGGAACGACGGGTTTCCGTAATGTACGTAGTCCGCCCAGTCGATCGAGCCCAGCTCGAACACGCGCCGTCGCGCCGCCAGCATGGCATCGCCGGCCCGCTCGCCGTCGAGCAGCCGGTCGTAGAATCGGGTCGAGAACGCCAGCGCCGCTTCGTCGCCGACCGGCCAGTGAGTGCCGACGAAGTTCGCGACGCCGCCGTCGAGCAGCGCCTCGGCGAGGCTGCTGGACCTGCGCAGGCCGAACAGCCGCTGGCGGCTCGTACGCGGTCCGCGCCGGCGTACCCGCGCCGCCTCGCAGGCATTGAAGAACACGAGCGCCGGCAGGTCGCCGACGCCCTGCAGGTCCGCTCCGCGCAGCACGTCGCCGGAAGCACAGACGAGACCGCTGCGCGCCGGATCGCCCGCCTCGAAGAAGCCGTGCCCCGCGAAGTGCAGGATGTCGTGCGCGCCCGAGGCGATCTCCCGGAGCAGCCGCGCATGCGAGGCCTCGCGGCCTTCCAGGTACTCCACCTGCGCTCCTGATTCGACCAGGGCCTGCCGCAGCGCCGCGCCCTCCCGCGCCGCGCCCGGCAGGTCGAGCGTCGGGTTGACCACCATCAGTACGCGCGGGCGATCGCCGGCAGGCCGGTCCTCGCGCCAGCGCGCGACGCTGAGGTTCTCGCTCGCGTAACGACGGCTGAGCCCGCGCTCCAGCGCCGGATGCGAATCGCCGATGCGCAGCACCTCCCACGGCACACGCGAGGCCTCGCGGTCGTGCACGACGACGAGCGGCCGGCGGCTCATCGCCTCGAGTCCGTCGCGTATCGTCGCAGGAAGCAGCAACCGGCCGATCGCCGTGCCGAACCGGGCGAACTCCCGACCAGACATCTCGCCCGGAATGACACCGCCAAGCCTTGCGTCGAGTTCCGACCGGCCGACGCGCACCGCGCCGGAGAGTACTGCCGCCTTGGCGCCCGCCGTCAGCAGCGAACTGCGGCACTCGAATGTGCCGCGGCCCTGCTCGGCGAGCGTCACCAGCAGATAGGCGGGATCCGTCGCTGCCCCCGCCTTTCGTTTCGACGTCCTGCCGGAACGCCCGCCGTCTTCGTCCGCGAATGGCGCGGCTTCGTCCAGCACGACGGTGAAGTCGTCACCTGCGAGGCGTGCCAGCACGGGTCCTGCGGCGCGACGCAGCGCCGTGAACCGGCGCGGGTCGATCTCGCAGATGGTGACGCGCCGGACGACATGATCGTGGTCCGCGATCCGCAGGCCGTCGAAGATTCCCTTGAGCTGCTGCTCGACTGCGGTCGCGACCGGGATGCCTGATCCCGTGCCGAACAGCACCGTCGCGAAATCCTGGATGCGCGCATGCGCCAGCGTCCGGACGACGTTCTCCGCGACGAACGACTGGGACTCCGAGCCGAGGTCGTCGAAGTCGCCGAGTCCGGCGAAGACGACGAACTCCGCGAGCAGGCCGTTGCGCGGGCCGGGCAGGATCGACACTTCGCCGAGCCGGCCCGAGAACATCCGGCGCAGCGTGAAATCGCGCACCGCACCGCCCAGGCGCTCGTCGACCGCGGCTGCCGCGCCGGACGGATCGACGTTGCGAAACACACCGAGCACGAGCGCACGCGCACTCGCATCCACGATGCTGGCCCGGCTGAGGCGTATCTCGATCGGACGCTTGCCCGTCGCCCGAACTGCGACCTGCGGCGCAGGCACTCGAAGCGCGTCGCGCGACACGGCGCCGTGGAACTCCGGCGACACCACCGGCTCGAGCAGCCTGCGTCTCGCGTCGGGCGACAGGTCCTGCCAGCGAACCTTGTGCGGTGCGACCCGGCGCAGCGTGGACTCCGCTACGGTGCGCACCTTGCGCGTGCCGGCGCGATGCGCAGCGGGCAACCGCCCGGTGGTGCCTTCGCGCAGCAGGTCCACGACGGCGGAGATCACCCGGCCGTTGTTGGGCAGGCCGCCGTGGGTCTCCGCTGCGAACCAGGTCTTCGACTCCGGCATCACCGCGAGAACGCGCGGCACCGTGCCGTCGCCGTCGTCGGAATAGTGGAAGTGGAACTGCCGGCCGCGGCGCTCCGCGCGAACCACCGTTTCCTGGCGCACACCGACGACGTGCAGGCAGCGCGGGTCGCTCGCTGGCCAGCGGCGTCGCGCACTGGCTGCATCCGCGAGCAGCTCCGGGTCGGGCCGCAGCGCATCGTCCGGCCACTCGGACGCGTCGAACAGGTTCGCTGCGTCCGTGAGGCCCGCATCCGGCAGCAATTCGTGCAGCGACGGCAGCGTGCGGAACACGATGCGCGCAAGGTCCTCCGCGTCGTGGCGCAGGTCGAGGGCGGCGAGCTTGCGCACCGTAGGGTAGACGCCGCGCATCGCGAGCACCGGCGCGAAGGAGCCCGAGTTCGGCGCACCGAGCTGCACTGCACGCGCAATGCGGCCACGGTCCGCGGCCAGTGCGACGCGTATCACGACGCCGCCCATGCTGTGACCGACGAGCATCGGGCTCTGCACGCCGTCCGACTCGATGCGCGCGAGCAGTTCGTCGGCGAGGCGTTCGACGCTGCGCCGCCAGTCGTAGGCGTGGAAGCGTGCATCGAAGCCGGCGATCTGCAGCGTGAGCCTGAGCTTCAGCGCGTTCAGCAGCATCACGCCGAGCGCCGACAGTCGCGATCCGCGCGGCAGAGCGAGCCGCGTCAGGTGGCCGGCGGCCACTTCGATCGGGTCCAGCCAGATCACGTCGTCGAGCAGCCGGCCGCGCGTTCCGATACGCGAGCCCATGAGTCCGGGCAGCACGTACACGACCTGCCCGCCGCGGTGCCGCGATGCGGCCGCCTCGCGTGCGAGGGCACTGAGCTCGCGGTAGCCGTCGGCGCCGAGCAGGCCGGTCAGTTCCTGCCGTCGCTCGCCGCTCTCGAGCAGGCGGACGACCTCCTCGTCGTGAAGCCGGTGCAGGGGCAGTGCTGCGCGCGCTTGCATCGGCGTGCCGCCCGAGGCCTGGTCAGCGTGGTGGCGGCGACGGCGGGGCATCCGAACCCGCAGCCCGCACGACGACGGTGATGCCGAGTTCGCCCGCTTTCGCGAACCGCAGCTCGAGTGGGAACGTCTCGCCGGCGACGAGTGGCTTTGCCAGGCCCATCAGCATGATGTGCGTGCCCTTCGGTGCAAGCACCACGCGCTTGCCCGCCGGCACGTCGATGCCTTCCACCGGGCGCATTTTCGCGACGCCACCGGATTCCTCGACGGTGTGCAGGTGCACCATGGCAGCCCGCGCGGAGCTGGCGGAGACCAGGCTGTCGTCTGTCGCGCCGCCGTCGATCGAGAGATAGACCGCGCCCACGTCCACGCCGGGAGCGGTTGCGCGCGCCCAGGCCTGCGAGACTGTCGGCCCGTCCGCCGCTGCGGCGCCCGATGTGATCGCCAGCAACGCGAGCGCGGCGAGCCGACTGCAAGACCCGGAACGTCATCGCTTCGACTCCTCTTTCATGGCCGCGCGTATCGCATTCGCCGTGGCCGCGATCGCCTGCGCCCGCGTCGTCGATTTCCGCCAGACCGCGCCGATGGTACGCGTCGGGGCCGGACGGACGAACGCCTTGGTTCGCATGCCGCGTGCGCCACCGACGGGAGATTCGGCCGCGAGCTGGGGCATCAGCGTCACGCCATGCCCGGCCGCCACCATCTGGCGCAGCGTCTCGAGGCTGGTCGCGCGGTAGTCCTGCTCCTCCTGCACCCGGATGCGGCTGCAGACCTCGAGCGCCTGGTCGCGCAGGCAGTGACCGTCCTCGAGCAGCAGCAGCGTCTCGCCCTTGAGGTCCTCCACGCGGACCCGCTCGTGGTCCGCGAGCCTGTGGCCGGCGGGCACCGCCAGCGTGAATGGCTCGTCGTACAGCGGCTCGGCCTCGAGTCCGTCGAGCGGGACCGGCAGCGCCAGGATGCCCATGTCGATCTCGCCGGCGCGCAGCTTCTCGAGCAGCGGTGCCGTCTGGTGCTCGTACAGCATCAGCTTGAGCCGGGGCAGTTCGCGCTTCAGGCGGCGCACCACGTGCGGCAGCAGGTAAGGCCCGACGGTGGGGATGAGCGCCAGCCGGAGCGCTCCTGCCAGCGGATCGCGATCCGTCCTTGCGACCTCTACGATCGCATCGGCCTCGAGCAGCAGCCGGCGCGCCCGCTCGACAACCTTCTCGCCGGCTTCTGTCAGCGAGACCCGCCGCGGCTGGCGCTCGACGAGAGACACGCCGAGATACTCCTCGAGCTTGCGGACCTGGGCGGACAGCGTCGGCTGGCTGACGTGGCAGCGCTCGGCCGCACGGCCGAAGTGACGCTCGTCGGCCAGTGCGACGAGATAGCGGAGGTCACGCAGGTTCATGCGAGCAGCATAGTCCGAGACTATGGACGTGGCCATTGCCATCCGGCTCGCAAATCACGAGCCCACGCCTGGACGCAGCCCGAGGCCGCCTTTCCTCTATACTTGGCGGATGACCCCCCGATCCCCGCGGCTCTCCGCCGGCGTCGTCGTCCTGCGGCAGTCGCCCGAGGGATGGCGATTCCTGCTGCTGCGCGCGTTCAATCATTGGGACTTTCCGAAAGGCATGGTCGAGGCCGGCGAGGAGCCGCTGGCGGCGGCGATTCGCGAGGTCCACGAAGAATCGCTGATCGGCGATCTGGTGTTCGCCTGGGGCGAATCGTCGACGCAGACAGGCCCGTACAGTCGCGGCAAGGTCGCGCGCTATTTCATCGCGCGCACCGACACGGTGGACGTCACGTTGCCGGTCAATCCGGAACTCGGGCGCCCGGAACACAGCGAGTTCCGCTGGGTCAGCTTCGACGAGGCGATGGAGCTGGTGTCTCCCCGCGTCCGCCCGGTGCTCAACTGGGCGGCCCAGGTCGCGAATCTCGGCGCCGAGTGAGGAAGGCGAAGGCCGTGGGCTATGGGCTGTGGCCAGAGGAGTCGCAGGCCTCCGAACCACCGCCACCGCCTACCGCCCACCGCCTCTTCTCAGACGACTCTTCCCCTCCGCCCGCCGCGGCGGAAGTCGGCGATGTTGGCGGCCATCTCGTCGATGCAGCGCTGGCGCGCTTCGCGGGCGGCCCACGCGATGTGCGGTGTCACGATCAGGTTCGGGATGTCGCCGGCCAGCAGCGGGTTTCCGTCCACCGGTGGTTCCTGCGACAACACGTCGATGGCGGCGCCCCCGAGCCTCCCGCCCCGCAAGGCGTCCGCAAGCGCTGCGGCGTCGACCAGGGCGCCGCGTGCGGTATTGATCAGCACGGCATCGCGCTTCATGCGTGAGAGTCGGGATGCGTCGATCATCCCCTGGGTCGCCGGCGCGAGCGGGCAGTGCAGGCTCAGCACGTCGACCGTGGCCAGCAGTTCATCGAGGTCCAGTCGTCCCGGCACCGCAGTGCCTCCCGGCCGGTTCGCGACCAGCACTTCCATGCCGAATGCGGTCGCCGCGCGGGCCACGCCGCGGCCGAGCGTGCCGTAGCCGACGATGCCGAGCCTGCGGCCGACGAGCTCGCGAATCGGGTAGTCGAGCAGGCAGAACTGCTCGCCGCGCTGCCAGGCGCCCGAGCGCACCAGCGCGTCGTACTCGCGCAGCTTCTGCGTCAGCAGCAGCAGCACACCGAAGACGTGCTGCACGACCGAGGCGGTGCAGTAGTCGCGAAGATTGCAGACCGCGATGCCGCGTTCACCGGCTGCCACGAGGTCCACGTTGTTCGTGCCGGTCGCGGCGAGTGCGATCAGTCGCAGCGCAGGACTCGCCTCGATGATCTCGCGAGTGATGCGCAGCTTGTTGACCAGCACGACCTCGCGCCCCGCAACTCGCGCGGCGATGTCCTGCGGCGCCGTGTGATCCCTGATCTCGAGACCCGGCAACACGGCGTGCAGGGAGCGCGGGTCGAGGTCGCCGCCAAAACTGACGGTTGCGTAATCGAGGAATACCGCAGGCATGGTGCGCAATCCGGGAAGCCGATGACGGATGACCGATAGTGGAAGACGTGCGTCCCGCGGGCAAGCGGCTGGCGGACGGACACGGGTTTTCCGAAGTTGCGACGGCAGGGCGCGGGCGTCACCCTTGCGCCGGCCGCGATGGGCGGTTCCACACGGCCGGCAAGTGCATTTCGAATTTCCCAGTGAGGCGGCAGTAGAGGCGGCCGTCCGTCGAGCCATTTGCTCGTGGGGCAGTGCGCCGACGCGGCTGCTGCAGGTGCTGCGGGAGACGCAGGAGCAACTCGGGTTCCTGCCGCCGCAGGCGCTCGAACGAATCGCGCAGGAACTTGGCGTCTCGATCGCGACCACGCGCGGAGTCGCGGCGTTCTACTCCTTTCTATATACGGAGCCGCAAGGCGTGTACCGCCTGCTGTTCTCGGACAACATCATCGACCGCATGCACGGCTCGGCGGTCCGGCTGCGCGAGATGGGCGAGCGTCTCTGGGTCGAGCCCGGCAAGGTCTCCGAGGACGGGCTCGTCAGCCTGGGCCGGACGTCGTCGATCGGGCTCTGCGACCACGCGCCGGCGCTGCTCGTGAACGGGCTCCCGGTGCCGGACGTCGACGCCCGCCGCGCTTCCGAGCTGTGCGACCTGATCCTCGCACGCGTGCCGCTGGTCGAATGGCCTCGCGAGCTGTTCGTCGTTGAGGACTTCGTGCGGCGCCGCGACGCCATGCTCTCCGACGCAATCCGGCCGGGCGAGGCGATCCGCGCGGCCATCGAGCGCGGCGAGGCGAGTGGCACCGGGCCGCAGGCCACGCTCGAAGAGATCAAGCGTGCGCGCCTGCTGGGACGTGGCGGCGCCGGCTTCACCACCGGCGTGAAGTGGGAGAGCTGCAGCCGTCAGCCGGTTACGCCGCGTGTCGTGGTCTGCAACGCGGACGAGGGCGAGCCGGGCACGTTCAAGGACAGGCTGCTGCTGCGCCAGCACGCCGACCTCATCTTCGAGGGCATGACCGTTGCCGCCTACGGCATCGGTGCGACGCAGGGGTTCGTGTACCTGCGCGGCGAGTACCGCTACATGCTCGAGGCGTTGCGCGAGACGCTCGAGCGACGCAGGCAGGCCGGATTGCTCGGCAAGGCGATCTGCGGCCGTGAAGGCTTCGACTTCGACGTCGAGATCCACGTCGGCGCGGGCTCGTACGTGTGCGGCGAGGCGTCCGCGCTCGTCGAGTCGCTCGAGGGCAAGCGCGGAATCCCGCGCAACCGGCCGCCCCGGCTGGCCGAGAAGGGCTATCTCGGGCGGCCCACGGTCGTGAACAACGTGGAGAGCTACTGTGCTGCGGCGCTGATCCTGCTGCGCGGCGCGGACTGGTTCTGCAGCCGAGGCACCGCAAGGTCTTCGGGCACCAAGCTGCTGTCGGTCTCCGGCGACTGCGAGCGGCCCGGCGTCTACGAATACCCGTTCGGCGTGAGCGTGGCGCAGGTGCTGGAGGATGCGGGCGCACGTAACACGATCGCCGCGCAGGTGGGTGGCCCCTCCGGTGTCTGCCTCGGGCAGGACGAGTTCACACGGCGCATCGGCTTCGAGGACATCGAGACCGGCGGCGCCTTCATGGTGTTCGACGACAGCCGCGACATGTTCGAGGTCGCGCGACATTTCTCCCACTTCTTCGCTCACGAGAGCTGCGGCTTCTGCACGCCGTGCCGCGTCGGCACCTCGCTGCTGCGCAACCTCATGGACAGGATCCGCGACGGCAAGGGCTCGCAGCACGATCTCGTGGCGATCGAGGAGCTCGGCGGGCTGCTGCGCGGCGCGAGTCACTGCGGGCTCGGCGAATCCGCGTCCCGGCCGCTGCTCGACACGCTGCAGCGGTTTCGCCCGGCATACGAGCGTCGGCTGGAATCGCCGGCGGTCGAGCCCGCGTTCGACCTCGACGGCGCGCTGGCGCGCGCGAGGCGCATGACCGGGCGCGACGACGAGGGTGCGCACCTCGGGGAGGCTCCATGAGCGAACCCACGCAGACTTTCACGCTCGACGGAACCGACTGCCCCTTCGAGCCGGGACAGACCGTGCTGCAGGCCGCGCTGGCCGCGGGCCGCTACATTCCGCACCTCTGCTACCACCCGGAATTCCGGCCGCACGGCAGCTGCAAGCTCTGCACCGTCAAGATAAACGGTCACCACGCGACATCCTGCACCACGCCGGCACGTGCGGGCCTGGGCGTGGAGAGCGAGACGGCCGAACTCAACGCCGAGCGGCGGATGATGGTGCAGCTGCTGTTCGTCGAGGGCAATCACTTCTGCCCGTCCTGCGAGAAGAGCGGCCACTGCAAGCTGCAGGCCGTCGCGTACGACCTCGGCATGACCTCGCCGCGGTTCGACCACTTCTTCCCCGACCGGCCGGTCGATGCGACGCATCCCGACCTGATGCTCGATTTCAACCGCTGCATCCTCTGCGAACTGTGCGTCCGCGCCTCCGCGGAGGTCGACGGCAAGCACGTCTTTGCGCTCGGCGGTCGCGGCATGGGCAAGCACCTGCTGGTCAATTCGACGTCGGGCCTGCTCCGCGACAGCAATGTGTCGAAGACCGACAAGGCCGTCGAGGTGTGTCCGGTCGGGGTGATCATCCGCAAGCGGGTCGGTTTCGCCACGCCGGTGGGTTCCCGGCGCTTCGACGAGCGGCCCATCAGCGCGCAGGCGAGCGAGTACGCCCCGCGGCCTCCCTCGCCGGGGGAAAAGTGACGTGAAACGCAGCCCGGGCCGGGGTTTTCCCATATGGTTAGTCGCGACCCCTGCGGCGCAATCTGGCCGGACAGGGCGGACGTTCCGCCCGCGCCATTCGCCGCTGACCGTATGACCGAAGCCATTACAGACCTCGAGCCGCGCGTCCGCCGCATCGTCACGCGCTGGGACCACGACCCGACGGGACTCGTGCAGATCCTGCGCGAGGTGCAGGAGGAGTTCGGCTACCTGCCGCCGCCCGCCGCGGTCGAGATCGCGCGCCTGCTGCGGATCCCGTACTCGCGGGTGACGGGAGTGGCGAGCTTCTACTCGTTCATGGCCCTCGAGCCGCGCGGCAGCTATCGCCTCCTGTTCTCCGACAACATCACCGACCGCATGGCCGGCAACGAGCGCCTGATGGATGCGCTCTGCCACCGCCTCTGGGTCGAGCCCGGCAAGGTTTCCGAGGACGGCCTCGTGAGCGTCGGGCGAACCTCGTGCACCGGCCTCTGCGACCAGGGCCCGGCGCTGCTGGTCAACGGCATTGCGATCCCGGCCTTGACCGACGAGCGCATCGCGAGCATCGGCGACCTGATCCTGGCGCGGGTGCCGGTCGCGGACTGGCCGGCGGAGTTCTTCGTCGTGCAGGACAACGTGCGCCGCGCGGACGTCATGCTCGCCCACGGGCTCAAGCCCGGGGACCCCATCCGGGCGGCACTGCAGCGCGGAACGCAGGGATGGAGCGAGCGCGCGGCGAACGAGCGGTCCTGGCGCGAGGCCTACGTCGGCGCAGCACAGGGCCCGATCGCGACGCTCGAGGAGGTGAAGCGTTCGAACCTGCGCGGCCGCGGCGGCGCCGGCTTCACGACGGGCATCAAGTGGGAGGCCTGCCGGCACGCGACGGGACTCGAGCGCTACGTCGTCTGCAACGCCGACGAGGGTGAGCCCGGCACGTTCAAGGACCGCGTGCTGCTCACCAGCCACGCGGACCTGCTGTTCGACGGCATGACGGTCGCCGCCTATGCGATCGGCGCGAGCCGCGGGTTCCTGTACCTGCGCGGCGAGTACCGCTACCTGCTCGAGCAGCTCGAGTCGGTGCTCGAGCGACGGCGCGAGGCGAACCTGCTCGGCGCCGGCATCTGCGGCCAGCCCGGCTTCGACTTCGACATCCGCATCCACGTCGGCGCGGGCTCGTACGTCTGCGGCGAGGAATCCGCCCTCATCGAGTCGCTCGAGGGCAAGCGTGGCGTGCCGCGCAATCGCCCGCCCTATCCGGTCACGAACGGCTACAAGCAGCAGCCGACGATCGTGAACAACGTCGAGACGCTGTGTGCGGCGGCGCTGATCGCCGTGCACGGCGGCGACTGGTATCGCGGCCTCGGCACGTTGAAGTCTGCCGGCACCAAGATCCTGTCCGTCGCGGGCGACGTCGCGCGCCCCGGCCTCTACGAGTACCCGTTCGGCGTGACGATCCGCCAGGTGCTCGACGACTGCGGCGCCGTGAACACCCAGGCGGTGCAGGTGAGCGGGCCGTCCGGCATGTGCATCGACGCGACGGAGTTCGGCCGCCGGATCGCCTTCGAGGACCTGCCGACCGCCGGCGCCTTCACGGTGTTCGACGCGAGCCGCGACATGTTCGAGGTGGCGCGCAACTACGCGCACTTCTTCGCCCACGAGAGCTGCGGCTTCTGCACGCCCTGCCGGGTCGGCACGTCGATGCTGGTCGCGGCGATGGACAAGATCCACGCCGGCAACGGCACCCAGCACGAACTGCGCGAGATGAACAGGCTCAACCGCGTGCTGATGATGTCGGCGCACTGCGGCCTCGGTCATACCGCGTGCAACCCGATTCTCGACACGCTGAAGCGCTTCCGGCCGGCCTACGAGCGCAAGCTGCGTTCGCTCGACTTCACGCCGTCCTTCGACGTCGACGGCGCGCTCGGCCGCGCCCGCCAGATGACCGGGCGGGACGACGCCGGTGCGCACCTCGAGGAGCAGCAATGAACGAGCGACCGACGTTCCTGCTCGACGGCGCCGAGGTGGCGTTCGAGCCCGGCCAGACGGTGATGCAGGCGGCCCTCGCGGCGGGCCGGTACATTCCTCACCTCTGCTATCACCCGGAATTCAAGCCGCACGGCAGCTGCAAGGTGTGCACGGCGAAAGTCGACGGACGCATGATGGCCGCGTGCACGACGCCGGCCGCGACCGCGACGGAAGTCGAGAGCGACACCGAGGAACTCAACGAGCTGCGGCGCACGCTGGTGCAGATGCTGTTCGCCGAGGGAAACCACTTCTGCCCCTCGTGCGAGAAGAGCGGCAACTGCATGCTGCAGGCCCTCGGCTACGATCTCGGGGTGCTGACGGCGGGATTCCGGCACCTGTTTCCGGACCGTCCCGTCGATGCCTCGCATCCCGAGATCCTGCTCGACTTCAACCGCTGCATCCTCTGCGAGCTGTGCGTGCGCGCGGCGCGCGAGGTGGACGGCAAGCACGTCTTCGCGCTGGCGGGCCGCGGGCTCGACAAGCACCTGATCGTGAACGCGGAGTCCGGCCGGCTCGCGGACACCGACGTGAAGGTGACCGACAAGGCCGTGTCCGTGTGCCCGGTGGGCGTCATCCTGCGCAAGCGCGTCGGATTCGCCACGCCGATCGGCGAGCGGCGGTTCGACCTCTCGCCGATCAGCCAACAGGCACTCGTGGACGCGCCGCGCCCGCTGGAGAAACACCATGACTGACGTGACCCGGCGCAAGCTGAAGGTCGCCACGACCTCGCTCGCCGGCTGCTTCGGCTGCCACATGTCGCTGCTCGACATCGACGAGCGGCTGTTCGCGCTGCTCGATCGAATCGAGTTCGACCGCTCGCCGCTCACCGACATCAAGCACTGCGGCCCCTGCGACATCGGCATCATCGAGGGCGGCATCTGCAACGCCGAGAACGTGCACGTGCTGCGCGAGTTCCGCGCCAACTGCAAGATCCTGGTGGCGATGGGCGCCTGTGCGGTCACGGGTGGACTGCCGGCGCAGCGCAACCACCTCGACCTCGGCCAGTGCCTGCAGGAGGTCTACCTGACGGACCCGGGCGTCACCAACGGCATGATCCCGAACGATCCGGAGTTGCCGCTGCCGCTCGACAAGGTCCATCCTCTGCACGAGGTCGTCAA
>CAVTDU010000023.1:0-28208 GCA_963733565.1 uncultured Gammaproteobacteria bacterium
CGCGTCAATCCGGTTCGAGGTACGTGTAGCCGTTCAGCTCGGCGTCGTAGAAGCGGCGCAGCGCCTGGCTCTCCGCGAGCGACAGGCGTCCTTCGCGCACCGCACGTTCGCAGTCGCGCGCGAGCTGCGGCAGCAGGCGCTCCACGTCGTAGCGCATGTAGCGCAGCACCTCGGCCGCGGTGTCGCCCTTCACCGTCTCTTCGATCCACCAGCCGCCTTCCTCGTGCAGCTTGATGTGCACGACGTGCGTGTCGCCGAAGAGGTTGTGCAGGTCGCCGAGCGTTTCCTGGTACGCGCCCACCAGGAAGGCGGCGAGATAGTAGGGCTCTCCGTCGCGCAGCTCGTGCAGCTCGAGCGTGCGCTTGGTTTCCCGGGCGCTCGCGAAGTAGTCGATCTTGCCGTCCGAGTCGCAGGTGATGTCGGCCAGCACCGCGTTGCGCGTCGGGCACTCGTCGAGCCGGTGCACCGGCATGATCGGGAAGACCTGGTCGATGGCCCAGCTGTCGGGCAGCGACTGGAAGACCGACATGTTGCAGAAGTAGATGTCGCTCAGGATCGCCTCGAGGCCCTCGAGCTCCTCGGGGACGCTCTCGCGGCGGCGGCACATGTCGCGGATCCTGGCGCAGGTGGCCCAGTAGAGGCGCTCGACCAGCCCGCGCGCCTCGAGGTTCAGGTAGCCGAGGTTGAACATCTGCAGCGCCTGCTCGCGCGCCTGGATCGCGTCGTGGTAGCACTCGACCAGCCGCCGCTCGGTGATCGAGCGGTAGGCGTCGAGCAGGTCGCGCACCGGCTGCGGCACGCTCTGGTCGCGCGCGCATTCTTCCGCGAACTGCTCGGTCACGCTGAACTTGTCGAGCATCGAGCTGCCGAGCGTGTTGAACACCAGCAGGCTGTGGTGCGCCGCGATGGCGCGCCCGGACTCGCTCACGATGACCGGGTGGTCGACGCCGCGCGAATTGCAGACGTTCGCGATGCGGTAGACCACGTCGCTCGCGTACTCGGCCATCGTGTAGTTCATCGACGACGGATAGTTGGTGCGGCTGCCGTCGTAGTCGACGCCGAGCCCGCCGCCGACGTCGATGTAGCGCAGGCCCGCGCCCATCAGCTTCAGCTCGGCGTAGACGTGGGCCAGCTCGTTCACGGCGTCCTTGACGCGGCGGATGTCCTGCAGCTGGCTGCCGGGGTGGCAGTGCACGAGCTGCAGGCAGTCCTCCATGCCCTGCTTCGCGCAGCACGCGGAACAGCTCGAGGATCTCGGTGACGAACAGGCCGAACTTGGATTTCTCGCCCGACGACTCGCGCCAGCGGCCCGCGCCCTCGCTCGCGAGCTTGACGCGCACGCCGATGCGCGGGCGCACGTCGTAGTTGCGCGCATGCTTCAGGATCAGCTGCAGCTCGCTGAAATTCTCGACCACCGGGATGATCGTGCGGCCGAGCTTCGTGGCGAGGATCACGGCCTCGATGTAGCTGTCGTCCTTGAAGCCGTTGCAGATGATCATCCGCTCCGACTCGCCCTCGGTCATCGCCATCACGGCGAGCAGCTCGGGCTTCGACCCGACCTCGAGGCCGAAGCCGAACTCGCGGCCGTAGCCGTAGACTTCCTCGACCACGAGCCGCTGCTGGTTCACCTTGATCGGGAACACCGCGGCGTAGCGGTTGCGGTAGTCGTTCTCGGCGATCGCCGTCGCGAACGCGTCGTGCAGCCGCTTCAGCCGATGGTGCAGGATGTCGGAGAAGCGCACGACCACCGGCGCCGTGAGGTCGCGCGCCTCGAGCCCGCGGATGACCTCGTGCAGGTCGATCTCGTGGTCGGCCGTCTGGTCGGGGCGCACCACGACGTGGCCCGCGGCGTTGATGCCGAAGTAGCCGTTGCCCCAGGCGTTGACGCCGTAGAGCTCGAGCGAGTCCTCGACTTTCCAGTTGCTGCCTGGTGTCAGCTTGCGTGCAGTGCCTTCCACTCGCGGCGGCTCCGGGTCGGGCGTAAAAAAGTGGCGCGAACGATAGCAGAAGCGGGGCGGGGTGGAAGGGCCATGGCGCGCCGGCGCCTCACGGCGCTGCGCCGCGTGCCACCGGCCGCGACGGGTCGCGCGACCATTCGCTCCAGGATCCCGCGTAAAGACGGGCGCCCGGCAGGCCGGCGACTTCCATCGCGAGCAGCAGATGGCAGGCGGTGACGCCGGACCCGCACATGGCGACGGTCCTCTGCGCCGGCATTCCGCCGAGTCGCTCTTCGAGGGCGGCGCGAAGCTCGGCGGCCGGCAGGAACCGGCCGTCGGCTCCGAGGCTGGATGTGAACGGGTGGTTGAGCGCGCCGGGCACGTGTCCGGCAACCGCGTCGATCGGCTCCACGTCGCCGCGATAGCGTTCGGGTGCGCGCACGTCGAGGATCCGCGACGTGCCGTCACGGGAGGCAGCCAGCACCTCCTGTGCGCCGACGACGAATTCCGGGTGGGCGTGCGCGACGAAGTTCCCCGGCGGACGTGACGGGATCGTCTCGTCCAGCGGCAGGCCGAGCTGCATCCAGCGGCGCATTCCGCCGTCCAGCACCAGTGCCCTGCGGTGGCCGAGCCACCGCAACATCCACCAGAGCCGCGCCGCATACATGGAGTTGCCGTCGTCGTAGGCGACGACCACGCTGTCGCCGCTCACGCCCCACTCGCGCAAGCGCGCTGCAAACGCGGCAGGCGCGGGCAGCGGGTGACGGCCCGAGCCAGGCGTCTGGGGCACGGAGAGGTCGCGGTTCAGGTCCGCATACGCGGCGCCCGGAAGGTGCTCGTCGTCGTAATGCGCCCGTCCTGCGTCCGGTCGCGCGAGGTCGAACCGGCAGTCGAAGATCCTGAGCGCAGTGTCTTCCAGCCGTTCCGCGAGATCTTCCGCCTGGATCAACGGGCCTTCGTTCATGCTGGAACTCCATGGAGCCCGGTACCGCCCCCGGGCCGTGGTCAGTACAATCGGAACGCCCCGCCCAACCGGGCCGGCGGCAGGCGGGAGGATCCGGAATGGCGATCGAGCTCTTCTGGGGCAGCGGCAGCCCCTATTCGTGGCGTGTGCAGCTCGCGCTCGAGTACAAGCGGCTGCCCTACGAGTCGCGGGTGCTGCAGTTCTCCAAGCAGGAGCACAAGTCGCCGCAGATGCTGCGCATGAATCCGCGCGGCCGGGTGCCGGTGCTCAAGGACGGCGACTTCGTCGTCTTCGAGTCGCTCGCGTGCCTGCTCTACCTCGACCGCAAGTATCCCGAGCCGCCGATCTTCGGCCGTACGCCCGAGGAAGCCGGCACGATCATGCGGGTGATCTGCGAGTACCAGGCCTATGCCGAGAGCCAGCTGACGCAGATCGTCTCGGCCGTGTTCTTCGAGAACATGGACGAGCGGGTCGAGGAGATCACCCGCGCCACCCACGTCGTCGCGGGCGAGGCTCGCACGATCGAGGGCAGGCTGAGCAACTCGGACTGGCTGGTGGGCGAGCACGTGTCGGCCGCGGACATGGTGGTCTTCCCCGGCATCATGCTCCTGCTGCGCGCGATGGAAAAGCGCGAGGCCGGCGACCTGCGTTCGCGGTTCCTGCCGATGGAGACGACGTACCCGGCGATCGCGCGCTGGATCGAGCGCATGAGTTCGCTGCCTGGCTACGAACGCACGTATCCGCCACACTGGCGCGACGGAGCGCCGCGTGGTTGAGCGGGCGGTCGGCGCGGGCCGGCCCGTGGGCGTGACCTGCAGCGAATAACCGTTAAACTACATCGACCGTCCCTGCCACACACGCGTAGATTCGCCGGTGCAGACATGAGCAATTATCCGATCCACGTCGCCTTCCCCGGCCGCCTGATCTTCGTCGGCTTCGGCAGCATCGGGCAAGGCGTGCTGCCGCTCATCCTGCGACACGTGGGCATCAAGGCCGACCAGATCACGGTCGTCACGGCCGACGAGTCCGGCCAGAAAGTCGCGGCCGAGTACGGCGTGCGTTTCATCAGGCACGCACTCACGCGCGAGAACTTCAAGCACGTGCTCGACCCGCTGGTCGGTCGCGGCGATTTCCTGCTCAACCTGTCCGTGGACGTCTCGAGCGTCGCGCTGATCCAGTTCTGCTGGGAGAAGGGCGCGCTCTACCTGGACACCTGCATCGAGCCGTGGCCCGGCGGCTACACGGACCCGACCGTGCCGCCGGCGAAGCGGTCGAACTACGCGATGCGCGAGACCGCGCTCGCGCTCCGCGAGACGATGACGCGCGCCCCGACCGCGGTGCTCACGCACGGCGCCAACCCCGGCCTGGTGTCGCACTTCGTGAAGCAGGCGCTGCTCAACATCGCTGCCGACAGCGGCGTCGAGCATGGCGACCCGGCCACGCGCGGCGACTGGGCGAAGCTCGCGCAGACGCTCGGCATCAAGGTGATCCACATCGCCGAGCGCGACACCCAGGTGGGTTCGCATCCCAGGGACCAGGACGAGTTCGTCAACACCTGGTCGGTGGACGGGTTCGTCGGCGAAGGCTGCCAGCCGGCGGAACTCGGCTGGGGCTCGCACGAGAAGAACTGGCCCCGCGACGCGAGGAAGCACGACTTCGGCCGTGGCAGCGCGATCTACCTGATGCAGCCCGGCGCTGCGACGCGCGTGCGGACCTGGACCCCGCAGGCCGGTCACTTCCACGGGTTCCTGATCACCCACGGCGAAGCCATCTCGATCTCGGACTACCTCACCATCAAGAAGGGCGAGCAGGTCGTCTATCGCCCGACCGTGCACTACGCCTACCACCCGTGCGACGACGCGGTCGTGTCGGTGCACGAGCTCGCCGGCCGCAACTGGTTCATCCAGGACCGCAAGCGGATCATGATGGACGAGATCGTCAAGGGCTCGGACGAGCTCGGCGTGCTGCTCGCGGGCCACAAGAAGAATGCGTACTGGTACGGCTCGCAGCTGTCGGTGCAGGAGGCGCGGCAGCTCGCGCCCCACAACAACGCCACCTCGCTGCAGGTGACGGTGTCCGTGCTCGGCGGCCTCGTCTGGGCGATGGAGAACCCGAACGCCGGCGTGGTCGAGCCTGACGACCTCGATTTCCGCCGCATCCTCGAGGTCTGCCGTCCCTACCTCGGCCACGTCGTCGGGGAGTACACGGAGTGGCATCCGCTCGTGGAGCGCAGCCGCCTGTTTCCGGAAGATCTCGACGAGACGGATCCCTGGCAGTTCAAGAACGTCCGCGTGGTGTGACTGCCCAGCCGACCGTCGCCGGGTCCTGCCTGTGCGGCGCGGTGCGCTTTCGCGGCGCGCTGCCGCCGAAGTGGGTCGCTCACTGCCACTGCTCGATGTGCCGGCGCGCCCACGGCGCAGGGTTCGTCACCTGGGTCGGCTTCGACCGCGCCTCATTCACGATCGAGTCGGGCGACGAGACGCTCTCCCGTTATGCCTCGTCCGCGCAGGCGACACGCAGTTTCTGCAGTCGCTGCGGCTCGATGATCTTCTTCGAGTCCGGCCACTGGCCGGGCGAGATCCACGTGACGCTGGCCAGTCTCGACGCGGCCGAAGGCCTCGAGCCGCAGGTCCATTCCTACTGGAGCAGCCGGGTGCCCTGGGCGGACTGGAGCGGCAAGCAGCTCCCGACGGTGGATCCGCCGGACCACGGGGCGGACGAGCAGGGCGGTCAGCCGGCCTGACGCCGCTGCGCTGCGTCTTGCGACGCGCCCATGCGAACTGCGCATGCTGAAACCGCAATGTAACGTCGCACCCCGATGATTGACGAGTCGGGTCGCTATACTGGTCGCGCCATGGGAAAGACAAACGTCTCGAGTCGCAAGGCGTTCCTCCGCGAGGCCTGGTTCGACCGGGATCTGAGCTGGCTCGAGTTCAATCGCCGCGTCCTGAGCGAGGCGCTGGACGACCGTACGCCGCTGCTCGAGCGGCTCAAGTTCCTGGCGATCTTCGCGTCGAACCTCGACGAGTTCTTCATGAAGCGCGTGGGCGCGATGCGCACCCGCGCGTACGCGAGCGAGAACCCGGCGGCCGATCGTCGAGTTCAATGCCCACATGGCGCGCCTGCGCGCGGCGCTGCTGCCGATGCTGCTCGCCCAGGCCGATTGCTTCGCCCGCGTGCGACCCGAGCTCGCGGCTCACGGGATCCGCCTCTCCTCCTGGGGCGAGCTCGACGATGCGCAGCGCGAGGAAGCGTCGCAGTATTTCGACAGCCACGTCTCTCCCGCGCTCACGCCGCTCAGCCTCGATCCATCGCATCCGTTCCCGTTCATGTCCAACCTGTCGACGTCGTGGGGGTTCGTGCTGCGTGACGACGCGACGTCGGAAACGGTGAACGTGCGCGTGAAGGTGCCGACGACGATCCAGCAGTGGCTGCCACTGCACCGCGGCGTGCCCGCGGGCGAGCGCTGCTTCGTCTCGCTGCACGAGGTCGTGCGCCACAACGCGCACAAGCTGTTCCCGGGCGTCACGATCGAGCAGGCGACGCTGTTCCGGCTCTCTCGCAATGCCGACATCGCCATCGAGGAGGACCGCGACAACAGCATCCGGGAACTGGTCGAGGAGCAGGTCCGCCAGCGGCGCTTCCAGCCTGTCGTGCGTCTCGAGTTCGACGAGTCGCCGCGCGCCGAGATCCGCCACGGCCTCATGGACCAGTTCGAGCTGCGCGACAGCGACGTCTACGAGCTGCCCGGCCTGCTCGACTACACGACGCTGTTCGGGATTGCCTCGCTGCCGGTGCCGCAGCTGCGGGACCCGACGTGGACGCCGATGATCCCGCTCGGCCTCGACCCCGAGGCGGACCTCTTCGCCTTGATCCGCGCGGGTGACGTGCTGGTCCACCACCCGTACGAGAGTTTCGACGCGAGCGTGGAGCGGTTCATCCGCGACGCGGCGGACGACCCGGCCACGACGACCATCAAGATGACCGTGTACCGCCTCGGCGACGACACGCCGTTCGTGCGCTCGCTGATCACGCGCGGCCGAGAACGGCAAGCAGGTGGCCTGCCTGGTCGAGCTGAAGGCGCGCTTCGACGAGGAGCGCAACCTGCACTGGGCCAACGAGCTGCAGAAGGCCGGCGATCACGTGATCTACGGCGTGCGTGGTCTCAAGACGCACACGAAGCTCGCGCTCGTCGTGCGCCGCGAGGGCGACGGGCTCAGGAGCTACGCCCACATCGGTACCGGCAACTACCACGTCAAGACCGCGCGCATGTATACGGACTTCGGGCTCTTCACCTGCGACCCGGCGATCACGCGCGACGTGGTGACCCTGTTCCACCACCTCACCGGCTATTCGCGCGAGCCGCAGTTCGACCAGCTGCTGGTGGCGCCGCTCAACATGCGCGAGCGCTTCATCGAGCTGATCGAGCGCGAGGCCGCGAATCGGCGGGCGGGGCGGCCGGCGCGCATCGTCGTCAAGATCAACCAGCTCGAGGACCTCCCGGTCTGCGAGGCGCTTGCGGCGGCTTCACAGGCCGGCGTGCCGGTCGACCTCGTCGTGCGCGGCTTCTGCTGCCTGCGGCCCGGGGTTGCGGGCTGGACCGAGAACGTCCGCGTGCGCTCGGTCATCGGGCGATTCCTCGAGCACGGCCGGCTGTTCCATTTCGCGAACGGCCACGAGGACCCGCTCGATGGCGAGTTCTTCATCGGCTCGGCGGACTGGATGGACCGCAACCTGTCGCGTCGCGTCGAGGCCGTGACGCCGGTTACGTCGCGCGCGCTCCGCGAGCGCCTGTGGGAGGTGCTGCAGGTGCAGCTCGAGGACCGGCGCAATGCCTGGGAGATGCAGCCGGACGGCAGCTACCTGCGACTGCAGGCGGGAGAGGGTGCCTCGGAAGTCGCACGCGAGGGTTCGCACGTGACGCTCATGAAGCGGACCCGTGCCCGCCTGCGACGCTGACGGGTCGCTCGTCGCCGCGACTACGTCTCGGGCTCGTAGCGGACTTCAGTGACGACGTAGGACCGGGTGCCGCCCGGCACCTCGACGGTGAACTCGTCGCCGGATTGCCGGCGCATCAGTGCGCGGGCCAGCGGGGAGTCCATGCTCACGTAGTGTCGCGCGGGATCGATCTCGTCGGGGCCGACGATCCTGAGTTCCGTCTCGTGGCCTTCCTCGTCCTCGATCCGCACCCACGCGCCGAAGAACACGCGCGTCCTGTCGTCCGGTGGCTGCGTGACCACAACGAGCCCCTCGAGGCGCTGGCGCAGGAACCGCACCCGGCGGTCGATCTCCCGCAGCTGCTTCTTGCCGTAGATGTACTCGGCGTTTTCCGACCGGTCGCCCTGTGCCGCCGCCTCGGAGACGGCGCGCGTGACCTGCGGGCGGTGCACGCGCCACAGGTGGTCGAGTTCCTCGCGCAGCCGGCGAGCGCCTTCGGCGGTGGCGAACTTCGAGCCGGGGGCCTCCGATTTGCGGTAACGCGTCATGTTTTCAGCGGCGCACCGGCGGCCTGGCGTGGTGTGTGCGCTGCGTCACGCTTCGCCGGGGCGCGCATGGGTAGCGTGCCGTGCCATGGCCATCAAGTACTACGCTCACTTCCTGGTGGACGAACCGGACCCGCGCGGACTGCAGGAGTACCGCGGCGTCGTCGAGCTCGACGGACAGCCGCGGCGCGGCCGCGAGGTCAAGGAAGCGGCGCTCATCATCGCGCGCAACATGGGACGCCCCACGCGCGAGGTGAAGGTACTGCAGTGGTCGCGGCTGCACTGAACGACTGAATCGATCCCCTAGCGGACTTTTCCCTTCCCTTCGACCAAAGTCCGCTTCTCGACCCCGGGTCACAAGCCCGGGGTCTTTTTTTTCCAGCGCTTTCACCGGGCGCCGATCTTCAGCGCCGCAATGGCGATGCGGACCTCGACGAGGAAGCTGAGCAGCGCGCAGACGAGCGCGATCATCGCGAGCACGAACAGCACGGCGATGTAGGCCGCAAGGTTCATCGGCACGAAGGTGCTGGCGAAGATCAGCGCGACGACCAGCGCGATCAGCAGTGCCGCGATCGTCGACAGCGTGATCGACATGTTGATGAAGCGCGCACGCCGCGAAGCGACCTGCGAGCTGCTCGCTGGCTGCATCGAGGTCGGTCGCCGTCGCCTGCCGGATGTTGTCTTCCACCTTGCGGGCGCGATCGACGATGCGCGCGAGGCGGTTCGTGAGCACGCCCAGCAGCACCCCGATGCCGGAAAAGAGAAACACCGGCGCCAGCGCGAGCTGGATCGCGTGGGCGATGTCGACGACCTGGATGGCATTCATGGCGGCGGATTCTAGTCCAAGGTCGCGACCGCCGTTGCACGGCGGCGGGTGCGCAAGCACCATCGCTGCAGCGGAGCGCGGCACATGTCGTTCAAGGATCATTTCTCGAAGCAGTCGCGGGCCTACAGCCGGTACCGGCCGGGCTATCCGCCCGGGCTGATCGCGTGGGTCGCCGCCCAGGCACCGGACCGACGGCTCGCGCTGGACTGTGCCACCGGCAACGGGCAGGCCGCGATCGCGCTGGCCGATCACTTCGAAAGCGTGCTGGCGCTCGACGGCAGCCTGAGCCAGTTGCGCAACGCGGCTGCCGCTCCGCGAGTGACCTACGTCGCCGCCACCGCCGAGCGGCTGCCGGTGCCGGACCGGTCCGTGTCGCTGGTCGCGGCGGCCCAGGCCGCTCACTGGTTCGACTTCGAGCGATTCCATGCCGAGTGCCGTCGGGTGCTCGTGCCCGGCGGGGTCGTGGCCGCATGGACCTACGAGAAATTCCGCGTCGACGTTGCGGTGGACGCGGTGATCGACCACTTCTATTCCGAGGTGGTCGGGCACTACTGGCCGCCCGAGCGCCGCTACGTGGAGGAGGGCTACCGGACGTTGCCGTTTCCGTGGCCCGACGTGCCGCATCCGCCGTTCTCGCTCGAGACCTGCTGGGATCTCGACCAGGTCATGGGCTACCTCGCGACGTGGTCGTCGGTGCAGCGCTTCAAGGACAGCCTCGGTCGCGATCCGCTGCCGGACCTGCGCTCCAGGCTGCTCGAAACCTGGCCTCGCGGCGAGCCGCGGACGCTGCACTGGCCGATCCACCTGCGGCTGGGCCACGGCTGAATCCTCTATACTCCGCGCCCTCCCGGCCGTCCCGACGTCCAGGCCGGCAGCCGACAAATACGGAGTCCCGCAACATGCGCTGGTCCTTGCCGTTCGCCTGTCTTCTCACGCTCGCCGCCCACGCGGGTTCGGCCGCCGACGCCGGCACGCCTGCCGACGCCAAGGCTGTTTCCGGCCAGTCGACGACGGCACCGGTCTCCGGAGTGATCCTCGCGAACTTCGATCGCAGCGTCCGTCCGCAGGACGACTTCTATCG
Organism: uncultured Gammaproteobacteria bacterium; assembly: GCA_963733565.1. Lineage (GTDB taxonomy): Bacteria > Pseudomonadota > Gammaproteobacteria > Steroidobacterales > Steroidobacteraceae > RPQJ01. The sequence continues at coordinate 10,292 of CAVTDU010000023.1, forward strand.
GTTCGTCAACGGCGCGTGGCTCGAGAAGACGCAGATTCCGCCCGACCGGTCGAACTACGGCATGTTCCAGGTGCTGCAGGACTCCATCCAGCAGAGCCTCAGGGCGATCGTCGAGTCTGCGGCTGCCGATCCGGGCAAGGCAGGCAGCGACCGGCAGCTGGTCGGCGACCTGTTCGCGAGCTACATGGACGAAGCCGCGGCCGAGCGGGCCGGCCCGGCGGCGCTGGCGAAGGAGTTCGCGGCGATCGACGCGATCAAGGACGCGGGCGCGCTGGTCGACTACTTCGGCCGCACGCAGCGACGCCTGGTCATACGCGCCACTCGGCGTGGGTAACTTCGGTGCAGCGGCGCCGCTCTACGCGGCGGTCTATGGGGATGCCAACGATCCGGGCGTCAACGCGCTCTACGTGGACCAGTTCGGGCTCGGCATGCCCGACCGCGACTATTACCTCGAGAACGAGGTCGCTATGCCGAGATCCGCGGCAAGTACGAATCCTACGTTCGTGACCTGCTCACGATGGCCGGTCGGGATGGCGCCGCCGAGTCCGCCAGCGCCGTGCTTGCGCTCGAGACGCGTCTCGCCGGCATACAGTGGTCCAGGGTCGAGTTGCGCGACCCGGTCAAGGCCTACAACCCGTACGACCTCGAGGCGGCGGCGGCGCTCACGCCCGGCTTCGACTGGCCGCGGTGGCTGGCGGCCGCCGGCATCCCCGCCACGTCGAAGCTGATCATCGGCCAGCCGAGCTACTTCGCGGGGCTGGCGGCCGCGTTGCGCGAGGTGCCGCTCGACACCTGGAAGGACTACCTGCGGGCACGTGTCGCAGATGACTACGCGCCGCTGATGGGCGGAAAGTTCGAGCAGGCGGCCTTCGATTTCCGCGAGCGAACGCTGGCCGGCGTGCAGCAGATGCGCCCGCGCTGGGAGCGGGGCGTGCAGCAGGTCGAGTTCGTCATGGGCGAGCCGCTCGGCAGGCTGTACGTCGCGAAGCACTTCCCGCCGGACGCCAAGGCGCACATGGACGCCCTCGTGCAGAACCTGCTGGCGACATTCGCCACCTCGATCGACGAGCTCGAATGGATGGGTCCCGCGACGCGCCGCGCCGCGCACGACAAGCTCGCGAAGATCACCGTCAAGATCGGCTACCCGGACAAGTGGCAGCCGCTGCCGGACGTGACCGTGCGCCGCGACGCGCTGGTCGCGAACGTCATGGCCTGCGCGAGGACAATCGCGTGCGCGAGTTCGGCGACGTGGGCAGGCCCGTCGATCGCAGCCGGTGGCAGATGACGCCGCAGACCGTCAACGCGTCCTACGGCCCGCTCACGAACGACATCCTGTTCCCTGCTGCGATCCTGCAGCCGCCGTTCTTCGACGCCCGGGCCGACGACGCCGTGAACTACGGCGGCATCGGTGCCGTGATCGGACACGAGTTGAGCCACCATTTCGACGACTATGGCCGCAAGTTCGACGGTGACGGCAAGCTGCGCGACTGGTGGACGGCCGACGACGACGCGAAGTTCCGCGGCCGGGCCAGCCGGCTCGTCGACCAGTACGCCTCGTTCAGCCCGCTCGCCGGCACCAGCGTGAACGGCAAGCTGACGCTCGACGAGAACATCGGCGACCTCTCGGGTCTTACCGTTGCCTACAAGGCGTACCGGCGCTCGCTCGCCGGGCGCGAGGCCCCGGAGCTCGACGGCTTCACGGGCGACCAGCGGTTCTTCATCGGCTGGGGGCAGATCTGGGCGCGCAAGTTCCGCGAGGAGGAGTTGCGCAGGCGCCTGCTCACGGACTCGCACAGCCCGACCGAGTACCGGGTGAACGGCGTCGTGCGCAACATGCCCCAGTTCGACTCGTCCTTCGACGTCCGCCCGGGCGACAAGCTGTACCTGCCGCCGGACCAGCAGGGTCACGATCTGGTGATTTGACGTAATCGCACCATAATGCAGTACATTGCCGGAATCCACGATTGCGCTTAGGAGTAGGTCACATGCGTGCATTGAAGGTCATCTCCGCTGGTCGTCGCGAGCCTGTTCCTGTCGGCCTGCGGCTACAACACGCTGCAGGTTCAGGACGAGCAGGTGAAATCGGCGTGGTCCGAGGTCGTCAACCAGTACCAGCGCCGGGCAGACCTGATCCCGAACCTCGTCAACACGGTGAAGGGCTTCGCGGCCCAGGAGCAGGCCGTGCTGATCGGCGTGACCGAGGCGCGCGCCAAGGCCACGCAGATCAAGGTGGACGCGAACGATCCCGCGTCGCTGCAGCAGTTCCAGGCCGCCCAGGGCGAGGTCTCGAGCGCGCTGTCGCGCCTGATGGTGGTGGTCGAGAAGTACCCGGAACTCAAGTCCGACCAGAATTTCCGCGACCTGCAGGCGCAGCTCGAAGGCACCGAGAACCGCATCGCGGTCGCACGCAACCGCTACATCCAGGCGGTGCAGGACTTCAACGTGACCGTGCGCAGGTTCCCGACCAACCTCACCGCGATGCTGTTCGGCTACAAGGTGAAGCCGAACTTCACCGTCGAGAACGAGGCTGCGATCGCGAAGCCGCCGACCGTGGACTTCGCGAACCCGGCGCCCGCGACGAACTGAGCGACAGCCGCGCCGCGGCGGACGCGGCGCGGGTGCCCTGATGCGCGAATTTCCCGGTACATGGCTGCGTCGCACCGTGGCAGCGGCTGCAGCCGCGGCCTTGCTGCTGATTGCGCCCACGACCGGCGCGCAGCAGGGGCTGGTCGCGGTCCCGGCGCTCAGCTCGCCGGTCACCGACCTGACCGGAACGCTGCAGCCTGACCAGGCGGCAGCGCTCGACGCGAAGCTGCGGGCGTTCGAGCAGGCCAAGGGCAGCCAGGTCGCGGTGCTGATCGTGCCGACGACCCAGCCCGAAGCCATCGAGCAGTACGCGATACGGGTCGCCGACGCGTGGCGGCTCGGGCGCAAGGGCGTCGATGACGGGGCGATCCTCATCGTCGCGCGCGACGACCGCAAGCTGCGCATCGAGGTCGGCCGCGGACTCGAGGGTGCGCTGCCCGACGCGACGGCCAACAGGATCATCGACGAAGTGATCGTTCCGCAGCTGCGCGCCGGCGACTACTACGGCGGCATCTCGGCGGGCGTGGACCGCATGCTGCGCGTGATCGAAGGCGAGCCGCTGCCCGAGCCGAAGCGCAGCCGGCCGGCGGACCAGGTGCCCGGCCTGTTCAACCTGCTGCCGATCCTGTTCATCTTCGCGCTGGTCGGCGGCTCGATCTTCCGCCGCATGTTCGGCCGCGTCGGCGGCGCGCTGGCGACCGGAGGCGTAATCGGCTTCTTCACGTGGCTGCTGGTCGGGATCCTCGGCGTGTCGATCTTCGCGGCGATCCTGGCATTCATCTTCGCGCTGATGGGCGGCTCCGGCGGAGGCCCGGGCGCCGGCGGCAACGGCTGGTACAGCCGACGCCACGGCAGTGGCTGGGGCTACCCCGGCGGGTTTGGCGGCGGAGGGGGCGGTTTCGGCGGCGGCGGCTGGAGCGGCGGCGGTGGTGGTTTCGGCGGCGGCGGCGCGTCGGGGAGCTGGTAGTCCATGGACTGGAAACGCTGGTTCCGGCACGCATTCTCGACCCGTCGCAGCCTGCTGCGGGCGTTCCCCGACTCGACGCTGTCGGCGATCGAGGCCGCCGTGACTGCGACCGAGCAGCTGCACTCGGGAGAGGTGCGTTTCGCCATCGAGGCGGCGCTCGATCCGTCCCGCGTGTGGCGCGGACATACGCCGCGGCAGCGCGCGCTCGAGGTGTTCGCCGCGCTCGGCGTCTGGGACACGGCAGCGAACAACGGCGTGCTGATCTACGTGCTGCTTGCCGATCGCGACGTCGAGATCGTCGCCGATCGCGGCTTCAACGGCCGGGTCAGCCTCGATGAATGGCAGGCAATATGCGTTGCCATGGACGCCCGCTTCCAGGCCGGCGATTATGAATCGGGAGCGGTCGAGTGCGTCCGCCGCGTCGGCGAGATCGTCGCGCGGCATTTCCCGGTGCAGCCGGGCGACCGCAACCCGAACGAACTGCCGAACCGGCCGACGCTGCTTTGATGCGTCGTCGTGCCCGCAGGAGGTGCATGAATTGAATTCGTCGCATACATTCCGGTCGCCGCGAAGCGGCTGCGTTTCGCGGCCCTGGGCCTTACTCTCGTGCTCGGCGCGTGCGCCACTTTCGAGCCGGAAGTGCAGCCGCCGCCGCCACCCCCGCCACCTGCTCCGGCGCCGCCGCCGGTCGTCGCGCCGGTCGCGACGCACCAGTTCCCCTTCGATCCGAAGACGACCGGAGTGCTCGGCGAGCTGCAGGTCACGCAGGCCCGCCACGAGGACACGCTGGCGGACATCGCACGGCGTTTCAACGTGGGCTACGACGAGCTGCGTCGCGCGAATCCCGGCGTGGATCCGTGGCTGCCGGGCGAGGGGACCAGGATCGTGCTGCCGACCCAGTGGGTGCTGCCTGACGCTCCGCCCGAAGGCATCGTCGTGAACGTCGCGGCGATGCGGCTCTTCTATTTCCCGAAGCCGGCAAAGAACCAGAAGAACCAGCAGCGCGTCGTCATCACCTACCCGATCGGCGTCGGCAAGGTGGGCTGGGAAACGCCGATCGGCACGACCAAGATCGTCTCCAAGCGCAAGAACCCCGTCTGGTCGCCGCCGCCGTCGGTGCGCAAGGAACACGCCGAGAAGGGTGACCCGCTGCCCGCCCAGGTGCCGGCGGGTCCGGACAATCCGCTCGGGGCGTACGCGATGAACCTCGGCTGGCCGAGCTACCTGATGCACGGCACCAACAAGCCGCCCGGAGTCGGCATGCGTGCGAGCCACGGCTGCATCAGGCTCTATCCCGAGGACATCGAGTCGCTGTTCGGGATGATTCCGGTCGGCATGCAGGTCACCGTCGTGAACCAGCCGCTGCTGTACCGCTGGCAGGGCAACGCCTCTACGTGCAGTCCTATCCGCCGGTCGTCGAGGGCATGGACGACAGCGTGGCGCCGCCGGCCGTGGTGTACGACGACCGCGTGTCGAACGCCATCTGGCAGCAGTCGAAGGCGCACGCCGGTGCCGTGAACTGGGACCTCGTCGAGCGGGTCGTCACGCAGGCGCAGGGAATCGCCGTGCCCGTCACTCAGCGCGGACTCACGCTCGACTCCTACCTCGCCTCGGCGCGCCGCGTCGAGAATGTGCTGCCGGAAGGATCGAACTGGGACGGCAACGACGGACCCTCCAGCCAAGGGCGGGGTCAAGCCGGTCGCGGACACCGGGGCTCGCGGCCGTCGCTGACCGGCAGCGAGGCGAGCGGCCGTGACCTCCGTCATCCGGAGGGCGTCCGCATCAATGGGTTGGGTCTGGCCGCAGCCTGTGACACAAGGACTTGTGCTAACTTACGTCCGGCGCGGGCGGGGGACGTGAGTTTGCAGCATTCGGACATGAGCGGCATGGTCGTGGCGGAGGCGCCAGGCGCGGACCACGCCATCGCGCGGCTGCCAGCTTCTGCCTGCGCCTTCCTCGGCCGCACGCTGCGCGGCCCGGTCAACCATCCCGTCGCAGTGCGCAGCTTCGCGGAGTTCCAGCAGGTGTTCGGCGGGCTGTGGCAGCCGAGCCCGATGCCCTATGCCGTCGAGCAGTTCTTCGAGAACGGTGGACGCCGCGCCGTCGTCGTGCGGGTCTGCAACGGCGGCGCTCCGGCGACGATCACGCTGCCCTGCGGCGCCGGCGCACTGACGCTCGAGGCGCGCAGTCCGGGCTCGCGTGAGGCGCTGCGCGCGTCGGTGGACTACGACAACGTCGGCGCGAACGAGGATGACCGCTTCAACCTCGTGCTGCAGCGGGTCCGTTCCGCCGGCTCGGAGCACATCGAGGACCAGGAAATCTTCCGCAGGTTGTCGATCGTGCCGGGCACGACGCGCTTCGTGGCCACCGCGCTGCAGGAATCGACGCTGGTGCGCGTGCGCGGCGCGGTACCGGCGGCACGTCCGGACCGCACGTATCGGGCGGGCGCGCGCCATCCGATCGGCTACGTGGATTCGAACCCGGACGGTGACGACGGCGACTCGCTCACCGACTACGACCTCATCGGTTCCGAGAAGCGCGGCACGGGTCTCTTCGCGCTGCGCGCGAGCGACGACGTGCATTTCCTCTACATCCCGCCGCCGGCGCGCGATCGCGACGTCGGGGCGAGCGTGCTCGTGGTCGCGGCGCGCGTGTGCCAGGACCTGCGCGCGATGCTCATCGTCGACCCGCCGGCAGCCTGGGCCGGCTGTGACGACGCGCTCAAGGGCTTGCGGGAACTCGACCTCCAGAGCGACCACGCGCTGATGTGCTTTCCGCGCATCCTCGCCTTCGACCGGCTGCGCGGCCGCTACGAGACTTTCGCCAACGGCGGCGCCGTCGCCGGCGTGCTCGCGCGCATGGACGAGCAGCGCTCGCCGTGGCACCCGGGCCCGGACGACGAACTGCTGCTGCGGCCCGGGACGCGGGCCGCGCTGGTGCTGACCGACGCGGAACGGTCCCGCCTCGCGGCCCACGGCATCAATCCGCTGCAGTCGCTGCGCACCGCCGGGGAGCGGCGACTGCCGCTGCGCACGCTCGCCGGCGGCACCGGGCGCAGTGCCGAGAGTTCGCTGCTGACTGCGCGGCGTCGCGCACTGCTGGTCATGGGCAGCATCGAGCGAGGCACTCGCTGGGCCGTGTTCGACGCCGGCGACCGCGGGGCCTGGCACAAGATCACGCGCCAGGTGCAGGATTTCCTGCAGCCGCTGGCGGAGGCGGGGCTCTTCGGCGCGGGCGATTCGGCGGACGCCTTCTACGTCGTGTGCGACGAACGGGTCAACACGGCGCACGACGTGAGCGAAGGGCGCGTGAACCTGCTGGTCGGCCTGCGCTCCGGGAGGGCAGGCGAGTACTTTTCCTTCATGGTGAGCCACTCGACGGCGGGCAGCCGGGTGCGGCCCGCACGCGCGAACCGCCTGCCGCCCGGCACGCGGATGACCGTCGACGTCCGCGCCGAGGAAGTCGACGTCGTCGCCGACGAGACGCAGCGGCAGCGCACGCTTGCACAGGCGTTGTTCGGCTACTACACGGAGCCGCGGCCCGCGCCTTCAGCTGCGCTCGCGTCGCTGCCGGCCGAAGCCGCCTCCTCCGGGCGTCGCGATCTCGATCTGGTCGCCCGGTTCGACCGCGACCTCGACGGTGGCGGCCAGCGTTTCTGAGCGCCCGTCGCGTCGCACGAGGACATTGACGCCGGGCTTTCCCGGCGCGCCGCCCTGCAGGCCGAAGGGCGCGATGCGACGGTGATTGGACAGGATCGCGGCAGTCATCGCCTCGCGAAATTCGACGCGGCGCACCAGCCCGTCGCCGCCGCGGAACTCGCCGGCGCCGCCCGAGCCGGTGCGGATCGCGAACTCGCGCAGCAGCACCGGGAAGCGCTCCTCGAGCACCTCGGGATCGGTCAGCCGCGAGTTGGTCATGTGCGTCTGCACGCCGCTCGCGCCGTCGAACCCGGGTCCCGCGCCGGCGCCTCCCGCGATCGTCTCGTAGTACTGGTAGCGTTCGTTGCCGAACGTGAAGTTGTTCATCGTTCCCTGCGACGCCGCCTGCAGGCCGAGCGCGCCGTAGAGCGCGTCGACGATGCACTGCGACGTCTCGACGTTGCCGGCCACCACGGCGTGCGGGAACGTCGGGTCGAGCATCGACCCGGGGGGCACGACGATCTCGAGCGGCGTCAGGCAGCCGGCGTTGAGCGGGATGGGCTCGTCGATCAGCGTGCGGAAGACGTACAGCACGGCCGCGACCGTGACCGCGCGCGGCGCGTTGAAGTTGTTGTCCTGCTGCGCCGACGTTCCCGCGAAGTCCACGATCGCCGAGCCGGCTTCGTGGTCCACGGTCACGGCCACTTCGATGCACTGTCCGTTGTCGAGTTCGTAGCGGAACCGGCCGTCCCGCAGTCGCCGGACCGCGCGGCGCATGCACGCTTCCGCGTTGTCCTGCACGTGCCCCATGAAGGCGAGCAGCGTTGCGAGACCATGCTCGCGCGCGGCGCGCTCGAGTTCGTGTATGCCGCGGGCGTTTGCGGCCAGCTGCGCCCTGAGGTCCGCGAGGTTCTGCGCGAAATTGCGGGCCGGCCACGCGCCGGCCGCGAAGGCCCGCGCCAGCAGTTCCTCGTCGAGTCGCCCGTCGCGGACGATCCGCACGGGCTCGAACAGCGCGCCCTCTTCGCCGATGTCGCGGCTGCCAGGCGGCATCGAGCCGGGCGTGATTCCGCCGATGTCGGCGTGGTGCGCGCGCGAGGCCGTGATGAAATCGATCCGGCTGCCGGCAGCGTCGAAGACCGGAGTCACCACCGTCATGTCCGGCAGGTGCGTGCCGCCATGGTAGGGAGAGTTCACCAGGAACGAGTCGCCGGGCCGCATCCGTGTGCCGTGTGTCTCGAGCACGGCGGTGACGCTCGCTCCCATCGATCCGAGGTGCACGGGCATGTGCGGCGCGTTGGCGACGAGGCGGCCCTTGCCGTCGAAAATCGCGCAGGAGAAGTCGAGCCGCTCCTTGATGTTCACCGAGCTCGCGGTCTGGCGCAGCACCACGCCCATCTGCTCGGCCACGTGCATGAAGAGCCCGTTGAACACCTCGAGCCGCAGCGGGTCGGCGCCGAGGTCCGCGCCGGATCGCGTCAGTGGCGCGCGCGGCACGACGCTCGAGCAGCAGCCGGCCCTGCGACACGACCGTCGCGTCCCAGTCCATGGCGATCCAGGCGGTCGATCCGTGCTCGATCAACAGCGCGGGCCCGGACAGCGACTGGCCCTCGCGCAGGTCTTCGCGCAGGTGCAGCGGGACGCGGCGCCATGCCCCGGCGGCCCAGACCTCGACGGTCGACGTCGAATCCGCTCGTGTGCCGGCGTTGCCTGTCGGCAAGGCCCGGCGTCTCGATGCCCGCGCCCGCCTGCGCCGTCGAGGCACCGCGCTCGAATGCTTCCGCGGATACTTCCGCGATCACGATCGGTGCAGCGGCATTCGCGAAACCGTAGAGCCGTTCGTGTGCGGCCGCGAAGGCGGTGCACATGGCTCGCGGCGAGCCCCACTCGACCTCGATGCTGGTGTCCGAGCCTTCGAACCTGAGGTGGGCCGTGCGCCTGACGTCGATGGCGTCTTCGGGCACACCCTGCCGCCGCAATTCCGCTCGCGCTGCGTCCTCGAGCGAAGAGAGCATTTCGCCCGGTTGCGTGATGCCTGCGTCGGAACAGGGTGCCCCGGCGGTGCGTCGCCGGACGCAGCGCCTGAGCGCGAGCCCGATGCCGTGCGCCGACAGCACGCCGGCCAGCGGGTCGAGCAGGATCGACGTGATGCCGAGCGCATCGGCTACGGCGCAGGCGTGCTGGCCCGCCGCGCCGCCGAAGGGCAGCAACGTGAATCGGGCCGGATCCTGTCCTTGCCTCAAGGCAAGGTCCCGGATCGCATTCGCCATGCGCGCCACCGCCACCTGGAGGAACTCGTCCGCGAGATTCTCGATTCCGCGGTTGGTCCCATCGTGCCGGTGCAGGTCGGCGGCAATCCCGGCGAGGCGAAGACGCGCCGCCTCGACGTCGAGCGGCTCGGTGCCCGAAGCGCCGAACACGGCCGGGAAGCGCTCCGGCCGGATGCGTCCGAGCACGACGTTGCAGTCGGTGACGGTCGCGGGTCCGCCGCGCCGGTAGCAGGCCGGACCAGGGTCGGCGCCCGCCGATTCCGGGCCCACCTGCAGTCGCCCGTCGGCGAAGCGCACGATCGACCCGCCGCCCGCGGCGATCGTATGGATGTCCATCATCGGCGCCCTGAGCCGGACGCCGTCGATCTCGGTCGCGAACCGGCGCGGCAGCTCGCCAGCGAAGAGACTGACGTCGGTCGACGTGCCGCCCATGTCGAAGCCGACGAGCCGGTTCGTCCCGCTCGCGTGCGCCACGGCCGCGAGCCCGACCACGCCGCCGGCCGGACCGGACAGCACGCTGTTGATGCCACGGAAACCGTCCGGGTCGACGAGGCCGCCGTTGCTCTGCATCAGCAGCAGCTCGGGCGAGCCGTGGCGCTCCGCCAGTTCGCGCAGGAACTGCCGCACGTAGCGCATCAGCACCGGGGACAGGTAGGCGTCCGCGACCGCGCTGTCGCCCCTGGCGACGAGGCCAACGAGCGGCGCGACTTCGTGCGAGGCGACCACCTCCTCGAAGCCGGCGGCGACGGCAAGCGCGGCCGCGCGCAGCTCGTGCTCCGGATTGCGCACGCCGTGCAGGAAGGCGATCGCCACCGAGCGCAGGCCGTTGCGCAAGGCGTCGTCGAGTGCGAGCCGCAGCGACACTTCGTCGAGAGGCGTGAGCACGTTGCCTGCCGCGTCCACGCGCTCGTCCGCCTCGATCACCGCCGAGCAGAGCATCGGCGGCAGACGGATGGCTCGCGCGAAGATGTCGGGCCGGTGCTGGTAGCCGATGCGCAGCGCGTCGCCGAAGCCGCGGGTCGTCACCAGCAGCGTCGGTTCGCCCTTGCGTTCGAGCAGCGCGTTGGTGGCGACGGTCGTGCCGAGCCGGACCGATTCGACCGCTGCGGCCACGCCATCCCGGCGAGCGAGGACGTCGCCGATGCCGCGCACGGCAGGATCGCCGCCGTGACCCGCATCGCGCGACAGCAGCTTGTGCGTGTGCACCCTTCCGTCGGGGTCCCAGGCCACGATGTCCGTGAAGGTGCCGCCGCGGTCGATCGCGAACCTCCAGCCCCGACTTGCCCGATCCCCGGTCATTCCGCCACTTTCGCACGCGCTGCGAGAGCGCGGCAAACGCGGTCGATTGCGCCCGGCAATGCGCGTGACTAGCATCCCGGCGCATGACCGATGCTGCCGCAGCCATCCTGGCGGTCGTCGCGCGGGTGCCGCGCGGCAAGGTCGCCACCTATGGAGTCGTCGCCGAAATCGCCGGTTGGCCGCGGCGCGCCCGGCTGGTCGGCCGGGTGCTCTCGGGTCTGCCGCCGGGCAGCCGCGTGCCGTGGCATCGCATCCTGGCTGCCGGAGGCCGCATCGCGTTTGCAGAGGGATCGGACGCACGCAAGCGCCAGCTGGACCGGCTGCGCCGCGAGGGCGTGGACGTGTCGAAACGCCGCATCGACCTGCGCCGGTACGGGTGGCCGGATGCGCCCGGCGACCTGGACCGCTGGCTGTGGCGGGTCGGCGATGAGAACTGATTCCGGATTCCGGATCGCGCGCAGCCTATTATGTCGACCGGTATGGATGGAGGGTGGGTCGCGGCATGGCCGAACGCTACGTGGTCTTTTCGCACGGTAAGGACAGCGAGCCCTGGGGCGGCAAGATTGCCGCCATGGCCGAGATCGCGCGCGAGGAAGGATTCCACGTCGAGTCCGTCGACTACCGCGGCATCGACCGGCCCGAGGATCGCGTCACGCGGCTGCTGGCGTTCTGCAAGGACCTGCGCGGTTCGCTCGTGCTGGTGGGATCGAGCATGGGCGGGTATGTATCCGTCGCCGGCTCGTCGCTGCTGCAGGCGCGCGGCATGTTCCTGCTGGCGCCGGCGCTCTACATGCCCGGCTACGAGAAATTCAGTCCCAGGCCGGCCGGCTGCCCCACCACCATCGTGCACGGCTGGCGCGACGAAGTGATCCCGGTGGACAACAGCTACCGCTTCGCGCGCGAGCAGAAGGCGACGCTGCACGTGCTCGATTCCGATCACCGGCTGCTCGACCAGATTCGCGCGATCAACCACTATTTCGCCTATTTCCTGTTCACGATCGACGAGTTCCTGTAGCCGGCGCCCGGCCGGCGCTCGCGCGGGTCCCCATCGGTTAAGATTGCGCTCGCCACCGAAGGGGAAGCGCATGAACCGCATAGCAGGATTGGCCTTGTCCGGACTGGTGCTCCTCGGCCTCGCGGCCTGCGGGGGCAAGCCGGAGCCGCAGGACGAGGAGGCGGCCAGGGAACTGGGCCGCGACACCGACAAGACCGTGTTCGACGACATGATCCAGACCCAGGACAAGGCGCGAGCCGTCGAAGGCGTGACGATGGGCCACAAGGCCGACCTCGATGCCGCCATCGAGAGTGCCGAGGGCGACTCGAGCGCCGAGGGCGACCCAAAGGAAGAGCAGGAGTGAGCGGACGATTGCCCGAATGAGCGGGCTCACGGCGATCGAGCGGCTGCTGCTGCCGCTCGTCCGGCGGTTCGTCGCGCTGTGGGTGCGGCCGTCCGTGCTACCCGACGGACTGGCGGAGCGGCTCGGCTCCGGCCGCACGGTCGTCTATGCGCTCGAGAAGCGCAGCGTCATCGACGTTGCCGTGCTCGAATACGTCTGCCGCGAGCGCTCGCTGCCGCTGCCGCTGGCCCCTCTCGGGTCCGGTGCGGTGCTGCCGGCGTCCGTGTTCTTCATGGAGCGCCGCGCGGGATTCCTGGGCCTGCGACTCGACCGGCGGATGCCCGAGGCTCTGCGCACCCTCGCGGGCCTCGCGGCGACCGATCTCGCCTTCGACGCCGACATCCTGCCGATCAGCCTGTTCTGGGGCCGTGCCCCGGACCGCGAACGCTCGTGGCTGCGGCTGTGGATCGCCGAGGACTGGGACATCGGCGGCCGGTTCCGCAAGCTGGTGTCGCTGATCGTGAACGGACGCAACCTGCTGGTGCTGGCCGGCGAGACGCTGGCCGTGCAGCCGTCGCTGGCCGATACGCGAGGAATCCCCCGGAGTCCGCGGCGGCTGTGGCGACAGCTGCGTGCGCAGTTCCGCAACCAGCGCACCGCGACGATCGGGCCCGACCTTTCGCACCGTCGCACCATCGTCGCGCAGGTGCTCCGGACACAGATCGTGCGCGAAGCCGTGCGCGACGAGATGAAGGCCCGCAATCTCTCGCGCCGGGACGCGCTCAAGGTCGCGCGCGGCTATGCCTACGAGATCGCGGCCAACTATTCGCACCCGTTCGTGGTCTTCATGTCGGGCGTGCTCGGCCGTCTCTGGAACCGGCTGTACGACGGCGTCGAGCTCGCCAATTTCTCGAGCCTCGAGTCCGTCGAGGACGGCGCGGAGGTCATCTACGCGCCCTGTCACCGCAGCCACATGGACTACCTGCTGCTCTCCTACGTCGTGTACCACAAGGGCTTCGCGGTCCCGCACATCGCCGCCGGCATCAACCTGAACATGCCGGTGATCGGTTCGTTCCTGCGTCGCGGCGGTGCGTTCTTCCTGCGCCGCAGCTTCTCCGGCAACGCGCTGTATACGGCCGTGTTCATGAAGTACTTCGGCCTGATGATGGCGCGCGGCCACTCGATCGAGTACTTCATCGAGGGCGGTCGCAGCCGCACCGGGCGGCTGATGCAGCCGAAGACGGGCATGCTCGCGATGACGGTGCGCAGCTACCTGCGCGAGCCGACACGCCCGGTGGTGTTCGTGCCCGTGTATTTCGGCTACGAGCGGCTCGTCGAGGGCCGCACCTACATCGGCGAGCTTTCCGGGCGGAAGAAGGAGAAGGAGTCGGTGCTGACGCTGCTGCGCGCGATCCCCGAGCTGCGCAGCCGCTTCGGCAAGGTGTACGTGAGCTTCGGCGAGCCGCTTCCGCTCGACACGCTCATCCGCAAGCACGCCCCGGAGTGGGCGGGCGAGCCGTCCGGGTCCGACGACAAGCCACCGTGGCTGAATCCGCTGGTCAAGGACCTCGCCACGTCGATCATGACCCGCATCAACGCGGCCGCGTGCGTCACGCCCATCAACCTGATCGGCCTGGTGCTGCTCGCGACGGCGCGGCAGCGCATGGGCGAGGCGGACCTCGCGCGGCACCTGGAGCTGTACGCGTCGCTGCTGCGCCAGGCGCCCTATTCGGACAAGGTGTGGGTGACCGACATGGACGGCATGTCGATGATCCGCTACGGGCAGTCGCTCGGCATCCTGCAGCGGCAGCAGCACGAGCTCGGCGACATCATCTCGATGACGGAGGACGTCTCGGTACTCACGAGCTACTTCCGCAACAACGCGCTGCACCTGATGCTGATGCCGTCGCTGCTCGCCTGTGCGTTCCTCAACAACGCGGCCGTCTCCCGACGGCGACCTGCAGCGCCTCGCCGGTCGCGTCTATCCGTATGTGACCGACGAGTATTTCCTGCGCTGGACCGAGGCCGAGCTGCCGCAGGTGGTCGACGACCTGCTCGAGGACCTGTTGAACCACGGGTTGCTGACGGCGTCGGACGACCGCAGCGAGTGGCGCCGGCCGCCCGCGGAGTCGCCGGAGGCCGTGCAGCTCTCGGTGCTGGCGCGCGCGACGGTTCCCATCCTCGAGCGCTACTACCTGGTGGTCTCGCTGCTGCTCAAGGCCGGCAGCGGGCGGCTGACCCAGGACGCGCTCGAGCGGCAGTGCCAGCTCATGGCGCAGCGCATGTCCATGCTCTACGAGCTCAACTCGCCGGAGTTCTTCGAGCGTGCGCTGTTCGGCAACTTCATCGACCTTGCGATCTCGCGCAACGTGCTGACGCGCGAACCGGACGGCAAGCTTGCCTACGAGCCGGCCATGATCGAGGCGATCGCGCAGGACGCGCAGCTGGTGCTGCACGAGCAGATGCGCAATTCGATCCTGCAGGTCGTGCATCGCTGACGGCTCGTCGCGGTCTGCGTGGCGCGATCTGTCCGGGCGCAGGGGGATCATGCCGCGGGGACGCCGTGAACCCTTCCGTGGGGGCTCGCGCGCGGCGTCCATGCCGCGCGACGCCCCGCGGCATGATCCCCCTGCGCCCGGACAGATCGCGCTGGCGCGATCGTTCACGCCGACCGGCAGCCTGGAATCATCACTTCTTGGGATCGTCTCCGCCTGCCCAGGTCAGGAACAGCCAGCGGCCGCCATCCTTGATCAGCACGTCCGTGTAATGGCCGGTGATCGGTCTCCCGTTCTTTCTTGTAGTTCTCGCGGGCGATCATGTAGTTGTACTGCACCACCGCGATGTTGCCGGTAATGGTCACCGAGATCGGGAACAGTTCCTGCTCGAGGGTGGAACCGTTTTCGGCATCGTACCGGCTCCAGTGCTTCAGCGATGCCTTGTCGCGAGGCATCGGTGCACCGGTTTCCCAGAACGTCATGTTTGGATGAACCATCGTGTCGATCCAGCTCATGTCCTTGGACTGCCGACATCTTCCATTGCTGCTGTTCGACCTTCCAGACTTCCTGCTGCTCAGCGCTCCATTCCGCAGCAGATGCCGTGCCAGCAACTGTGCAGAGCAACAACACGGCTGTCGCCGTAGCCATCATTCGATTGAACATGGATCTTCCCCCTGAGTGATTGTCGTTGGGCACCTGGCTCCCTCTGCCCAGATGCGGCTCACAGGGTACTCCGATCCGCCGCGTGCGCAGTACCGCGCGCGCTGAGTCAACGCGATCTTGCGGTGAGGCCGGGGATGGCTGTCCCCGAGGCGCCGCGCTGCTTGGACGCCGCACATGGCCGGGGTCGGGTGGGCTTTCCCCGGGGCGTCGCGCGGCATGGACGCCGCGCGCGAGCCTACAGGATGTATTCACGGCGTCCCCGGGGAAAGCCCACCCGACCCCGGCCATGTACGGCGCGAACGCTAGTCGTCGGAACGAATGCGGCTGCGCAGCTTCTTGGTCTTCGACGACAGCGCCTTGCCCTGCAGCCGCCGCTCCTTCGACGCGCGCGTCGGCCGCGTCGGCCGCCGCGGCTTCGGCTCCACCAGCGCCTCGCTGATCATCTCGACCAGTCGTCCAACGGCGTCGGCCCGGTTCTGCTCGAGCGACCGGTGGCGCTGCGCGTCGATCACGATCAGGCCTGCGTCGGTCATGCGCCGGCCGGCGATGCGGGCGAGCCGCAGACGTGCCGACGGCCACAGGCCGTCCCAGGCGGCGGAGTCGAACCGCAGCTCGACGGCGTTCGAGACCTTGTTGACGTTCTGGCCGCCGGGGCCGGACGCACGCACCGCGCGGAATTCGAGGAGCTCGTCCGGGATCGCGAGCGAGCCGGAAATTTCGACGGGCATGATCGGCTGCTCAGTCTTCGCGCGCCGGCTCGATCGCGCCGACGTTCGGGTTCACCATCTCGAGCCGCACCTCGCGCTGCGCGACCGGGATCGTGATGCCGTGCTGGCGGAACAGCTTCCAGATGGCGCGATTCACGTCGGAGCGCACGTTGTTCACGCCTTCCTGCGGGTCCGGGATCCAGAATCGCAGCTCGAGCTCGATGCCATGGTCTCCGAACCCCATCAGTCGCGCCACGGGGGCGGGATCGCGGATCACCCGGCGATGGCCGATCGTCGCCTCGAGCAGCAGGCGCATGGCGAGCTCGGGATCGTCCTTGTAGCTGACCCGGACCGGCAGCTTGAGGCGCACCCGCGGATCCGAATAGCTCCAGTTGATCACCGGGTTCGTGATCAGGTTCTGGTTCGGCACCAGCGTCGAGACACCGTCGCGGTCGCGCACCACGACGTAACGCCCGCGCAGTTCCTCGACCCAGCCAAATCCCTCGGTGGTCGTGCCCGGCATGCCGGTGAAGCTGATGACGTCGCCGGGCTTGATGGACCGGTCCATCAGCAGCACGAAGCCGCTGACGAAGTTCGCCGCGATGCTCTGCAGGCCGAAGCCGAGACCGATGCCGATCGCGCCGGTGAGCACGTTGAGCGTGGTGAGGTCGAGGCCCGCCGCGTTCAGGCCCACCAGCACCGACAGGCCGACGAGAAACGCCTGGGTGAACTTGGCGATGCCGATGCGCATGTTCGGGGCCAGGCCGTCCAGCTTCAGCACGTGCCGCTCGAGCCAGCGGGAGACCCACATGGCGACGACGACGAACAGGCTCACCGTCACGAGCAGCTTCGTTACCGACCAGACCGAAATCCGGGTCTTGCCGGCGTTCATGCCGACCCCGTCGAGCAGGCCGATCACGGTGTCGCCCCAGCCGAGCAGGTGCAGCGACAGGAACGCCCAGAGCACGAAGCTGATCGCCGTGCCCCAGCCTTTCAGTCGTGCGCGCGCCCCGAGCGAAACCCGCAGCACGTAGACCGCGATGCGGATGAGCAGCAGCAGGCCGATCAGCTGGACGGCGACGTTGAGGATCCCGGCCGGCGCGCCGGTCGCGTGCAACAGGCCGTCCGCGGCGGCAACGATCAGCAGGATGATCGCGTAGGGCGCCGCGACCCACGCCGCTTCGCGAGCCCGGCCGGCCATGTCGTCCGGCGCGTCGGCCCTCGCGAGCCGGGGGCGCACCCGGCTCGCGATCCACCAGCCGAGCAGCCGCTCCACCTGCGATGACCGCCAGCTGGAGCAGGTTCGTCGGCTGCAGGAGTCGGTCGATGGCCTCGCTGGCCGCTTGCAGTGGCTGCTGCATCGAATCAGGCGTTGAGGTCCGGGATCAGCTGGCTCTCGAGGCGCGCGATCTGGTCCTTGATCATGAGCTTGCGTTTCTTCAGCCGCCGCATCTGCACCTGGTCGATGTACAGGTCGAGCTGCAGGCGGTGGATCACGTCGTCGAGATCACGGTGCTCGATCCTGAGCGCACGCAGGCGTTCCAGGTGCCGGAACGTCTCGGTGTCGACGTTGTCGCTCGCTTCCGCCATCGTCGGTATTGCCGTAGCTGGTCAAGGTCGGGGGAGGTAGCTTAGCCCCGGGCGCGGCCGAAGCGATAGGCCCGGGCCTAGAGTCCGACGCTGTCCACCGTGCGCCCGGTCAGCACGACGAATCCCTGCTGGCGGGTGTTGCCGTCCCGCGTGTAGTCGAAGACGTACGTTCGGCGCAGTTGCAGCGACCCGCCGCCGACGCGAACCAGCCGCAGGCGCCGGAACGCCACCGTGCCGTCGAGCAGGCTCGCGGCGGTGCTCTGGCAGGTCTCGAAGGCGGCTTCGTTGGCCCGTTCCCGGGCCCCGAGGCTGTCGTGCCAGTACCAGGCGGTCGCAAGCAGCGCGGCCAGCAGCCCGAACAGCGT